>CAZVZX010000016.1:0-97202 GCA_964631235.1 uncultured Planctomycetaceae bacterium | reverse complement strand
TTCGGCGAGGCCGAGATGTCGGTCGAACCATTGCACGGCGAAGCCCTGGCGCGGCAAGCCGAACAAGCCGTCGAGGCGGCTCTCGGCCGGATGCGCCGCCGGGTGGACGAATCGCTCGATGCACTGGTTCGGCGCAACTCGGGATGGTTCACCCGCGGTTTGTACGAGTGCGCTTGGTTGGGCGTCGTCGGCTTGGTGCTCTTCCGGCTCGGGAAAAACTTTTTCTACGATTCGTGGTGGCCCGCTCAACCCGCGCCGATCGAAGGGATTCACGCCTATTTGGCGGGCATGTTTTGGGTGGTCGCGTGGTCGGCAATTCTCATGCTTTCGTTCAGCGGCCGATTGCGGCGATCGATTGCCAAGCAACTCCGCCGCGGCCCATTGGCGGCGCGCGAGTCGGGCGGCGGCGACGGCCCATTCCGCGAACTGCTCGATCAATGCCAGCGGGCCGAACAGTTCGTCGCCGAGTGCCACCGCGTGCGCGGCACTCTGAACAAATCGGCTCGGGCGATCTCCGAGGCCTGAGGTTGAGCAGGGTCTTGAACGAAAAGGCCGTGCGCGGAAGGCGGGCGCGCCCCAGAACCGAATAGCAAGTTCACCAGATCTTGCATCGGCCGGACGCGCTTGCCAGTCTGTTTTCGGCCTGCCGCGACGATGGCCGTGCGTTGCCCGATCGCAGTCTTGCCGACGGAGCGCACGGCGAAGCGTTGCTCGATCAGCCGCAGTTGCAGCCGCTTACCCCCCCGCTTGCGCATTCTGCGCATGCCGCGCCGATTTCCTCGTGCAGCGAATTGACCTTCACTCACTTGCCCGGTTGCAGTACAAATCACCTCTCGAAATTTGATTGTGGTTTGTACGGCCCTTTCGGTTGGGGCGGGTGAGGGTGTTCGCAATGAGATCGATTGGCGGCCAAGGAATGCGATGGGCATGGTTGATTCTCTTGGCGGCAATGCTTTGCAGTGCGGGGACGGCACCGAGCGACGGTTCGGAAACTGCGACGCCGCCGGCGAGCGACGACTCGATTGCCGAGCTGATTCAATTGCGCGTGCGGCAAATCGAGCAGAGCCCCGGCCTGGACGAGTCCACTCGAAAGACGCTGAAGACGATTTACGACGAGGCGCAGCAAACACTCGCCAAGGTTCGCGAGTGGTCGGAGAAGACGACGCAATTCGCACAGACGGCGTTGCATGCTCCTTCGATGCTCGAACAAACCAAGGCCGAGCTGGCCGCACAGCCGGCCGAACGGACGATCGTGATTCCGCCCGAAGCGACAATCAAAGAAATCGAGCAAGCGATTGTCAACCGCGAAAGCGAACTGAGTCGGCTTCGGGCGGAATTGGAGCGGCTTGAGGCTGAGCCGAAACGCCGCGCCGCGCAGCGCGAGCAGAACGCGCAACGGGCCGGGGAACTGCGTCAAACATTGAGCAAGCTCAGCGCCGAGCTGCAAACGCCCAACGACGGGCGCGACCCGCTGGCGGCCGCCCGACGCTTGCTTTCCTGGGTGCAGCATCGTGCAGCCGAGCAGGAGTTGCTGGCCATCGATCGGCAGGCGGCGGCCTTCGAGGCGACCGCCGAGCTGTTGCCGGTGCAGCGCGACTTGGCCCAGCGGCGCGTTGTCTTGGCCGAGCAAGAGATCAAGCAGTTGCAAGAGATGGTCAATGCGCGGCGGCAGGCCGAAGCCGCCCGTCAAGCGCAGACCGCCAAGCTCGACGCCCTCCGCGCGCACCCGGCCGTCCGGCGTTTGGCCGAAGAGAACGCCGCCTTGGCCGAGAAGCGGAAGGAAATCGCCCAACGGATCACCGCCCTGACCGCGCAGTTGGAGCAAACGACGCAACTGCTGCATCAAGTGGAAGATCAGTTCAAGCGGGCGCGCGAGAAGGTGGACGCGGTCGGGTTGACCAACGCCATCGGGCTGCTGCTCCGCAAACAGCGCGACGCTTTGCCGAACATTTCGCAGCGGCGCCGCGATCTGAGCGCACGGCAAATGCTGATCGCCGAAACGCAATTGGCCCTGCTGCAACTGCGCGACCAGCGCGCTGAATCGGCCGATGTCGAAGTGCGCACCCAACGGATGATGGCCCAACTGGCCGGCACGTCGGGGGTCGATTCGGCCTCGCTGGGCCCGCTGGTCCGCGACGCTCTCCGCAGCCAGAAGGATTACCTCGACGCGCTGATCAACGATCACCATGCATACTTCGATAAACTGGTTGACCTCGACAATGCCGAGCGGCGTTTGGTTGAGGCCACCGAGCAGTGCGCCCGCTTCATCGATGAACGCGTGCTGTGGATTACCAGCGACGCACCGCTTCAGGCCGACGACTTGCGGCACGGCGGCGACGCCGCCTGGTGGCTGCTTGGCCCCGAGGGCTGGGCGGAACTGGGGCGCGCCTTGATCGACGACGCCATGCATAAGCCGGCGGTGTTGCTATTGGCACTGTTGATGATCGTTCCGCTGATCGCCCTGCGGCCGGCGTTGCTCCGCCGCTTGCGCGAATTGGGCGAACAGGTGCGCAAGGCGAATTGCTACCGCTTCAGTCTGACGATCCATGCCTTGGCGCTCACCCTGCTGGCCTCGGCGGCGTGGGCGGCGCCGGCGGCCTACGTGGGATGGCGGCTCGCGGCGCCGTTCGATGCCTCGGAATTGTGCAAGGCCGTCGGCACGGGCTTGATGTCGGCGGCTCGGGCGTTCTTCGTGATTCAGTTGATCTACGTCAGTTGCCGCGCGGCCGGCTTGGCCGAAGCCCATTTCGCGTGGTCCGAGTCGGCCGTTCGCGCGTTGCGTTACGGGGCCGGCTGGCTTCGTTGGCCCAGCGCGGCCATGGCCTTTTTGGTCGCTTCCCTCGATCAACAAAGCAACGACCGATGGGACGGTTCTCTCGGGCGGCTGGCGTTTATCGCCGGACTGCTGCTTGCGTCGCTGGCGCTGCAACGCATCTTGCGGCCGGGCGGCGGCGTGTTCCATCAATGGCTCATCGAGCACCGCGGCGGTTGGCTCGACCGTCTTCGCTATCTTTGGTATCCAGCGGCCGTGCTCATGCCCGTCGCCTTGGCCGCGCTTGCCGCCGTAGGCTACTACTACACCGCCCAGCAATTGGCGGCGCGTTTGGCGTTGACTGCCTACTTGGCCTTCGCCTTCGTGCTGCTTCGCTCGCTGTTGCTACGGTGGATTTTGGTCAGTCGCCGAAAACTAGCCATCGAAGAGGCCCGACGCCGCCGCGCCCAACTCGAAGCCGTCGGCGACGAAAACGCCGCCGAGCTGCCCACTCCTTTGCCAGCCGAACGCGATTTGGCCGCCATCAATACCCAAACCCGCCGTTTGGTGGAGTACACGCTGATTGTCGGCGGGCTGCTTTCCGCCTGGATGGTTTGGGTCGATGTCACGCCGGCATTGCGGTTCCTCAACGAAGTGCGGCTTTGGGAAACGACGGTGATCGATTCGGTCGTCGAGAAGACCCCGGGCGGAACGATGGAAACCCGCACCATCGAGCGGCCGGCGGCCATCACGCTCGCCAATCTGATTCTTGCGCTTGTGGTGCTCGGCATGACCGTAACGGCGGCGCGAAACATCCCCGGCTTGCTCGAGTTGGCCCTTCTTCAACATCTGCCGTTCGACGCCGGCGTGCGCTACGCCTGCGCTACCGTGTCGCGCTATCTGATTGTGATCGTCGGCCTGACCACCTCGTGCAGCATGATCGGCCTGAGCTGGTCGAAAGTGCAATGGCTTGTCGCTGCCGTCGGCGTCGGGTTGGGGTTCGGGTTGCAAGAGATCTTCGCCAACTTCGTTTCCGGCCTGATCATCCTGCTCGAACGGCCGATCCGCGTGGGCGACGTAATTACCGTCGGCGAAGTCAACGGCAAGGTTGCTCGTATCCGAATGCGCGCCACGACAATCGTCGATTGGGACCGCAAAGAACTGATCGTTCCCAACAAGGAATTCATCACCGGCCGCGTGCTCAACTGGACCCTCTCCGACCAAGTGAACCGGTTGGTGATCAACGTCGGTGTGGCCTACGGATCCGACACGCAGAAGACCACCGAACTGCTGCTTCGTGCCGCCAAGGAACATCCTCTCGTCCTCGACGATCCCGCTCCGCAAGCGGTGTTCCATTCGTTCGGCCCCAGTTCGCTCGATTTCGTGTTGCGGTGCTTTCTGCCGAACATGGACAACCGAAATACCGTACTGCACGAACTCAATTCGACCATCGATCGACTCTTCCGCGAGGCGGGCATCGAGATCGCCTTCCCGCAACAAGATGTGCATATCCGCACGCTACCGCAGGCGGCGCAGGCCCTCGGCTTGGCCTCGAATGACGGGAACACGGCGTCCGGCGATGCCCCGCAGCCGCCGAAACGTACGGCGACGGCAGGGCGAGCCGCCGCCGCACACAGAGAGACAGACGTTCTTTCCGTCACCCGATCCGGCGACGACAGCGAGGCCACTGGAAGTCTCAGTCCGATCGCACCGTCCCAGGGCAAACCGACGCTGCGATTCGATTCCGCCCAGCAGCCTGCAAACAGACGGCCGGGCGAGCCGCAGCGCGCCGATAGCGCTCCGGCACGCCCCCACAGGCAGAAGTGATGACGGATTGCACCCGAAGCCGATTAACGGCCCATTGAGAAACGATGCAACAACTTCGGCCGCGAAACATCTCGTTTCGACGCCGACGGAGAAGAACGGCGGACGAACGCTATTCGATCTTCGATTGATCGATCACCAAGCCGTCTTTGCGGTTGGCCAGTCGCTCGTGAACAACCGGATCGAGCGAATAGCTCAGCATCCGCACCGAGCGATCGCAGAACGCCACGTTCCAGCCGCTCATGTGCGTGCTGCCGAAGATATACACGTTGTCGAGCCCGGGCGTGTCGGGCCGCGGCAGCAGCGACTCTTTGCCCCAACGAAGCGTATCCCAGTCGTAGCCCACGTCCCAACCTTGGTCGTCCGAGGCAGCCGAGCCGGTGAAGTAGTGATCGGGATTGGCGTATCGTTCGCCGATCAAATACGTGTTGCTGTCGCCGTCGGGAACGATCTTCACCTCGCTCCGCAAATAGGAAATGCCGGTGGAATTGACCGAATCGGAGTGCCAATCGGTCTTCGCCAATCCGGCAGCGATCGTCGGTGGGCCCTTGTCGATGCCGCTCGGGTTCGAATGCCCGGCGTTGACGGCGTAGTCGGTTCGGGCGATGCGCCCGCCGGCAGTAATGCTGGCATTGTAATACGGCGAACTGTGAACGTAGGGGAACGTAGCCGCCCGGCGGCGCGTGGGGCAATTATACAGCCCAATCGGAATGGCCAACCGATCGCGAATGGCATCGCGTTTTTGCGATTCGGACAAGCCGCGGCCCATCTGATGCACGTTCTGTTGTTCGATGAACGGCAAGATGTTGTACGCCCAACCGCCCGGCTGATTTTTGGTAAACCCTTGTTCCGGCTCGCCGGCCCATCCCCAACCCCAACCGCCTGTGGGAAAGTGTCCGTGCGTCTCGCGGTGACGGATCGCCGCCAACGCCAATTGGTTGAGGTTGTTCTTGCAACTGACAATGCGTGCCGATTCGCGGGCGCTTTGAACCGCCGGCATCAACAGCGCGATGAGAATGCCGATGATCGCAATGACGACCAACAATTCTACCAGGGTAAAGCCCGCCTTCTCCGTCCGCTTCATGATCTCGGCCTTCACTGTGTCGGTTCACCCGCCCAGAAAAGCGGCCGCCGGCGCAGCAACTGATGGCGTGCCGCGCCCCCTTGATCCGCTTTCGGTTTCCCGCAGTCTTTGATTTCGACGAGGTATTCTTTTTTCGGCCCTACGTTTAGCATAGTCCAGCCCAGTCAACCAAGTCAACTGGTTGGTCTGCGCGGCCAGCGGTTTGCGCGGCCGTGGCGGGCGGAGTTGTCGGCCGCTGCCCAGGCGGCTATAATGAGCGTTTCGCCATGGTTGCATGGTGGCTGTAGCTCAATGGTTAGAGTACCAGACTGTGGATCTGGGTGTTGTGGGTTCGAGTCCCATCAGCCACCCTTCGTCGGGGTGTGTTCCTCTGAAAGAACCCCTTTGATGTCGGCCGGGCGTTCGCTCGCCCGTTGCGCGGCTCTTTTTGCTTGGGTTCCTCTCGCTTCTATATCGCCTCGGGCGACATTCCGAAGAATAGCGTCGGATTGGCCGGGCAGACATCGGGCGATGCTGAGATGAATGCCGACGCGGCGCTCGTGCTGCCGTCCGTTGACCGCCGACCAACCCGCGGCCAGACGGCGTGCCTCGCTCTTCTCGTGGCAGCGGTCTCGTGGTTGATTCTGTTGGCTACCGCCTCGATGACGCCCCTTGTTTGGGACGAGGGCGATTCAATCCTCCGCGCGGCCGCGATTCCGCGACAGTTTGAATACACCATCACGCGCGAGGGGCATCCGGCGGGCTACGGCTTGGTGATTCGATTGGGGCAAGCGGCGGCCGATGGCTTCTGCTCTCCGTTGGTGGCGTGGCGGATGGGGCCGATCACGTTGTTCGCCGCGGCCCTGGGCGCAATCGGTTATCGGCTTGCCCGCGACCTTTCTCGGACGGCGGCTTTGGGCGCCGTGGCGGCCGTGTTCTGCATGCCGCGGCTGTTCGCTCATGCGCATTTCGCCTCGTTCGACGGGCCATTGACGGCCTGCTGGCTCATCAGTTGGGTCGTCTATGCCACGTGGATCGGACGTCTGCAAACGGCATCATCGTCGAGTGATGCGAACAGGTCCGTCGCTTCGCCGCACGACGATCGAGAACCAGCCTCGGCCGCGAGAGAACGCCCGCGATTTCGGCTGTTCGCTACAAACCGCAGGCTGGGCCGAATGCCGCCGGGGGCTGTTTGGGCGATCGCCGCGGGTGCCACGTTGGGCGCGACGATGAGCTGCAAGGCCACCGGCTGGCTGGCCGTCGTGCCGCCGATGGTCTGGTCGCTTCTGTGCTGGATCCGCGCAATCCGATCGAGCCGAACAGCCCGCATCAATGCGCCTCGTTCGGATCACTTGCAAGGCGGCGACGATCAGGCCGCTCTCGCCCGGCGAATCGCGATCGGCACCTTCGGCATCGTTCTGCCCGCAGCGTTGATAACCTTTATCGCACTAAACCCGCCGCTGTGGCGGCAGCCGATTGCCGGCCTGCTGGAGTTCTGGCGACTGAATCTCCATCGTGGGGACAATGCGGGCCTGAACATTGCAACGCAGTTTTTCGGCCGGCTCTACAACCTCGATCATCCTTTGCCTTGGTACAACACGATCGTCTGGACGGCAATCACCGTGCCGCTGGGGATTCTCGGCCTGGCGGGGCTGGGTCTCGTCGTGCTTGTGTGCGAACGCTGTCGCGAGGCCAGGTACGGCATTCCGTTGCGTCCTTCCGCGTCTGAAACCATTCGCATTTCAACCTCGCCCGTTGTTCGGTTGTTCGCCAACGGTTACGGCGGTCTGCTGCTCGGGCATTGGTCGATTCTTTTGATCGTCCGCGCCCTGCCGGGCGTTCCCCCACACGACGCCGAGCGGCTGATCCTGCCGAGTTTCGCCTTCTTGGCGGTTCTCTGCGGACTGGGAGCCGATCTGGCATGCCGGTGGGCGGCGGGCGGGCGTCGCCGGTTCATGCACGGGGCCGTCGCCGCCGTTTTCGCGGCGTCGGTCTTTCCAACCCACTGGTTCGCGCCGCAATGGTTGTCGTACTACAACCCGTTGGTCGGAGGATTGCCCGGCGCGGTTGCCTTGGGGCTGGAGCCGACCTACTACTGGGACTCATTCGATCGAGCAGTAATCGATTGGCTCAACTCGCACACGGCACCCGACGAGCGAGTCTTGCTGTTGGCCGCGCCCGACGACAACCTCGTCCTGCTGCGGCAATGGGGCGTGGTGCGGTTCGAGACCGATCATCGGTCCCCGCTGCGTTTGCGTTGGGTTGTCGTGCAGCATCGGCCGAGCGGTTGGCAACCCGACGCTCAGCGGTTGATCGACTCGGCCGAGCCGGTGCTGACGAAGTGTCTCGGCCGCGGCGGTTGGGGCCCCTGGCGGCGCGATGTGCCACTGTTGACCATTTACGACGCGGCCGACTATGTCGCGGCACCGTCGCCGCCACGGCCGCCCTGATGCCCGCCATCGCTGCAATGGCGCCCCGTTGGCGTTCAATCTTTCAAGCGGAAGAGCCGGGCCAAGGCGTCGAGCAGTGTTTGGTAGTTGCCGCGATGGGCTTCATCGCGCAGCGATTCCAGCGGCGGATGGAGCAACTTGTTGATCAGCCGATCGAACGAACGGCGAATCTCATCCTCGGCTTTGGCGTCCATCGGCGGCAGTTTGCGCAGCAATCGCTGCAACTCTTCCTCTTTCGGCTTCTGCCAATCCGACCGAAGCCGGGCGATCAACGGGTGAGCCGCCCGATGCCGCCATTGGGCCGCAAATCGTTCGACCTCTTCCTCGACGATTCGGCGGGCGGCGGGCAGCTCGCGGTCGCGCTGGCGCCGATTCCGTTCGCAGGCGGCCTTCAGATCGTCGATCGAGTAGAGGAACACGTCGGGCCGCGCACCGATGGCCGGATCGAAATTTCGCGGCATTCCCAAATCGAGAATGAACAAAGCGCCCGATTGCCGCGCCCGCTCGACCCGCGCAAACCGTTCCGCATCAATCAGTGTATGCTCGCCGCCCACCGCGCTGACGACCAGGTCGGCCGTCGCCAGTGCTTCAATCAACTGGTCCCATCCGACGGCTCGGCCGCCGCATTGGGCTGCCAGCCGTTCCGCGCGGTCGATGTTGCGGTTGACCACGGTGATGTGCCGCGCACCGCTTTCGCGGAGGTAGCGCAGCGTCTCCTCGGCCATCTCGCCCGCCCCGAGGACAACCGTGTGCTTATCGTCGAACCGCTCGAAAATCTGCCCGGCGCAATCGGCGACCGCCAAACTGGGAATGCTCACCCGATGCTGGTGCAGCGCGGTTTCGCTGGCCACGCGGCGCGCGGCCTGAAGGGCCGCCTGAAAAGCCGCATGCAGCGTCGGACCGGCGGTTTCTTGGCTGACGGCCGCCTGATACGCCTGCTTCACCTGGTTGAGAATCTGCGGCTCGCCGATCACCATGCTGTCGAGGCTGGCCGCCACCGAAAACAAATGGCGCAAAGCATCGATCCCCACGCGATGCTCGACCGAGTCGGCGGCCTCGATGCTCGACAGCTCCCGCCGGCGCACCAAGAACTCGATGCAACGGTCGGCCTCGGGCGGGGCTTCATCGGCGGAGGCGGCATAAAGCTCGACGCGATTGCAAGTGGAAAGCAATACTGCCTCGATCGGGCTGAATTCATCGCGCCAGCGTTGCAAGGCTTCGAGCGTTTGCGCGGGTGAAAAGCTGAGTTTCTCGCGCGTTTCGATCGGCGCCGAGTGATGAGTCCAACCGACCATGCGGATGTTCATCGCTGCGCCCCCGCCGCCCCGCCGCCGGGGCCTTCGAGCAAATCATGCGCCCGATTGTCGGCCGGCGCCCGAGACACGCCGTGCTCGCTGAGCCCGCTCACCAAGGCGGCAACGACCACCACGAGAAACAGGAAACTGATGATCGTCGCAAAAGCGACGCGGCGGCCCGCGGTCAACCGTTTTCCCGAACCGGCCAAGGCCAACGCCGCAAGCAACCAACCGAGCATCGCCATCGTGGCCACGACCAGCGGGTCGGTCCAAGGTAACGGTCCGCCCTGGCGAATGACGTTCAACAGCCAACCGGCCGCCACCCCCAGCGTCAACAACAAGGTGGCCGCCACGGTTGCCCGCACATTGGCCTGTTGAAGCCACTCGAGGCTCGGCAATTTGAATCTCTCGAAGGCGATCCGCCGCTGCTTCAAACGGCGCACCTGCACCAAATACATGACGCCGGTGATAAACCCGAAAACAACCGCCACCGCGCCGCCGCCCAACGCTGCCCCGTGAGCCGCTGCCCACACCCGGCCGGCCGGCTCGCGAGCAATCGGCGTCGGATCGGCCAACCAGACGCCCACGGCGATCAACGCCAGCGCACTAGGCAAAAGAAACAGTCCGAATGCGGTTCTCGGATGGAACCACAACAAGAACAGATAGACCACCACCGCAACCAGCGCTGCGGAGAGGCACCAATCCCGTTGACTGGAAAGCGGCGGCCCAGCCGCGGCCACCGCCCGGTTGAACAGGTAGATCGCATGTGCCAGCAGCCCGGCCCCGGCAAAGCCGACCATCACCGCGCCGCGCACCCCGCTGCGAAAGAACAGACGGGTAACCTCCAGGGCCAACGCAACCCCGTAACTGGCGGCGAAACAGATCACTCCAACGCCGGCGAGCATCTGGATCACGAACCCCGGCTTTCTCGATCGTTCAGAACAAAACCCCAGCGACCAACGGGCGGGAGACGGAACCGGGGGCCGCGGCATCGCGCGGGGGACGGCCCGTTCGCTGGCGGCCGTTCCGCCCCAAGCGTCATTCGAAGACAGACGGATCTCGCCCGCAGTGCCCCGGACGACCGCCCCTTAATGCATTATTGATCCCCGGCCGCGAAACGCAACGCGGCCGCGCGGCCTTCGCTCATCGGAAAACCGAAATGACACAACTCGCCTGCCCACGCCCGCCCGGTGCTGTAATCATTGGGCCGGAATCTTCCCCGTCGCGCGGAGGTAGGCAATTACTTCATCGGCCAACGCCTCGGCGGATTTCGACGCCGCGTCAAGCCGCAACTCGGGATTCAGAGGCGGTTCGTACGGGTCGTCGATCCCCGTGAACCCCTTCAATTCGCCCGCCCGAGCCTTCTTATACAACCCTTTGGGATCGCGGGCCTCGCAGACCTCCAGCGGCGCATCGACGAATACTTCGATGAAGTCGCCCGGCGCCAGTGTTTCGCGGACACGATCGCGATCGATGCGATACGGACTGATGAAGGCCGTGATGGCGATCACGCCCGCCTCCGAAAACAGCTTGGCCACCGCGCCGATTCGGCGAATGTTCTCTTCGCGATCTTGCGCGGAAAACCCCAATCCGAACCGCTTGGCGAACTCCTCGCCGTGCTTGGGGCGTAGCATTGCCGGCGCGGCATTCAGCCCGTGACGCACATTGTCGCCATCGAGAACGAAACTGTGAACTCCGAGTTGGTGCAACTTGTGATCGACCAGGTTGGCCACCGTGCTTTTGCCGCAGGCACTGAGCCCGGTAAACCAAACAACGCAGCCGCGGTGTCCGTTGAGCTGTTCGCGTTCTTGTCGCGAGACGGCGTGTTCGTGCCAGTGGACTTCGACATGTTGTGTCATGATGGGTTCCGTAACCTCGCAAGGTGTAACACAGCGGCAGAGCGAGCCCCATGCTCGATCGGCTGAGGCGACGACCGATCGCCGGCGGGCCGATGCAATGCCCGTGCCAGTGCCGGATTGCAAAGCGAAGCTGCTTCGCCGCTTCGTGCCGGCTGCGGCCGGCGATTGCAAACGCCCGATCCGAATGTCCCTTCGCCGGAAAACGAATCATGTTAGGCCAGCCGAGAGCGAAAGGCAATCCCCGCGCAGGCTTGCCCATATCGGCACCGCTTCCCAGACTCCCCATCTTCACTCTCGCAAAACGTTCGAAAAAACAGGGGGCTCCGCGATTGACAGGCTCCGAGGCGAAGACGCCGTGGAATCTGCGGCATCGGTAGGTGAACACCGTTGCTTCGTTCCGCTGCTCAGTTCGCCAAGTGATGTGAAACACGAATCACTCGGGTGGGCATCGAATCGGGGTCGAAATTGCAAGCCAACACCGTTATAATCTTCCACCATTGTTGCCGAAACTGAAATCATTCCAGAAGAAAGGGAATGATGATGAGCCAAGTAGACAATCTGCCGCTCGGAATACGCAAACCATCGCCGTCGATCGGCCTGACGCCGGAAACGCTCTACGAAAAATGCATGACGCTGGCGCGGAATCTCTGGTGGAGCTGGCACCCGGATGTGATCAATCTCTTCCGCGATCTCGATCCGATTCGCTGGCGGCAATTAGACCATAACCCGATTGCGTTGCTCTCCGAGTTCACGCCCGAGCGGCTCGAGCTTCGGGCGGCGGAGCTGGTGCTGCACAGCCGCATCAATCATGCCTATCGCCGGTTGAAGGAATACCTGGCGGAAACACCCCTTTGGTGCCGCACCAATGCGGGCGTGTTGGGATCGAAACCGGTGGCGTACTTTTCGCTCGAGTTCGGCGTTCACGAATCGGTGCCGATCTATTCGGGCGGTTTGGGCGTACTCTCGGGCGACCACGTGAAGAGCGCCAGCGAGTTGGGGGTGCCGCTGGTGGCCGTCGGCTTGTTCTACGATCAAGGGTATTTCAAGCAGCATCTCGACCACGACGGGATGCAGCAGGAGGAATACCTGAACACCAAGGTGGAAACACTACCGATGGAGCCGGCGCGCGGGCCCGACGGCAAACCGATCACCGTCGAGATTCAAACCCGCACGGGCCGGCTGTTGGCCAAAGTGTGGCTGATGCGGATCGGACGGGTGAAGCTGTACTTGCTTGATAGCGACGTGGCGTCGAACAGCCCCGAAGACCGTGAACTGACCTCGCGGCTTTACGGCGGCGATAATCGCACGCGCATTCGCCAGGAATTGGTGGTCGGCGTAGGCGGCATTCGCGCGCTGAAGGCCCTGGGCATCACCCCGGGCGTGTATCATCTCAACGAAGGCCACTGCGCCTTCGCCACGCTGGAAGCGGTTCGCCAACGAATCAAAGAAGACGGAAAAAGCTTCGACGAAGCCGTCCGCGAAGTGGCCAAAGCGACGGTGTTCACCACGCACACGCCCGTGCCTGCCGGCCACGACCGCTTCGACGGCGGGCTGGTGGAAGAACACCTTGGGCCGCTCCGCGATGAATTGGGGATTTCGTTCGAGCAGTTGATGGGGCTGGGGCGCGTCGAACCGCAGAACCAGCACGAGCCGTTCTGCATGACCGTTTTAGCGTTGAAGCTTTCGCGCCGCGCCAACGCCGTGAGCAATTTGCATGGACACGTTTCGCGGCGGATGTGGGCGCATCTTTGGCCGTGGCGCGTGGAAGAAGAGATTCCCATCGGGCACATCACCAACGGCGTCCACATTCAAAGCTGGCTGGCGTATCAAATGCAGCAGCTTTACGACCGCAACTTCCCCGTCGGCTGGATGGAGCGCCACGGCGAGCCCGAAGTCTGGCAGGCGATTCACAACGTCGATCCGGGCGAGTTGTGGGAAACGCACCATGCGCTGAAGAATCAGCTCCTGGCGTTCGTTCGTCGCCGGGTGAGCCGTCAGTGCCGCCGCCGCGGCGAGAGCGACGATGCCGTCGAAGCCGCTCGAAATATCCTCGATCCGAACGTGCTGACGATCGGTTTCGGCCGACGGTTCGCCACGTACAAACGGGCGGACCTGATCCTTACCGACATGGATCGCCTGGCCGCGATGATCAACGACCCGCACCGACCGATCCAGATCATCTTTGCGGGTAAAGCCCATCCGGCCGACGAGCCGGGCAAGCAGTTGATCCGCCGTATTGCCAATTTGCGCCACGATCCGCGGTTCGCCGGCCGAATCGCTTTCATCGAAGACTACGACATCAACGTTTGCCGGCACATGATTCAGGGCGTCGATGTGTGGTTGAACAACCCGCGACGGCCGCTGGAAGCCTCGGGTACCAGCGGGCAGAAGGCCGTGCTCAACGGCGCGCTGAATCTATCCGTGCTCGATGGCTGGTGGGCCGAAGCTTACGACGGCACCAACGGATTCGCCATCGGGCAAGGCACCCATCATGTCGATGATCGGATTACCGACGCCCGCGACGCCGCCGATCTCTACCGCGTGCTCAGCGAAGAAGTCATTCCGCTGTATTACGATCGCGACGTTGACGGTCTGCCGCGGAATTGGATCAAACGGATGATGAATTCGATCAGCTCGCTGGCGTGGCGTTTCAGCGCCCATCGCATGGTGGCCGACTACGTCAAACACGGCTACTTGCCCGCGGCGGGCGGCACCAGTTGCTCGATGAATTTCCGGTGAGCGATCGGAATAAGACTTACATCGTTCTGTTCGAAGACGATGCGACGGCCGGGTTGAGTCCCGTGGCGCTTGGCCGGCCCGCCTTCGAGCTTTCGTGCGGGGGCTATCGGTTGGTCGATCTGGCCGCCCGATTCGGTTTCCCGCTGCGCGCCGAAGTCCGCCCCCATTTGCGCCCGCTGCTGGCGGCCGCGGCGCCCGCCATGATCGAGCCTCCGCCTTCGGATGCACCCTGTGTCTTTCTCCATGCGCGGTTGGCGCCGATCGCCGCATCGCTGGAACGCTTGCGGCCTTGGATCGAGGCGGCCCGTCCCTTCGTCGCATTGCGGGGCGGCGTGCCGATCGCCGGCTGCCTCGGCCGAGCGGGAACGTCGGCCGACTTGAGTTCGCCCGGGCTGCCGACAATCGACTTCGACCACCCGCTGATCGAGCATCCGCACGACGTAATTCGCTTCCATTCGCCGGCTCTCAAGGAAAACCTGCACGATCGCATTGCGCGCGGCAATTACCGCGAATTGGCTCCGGGGGTGTTTGCCGCGGACGACGTCACGATCCACCCTTCGGCTGTGTTCGACGCTTCGCGCGGCCCGATCGTCATCGAACAAAGGGCAACCGTCGGCCCCTTGGCTGTGGTGCATGGCCCGTGCCGGCTCGGCCCGCAATCGGTGGTCAACGACCACGCCTCGCTGCGCCCCGGCGTGACGGCCGAATGCGGGTGCCGGCTCGGCGGCGAGGTGAGCAACTCGGTGCTCGAACCGTTCGTCAACAAGCAGCATTACGGCTTCTTGGGCGACAGTTATGTCGGCGCTTGGGTCAATCTCGGGGCAGGCACCACCAACAGCAACTTGAAAAACACCTACGGTCCCATCACGATGCGCTACGCAGGGCGATCGGTGCCCACCGACATGCAGTTCCTCGGTGCGATCATCGGCGACTATGCCAAAACGGCCATCGGCACGATGATCTATACCGGAAAGGTGATCGGCGCCGGCAGCATGGTGTACGACACCGTGCGAACGAACATCCCCAGCTTCGTCAACCACGTGCCCCCGCCGGGGCGGCCCACGGCGATCGACTATCAGGTGCTCGCCGCCGCTCAGCGACGAATGTTCGGCCGCCGCAACCAACCGTGGACCGACGCGCACGCCCTCGTGCTTCGTGCGATGTTCGATCTGACCGCGGCGGAACGGGTCGGCCTAGACGTCGCGCCGCCGCAGTTCGGCACCGAAGTGTAACCAGAGTTTGTGCGAATCGCCGGGCGCGCACGGCCATCAGGCAACCAGCCAATGGGCAATTCGCGGCGACTTCAAAGCCCCTATCTTGCGACGCGGCACACCTCGGCGTCGAATCGGCCTTCTCTTTCCGGCAAATGTCTCAACGGGCGGAATCTGCTCACGGCTGCAACGCGATTCTCAGGCCGTCGTAGGCCAAGGAGACGCCCGGCGGCAACTCCGCAAGCGTTGCTTCGTGCGGCAGATCGTGCGAAAGATGGGTGAAATAGGTCATTTTCGGCCGCAGGCGGGCCACGACATCGAGCGACTCCGATAGGCTGAAGTGCGTCGGGTGTTTGCGTCGGCGCAAGGCGTCGAGCACGAGCACCCGCAAACCGCCGAGCAATTCCATGCTCGACGGCGGAATCGCGTTCACATCGGTGCAATAGGCCACATCGCCGATGCGAAAGCCCGTCACTTCGTAAGGGCCATGTTCCAGCGGAATCGGCACGATCCTCGCGCCCAATACGTCGAAGTGGGCCGAGTCAATCCGGCGGAAATCGAGCTTCGGCAGCCCGCCCGCCGGAAAGCTCTGCACGGCCGGATCGAAGGCGTAGTCGAATGCCTTGCGAATGCGCTGTTCGACTCGCAACGAACAATAGACCGGAAGGTCGGCCCCCAAATACTGCGGAAAGATGCGCAAATCGTCCAGTCCGAACAGATGGTCGGCATGCTCGTGCGTGTAGGCCACGGCATCGATTCGCCCGATCCCCTCGCGGAGCAATTGCAGCCGAAGTTCGGGCGGCGAGTCGATCAGCAGGTTCCCCCCGGGCAGGCCAACCACCACGCTGCACCGGGTGCGTTGGTCGCGCGGATCGCCGCTACAACAGACCGAGCACGAGCAGCCGATAACCGGTACCCCGTGCGATGTGCCCGTGCCCAGAAATACGAGTTGTCCCGAAATCGATCCGCGCAGTTCTGCCGAGGGCGCCGGCCGCTCGCACTTGCGATCATGCGGGGAAGACGTCATGTTCTGCTTTCTGTGCTGACGAAACACACCGGGCAACATGCACAGGATAGACAAACCCAAACAGTACGCCAAGCCGGATATCTGGCGTCGATGAGATGCCCTCGCCGATGGGGGAGTTGCCGGTTCAATCGCTTATCGGCGGTGGCACGCCGCGTTGGCCGTCCGCCGATTGGCCGACCGCACGTTCCGCACGCATCCTCGGCCCTGATCGTCGGTTTCGATCGACCAAATGCGGTTGCCCGTCGCCGAGCACACGTCATCATTTTGCGCCGTTATTCTGCGTCTCCCGTTCGCCTTGCCGCGTTGCCACCTTGCCGCATTGCCGCGTTGCCCGGTTGCCCGGTTGCCCGGTTCTGTTTTGCTCTTGGCCGTGGGGTACGCATCAGCTATCTTGAGACAACCTTGAGACAACCGATCTCTGCCCAGATTCGCGGCCAAGGAAAAGCGAAACGGCGGCCGAAACGGCTTGATCGCATTCGGGGAAGGCCATGGGCGCGGTTCGCGGCCGGATCACTACCGAGGTTACCGAGCATGTTGGGTGTTGAGCTTGTTTGGGAAGACTATTTAAGCCGCTTGCATCGAGAACTCGACCAGGTGGATGCCGCCGCCGTCACCGAGTTATCGGAGTGGATTTATCGCGCGTGGAGCGATGGCCGCACGGTATTCGTCATCGGCAATGGGGGGTCGGCCTGCACGGCCTCGCACATGGCCGAAGACCTCGGCAAAAGCTCGCTGGCGCCCGAAGACCTGCGCGACGAATCGAAACGCCGCCTGAAGATCATGAGCCTGACCGACAACGTCGGTTGGCTGACGGCCCTAGGGAATGATTGCGGCTACGACCAGGTGTTTGTGCAACAGTTGATGAACTTCGGGCAAGCAGGCGACGTGCTGGTGGCCATCAGCGGCTCGGGCAACAGCCCCAACGTTCTGGCAGCCGCCGACTGGGCCTCGCGGCACGGCTTGAAGGTGTTCGGCATGACCGGATACGACGGCGGACGGCTCCGCCAGATGCAACATGCCGGATTGCACGTGCCGTTGAACGACATGGGCATGGTCGAAAGCGTCCATGTTTGCGCGTTGCATTGGGTGGTTGACGACGTGTTCGCCCGAATCAACGCGGTCGGCCGCTATTGCCCGGCCGACCCTTCGCTTTGAACGAGGGTGCCGCCGGCCGCAGGCGACGGACGGACCCGTCGCAACGAAGCTTGTTCGGATCGAATAAGACGTATTCGGATCGAATCAGGGACGACAAGGATGTCTGCTTCATTGATCGACCTGCTGGAAAGCCCGCTGCGCCCGCGAATTCTCTTGGTGGGCGACGTAATGCTCGACCGCTACCTTTGGGGCGATGTCGAACGCATCAGTCCGGAGGCGCCGATCCCGATTCTCCGCGTGCGGCATCAGGAACACCGACTTGGCGGGGCGGGTAGCGTGGCCGCGATGCTGGCCGCGCTCGACACCGAGCCGACCCTCTGCACCGTCGTTGGCGATGATCCCGAAGGCCGAACCGTTGCCGAGCTGCTCGCCGCGCAGGGAATCGATACCGGCGGACTGCGCACCGACCCGCAACGTCCCACCACGCTGAAGGAACGATTGCTCGGTCAAGCACAGCAGCGGGCGCCGCATCACATGATGCGCGTCGATCGCGAAGACGATCGGCCGCTGTCGCCTGCGCTGCAAACCGAACTGCTGGCCGCGGCGGAACAGGCGATTGCCCGCGCCGACTTGGTGCTGATCAGCGACTACAACAAGGGCGTGTGCGCCGGCGAAATGATCCCGCGGCTGATCGAGCTGGCCGGCCGTGCGGGCGTGCGCGTGCTGGCCGATCCGATCAAGGGATGCGACTACCGCCGCTACCGCGGATGTTCATGCATTACGCCCAACCGTTACGAGGCGGGACTGGCCACCGGGCGAAAGATCACCTCGCCGGCCGAGGGGCTCGACGCGGCACGGCAGTTGGTGTCGCTGGGGATCGAAACCGTTCTGGTGACGCTCGACCGCGACGGCATCGCCTGGGCCGACGCCGCCGGCCGCGCCAAACACTTCCCCTGCCGCCCGCGACAAGTGTGCGACATCACCGGCGCGGGCGACATGGTGCTGAGCAGTTTGGGCTTCGCCCTGGCCGCCGGGGCCGACTTCCCCACGGCGATCGAATTGGCCAATACAGCCGGCGGGCTCGAGGTCGAGCGTTTGGGCGTCGTTCCGCTCTCGCGCAGCGAGATCATCGCCGAGCTCGATCGCCACCGCTCCGGCGGCGAAGGGAAGATCGTTGCCCGCGGCCGGCTGCCGGCCGTGCTCGACGCCCATCGCCGTGCCGGGCGACGGATCGTAATGACCAACGGGTGCTTCGACCTGTTTCACCCGGGCCACCTTGCGGTGCTCCAGGCCGCCCGATCCTTGGGCGACGCACTGGTCGTGGGGCTGAACAGCGACCGCAGCGTTCGGGCGCTGAAGGGCCCCCAACGGCCCGTCATTCCGCAACACGATCGCGCGGCGATGTTGGCCGCGCTTTCCTGCGTCGATTGCGTGGTGCTGTTCGACGAAACGAGCGTGGCCCCGCTGGTCGCCGAAGTTCGGCCCGATGTGCTGGTCAAGGCGGCCCAGTACCG
The DNA here is from genome assembly GCA_964631235.1 of uncultured Planctomycetaceae bacterium. GTDB lineage: Bacteria > Planctomycetota > Planctomycetia > Pirellulales > Thermoguttaceae > JARKPK01. The sequence continues at coordinate 78,373 of CAZVZX010000016.1, read as the reverse complement.
CACCGATCAGGTGGTCGGCCACGAGATCGTCGAAAGCTACGGCGGGCAGGTGGTCACGGTGCCGATGAAGGCCGACTATTCCACTAGCAGCCTGATCGAGCGGCTGCGTTCGGAGCCGCGACGGCATGCCGCCTGATGCAGCGATGCGGCGCGAAAGCAATCGCCCGCGGAAGACGGCCAAGGCGATATTCTTCGATAAACCGCGGATCAGCCTCGACTTGACGCGGCAGCAACGGCCGGACACCTCAACGATTGGGGCAGCCTCTCGGTCTGCGCGCGGACAAGCTGCACTGAACGCACGTGTCGGTTGGCGTCTCAGGCCGCTCGTCCCGCAGCGTTGCGCGGTGCAGGCGGGCGGAGGCGGAACAGGCCGAACAATTCGTCGTGCGATAGGCCCAGTTTCGATGGTTGTCCGGCAACCGAGAAGATCGTGGCGAACAACTCTCGCTTCTCTTGCAGCACGCGGTCGATCCGTTCTTCGATCGTGTTTTCGGCGATGAATCGCGTGACGGTGACGGCCCCGGCCGCGCCGATGCGATGGGCGCGATTGATCGCCTGATCTTCCACGGCCGGGTTCCACCAGCGGTCGAAGAGGAACACGTAGTTGGCGAACTGCAAGTTCAGCCCGACCCCACCCGCCCCGTAACTCATCAACAGCACATGGCAGTTGGGGTCTTCGCGGAAGCGGGCGATCACCGCGTCGCGGCGTGCGGAGGGGATGCCGCCATGATATTCAAGCGGGCCGAAGCGGCTCAGTGCGCCCGACAGCCGCTGCAACGTATCGACCCATTGGCTGAACACCAGCGCTTTGCGCCCGCTTTGAGCGATTTCTTCGAGATCGGCTTCGAGTCGTTCGAGTTTGGCGCTGGCCCCGGTGGCCGGATCGAAATTGCAGATCTGTTTGAGCCGCAACACCAGCTCGAACACGTGGCGAATCGTGGCCGCCTCGCCCATTTCGGTCAGCCGCAGAACTCCTTGCTGTTCGGCGCACTCGTAGCTTTCGCGCTGTTCGGCCGTTAGTTCCAACGGCGCATCGTGGATCAGTCGCGGCGGCATTTGCTTGAGCACTTGATCTTTCGTGCGGCGGAGCACGTAGTCCGAAATCGTTCGGCCGAGGCGGCGCGGCTTCATGTCGGGCGAGAGGAACCCGGGCGCGAGGAACTCGAAGATGCCCACCAGATCCTCGGCGCTGTTCTCCACTGGTGTGCCGGTCAGCGCCCAACTGCGCCGTCGGCTGATCGAACGGACGACTTGGCTCGTCGTGCTGCCGCGGTTCTTGATTCGTTGCGATTCGTCGAGCACGACGAGATCGAAACTCAATTGGCCGTCGCACACCACCTCGCGGTCGCGGCAAACAACCTCGTAGTTGGCGATGCGCAGGGGCACGCCGGGCAACCGCCACTGCCAATGACGCCGCGATTGATCCCCCTCGACCACCTGAACCGGAACCTCCGGCGCCCAAACACTGAACTCGCGAGCCCAGTTGGTTACTAGGGGTTTCGGGCAAATCAACAACACCTGCCGCGCTTCGCCGCGATGCAGCAACAGCCGAATGGCCGTGATGGCTTGCATGGTTTTCCCCAAGCCCATTTCGTCGGCCAAGATGGCATTCTGCCGAGGATAAAGGAAGGCCACACCCTCGAACTGAAACGGAAACGGCTCGAAGGGAAACCGCAGGGCCTCGGTGCGAAGCAGCAGTTCGAGCGACGGCTGCAAAACGTAGTGGAGCCGGTCTTCGAGCTTGATCAAATCGCTGGGCGGAGAGATCCGCGTGTGCGAGATCGGCCGCTGCCGCTGGTCGCCCGATGCATCTTCTGCGGCCGAATGGCCGTTGACCGGATTGCCCTCGCGCGCAGCGCCGTTGCCGTGGCCGCCGGGTTCGGTGCCGCTGTCTTCTTCAGTTCCAGCCAAGTCGGCTTCGGTTGTTGGCAGCGACCGTTCCGTCCGATTGGTTCTTGTTTCGGCCGGCAGCTCCTTGTCGCTTGCGGGCGGGGCGAAAACGAATCCGTGCGTTCGAACGGTCGCCGACGGTAGGGCGACGCGAAAAGCCGCCGGACGCGAAAAGAGCAACTGGTTCTTCGTCAGGGAGAGAACCACTTCCGCCGCAGCGAACGAACCGGCGCGATTGTCGGCCGGCTGCTCCCGAGCCGCATCAGCCGGCAACGGCCAGGTGAACGCGGCAGGTAACGCGGAACTGCACGAAACCGACACCACGCCGGGCGGCGGATCGGGCCGCCAAGCGACGCCCTCGGGTGAGTTGGTCCACGGGGTGTTCATGTCGGCCGCACCGCCTGCCGAGCTTCTTCAATCGCCGCGCGAATCCGGCCGAACGGCTCGGCCAAGTCGAAGCCGCAAAGGATTCGATCGGCGCGGGCGATCAGTGCCTGTTCGTCTTCTTTCGACGCCACGGCCAACCGATGTCCTTCCCATGCGAACAAATGCCACCGGCGGTTCACATGAGCTGAGTCGATTCGCCATCGAGCCTCGCCGGCTGTGGCCGACTCGCCCAAAGAACCGCCTGGCGACGCGGCCGACGTTGTTTCGCCTTCTGGGCCGATCTCGGGAGGCAGCAACAGGACAACCGGCGCGTCGATCAACCCGCGGAGCGACATCACCGGCGGGCAATCGGTGCAAATGAACGTGGGCCGATGACTGCCGCGAGCCACCAGCGTTTGGCCGATCTGTTCGCCAAAGAGATACTCGTGCAAGGTGGGACCGTAGAGAATCTCTTGCGCGCGATTGGGTTTTAGCGGGGCCGTGCAGTGGAACTCGAGCGGCCGCGCCAACGGATTCAGCAGCAGATAGCCGCCGAAAAAGCCTTGCTGCGGATGCTCGATCACGGTGAGAAAGCCCAGGGAAGGTTGCTGCGAATTGGCCATGGTGCGCGTCGTCGGGAAGAACTCTCTCAGTGGAAATCGCTGCAAACTCGGCAGGCGGCCCGATGCTCGTTTTTCGACGAAGAAAGGCCGCGCCCATGGTGCGCATCGTCCTGGTGCAAACGGCGCAGTCGGGGCCGTTCACCGCCACCGCTGCGGCCGATGGCCGTCGTGCAACGCCGCCTCGGTCCCGTCGCCGTGCGAACGAGCTTGGCGGCGTGCCGCTGAGCACGGCCGGCGCACAAAACAATCCGCGGATGCCCGAAGCGCGCATGGGCTTCCTGTAATTCGGGCGGCGGCAAGCATTCTCTTTAGCGCGAAGAAGCGGATCCTACCGACAATGCGGATTCCCCCGGCGGTACAGTTTGCCCAGTCGGCACAACACATCAAGCGATGCTAGCGTCGTGCCAATCTGCGCGAAACAAAAATTGTCTCGACCCTCGACTTGGCCCGCATCTGCTGGTTATACTGAAAAGACCATCAGGAGCGATTATGCTATGAGTCAGGAATCTCACGCGCAACCGCCGCTTTTTACTCAAATCGATGTCAGCCCCAGTCCAATGTCGCCCACGGCGCGGGCCATTGAACTTGAACATTTACGCCTCTTGCGAGAAATTCTGGCTGCGCAAGATCGGCAAAATGAATTGCTCGAAGAGCTGGTCAATCAGCTCAATGCCGCCCAGCGTCAGAAGGCCACGGAGTTGGGCCAGTGGAAGGCGGCCAATCCGCATTTGGCCCGAAGCTGCCGCAAGGCGGCCGAAACGCTCGGCCGCGTGCAAACCGAGTTCCTCTCGGCGATGACGCGCGAAATCAACGAGAACCAAGAGAATCTGCTCGACGGCGATTTCATGCTCAATGAATTCGTCGATCGATACGGGCCTCGGTTCGCGCATCTCAATGGGCTGGTGCAAGTGCTGGCGCAACTGAGCGCCGCGCCCGCCCCCGGCAAGCCGCAAAACACGGCCTGAACGGGCCGACGGGGCGCTGCGAACGATTCGCTGCCAACGATCGTCGGACCCACGACCGCCCGAGTTCGTGCGGGCGCATCCGCCCGATTGTCTGTTGCGCCCCGACGCGCATCGGTGCGGACGGGGGCATCCCGCCGAGTCCTCTTATCCATTTCTGCATCGCAGCGTCGATACCCGGCGATCGGAAAGAGTCCTTCTGCTCTGCAAGAAAGCATTGATTTCTTGCCGCGCACGGTATAAACAGGTCCACACCAACGGAAAAACGGCCGCGAATAACGCGAAGCGGACCATTCGTTTTCTTCTCGGCGGGCGGGGCTGCGCCCCGGCTTGCCGGACTGCGTCTTGTCGCATCGACTCGTTCGCGTGCGAAGCGGATTGTGTTTGCCGGCCGCGCTGCGCGAGGGGAACCGGTGGCAGTGGGAGCGTCCAATGAACACTCACGGTAGAACGAGTTCGCAATCGGCCGCAGCCGAGTCGAACGTTGCGGGCGGGGCCCGACCGTCGCAAATCCGTTCTCACAAGAGCAACCAGTGTGTCGCGGCGGCGAGCAGTGCTCGAATGCTGCGCGGCCGACTGCTTTGTGCGGGTTGCGCGGCGGCGATTGCACCAATGCTCGTCTTGCTTGCCGCGATGGTCGGTTGCCGACCGAATCTGGAAACAACAAAGGATGCAGCACCTTGGCCGCTCGAGTCGGTCGATCCCTCGCCGCCGGCCGGCGCCGATCCTCGCCATTGGCCGCAATGGCGGGGGTATGGTGCGGCGGGGATCGGCTATGGGCGGCCGCCGACGCGATTCGGCCCGAACGAAAACCTTCGTTGGCGTGTGGAGTTGCCGGGTGTGGGACATTCGTCGCCGGTCGTGTGGGGCGACTTGATCTTATTGACCACGGCCGAAGAACAGGCCAAAGGCACGCAATTGGCCGTTTTGGGCGTTTCACGCCGCGATGGCTCGATCCGTTTCAAAACACCCCTCGGGCCCGCCAAAGGGCGAACCCATGCAAAGAACGGCTACGCCTCGCCCACGGTGGCCACCGACGGCCGACGGGTGTTCGCGTTTTTCGGTGCCGCCGGTTTGTTCTGCTGCAACATGGCGGGCGAACGACTATGGCACGTCGAGCTGCCGAACACCGACCACGTTTGGGGCTACGGCGGCAGTCCCGTGCTCTTCGGCGATATGGTCATCGTGGTGGCCGACGGCGAGAACGAGTCGTTCATCGCGGCGTACGATCAGGCCACCGGCCAACGGCAGTGGAAGACCGATCGGCCGAGCCGGGGATCGTGGAGCACGCCGGTGCTTGTTTCACCCCGAGGCGGCTCGCCCGCAGAGTTGATCGTCAACGGCACAACGCACGATCCGACCGGTGAGGGCTGGATAATCGCCTACGATCCGCAAACGGGCGGCGAGTTGTGGCGCGTCGGCGGCACCGAGACATTCGTCACCCCGACATTGCTTCAGTACGGCCCCTGGGTGTACAGCCTCAGCGGTCGCAACGGGCCGATCATGGCCATCGCGCCGGGCGGACGGGGCGACGTCACCGAAACGAACATCGTCTGGCGCACGCGGCACGGCGGCCCCTACATTCCCTCGGCGGTTGCTTATCGCGGTCGGCTGTTTGTGGTGGACGACGGCGGCCGAGCGGCCTGCTACAACGCCGGCGACGGAACATGCCTGTGGCGAACACGATTGTCCGGCTCGTTCACGGCCAGCGTGACGGCGGCCGACGGACGGGTGTTCGCCGTCAACGAAAACGGCACCTGCTATGTGTTCGCCGCCGCCGATCAATTTCGGCTGCTGGCCGAGAACCGACTGGGCGAGCGGTGCTACGCAACGCCCGCGTTGGTAGACGACGAGGTCTTGATCCGCACGCACCAGGCGCTGTGGTGTTTTGCCGAGCCGTCGGTGCCGAAAGATCCTGACGGCGGGACGAAACGCCCCGGCGAGGCGAACGACGATGCGCCAGTATCGGATCCGACCGGGAAGGCGGTTACCGTAGAACCTTCGAACGATCGCCCGCGCCCGTCGATGCCCCGTCCTATTGCGCCAAACAAAGAAACGCCGAGCGAAGAAACGCCGGCCTCTGGGGCAGGGCAATCAAACCGGGTCGGCCCGGCCGCTTGGCCCATCGGGCGCGGCAACCCGCAGGCGTCGGCGGCATTTGGCGGTCCGACGCCCAAGGGCATGGAGCTTCGGTGGACTTTCCGCGGGCAAGGCGGGTTCGAAGGCGGAGCGGCCATTGTCGATCAAGTGGTGTACGTCGGCGACAACGACGGCAAGTTCTACGCCCTTCGTCTCGACGACGGATCGAAGCTGTGGGAGTTCGATGCGAAACAGGGCATCACGGCATCGCCGGCGGTGGCCAATGGGTACGTTTATTTCGGGGATGTGGACGGCGTGTTCCATGCCCTCGACGCCAAGACCGGCGAAGAGCGATGGCGGTTCGCCACCGAAGGCACGATCGACAACGGCGCCAATCTGCACGGTGATTCGGTGCTTTTCGGCTCGCAAGACGGCTTCCTCTACTGCCTTCGCGGAAGCGATGGCGAACTGCGGTGGAAATACGACGCCGGCGACCAAATCCGCTGCGTTCCGACAATCGTCGAACCTTGGGCAATGCTTGCCGGATGCGACGGGCGGCTGCACCTGGTGCGACTGAGCGACGGTCAACTCGACGGCCAAGTGGACTTGGGCAATCCCACCGGATCCACTCCGGCCGTTTGCGACTCGCTGGCCTTTGTGGGAACCGAGGGCAACGAGTTTTTGGCAATCGACTTCCGGCAGCGTTCGGTCGCTTGGACTTATCAACATCGTCCGAACGCCAATGCGTATCGTTCGTCGGCCGCGTGCGACGGGAAGACGGTGGTGGTTGGCTCGCGCGACAAACATCTTCATGCCTTCGAGGCTTCGTCCGGCCGGCCGCGGTGGCACTTTGCCGCCAAGGGGCGAGTGGACGGCTCGGTGGTTGTCGTCGGAGGGCGGGCGATTGCCGGGGCGTCGGACGGGCGCGTGTATCTGGTCGATCTGGCCGACGGCAAAGAAGTGGACGTGTTCGAGGCGGGCGGCGATATCACCGGCTCTCCGGCGGTGGCCGAGGGCCGATTGGTCATCGGCAATTCGCGGGGCCAGTTGTATTGCCTCGACTTGCCCGCGGCCGAGCCTTGATGCGACAATGGCCGTTGCCGAACAGTCAAGGCGGTTGTCGCCGCGAAATGCTGCCGCATTGGAACGAGCGCGTCATGCCCGCGCGTTGCCGCTGCGGACCAATCCGGCCAGCGCTGCGTTGCGCGGGAAGGCAATGATCGGGGGAGGTCTCGGCCGCGCCATTGCGAGGGAGTTGCCATGAACGACTGCTACCGTCCGTTGATCGTCGCCCTGTGCCGCGATCGAGTGGCGCATGACCGGCAGCACGCTCTGCACGCCCGACTGCTCGAACGGCTTCGCTTGTACTCGGGCGTTACCGTCAGAGAATTGCCGCATCTGTACGACTTGGAGCCATACGGCCCGGCGATGAATTACCTTCGGGCAGTCGAGGGCGATCTGCTTGTGGCCGCTTGGATGTATCCGCGAGCCATCCAATGGGTGCTGGCGGCGCACGGGATCAACGGACGAGTTGGCCAGACTCAGTTCTTTCCTGCCGAGGAAATGGCCGACAGCGACCAAGCGGCGACGACGAACTCGAACGGCCGGCGCACGCTTTGGTTGATCGATCTGCGGCCTCATCACGACCCTCTGCCGTTGTTGGGCGAAATCGAGCGGATTGTCGTGGCACGAGGCGGGCCGCCCATGCCGCACGATTCGGCTCCTATTTCCGTCGCCCCGGCCGAGGAGCGGATCGACGAGCCGACTCGGCCGCGATGGTATCCGGTGGTCGATTACAGTCGCTGCCAAACCTGCATGGAGTGTTTGAACTTCTGCTTGTTCGGGGTGTTCGGGCTCGATGGGCAGTCGCGGATTTTGGTGGAACAGCCCGACGCCTGCCGCAATGGCTGCCCGGCGTGCGCCCGCGTTTGCCCGTCGCAGGCGATCATGTTCCCCGAACACCACAATCCATCGATTGCCGGCGAATTGCGCGGCCCAGCCGCCGATCTGAACGTTGATTTGATGCAATTGTTCGGGTCTTTTCCGGCGGCCGAGTTAGCCGGTCGGGAACGGGCGAAGTTCGTCGCCGAGGCAGCGGGCTCGAAGGAGGGCCAGTCGGTCAGCGCGCCGCCCGCCCGCGAAACACAGCAAGCCAACCATGCGACATCCGGCCCGGGCGAACGCGACGAACTGGACGAACTGGTGGACAAACTCGACCAAGACGGTCTTGATTCTTAAGTTGGCGGCGCGGTTATAATGTCCGCTTTCTTTCGGGATGCTCTTTTCTGCCCTTCTCGTCAGGCGGCCCGATGATGGTTCCGAAGGTTTACCTCGAAACGTCGATCATCAGCTTTTTCGACACCCCGCGAGGCTGTCCCGAGTCGGTGGCCCGCCGCAACTGGACTCGCCAGTGGTGGAGTCAATGCGATCAGCGGTTCGAGCTGGTGTCCAGCGCGTTGGTGATCGAAGAGCTGCAACGGCTTTCGGGCGTGCGGCATGGCGATACTTGGGAGCTGTTGCGGCATGTGGAGCTGTTGCCCGTGGCGCCCGAGGCGGCCGATGTGGCCCGCGTTTATCTTTCGCGAAAGGCCCTGGCCGAGGCGACCACCGCCGACGCAATGCACTTGGCCTTGGCCGCGATTCACGGGATCGACATCGTGCTGACTTGGGCGTGCCGCCGCTTGGCCCACCCGCTTTACCTGAATCAATGGCGGGTGATCAACTACGAGCTTGGACTATCGACTCCGGCGATCCTCACCCCACTGAGTTTCGTCGATGGAGATTGCACCGATGACGGAAAGTGAATTATCGGAACTGGCCCGAGTGCGCCGCGAGATCAGCAGCGAGATGGGCGACGATCCCGGGCAGCTTGCCGAGTTTTGCCGTCGGCGGGAAGAGCAACTGCAACGCGAGGGGCTGTTCCCCCGTTTCACGCGCGCCGATGGCAATGGCCGCGACGGCACGAATGCCGATGCGGTTCAACCCACGTCGCCCAATTCGAGCACACGGCCATAGCGGGCGAGAACCATGCGGCGCAGTCGCGCATGTTCGGGCCGGGCCAGGCCGGGATCGGCCGCGGTAAGCGATTGAGCGTCGCGGCGCGCCTCTTCCAGCAAGTCGGCATCACGGAGCAAGTCGGCGATGCGCAGCGGCGGCAGGCCGTGTTGCTGCGTACCCAACAGGTCGCCGGGGCCGCGAAGGCGGAAGTCGGCCTCGGCCAGCTCGAACCCGTCGCTGGTGGCGACAAATGCCTTGAGCCGCGCCAGCGCCTCGGGCGAAGGATCGTCGGCAAACACGCAGCAATGGCCCGGATACCGCCCGCGCGTGATCCGCCCCCGAAGCTGATGCAACTGGGCCAATCCGAACCGCTGGCCGCTTTCGATCGTCATCAGCGTGGCGTTGGGAACATCGACGCCGACCTCGATCACCGCCGTCGTAACCAGAACCTGCAATTCGCCCTGGCGAAAGCGGTTCATGACGGCGTCTTTTTCCTCGGGCCTCATCCGACCGTGGATCAGCCCCACGCGAAACTCGGCCAGTTCGCCGTTGGTCAAACGCTCGTAGGCGCCCTCGACGCTTTCGCCGGGCGTGTGGTCTGATTCGTCCACCAGCGGCGTCACCACATAACCTTGCCGCCCCTCCTGCAACTTCTTGCGGAAGAACTCCCACCAACGAGCGCGGCGGTCGGCGCCGGCCAAGTAGGTGCGCACCTTCTGCCGGCCCGGGGGCAGGTCGCGCATCGTGGAAACATCGAGATCGCCGAAGAGGGTCATCGTCAGCGTGCGCGGAATCGGCGTGGCCGACATCACCAGATAATGCGGATCGGGGCCGGCCTGCTTCAGCCTCGCCCGCTGCCGCACGCCGAACTTGTGCTGCTCGTCGATGACCACCAAGGCGAGTCGGGCGAATTGCACGTCCTCTTGTATGACCGCCTGAGTGCCGATGACCAAATCGATTTCTCCGGCGGCGATCTGCCGCAAACGCTCGGCCCGCTCGGCCGGGGGCAGCCCTCCGCGCAACGAGGTTCGCCGCACCTGACTGTCGGCCAACAAGCGTTCGATCGTTTGCTCGTGTTGTCGGGCGAGCACCTCAGTCGGGGCCATCAACACCGCTTGGCACCGATGAGCAACGGCCGCCAAGATGGCATACACCGCAACCACCGTTTTGCCGCTGCCCACATCGCCCTGCAACAGCCGGTTCATCGGCACCGGCCGCGCCAAGTCGGCGGCGATCTCGCGGACGGCCGTTTCTTGGCCGGGCGTCAACGGAAAGGGAAAGAGCCTGCGGATGCGGGCATCGATTCGCTCGTCCACCGGCAAGGGAATCGCCTGCCGCTGATCATGCTGGCGATAGCGGCGCACCGCCAGCGCCGTTTGAAGAATGAACAGTTCTTGATAGACCAAACGCCGCCGCGCGGCCGCCAGCGACGGCTGATCGTCGGGAAAATGAATTTGCGGCAATGCCCGCCGCAGCGGCCAAAGGCGATGGGCGTCGAGAAACTCTTCGGGAAACACCTCTTCGAGGCAGTCTAAACAGGCATCGAGCGCTGCGCGAACGGCCCGCCGCACATGCCATTGCTGCAAGCCCTCGGTCAGCGGATAGACGGGCAAGATGCGGCCCGGCGGCGGTTGTTCGTCGTCGGCCAAGACAGCCACTCGCGGATGAACCAGTTCCCACATCATGCCGCGATAACGCGGCTTGCCCGAAAGGGCCACGCGCCGGCCGAGAGAGAACTTCTCTCGCATGAAGGGTTGATTGAACCACAGAGCGCGAAGCACTCCTCCCTGTTCGCCGCGAATCAATACACCCAGAACGGTTCGGCCGGAACGTGCGGTATGCAACTCGATATCTTCCACCGTGCCGAGCACCGTCTGGACGATGTCTTCCTGCAACTCGTGAATCTCGCGGCGATCGGTGAGGTCTTGATAGTCGCGCGGAAAATGGAACAAAAGATCGCAAGCCGTCCGCAGACCCAACCGCGCGAACAGCTCGGCCCGATACGGTCCGACCCCCTTAAGATACTGCACCGGCTGAAACAACCGTTCGTTGGGCGAAGTGCGCGAAGGCTCTGCACGGCGGGGCAGCGAAGCCTCTGCCGACGGTGGGACTGCGGCTTCGCTCTGTTGCCCGGTCTGGTCACCCCGCAATTCGTCAGAGCCGCTCGCTCCCAAATCACTGTGTCGTCCCGTGCCGCCGGCGTCGTCAAACTCCTTTCGCGTCCCTTCGCGTTCATTGGCGATTTCCGACTCGATTCGCGTCTCTTCGCGTCGATTCGCGGTTTCTGACCCCCTTCGCGTCCCTTCGCGTGCCTTCGCGGTTTCCGCGTCCCTTCGCGTCCCTTCGCGTGAATTCGCGGTTTCCGTCTCCCTTTGCGTTCCTTCGCGTCCATTCGCGGCTTCCGACTCCCTTCGCGTTCCTTCGCGCGCATTCGCGGTTCCCGTCTCTCTTTGCGCCCCTTCGCGTCCATTCGCGGTTTCTGACCCCCTTCGCGTCCATTCGCGTGCCTTCGCGGTTTCCGTCTCCCTTTGCGTTCCTTCGCGTCCATTCGCGGTTTCCAACGGATGTTGCACCTGTTCGCGGCCTGGGGCGTGAGGTGCGGTAGTCGGTGCATCGCCGCAAGAGTCGGCAGCCCCGGTTCTTGCCGGCGGTTTATCTTTCGGTTCGGGAAGCGAAGGTACGTCCTGCATGGCGTCATTATTTTAGAGGTGCCGGATCGGGTCGAGAACCGTGCGGATCGTTGCCCGCCCCGGTGGACCGATTCGGTTGGCTGCGGTTGTTACTCGTTTGACGTGGGGCAGTTGCGACCGGTCATTCCGTGGCGCGTTTGGCCGTGGGGATGCTTTTTTTGGCGTTGACCTGCATTGCGAAAAGCCTATAATCCGCCCCGTTTTCCCAGTATTCAAGAGTGTTTCGATCCGCTCTCGATTCGGTGTCGGAAACCGATGGGGGCGATGACAATGGACGAGAATGCCGTCGCCTGATCGGCCGAGATCGGCGGTTTGGGCAAAGTGGGCCGAGCCAGATCGGCAAACGATTTGGTTTTTTGCGAACATTCGGAATAATCGATTCAATCCGCCGGCTTTAACGGCCGATGCACAGATATGGTGCCAAAGAGCGCCTGTGCCATAGGCGCGCCGTTTGGCTGGCGCAAAGCCGCATTGGTTCGCGAAGCGAGTTCGACCTTGTTCGGGTTGCGGCCGGTGGTTGGCCGGTCGGAGTTACCGAAAACGGGCGGGCGAACGATTCGTGGGGTTGATCAATTTGGGGCTGCATGAGGCGGCCCGGCCCGCGTCAGCGGAGGACAGGGAAGTCATGTCTGCAAAGCACTTGGGGTTGTTGTGCTTGGTCAGCGTGGGCGTGTTGCTGTCGGGTTGCTACAGCAATGGCCGGTGGACGATGCCCAATTTCGCGTTCTGGAAATCGTCCGACGCCGCAAAGCCTGAAGCTGCCAAGCCCGAAGCCGTGGCCGGCGATTCGACCAACCCAACGCGGCCGTCGCAATTGGCGGGCAGCGGTCAACTGCCGCCACCGGGCGCGGGAATAACCAGCCCGAGCACGACAACGCCGAACACGTCGGGCATCGGACAATATCCCTACCCATCGACCACTTCGGCACCCACCGCCTCGCGATCGCCCGCCGGCAGTTACACCGGAACGACCGCTTCGATGCAACCGCAGCAAGGCGCTTATCCGACGACTCCCCCTGCCGCAGGCGGAGGGAGCTATGCTGGGACTGGCTATTCGGCAGCCCCCGCCGTGGCGAATGCTCCGACTGATCCCCGGGCTGGGATCGCCCCGGTGAACCAGCCCGCCACTGGCTACCCAGCCGTTAGCCCGACGAGCGGCCCGGCCGCTTACATGGCCTCGAACCCGGTTCGTTCCTCGGCTCCGGCCGTCGGCACGGTCAACGCGCCGCCTGCGACCAGCGCGACGAACGAATATCGCCCGCCGATGCCACCGGCTGGCGGGTATCTTCCGGCATCGGGAACGTATTCACCAGCTCAGCCGAGTGCCGCACCGCCAGCCGGCAGCGCCTTGCCGCCCGCGCCGAGTTGGCCCTCGGCCCCAAGTGCGATGAGTCCGTCGGCTGCGATCAGCCCGGCGGCTTCGCCCGCACGCCCCAGCGACTTGACTGCTCCGACAACGACTCGGCCGGCGGCGACCGTCGCCCCGGTTTCCTACACCCCGCCGGGTTTGCCCGCGCGAGGCAACGATTATGTGCCGGCCGCGAATGACTATCAGCCTGGCAATACCGGCTACAACCCGCCCGGTGCGGCACCCTACACGGCACCGACCGCTCCGTACGTTTCGCCGTCGGGCGCGCCGTATGCGCCGGCCTCGGCCGTCCCACCGGCCGCCGATAACGGCTATCGACCCGGCGGCACGAGCGACTACGTACCGCGTCGGCCCGCTGCCGGCGATCCGCAGGCAGCTCCGTCCTATCAAGCCGTCGATGCCAACGTGCGGCCCGCCGGCTACCTGCGCTAACCCGCGTCGGTTCGCTGCGCCGCCACGGGGTACGCATCTTTATTCCAGAAGGAATCCTCCACCCCGGCCCGTTCAGCCCGCGACTACGTTCGTGTTGTTTCGGGCAGGCATCGTGCGCGGAAACTTCTGATCGGCCTCTTACCGCGCCGGCTCTTTCGCATCCGCCGGCCGAGCGCTGAATAGCGACCAGCCGATCCAGCCGCCGCCGGTTTCAGTGCGGACTTCGTCGCCGCGGGCTTCGCGCACTTTGACGTTGAACGTGTTGCCGAAGGAGATTTCGCGCACGCCGGCGGCGCTGAAGAGCCCGTCGGCCACGTCGAACGCGGGGCGAAGGTCGTCTTTGGGCACGTCGGGTGCGTAATTCAATAGGCCGAGAATCTCGGTCCGCCCGCCGCGATCGGTACGGAAGCGGACGCCTTTTCCTTCGTGCTTCACGCCCAAGGCCCAAAGCCGTCCGCCGTGGTTCTGCACGAGGCCCGCATCGCTATCGCCCTCGGGATTCAGTTGCCGCGCCCAAAGCCGCTGGCCCGGCGACTGCAATTCGATCGAGCTGGGGCAATCGGTGACGAAGATATCGCCGCCGCCACGGCCAACCACGGCCAGATCGCAGCTTTCGACAAACAGCGCATGGTTCGCCGAACGGTTTTCGACCTTTACGGGCCGCCCGCCGAAGGCGTGCAGATGCAGGAACTTCACCACCGGGGCTGAGCGATCATCGACGACGAATCGCCCGTCGGGCCCGCCGAGAACGCGGCCGAAACCCAACCCGATCACCAGCCGCACGCTGCCGTGGATGCGGACCTCGCGATCGACGTTGTACCAGTTCGGGTCGCCGCCGCTGATGCCCCGCAAATAGACAACCGTTTTGCCCGCACCGGCCGCGGCGTCGATCGCCGCCTGAATCGCCTCTGAGTCGTCGCGGTTGTCGCCGAACTTCGCCCCGTGCTCGTTCGCGCAGACCCATTTGTCCGCTTCTGTTTCCCACGGCACGCGCGGCTCGGCGCGGATCGGCAGCTTCAATGCGCTGTCGGGCGAATCGGCGAAGAGCTTCTTGATGGGCGGCGAGGCGTACTCGTCGACCTTGTCACCGGCGACACCGCCCGCCGGATCGCTCAACACCTGTTTGTATCCCGAGGCGGCAACGTCCCGCGCATAGAGAATGCTGGTGTTGGCAATGGCCGGCTGATCGGCGCTGCCGCCGGTGAACCGTCCGCCGACCAACGCCACCACGCCGCCCCACCATTTCCAATCGTTGGGATATTCGTTACACACGGCGACCGGCGTGTTCTCGACGACGAGGTCTTCGATGCCCACGGCGGTTGCGTTGACATAAACCCCGTGCTTTCGTGCATTGCGGACCGTAACGCGCGACAGGGTTTGCCCCCAGCTCCACGCACAGCGGACGCCGGTTTCGAACGAGCCGTCCACCGTAACGTCTTGAATCAAGTTCGGTCCGTTCTGCCCGAGGAACCCCGAATTGACCCCCACGCTGCCTTTTCCGATCACGCGGACGTTCTGCAAGATGCTGCTGTTGTTGCCGTACCAGCGGATGCCATCGGCACGCGGATTGTTGCCCACGTCGATCGTTAGGTTGCGAAAGCTGCGCATGAAGAAGTCGGCCGACGATGCCTTGGTGTCGCTGGGGTGGGTTCGGATGACCGCGGTTGTTTCGGCGGCTGCGTTGTCGGCCAAGCGGATTACCACGCCGTCGCGCGATTCGCCGAACACCCAAGGTCCGACGCGCTGTTCGACTACCAGCGTCTTGCTCACCAAGTACGTGCCGTTGGGGATGAACAGCACCTTCGTGCCGTCTTTACCACGGCGGTTGCTGCTGGCGTCGAACGCGGCCTGCAAAGCGGCCGTATCGTCGGTCTTTCCGTCGCCGACGGCGCCGAAATCGCGGCGAAGATCGAGGACCGATGCGTCTTTGGGAAAGACGATGCGATCCGGCTGGGACCCGGCGGACGGCACAACGTTTTCGGCTGCGGCCGTGCTGGAAACGGCCCAAAGCAACAGTCCGCCGCCCGCCGCAGCGGCGAACAGATAGGCAACAACACCCCGTGTCGATGTTGTACGCATGGTTTGATTTCCGTTGTCGTGTCGATCTCTGCCCGCCCTTGCTGCCGGTAGTCGCGATGCGCAATGGAATCACCCATTTGCGAAAGCGGTCGCCGTCGGCGGCTGATACGCCCCGGTTTAATCGCGGAGAGGGCGAACCCCGTGATGGCTTGCAGTCGGTAGGGCGATTCGCCAAAAACACACTCGGACGCGGGTATGGGAATCTGACCCAAAAACGCTGAGGAATTATAGGGAACCAGACGACGGGATACCCGCGATTTCGCCAAGAATGTTGCCTTCCGGTGTGGTTCCGTGGCGTTTCGGCAACATTCGAAAAGGGCCGCCGAGCGATCACGTTTCGCCCGCTGATTGATTGATCGATCGGCCTGTTTGCCATAAGACCCATTTCTGTATGGACTTGCGTCACGGTCAACCGCAGTCCGTCTCGGGCGAGGGTGATTGTTCGGCGTTTGGAACAGTGTTTGCAAACCAAAAGAAATGTCGCCGGCGCGGGCGTTAGGCGGGCGTTGGGCTCGTTGAACACTCCGCGGGCGACAAGGCCGTTGTCGTCGGCGAGGAAAACGGGCAACGCACGGATCTGGCGACGGGAACGCGAGTAAGAACACCGATCGTTGACATTTTCCGAGAGCACAGGGAAACTGGAGTTTGGGTTCGCATCGAAACGGATTGTCGGGGCAGCCGGGGAGTTTCCGGTTGACGCGAGAGAATCGACGCCGTCGGGGCCGGCGGGGGAATCGTAGGCAATGAACAACGAGTTTGTCGTATCGATCCGGGCGGGATGGCAGCGGCTCAGTTGGTCGGTCCGTTTGGGCTGGTTGGCGGTCATTGCCGTATTCGTCCTGACCTATTGGGATCGGTTGCTGTGGTTCGTCGAGCATGCCAAGCAAGACGACCACCAGCACTTCTTCTTCGTCCCGCCGTTCGCCATCTTCCTGCTGTGGTATCGGCGGGAAATGCTCGATTCGGATCTTCCGAGCGGTTTCAGCTTTTGGTCGATTCCCTGCTTCGTCGTTTGGGGCTTGATGCGTTGGTTTCACTCCTACTTCTACTACCCGACGGTGGACGGATTGTCGGTCATTCCGTTTATGACCGGGATCACGTTGGCCCTGGGCGGCTGGCGCGGCCTGCGTTGGGCTTGGCCTTCGCTGGTGATGATGTTTTTCATGTTCCCGCTGCCCGGCGCGATTGCCGACCTGTTCCGCTTCCGCTTGCAGCGGATCGCCACGGTGGTCAGCGTGTTTCTGATTCAAACGATGGGCATTCCGGCCGTGGCGCAAGGCAATGCCATCTTCCTCTCGGAGCCGCCCCCGCTGGAAGTGGCCAACGTGTGCAGCGGGCTGCGGATGTTGATGCTGTTCGTGACGATCTGCGTCGGTGCGTCGTTCGTGATGCACGGCCCATTGTGGGAGAAGCTGGTGATCATCGTGTCGGCGGTTCCGATTGCGATTATTTCGAATGTGTGCCGCATTACGGCTACCGGCGTGCAACGCGAGTTTTGGAGCACGGAATCCTTGAACGAGCATTTTCACGATTGGGCCGGGCTGGCGATGATGCCGTTGGCGTTGTTTCTCGCCTGGGCCGAGATCACCTTGTTGCGAAAACTCTTCCCCGAAGAACGCCTGGACGAACCGCTCACGCTGGCCGTGGCGGGCAAACCGCAGAGGGCATCCGACGTTTGAATCGCCAAGCAGCGGCAGGGTACTGCGTACTGATGCCGAGCGGACGCCGGGCAACGAGCGGTTCGGCCGGTTACAAGAGAGTGAACGACGATCGATAGGGCTTGCCTTGGCGGCATGCCGAGGTTGGCCCGCAACGAGCGTCAATGGAACAGAGGCTTTTCGAGATTCTTCTCTTCACCACGTTTTAGTAGGTTGAGCTGACCATGTCGAGCAACGAAACTCATCTGATTCCCGCGGAAGTCAACGGCGGTCCGGCCGCCGTGCGAACCGGCGGCGAGCCGGTGATGAGCGTCTGGACGGCGCCGCCGGCGGAGACGCGACCCGTCGGCATTGGGCCGTACCTGCACTCCTTCCGGCGTCATTGGTTCCTATGCACGGCGTTGGGCCTGATCGCCGCGGCGATTGCCGGCGTGGCCACATGGTTCGGCTACGGCTACCGTTATGAGGCGGCGGCCTATCTTCGCGTGTCGATGCGGCAAGAGCAGATTCTGCCGAACACGCGAGCGTATGTGGACTTGATCAACGAGTACGAGGTGTTCAAGAACACCCAGCAACAGTTGGTCCGCAGCCGTTTCGTGCTGAACAACGCCCTGAAGAATCCCGAGGTTCGGGCCCTGCAACTGGAAAAGCGCGAACGCGACCCGGTGGGCTGGCTGGCCGAGGAGTTGATTGTGCGGTATCCGGGCCGGGCGGAGATCATGGAAGTGGCGATGCGAAGCCGCGACGGCAAAGAAGCGGCCGTCCTCGTGCAGGCCGTCGTCGACGCCTACCTGCAAGACATCGTCAACGTCGAATCGCGTCAGCGGCGCGAGCGGCTCAACGATCTGGACCGCGTTTTCAACGAAAAAGAAGGCGAAGTGCGGCAAGTTCGCACTGCGTTGAAGGCATTGGCCGAAGACCTCGGCACCTCCGATCGAGAAACGATCACCCTGAAGCAGCAGATCGCCATGCAGCAATACGCCGAGTATCAACGGCAATTGATGCAAGCCCAGTTCGAATTGCGCCGCACCAAGGGCGAATTGGACGCCCAAGTGGCCTTGCTGGAAGCGGTCAACGACCAGGAAATCTCGGACTACGAGATCGACTCGCTGGCCCGCAACGATCCGGTGGCCCGCGATCTGCAAACCGAACTGGCCTGGCGGCGGATGGACATGGCCTACATCGATTCGCACACGGCCGATAGCCAGAAAGCGCGGTATGCTTCGAAGTACAAGACCGACTTCGACTCGCTGCGGTCGCAACTGGCCGAGGTGTACGACTCGATCCGCGAAGGACTGAAAGCGATGCGGCGATCGGAGATCACCAAAGAGATTCAGAAACTCGAGGCGCAATTCGCCGGGCTGGTGGAGTTCGAAAAGCGTCTGGCCAACGAAGTAGAGGTGAAGCGTCAGGAGGCCGAGCGACTGAGCACTTCGTCGATCGACTTGGAGATGATGCGAAATCAAATCACCCAATTGGAAAACACGCTGAAGCAAGTTCACGAAGAACGTGAACGGTTGCGGGTGGAGCAGCGGGCGGCGCCGCGAGTGACGCCGCTGCAAGGGGCCGAAGAGCCGAAGGACGAGTACATGCCTTCGATTCGCTACCTCTTGGTAACCTTGGCCAGCTTGGCGGCGTTCTGCCTGCCGGTGGGATTGGTGATCTGGGGCGATTCCCGCGTGCGGAAGATCAACTCGGTGGAAGAAGTGTCGCTGCAGCTTGCCGGCCGAGCGCCGCTGATCGGCGCGTTGCCGATCGTGCCGGGCCGCGTACTGCGGCGGTTGGGCGGACCGGCGGCGGGCAAGCAAAGCGCATGGACCGAAAAGCTCACCGCAGCCGTGGACAGCGTTGCCGCCCGAGTGATGCGCGTGGCCGCCTCGGACAACGTTCGCGTGGTGCTGACGACCAGCGCCGCGGGCGGCGAAGGCTCGACGACCACCGCCACGCAGTTGGCCGCCAGCTTGGCTCGGAACGGCCGCCGCACCGTGTTGATCGACGGCAACCTCCGTCGCCCGGTGCTCCACCGTCTCTTCGGGACGGAGGCCGCCCCAGGCGTGTGCGAATGGCTCCGCGGCGAAGCGTCGTTGGATCAAATCGTCCGTGAAACCGAAGCCGACGGGCTGACGGTCGTTCCGGCCGGGCAGTTGGACCGCCAAGCCTTGGCCGCCTTGGCCAAAGGCGCCATCGGCGAGATGTTGAACCAGTTGCGGAACAATTACGAAATGATTGTGATCGACGGTGCGGCCGTGCTCCCGGTGGCTGACACCCGTCTGATCAGCCAACACGTTGATATGGTCATCTTGGCGGTGTTCCGCGACGTGAGCCAGTCGCCCAAGGTGCAGTCGGCATGCGAAATCCTCGATGCCTTTGGGGCGCGGCGGCTGGAAACGGTGGTGATGGCTCCGGCCGGCGAGAAGTAGTAGCGATGCCCGCCTCGGACAAGGCGCGCCGATCGCCACTTCGATCGGCCGCCTTGCCCGGCGAGTGCCGGGGCCGTTGTCGTCGGCGGGGAGAATCTTCTCTCTTAGCGGCAGAACGATTCCCGATTCGTCGCTCCGAGCCTTTCGCGCAACGACCGGATGACCGGACGTGGGACGGTCAGGGGCAGCTTCTCGCCGCTGCCGCAGCCGAAATGGTTCCACACCATTGCTGAAGCGGACGATGGCGTGCAGCCCCCGTTTGAACTGCTTTCCGTTCTTCGCGGTTTTATTTAGGATAAGGGATTAGGGACGTCGGACGGGAATTCGATGATCCGCCGAAAGCGAGCCCGCCGCGCCGGGCAAACCGGCAAGGCCGGTCTGCCGCTTGGCGAAACGAGCGGCCCAATGGATGACGAAGCATGCGGTCAACCGCAATCGAGAAACGGTTATGAACGGAACGAGCGTGCGACTGCTGGTGATTTCCGGGCTATTGCTGCTGGTGTTCGGCGTAACGCTCTGGACGCGCGGCGGCTTGACCCGCGATGACGTCATGATGCCCCTGCGTCCGCTGAACGAACTTCCTCGATCGCTCGGCAATTGGCAAGGGGACGAAGTCGAACTCGATCCGCGAATCGCCACAGCGACCGGCGCCGAGGAGCTGGTCAACCGCCGCTATGTCGCGCCGGCGCTGCTGCCGGTAACGCTGCACTGCGCCGTCCATGTCAACCCGGAAACGGCGGTGATTCATACACCGATCCACTGTTATCGCGGCCAAGCCTATCAAATGCTGGACGAGCGACGAGTCGTGATTTCCGGCTCGGGCGATGCCGCCGTCGAGGCAAGCCTTTCCACGTGGCAGCAGGGCGGGCGAAAAGTTCGGGTGCTCTACTGGTTTCAATGGGGCGAATACACCTTTTTCGATCGACTCGATTTGGGCGCCGTTCGCATGCGGATGCGCGGGCTGAAGCAATGGCCCGCCGTCATCAAGGTTCTGTTGGAAACCCCCGCGACCGACGATGAAGAAGCCGACGAACGCCGGCTGGTCGAGGTCGGCAAGCAGACGTTCGATTGGCTGGTCGTCAACAGCGGTTTGCCCAAACCGGTTGCGGAGTAATCGCCTCCGATGAATAAGCTGTTCGGTGCCATGCTCCGCGTTCGCGGCGCGCTGATTGCCGTCGGGCATGCGGCGGTTTTCGCCGCTGCCCTTTGGGCGGCCTTTCTGTTGCGTTTCGATTTCGAGCCGCCGGCGTACTTCGTGGAGATGTTCCGCGTTTGCCTGCCTTGGGTCGTCGTGCTCAAGTGCCTCGTCTTTTACGCGGCGAGCCAGTTTCAGGGATGGTGGCGTTTCGTCACGTTCAGCGATCTGGTGGCTATGCTGCGCGCCGCCCTGATCGCCGCCGTTGCAGTGGCCGCGGTGGATCATTTCCTCGTGCCCGCCTATCAGATCCCGCGGAGCGTGCTGATTCTCGATTGCATGATCAGCCTCACCGTGTTGGCGGCCCTGAGAGCCAGTTGGCGACTGGTGCGTGAAAACATCCACCCGCTGTGGAACAAAGACATCCGCTCGGCCCTGATGGTGGGCGTGGACCACAACAGCGCGATTTTGGCGTATCAGATTCAATCGCATTTCGACCTGGGATATCGCATCCGCGGCTTCATTTCGACCGGGCATGACGGGGCGAAGCCGGGCAACCGGCTCAGCCAGATTCCGATTCTCGGCACCCTCGATCAGTTGCGCGATATTGCCACAGCCGTTCAAGCCCGAGATGTGTTGGTGATGGCCGGCACGCTGGGCGGGGCGGAATTGCGGAATTTGATGGGCGTGTGCCGCGACAACAAGTTGAACCTGAAGATCGTTCGTTCGGCGAGCGAACACCTCAACGCGGACGAACGGGTGCCGATCCGCGACATCGAAATCGCCGACTTGCTTCGCCGCGATCCGGTGCAGCTCGACAGCGAAAAAATCGGACGCTGGATCGAAGGACGCCGCGTGCTGGTCACCGGAGCCGGCGGCAGCATCGGCAGCGAAATTTGCCGTCAGGTGTTGCGGTTCCAGCCGGCCACGCTCATTCTGTTGGGACGGGGCGAAAACCGCATCTTCGCCATCAACAATGAATTGCGGCGGCTGTTCCCCGAGGCCGATCTCCGCGTCTGCATCGGCGATGTTACCGATGAGCGGCGCATGCGCAATCTTTTTCTGGAACATCGTCCCGAGGTGATCTTTCACGCGGCAGCACATAAACACGTGCCGTTGATGGAATACAACACCGGAGAAGCCATCAAGAACAACGTGTTCGGCACCCGATGCTTGGCCGACTTGGCCCATGAAATCGGCGCCGAGAGCTTCGTGCTCATCTCGACGGACAAAGTGGTCAATCCGACCAGTGTGATGGGCGTTTCCAAGCACTTGGCCGAGCGCTACGTGCATGCCCTGTCGCAGGAGTCGAACACGCGATTCACGGTGGTTCGTTTCGGAAATGTCCTCGGGTCGAATGGGAGCGTGGTGCCGCTGTTTCAAGAACAGATTCGGCAGGGTGGGCCGATCACCGTCACTGATCCGCGGATGACGCGGTTCTTTATGACCATCCCCGAGGCGTCGCAAC
The DNA here is from genome assembly GCA_964631235.1 of uncultured Planctomycetaceae bacterium. GTDB lineage: Bacteria > Planctomycetota > Planctomycetia > Pirellulales > Thermoguttaceae > JARKPK01. The sequence continues at coordinate 56,205 of CAZVZX010000016.1, read as the reverse complement.
TGGTGTTGCAGGCGGGAGCCATGGGGCGCGGCGGCGAGATCTTTGTGCTGGAAATGGGCGAGCCGGTTCGGATCGTTGATCTTGCCCGCGATTTGATTCGCCTGTCGGGATTGCCCGAACACGCCATCGAGATTGTTTTTACGGGCATCCGTCCGGGCGAAAAATTGTACGAGGAGCTCTACTTCATCGACGAGCAAACGCTGCCCACGTCGCATCCGAAGGTGCGGGCGGCGTATCATCGCCCCTTCTCGCTGCCCGAGGTCCGCCGATCGTTCGAAGAGTTGGCCAAATTGGTCAATGGTCCGGACGAACCCCTGCGAAGGGCCTTGCACGAAATCGTCCCCGAATGGCTCAATGGGCAAGCAACCGCCGCCGAGCCGAAAGAGCAACCGGCCGCACGACCGTCATGATCGGCGCACTCGGACATGCGTGCCGGGTTCTGGAACGCACCTGGCACAGCCTAACGCGCGAAAGGTGGCAACGAAATACTGATCGACCGGGTGATCTTTCTTCTGGCGCTCACCCAACGGCTTTTGTGATGTAGTCTTACGTAAGCAGATGACGGGCCGGTTTACGGCCGCTTCAGTGCGAAGTTGGGGGCAGGCATAACGGATCGACGGGCGATGGCCCACCGACCGCCATTTTGGTCGAGGGACCGTCGCCCCACGGGAACGGAGTGCGCGCCGACCGCGGGGGCAGGCGATGGCACAATGTTCATAAACGTCTGATATAAATAGGGTTACAACAAAGACTCGGTCGCGGTGTTTCGGCAGCGGGCCCAAACGGGGCATTCGGGGGCATCTCCCGATCGGCTTATTTCGTTGGGCCGTCGAAGGCGTTCGTCGGCCGCCGAGGCCGCAACGCTGTTTTCGCCGTTGCGGGCGAGCGACGACGCGGCCGCCGAGCGATTGCCGAGTTGTTTCGTCTTTGCTCATCCCCCCTGCGATGGCATCGTCGCCGGGAATTGATCTTTCCTTCACGGGCTGTTTCCGGGTAGAAGTTTGGGGTTGGAGTCGCCCTTGGCGTTTTTTACGGAAACTTGCGCCGCGGCATCGCGGCGCGGCGTGCTGAAGGAAACGATTATGGCCACCGTTGTCGCACCGTCGTCATCTCAGGTTCGTACGGTTCCTGTCCCCTTACTCGACCTGAAAGCCCAGTTCGCTCCGATTCGCGAGGAAATTATTTCAGCCGTGACGGCGGTGCTGGAAAGCCAACAATTCATTCTCGGTCCGGTGGTCGCAGAGTGCGAGGCGCGGATTGCCGAATACTGCGGTTGCCGTTACGGGGTGGGAGTATCGTCGGGCACGGACGCCTTATTGTTGGCCTTGATGGCCGAGCGGATCGGCCCCGGCGACGAAGTGATTACCACGCCCTACACGTTTTTTGCGACTGCCGGTTCGATCGCCCGAGTTGGTGCCAAGCCTGTATTCGTCGATATCTTGCCCGACACGTTCAACATCGATCCGACGCAAATCGAGGCGAAGATCACTTCAGCGACAAAAGCCATCATTCCCGTGCATCTTTACGGCCAATGCGCCGACATGGACGCGATCACCGAGATTGCGCGCCGACATTCGCTGGTGGTCATCGAAGATGCAGCGCAGGCGATTGGAGCGGAATATCGGGGGCGCCGCGCCGGGTCGATGGGCAAATACGGCTGCTTCAGCTTCTTCCCGTCGAAGAATCTCGGCTGCGCCGGCGATGGGGGCATGGTTACCTGTTGCGATAGCGAGACGGCCGAGCTGTTGCAGGTCCTCCGCGTGCATGGATCGAAGCCGAAATACTACCATTCGCTGATCGGCGGCAATTTCCGATTCGATGCAATTCAGGCGGCCGTGATCAATGCCAAACTGCCCCACTTGGACCGCTGGTCGGAAATGCGGCAGGCCAACGCCGCCCGGTATCGGCGGTTGTTTGCCGAGGCGGGCTTGGTCGGCGAAGGCCGGCTTCGGTTGCCGGTCGAGGCACCGGACCGCCGTCACATTTACAACCAATTCGTGGTCCGTGCATCGCGACGCGATGAATTAGTTGCCTTCTTGCGGCAACGGAACATCGGAGTGGAAATCTACTATCCGGTGCCGTTGCACTTGCAAGAGTGCTTTGCCTATCTGGGACACCAGCCGGGCGACTTCCCCGCCAGCGAGGCGGCCGCCCGAGAGACGCTGGCCCTGCCGATCTATCCCGAACTGAGCGACGAGCAAGCGGAATCGGTCGTCGAGGCCATCCGCTGTTTCTATGAATCGACTGATGCCGTCTGAACGCCGTCGAGGCCGCGCGCGCTCGAGCCGGGCCTTATTTGTCGATCGCGTTGCGCGCCGTCGGACGCCAGCGGTCGATGCCAATGCGGGATCACCGCCGTGTTATGCCCAACGCGGTTGCATTTATCGCCTTGCACTGACAAAATAGACAAGGTATGCAACCTGCATCCGTCAGTCGGCAGAGGCGAGCGATGAGCGAGCAGTTCGATCCTTATCGCAAGTGGTTGGGGATACCGCCCGAGGAGCAACCCCCGCATCACTATCGACTGCTGGGACTTGTTCCTTTCGAGTCCGATACGGAAGTCATTGCCACGGCGGCCGACGGTCGGATGGCGCTGCTGAAGCAGTTTCAAAACGGGCCGTTCTCGGCGTACTCGCAGCAGTTGCTCAATGAGGTGGCTGCCGCCCGGCTGTGCTTGCTGAATCCCGAGAAGCGAGCGGCCTACGACGCGGAACTGCGACGAACGCTGAGCAATGGCGCGTTGAAGAAGCCCGCCGCGCCGGCGAAGGCGCCTGCTCTGCCCGAAATCAAAATTGAAGTCGAACCGGTGCGGCGGACCGGAGCGGTCCGTCGCGGCAAGGGTTCGGCCGCTTCGGCAAAATCAGCAGACAATCAAAGCGGATCGACGGTAGGGGCATCTGATGCCGCGCCTCGGCCCTTCTGGATGAAGCCGGCGGTGATCACTGTGGCGGCACTGGCGTTGGTCGGCATTGCTGCGATTGGGGTTTGGGCGGTTAGCGGCGGCGGAGACAGACGCCCCGCAAGCCGGGCTGAAGACGCGCCCGATCGTTCAGCGGAAACGTCAGCCCAAAGCGTTCCCGTCTCCGTCAAAGCGGACAACGATCGTTCTCGTCCGAACGGCAATCCGAAGCCCAACGGCGGCCAGAAGTCGGGCGGCGCGAGCGGTTCATCGGGCAATTCGCCGCAGGCGGTTGCCCAGCCGGCCCAACCGCGGACGCTCGAAGACCTACTCGACCCGACGGCGAAACCGACGGTCGAGCCGAAATCCTCCGTCGCGACAGAAGGATCGGAAAAACCGAAAGACGAAGAACCGAGCGACGCCTCGAAGCCGTCGTCGCCCTCGGACGAACCGACAACGCCGGTTGCCGCGCCTGCCACAAGCGGCAAGGCTCCGGTGCCCGACTCCGCTGCCCAGCAGGCGGCCGAACGGCAGATCCGCGAGGTGTTCAAAAAGGAGTTTGCCGAGGCGAAGAACTCGGAGACGCGGACCGCGCTGGCGGAAACGCTGCTTGGCCAGGCCCATCAGACCGACAACACCCCAGACCAACGATTCATGCTCTATCGGCTGGCGATTGGGCTGTTGATCGAGGCGGGCGAGTATCAGAAGGCTTTTTCGGCGATCGACGAGATGGGCAGCCATTTCGCCATCACGCCCTTGAATGTGAAGTTGGCCTTGCTGGACGAGTCGGTGAAGAATCGCGCCTTAGACAACGGCACGGCCGTCTTCATGGCCGCGTTGCCGCTGGTCGATGCCGCCATCGCGGCCGACGATTTTGAAACGGCCCAGAAACTGAGCCGCACGGCCTTGGCCGCCGCCAAGAAGAGTCGTGATCGGCAGGCGGAACAAACGATCGGACTGAAAGAGCGAGAAATCGACCGCTTGAAGCTCCGGTTCTCGGCCGTCCAGAAAGCGATGCAAACGCTGACCGAACAGCCTGACGATGCTGAGGCGAACAAGATCGTCGGCCTTTGGTATTGCCTAACCAAACGGCAATGGGAGAAAGGGTTGCCCTACTTGGTCAAGTCGGGCGACAAGCGCTGGGCCGATGCGGCCAAGCTCGAATTGGCCGGCCCGACCGAACCAAAAGACGTGGTGGCTGCGGCCGACCAGTGGTGGCAGGTGGCCGAACGCGAAACGATCAAGGCCCAGCGATCAGCCGTCGAGGCTCACGCTGTCAGCCTGTACGAAAAAGCCCTGCCGAAGCTCACCGGGCTGGAAAAAACCCGCGTGGAAAAGCGGATTGCCGACGCCATCGCCACGGGCGACGAAACACTGCAAGCCGGCGCCGGGGTGATCAAGCCCGGCAACGTCGCCCTGGCAACCAACGGCACAACTGTGGCTTCGGATAAACAGATCTTCGCGCCCGGCGATATGCTCGACGGCGTAACGCAAGGATACTCCGCAAAGAAAGGCGGCTTCACCTACTCCGCCTTTCCATGCCAGTGGGTAATCTCTTTCGACCGAGTGTACCGACTTCAATTGATCCGCATGCTGCTGCTCGACGACATCGAGCGAAAGTATCGCTATCGCATCGAGCTCTCGGCGGACGGGGTGAACTTCGCGCCGTTGGTCGATTACAGCCAAGAGGATCGATCGAGTTGGCAGGAAATAAAGTTTCCGCCGCGGCCTGTCAAGGCGGTGCGCGTGATCGGGCTGAAGCATAGTCTCGACCCGTGCTTCCATGTCGTCGAGTTCGAGGCCTATTGCGTCCCGCCGAAGAACTGAGCCTATTGTTCGCTAATGTCCCACGGCGAGAAACAGGCCGTCGAGGCGATCGAGCCTCCTGCGGCTGATCCGAGCGGCTGCTCAGCGGTCGAACGGCCGCGATCCCTGGAGCGATTCAGGGCTTTTGCGCAGCGACTCTACCGCTCGCCGACTGTCTGGGTGGTGGCGGGCTTGGCCGGCAGCAACCTGGTCGCCTTGCTGGTCCATGCCGTCGGGGCGTTGGTCCAAGCGAATTTCGTTCGACCCGACGACTTGGGATACTTCCGCGGGTTTACGATCGCCACGGGTTATCTCTATTTCCTACAACTGGGCACGCTCGAAGCATTGCAGCGACGCTACCCGATTCTTGTCGGGCGCGATCAGCGCGCGGCCGCCCTGGCGGCGGCGGAAGTCACCCGGGCGTGGAGTTTGGTGCTTTGTTGGATTGTCGGCGGCGGATACGCCGCGGCGGCTGCGTACTGCCTTGCCGCGGGCAGCCTGTACGCGATGGGCGCCTGGTTGGTGCAAATTGCTACCTATTTGTGGATGGTTTACGGCAACTACTTGGGCGTAACGTATCGCACCAATCACAAGTTCCGCGATGTGGCCAAATCGTCGATGATGGCAAGCGTCACCAGCTTGCTCACCCTGCCGTTGTTCCCCTTTTGGCCCTACTGGGCGATGTGCGCCCGAGCTGGACTGGTAAGCCTGGCACAAACGGCCTATCAACACCTGCGTCGCCCATTGCGAATTCGCTGGCGGTTCTCGTGGGTCGAGTGGCGATCGCTCGTCGGCGAAGGGATTCCGATCTTCTCGGCGTACTACGTGCAGGCCGTCGGATGGTTGACGGTCGAGGGAACATTGATCCTGCGGTTTGTCGGCCCAGAGGCGTTGGGGCTTTGGTCGATGAGCCTGATGGTGATGGAAGCGGCCCGGCAGATTCCCTTGGGAGGAACAACCGTCTACATCCCGCGTGTCGAAGAGCATTTTGGGCGAACGGGAAGCGTAAGGGCCTGCTGGGCGTTGGCCCGTCGCCCGATGTTGTTGAATCTTGCTGCGGCCCTCGCTTTGGCGGCCGTGGCTTATGTCGCCCTACCTTGGGTGATCGGGCTGGTGATGCCCAAGTATGTCGCGGCCGTTCCGTGCATGCAGTTGATGCTGCTCTATCTGCCGCTGGCGGCCTTGGAACTGCCGTTCTATATCCTGCGTGCGATGGGCAAGATCGTAGCCCAAAATGTCGCAGCGATTGTCGGCATGGGGGCTTTCCTGGCCGCGGCCGCCGGGGCTTTGTGGTGCGGCTGGGGGCTAGCCGGCGTGGTCGGCGCGTCGATGCTCGGCAAGGCCGTGTGGCTGATGTGCGTTTATTGGTTTGTGTATCGCTGCCGCAATTTTGAGTCGCTTTCGAACGAAAATACCCAACCCGTCGCAGTTGATGAGGGAATCGGGTGATGCAAATTCTCAAACGCATCGTGCGCGGCCTCTGGCGGCGGGTCTATCGCTCGCCTCGCCCGGCGCTGAACGATCTGGATCGGAAGCTGTCGAAGTATCTCAACTTTCGAAACGGATTCTTTATCGAGGTCGGCGCCAACGACGGCTATGCGCAGAGCAATACCTACTACTTGGAAAAGAAGCTCGGTTGGCGCGGCGTGCTGGTCGAAGCGATTCCCGAGCTTTACCAGCGGTGCCGCAAGCGCCGCACGCGTTCGCAGGTGTTCCACTGCGCGCTGGTGGCCGATGCGGCGGTGCAGCCCTCGGTCACTCTCCATTTCGCCAATTTGATGTCCGTTGTTGACGGCGCGTTGCGCACCAAGGAAGCGCAGCAGGAGCACATCAAGACGGGACTGGAAATCCAACGGTTATCGAAAACCTACACCGTGGAAGTGCCGGCGCGAACGCTTACGTCGATCCTCGACGAGGTGCAGCCCCCGCCCATCGATTTCTTCTCGCTCGATGTCGAGGGCTACGAACTGCCCGTGCTCAAGGGCCTCGATCTCGACCGCTATCGCCCCCAATACCTTCTTGTCGAAGCTCGATTCTTCGACGAGGTGAATGCGCACTTGCGGCCGTACTACGAGCTGGTCGAACAGATGACGCACCACGATTATTTCTATCGAGCGAAACAGGCTTCGCCTGCCGGGTCCGCCGGTTGAGCCGATCACATCCCTTCACGCGTTCGCTTTCTCTTGCGCACCGAATGAACACATTGTTGCCGGAGACCGTCGTCTTTCTGTTCTTCAATCGCCCCGTGCATGCGCGGCGGGTGTTCGAGCAAATCCGCGCCGCTCGGCCGAAGCGGGTCGTGCTGGTCAGCGATGGGCCCCGGGCACACGTGCCCGGCGAGGCCGCCTTGGTGGCCCAACTGCGCCGCGACATCGAGGCGATGATCGACTGGCCCGCCCAGGTCGATACCGACTACGCCCCGGAAAATCTCGGTTGCGGGCGGCGCGTGTCCAGCGGAATCGAGCGGGCGCTTTCGCGTTACGGTCGGGCGATCATCGTCGAAGACGACTGCTTGCCCGCCCCCACCTTCTTCCCCTACTGTGCCGAACTGCTCGAACGCTATGCCGACGAGCCGCGGGTGACGAGCATCACCGGGACGTATTTTCTCGGGCGGAAGACTGGGCCGTACGATGTCGGGTTCACCCATTTCCCGTGCATTTGGGGGTGGGCCACCTGGGCGAGGGCCTGGGAGGGCTACGACCGAGAGCTTCGCGGCTGGTCGCCCGACTTTCTCGACGAAATCGCCCGCGAGGGCAGCATCCCCAGCTTCCTGCCCGACGCCTGGCGCAAGTGCTTCCAGTGGATTACCACGCACCCGGAAAGCACCTGGGATATTCAGTTTTGGTTCCTACAATTCAAGAAACGCGGATTGTGCGCGTTTCCCTATCGCAACCAGGTACAGAATATCGGAGCGGGGCAGGGCGCCACGCACACTACCACCCGAAGGTTCAGCTTCCGCAAGCTCTACCCCTTCGAGTCCGGCACGTTGCGGGTGCCGACGGAGCTGAGCCCGGATCTTCGCTACGAACGGTATTTGCAGCAAGAGTTCTACTCGAACACGACCACCTGGCGAAACGTCGGGTGGAAGGTACTGTTTAAGTGCAGCCAATGGCGGCGGCGCCTATTGGGCTTGCTGGCCCAATGGCTGGCCAAGGGGAAGCCGGCGGCCTCGAACTGAGCATTAGAAACACAACCGCGACAGCGCCCGCCGAAAAAGAAAAGGGCCGATTGCGCGTTTTCGCCGCCCCGACCGCGTTCCCTTTTTCGCGGTTTCGTAGCGCGAGCGTCAGACGAATTAACGAAACTGGCGAGCTTCGGGCTGCCAGCGAAACACACGGAACCATCCGATGAACACGGCATACTCTCCCGCCATTCGAATGGGCAACGGTCAGCCGACCGACAGCTTCTTCCAAATCTCCCGGCTGCGCATCTGGTTCCCGGTGCTGCCGTTCATTGTCTTCTGGATCTCGAGTTTCCTCCTATACCATTTCGGGCCGCTAAACCTGCCGTGGCTCAGCCTGGGCACGTACATCTATTTGGCGGTGAGCTTTTTCGGCTTTTGCCTTTGCTATCGGCTGGCCGTGGGCCGCGTGCCGCAAACCGTGGGCATGAGCGCCCAACGCCTGGCCGCGCAGCATCAAACGACCAAGCTGCTGATGTACGTTTTTCTCACGTTGGGGTTCATCGGATGTGCCGGCCTAGTGGCCGACCGTCTATACTCCGGCGCCGGCAGCGTGGCGAAAACGCTGACCGAAACCCAGTTCGTCCGGACCGAATCAGTGGCCGCAACCACCTGGGTCACGACGGTCAGCGTGGCGCCCTATTCTTTCCTGTTGGCCGGACTGGCGCTCTATTTCTATTTTTCCGCCTTGCGGTCGCCTATGAATCCGCTGGCCCATCTGACGGCCTGGGGCAGTATGGGCCTATTGTGCTTCAACGCCTTCTTGTCCGTGCATCGCGGCAACTTCTTCTGGGTGCTGACGTATATTGTCTTCTATTACGTTTTCGTCAAAGGCGAGCGGATTCGCGCGCTTCTTTGGCAACGGCGATATCTGCTTCAACGCTTGCTGGTAACCGCATTCATCGTGATCACGGTGGTGTATGTGTTCTTTATCGCGGTGATGCGGCACGAAGAGCGCGGACTGAAGACGACCGCCGATCGTTGGATTCAACAGAGCAAGTTCGATATCGAGCGGTTCGATATCGGCAAGCGCGAGTTGGGGGCCGCGCTGCAACTGGTGTATTACGGCACGCACCAGCTCGAATTCACCGACGCCTTCATGCAGCGGTGCCACCCGCTGGCGTTTTATCCGGAATTCCTTGCCGGCGGCCGAATCCTCGACCAGATCAACAAGTTCGATCCCACGTACGTCCCACCGTCGCGAGAAATCGCCATGCTGTGGATCGAAGAAGCCGGCCTGCCGCGTTCGGCATGGCCTTCCGTTTTCGGCTGGCTGTTGGTGATGTTCGGCTTTGTCGGTGCGCCGATCTTCATGATGCTGTTGGGATTGATCTGCGGCTGGATGACCCGGCGATTCCTTGTCCACTTCGACCCGGGCAGCCTGATTATCTGTTTGTCGTTGTACGGCGCGCTGAACATGAGCTTCAACTGGATCGGCGGCGACTTCCCGCACAATATGGGCTACCTTGTTGGGGCTGTGATGATCCTCACCGGCCATGCAGCTCGGTCGGCGGTTTCAGCCCGTGGGCCGCAGTGGCAGCCGGCCGCGCCGGCCCGAGCGTAACCTAAGGCCGTTCTCGCATGAAGCCTTGCCTGAACCTCCGCCCGACAACCGGCTGATGCCCGAGACCTCCGCAAACAACCTGCCGAGCGATTCCGTGCCGGCGCCCCGCCCAGCGGCCGCTCTGATCAGTGCCGTCGTGCCCGACGTGCCCGAGTTCCGCACCGAGGGGTTCGCCCGGGCGGGCAACAACGCAGTGCTTTATTCGCTGCGCGAGATGATCGCTGCCGGGCTCGAGTTCACCGGCGTTTTCTCGATTCAACCAATGCCCGCCTTTCCCCGCGGCAAACGGCTTTGGATGCCGCGACGCACGGTCGAGCTATTCTCCGGCTGCGCTGCGCAACTGCTGCCGCACCTGAACCTGCCGCTTTGGAAGCAGATCCACTTGGGGCTTTCCGCCTTTTTCGCCCTGCTGCGTTGGGCATGGCGCAATCGCGGCCGCCCGCGGGTCATCCTGCAATACAACCTGACGCGGCCGCCGGCCCTATTCATCTACATGGCCGCGCGGCTCACCGGCAGCAAATATGCGGCCATGCTCTACGACATCGGCACGCCGCCGGTGAAGATCGATCATATGTTCTGGTATCGCGTCGATGACTTTTGTGCCCGGCGGCTCGTGCGGCGGCTCGACGGGCGGATCGTCATCACCCGCGCAATCCTCGACGACTACGCGCCGGGCGCGCACGGGCTGCACGTCGATGGGGCGGTGGACGAGGCCGTCATCCCCGACTGGCCGCTGCCGGCGCCGCGCGACGAGTTCGTGCTCTGCCTGGCCGGCAGCCTCTGGGAACTCAACGGCGTGCGGCTGCTGCTCGACGCCTTTGGACGGCTCGACGATCCCGCCCTGCGGTTGGAAATCGCCGGTCACGGCGCGCTGGCCGATCTGGTTCGCGAGGCGGCCCAGCGCGACAACCGCATCCGCTACCACGGCCTGCTTGCGCACGATCAGGTGCTGCAACTCTATCGCCGATCCGACGTGCTCTTGAACATTCGCTTGACGCAAGGCGTCGGCAAGTCGTACCTGTTCGCCTCGAAGCTTCTCGAGTACCTAGCGATGGGCCGAACCGTGATCACCACTGCGATGGCTCATGCGGCGGAAGAGTACGGCCCGTTCGCCTATGTGCTCCGCGACGAAACGCCTGAGGCCCTGGCCGACCTGATCCGCCAGATTCGCCAAACGCCCTTCGCCGAGCGGCAAGCGCGGGCCGAGGCGGGCCGCCGCTACATGAAACTCAACAAGACCTGGCGGCGCCAGGGCGAGCGCATGGCGGCCTACCTTTCGGCTGTCGCTCGGGGCTGCCCGGCCGCGGCCGCTCAATTGGCCGCTGAAGGGCCGCAACAATGACGCACCGCGACGCCCAACAGTTCTACGAGCGGGAGTATCAGGGCGATCGCTACGCCGTTGCCGACGACCCGAGCACGCACTCCTTTGCGCCGGTCGTCCGCAGTTTCATCGAGCAACATCAACTTCAGCGCGCCCGATGTTTGGAAATCGGCTCGGGCCGCGGCGCGTTGCAATCATTGGTGGACGACTATGTGGGGATCGACCTCGCCCGATCGGCGGGCTCGGGCTATCGAAAGCCGTTCGTCGCCGGCTCGTGCGAGGAGTTGCCGTTTGCCGACAATTCCTTCGATGCCGCGTGGTCGTATGCCGTGCTCGAACACGTGCCCGCCCCGGAGGCCGCCCTCAGCGAGATGCGCCGCGTGCTTCGGCCCGGCGGATTGCTGCTGTTGGCCCCGGCCTGGCAGTGTCGTCCTTGGGCGGCCGAGGGGTATCCGGTTCGGCCCTACAGCGATTTCGATTGGCGCGGCAAGCTCGTCAAGCTGTCGATTCCACTGCGCGAGTCGATGGCCTTTCGGGCGATGCATGTCTTCCCGCGGCGATTGGCGCGGCTGGCGGTTCACCTGGCCGCGCCGCGGCGGCCGATGCGATTTCGCTATCGGCGATTGAAGCCCAACTACGAACACTTCTGGATGTCGGACTCCGACGCGCTGAACAGCATGGACCCGTTCGAGGCGATCCTCTGGTTCCGCTCGCGCGGCGACCGATGCCTCAACTACCCGACTGCGACGAAGGCACTACTCGTCCGCACCGGGCCGTTGATCATCGAAATCGTCAAACCCGCTACTCCATCAGCATCTTGATCCCGATGCGCGGCCGTAAGAAACCCTTCTAATAGTGACCGCACGGTTTGTATTCTCGTCGCAACCTTCGACTTCTCATTGATGAACTTCGTCTTTTGGCAGAATCAGGTCTCGATGCATCAGTCGGCCTGCCTTCGCGCGCTGGTTGCTCGCGGGCACGCATGCCGATGGGTGGTCGATGCCGCCGATTCGCCCGAGCGAACACAGATGGGCTGGACCGCGCCCGACACTACGGGCATCGAGGTCGTCGTCGCTCCCGACGAGCGGCAATGCCTGGCCTTCTGGAACGATCAGCCGGCAGACACCGTGCATTTGCTCACCGGCTTTCGCGGGGCGAACACCGCCCGTTGGGCCTGGCGGCAACAGGGCCGGCAACGCCGACGCCTGGGCTTTCTGGCCGAAGGGGCCGATGTTCGCGGGCTCAAGGGTCTGCTGCGCCGCGTGCGTTACTCGTGGGAGGGCCTCCGCCGCGGCCGCCGGGCGGAAATCATCATGGCAATGGGCGAAAACGGCGTGCGTTGGTATCGCCGGTGCTTCTTCCCGGCCGATCGCATCTTGCCGTTTGCCTACACGGTCGAGCGGTTCGAGCCGCCGTCGCTGCCGCCGCGGCCGGACGGCCGGTTCCATATCGTCTTCGTCGGCAGCTTAATTGTCCGCAAGGGCGTGGACCTGCTGGCCGAGGCGTTCGGGCGACTGGGCCGCGACGATGCGCGGCTGACGTTCGTCGGCGACGGGCCGTTGCGCGACACTGTTGCACAGATCCTCACACGGCACGCGAGGCTCCCGCAAGTCGAGTTCACCGGCAACGTGAGCAATGCCGAGGCCCGGGCACGGATCGCCGCCGCCGATCTGCTGGTGTTGCCGAGCCGTTTCGACGGTTGGGGGGCGGTGGTCAACGAGGCGTTGATGCTCGGCACGCCGGTCGTGTGCAGCGACCGCTGCGGGGCGAGCGACCTGCTCGACGGCAACGAGCGCGGTGAGGCGTATCGCTGGAATCGAGTCGATCAACTCTGTGCGGCGCTGAAGCGGCGAATCGCGGCCGGCCCGATCGCACCCGACGCCCGAGCGGCCATTCGGCGTTGGTCGGCCGCGGCGATCTCGGGAGAGGCCGTGGCCGACTACCTGATCGCGGCCGTGAGGTGGGCCCTCCAACAGGGCGATCGTCCAAATCCTCCTTGGCAGTTACACAAACAGTAGATTGATTTGGGAACAACTCTCATCAAGGATTCCATGTACATCTCCACATCCAAGGCCCCCGCTGGAGCCGCTTGTGTCTTGATTCATGATGACGGCTTCGCCCGTTTCCTAGAGAACACGCTGCCGCATTTGAATCCGTCGAGGCCCATGGCCATCGCGGTGATCCCGGAAAGGCTCGGGGCTCCAGACTATTTGACGTTGGAACAAATAAAGTCGCTCGTCGGTGATCGAAATTACCGGATTACAACCTGTACACACATGTTTAAAGGGCTCGTCCCTCTTTCTAAAACAGGCCGTTCCGAAGCGACAGAGCCCGACCATGAAACGGCCATCCGTCGCCTCTCGGAGAATCGAGCGTTTCTCGATCACCACGGACTGCGATGGGAAGTATGTATTTATGCGCGAGGCGACCACGACGCGACGATTCGAAAAGCGTGCGCTTCGATGTTCCGCGCGGCGATGGGGGTTGCTCCCCTGCCGTGGATTGCGCCTGTCCCATCATGGGCGGCGCCGAGAATTGCGCTTGAGGCACTTCCCGGTCTTCGACTGCCGCGAAGCATGCGTGCAAGGGCCGAACACTGCCTGATGCGCTGTGCGCGATTCGCTTCATATACAAATCATCCCTTGGAGTATTTCGTCAGATGGGCTTCACTAGAAAAGACGCTCCTAGTGCTCTTCGACCACGGCGTATCGCATTTCCGCGGCTTCACGTGGAGTGATGTCTTTGAACTATTGGAAGAGTACCACATTCCGATAATTGACTTGTACGAAGCGATTGATCGATTTGGAAACCGCGAATCCGTCGGCGACTATGTCTATGCGAGTGATCCCCGTGCCTGGGGAGCTCGCCCGGTCTCTCCGTGGCGCATTGTTGCCTGCGATGGTAAAGATTATAGCGGTGAATGTGTTGGCCGAACCCCGCTCTTGCTCAAAGCCAAGCGTCTTTGGTGGCAAAGGCGAATGATGTAGTTCGGTAAGGCTTGAGCTTCGTGATGAACTTCAGGAGGTATCTGGAACATGTTTGACATGATCTGGAAGGATCCGAAAAAGCATCGCGAATTCGCGCATCCGGAAATCCCCCCCAAGCCATTTAACGATGTCAAGGTCGAAGCAGCGAGCCTTCTGATATGGGCTGAGCATTGCGTTGAATGCGCCCAGCCCTTGTGTTTCCGCGAATGCCCTTTGTATATCGCGCGAGCGGACGGGAACTGCCGGAGAATGACTTTCGGAATGGTCCCCGATTATTCAGTGCATGGGTTGTATTCCTATGGGATTGATTGCGAATTCAAGAAGTGGGCGAAGCTGATGGCAAGCTTCAACGGACGCATGTATCGTGTCCGCACATTGCGACGGATTGACATCATCGACCGCGCTTTGACCGATATATCGCGTTCGCTTTCTTCGCTGTTGCGATTCCTGCCTAAACATCGACGCCCGACACGGATTTATAACAGACTGCGAGGAATTCTTCTGGGGCGGCTTCCCGCTTTGAGCGCGATTGAACCTAATGCATTTGTCCTCGAGTGCTATTCGTTTCTTTCGGAAGAGATCGATTGGATTCTGCAATGCGACCACAATGGATCGCCTGTTGCCCGGCATCGTTTTGCGTTGAAGCCGGGCTGGAATCGCGAGATAGTTGCCGCGTCGGACCTTGTTCCACCGGAATCAACGAACCTTGATCTGTATTTCAGTTGTTCGCGAGAGTCTTCTTATCGCCTGTTACTCACATGGGCCGATCTCGTCACGCTTTCCGACATTCCCGATGCGATTGAAACCGATTTGCATAATACTGATGCGACAAGAGAAAAACCTGACTCTGTCGGAGTTGCCGACGGTCGGACTGAGGCGTCAGCTAAAGTAACGATTGCCGAGGGACGATCGGCCGAACCTGCACAGCCCGCAAAAACAGTGAAATGTGTCGCGTGGGATTTGGACAATACACTTTGGCGAGGAGTGCTTATTGAAGACGGCCTAGCCAAGCTGACGGTGAATGAAGAGGCGGTTCGTATCATCAAAGAACTCGATGCGCGTGGCGTAATTCACACGGTGCTGAGCAAGAATGACCGTGAGCCGGCTTTGCAGGCGATTGAGCATTTCGGTCTGAAAGACTATTTCGTTCACTTCGCGATTAGCTGGGGACCGAAGAGTTCAGGCTTGAGAGACACTGCATTGAGACTAAACTTGGGCCTGGATGCGTTTGCAGTCGTTGATGACTCGGCTTTCGAACGCGCTGAAATAAGTGAGACTCTTCCGATGGTTCGCGTGTTCGCCGATACATCATTGCCTTCCTTGCTGACCCTTCCTGAGTTCGACCTGCCGATCACTGAAGCGAGCCGGACACGTCGTCTCTCCTATTTGGCAGAAACTCGGCGTGAAATCGAACGAGAGAGATTAGCAGGCGACAATATCGCATTCTTGCGATCATGCCAGTTGATCATGCGAATCAAGAAACCAACCGCCGAGGGCGAAATCGAACGTTGCCTGGAGTTGATTCAACGTTCAAATCAATTGAATTTATCCACAAGGCGCTATAATTCCGAGGCTTTTCGCACATTGCTCAACTCGCCGGATCACGAATGCTATGCAATTCGTTGCTCGGATCGTTTCGGTGATTATGGGATTGTCGGTTTTTGTGCGGTAAGGAAAGGAATCGTGCCCACGATTGTCGAATTGGTCATTTCTTGCCGAATCGCAAAGAAAAGATGTGAACACGCGCTGCTGCGTTGGATCGCGATAAGGGCTAAAGAAGACAATGCAAAGCGAATAGAAGCTTCGCTCATCAAGACCAGCCGCAACGGTCCGCTTGCGAGCGTCTTTCAAGAAACGCCATTCGCAGTGATTGATGAAGATGAAAACATCGTAAACTACCGCCTTGAATTGGATAGTGTTTGGGAGGACGACGGAATCGTCCGCATCGAGACCGCTTGAGTCATCAGAACAAAACTCATACGATGCCTAACGCTTTGTTAGCGAACGTGCATCTTCTGCTCGATGCGGTGGGCAACAAGTACGGCGGGACGGCCGTCGTGTTGGCCGAGGTGCTGGCCGCCGCCTTGGCTCACCCGTCGATCGGCCGGGTGACGGTGTACGCTTCGCCCGCGGGCCAACGGCGGATAGCCCTGCCGGCGGACGAACGACTGGCGATTGTCGATGTGCCCGAGGCCGAATCGGCCTTGGGGCGGCTGCGGTGGGCGTGGCAGGGGTTGGAGCGTCGGGCGCGGTCGGTTGGGGCGGATGTGCTGCTGGGACTCAACGGCTTCGGCGGCCGAGTGCGAACGATGCCTGCGGTCGTCTTTTTGCAACAGCCGCTGCTTTACGATCGGCAGGCGTTGCGATACTGCCCCGCGGCGCTGCGATGGCGGATGCGAGTGATTCGTTGGCTGACCCGGCGGTCGGTTCGAGCGGCTAACCACGTGATGACGCAAACCGAAGCGATTCGCCAAGCAGCGGCTGCCGAGTTCGGCATCCCGTTGACAAAGATTTCGGCCTATCCGCCGTCGGCGCCGCACCTGCCCGAGCCGGGCACGCCTTCGCCCAAGCTGGCCGCGTTGCGCGAAGCGGCGAACGCCGGGCGGGCGGTGCTGCTGTATGTGGGCAGCGACGCGCCGTATAAGAATCTGGAAATCGTCGCGGCCGCGATGAAGCAACTCGATCCGGCGGAGCGGCCCCGATGGTTCGCCACGCTTTCGCCCGAATCGCCTGTGTGCCGCAGCGGTTCGGCCGAGCCGCTTTCTGCGCTGAGCCGCGAGGAGTTGGCCCAGGCGTATCAACTGGCCGGCGCGCTGGTTCTCCCCTCGCTGACCGAGACAGTGGGGCTGCCGATGCTGGAAGCGATGCGAGTTGGGGTTCCGGTGGCGGCGGCTGATCGGCCGTACGCGCATGCGGTATGCGAAGATGCGGCCGAGTGGTTCGACCCGCTCGATGCCGATTCGTGCGCGGCCGCCTTGCGGCGCGTGCTGTTCGACAGCCGGCGCCGAGCGGAACTGATCGCCCGGGGCTCGGCCCTGATCGCCCGCCGCGATGCCGACGACCCGCTGCGACGGATGATCGACAAGGTGGTGGAAACGGCCGCTCGAAACGACGTGAGGAGTTCGGTCCGATGAAAAGCGATCGCGTGCGGGTGCTGGTCAGCGTGGCATGTTTTGTGCCGGGATACAAAGCCGGCGGCCCGATCCAAATGCTGAAGAACATGATCGATTGTCTCGGTGACGAGTTCGAGTTCTCGTTGCTGACGGCCGATCGCGATTTGGGCGATGCACAGCCCTATTCCACGGTGCCGATCGATCAATGGCATACGCTGGACAAAGCGCGCGTGTGCTATCTGTCGCCGCCGGAACGGCGACTCGTTCGATGGCGGCGGAGGCTCTGCGAGCTCGACTACGATGTGTTGTATTTGAACAGCTTCTGGCATCATGACAGCCGTTGCGCTTTGTGGCTGAGGCGATTCGGACTGGTGCCTCGCAAGCCGGTGATCGTGGCTCCCCACGGCGAGTTCTCGCCGGGCGCCTATCGTTTGAAAGCATGGAAGAAACGCCTTTATCTTATCGCAGCGAAGTCGTTCGGATTGTGCCGCGACGTGCTGTGGCGCGCTTCGAACCAGATGGAAGCGGCGCACATCCGGGCGTTGTTCCGCGGCGAGGTGCCGATACACTGCGCCTCGAATTTGCCTTCAGGCGTATCGGTAAGCGGATTGTCGCAAAACATTTTTTGCGCACCCAACCTGACCAGTCCTTCCGCATCGCCGCCAAGCGACGTGCGGCGGCGGAAGATATCCGGGGCGGCGCGGATCGTGCTCTTGGGCCGCGTCTCGCGAATGAAGAACGTGGACTATGCGCTGCGGGTGTTGGCTCAAGTGCGCGGCGACGTGGACTTTCGCGTGCTTGGTCCGCGAGAAGATCGAGAGTATGATGCACAGTGCGGGGCGTTGGCCGAGCAGTTGCCGCCGGGGGTTCGGGCGACGATGCTCGGCGGAATGCCGCCCGACGACGTGGGCCGCGAGTTGGCCGCCGCACACCTGATGTTTTTGCCCACCCGGGGCGAGAACTTCGGGCATGCGATCATCGAGGCGCTTCGGGCGGGCTGCCCGGTGCTGATCAGCGATCAAACCCCGTGGCACGGCCTGGAAGAGGATCGGGCCGGCTGGGTTCTGCCGCTCGACGAGGCAGAGCGATTTCGGGCCGTCGTGCAACAGGTGATCGATATGCCCGAGCCGGAATGGTCCGAGTGGTCGGCCGGCGCGCGGCGATTCGGCGAGCGATTCGCTTGCAATCCGGCCCACGTCGAGGCCAATCGGCAGTTGTTCCTTCGCGCGGCGGGCCGATGGACAGAGCCGTCGCCGGCGGCACCCGGCGGCTTGCCGCCTCAGGCCGGGCCAATCGCAAGACCAAACGAATAGTCTTGTTCAACACCGTTGCGATACCGTTGAAACACCATTGAAATCCCCGTTGAGCCGCCAGAGTGCGCGGCCGGAGGAAAGTCATGTTTGCGGGAAAGACACTGTTGATCACCGGGGGCACCGGCTCGTTCGGCAATGCCGTGCTGCGGCGCTTTTTGGCGACCGACATCGCCGAAATCCGCATCTTCAGCCGCGACGAAAAGAAGCAAGACGACATGCGGCATGAATACCGCAGCGACAAGCTGAAGTTCTACATCGGCGACGTGCGCGAGCCGGGGGCGCTGCGCGACGCGGTCGAGGGCGTGGACTACATCTTCCACGCGGCGGCACTGAAGCAAGTGCCCTCGTGCGAGTTCTATCCGATGGAGGCCGTGCGAACCAACGTCGTCGGTGCCGACAACATGCTCACCGCCGCCATCGCCGCCGGCGTGAAGAACGTTGTTGTGCTCAGCACCGACAAGGCGGCCTACCCGATCAACGCGATGGGCATGTCGAAGGGGCTGATGGAAAAGGTGACGATCGCCCGAAGCACCGTGGCGGCCTCCAAGGGCTGTACGCTCTGCGTGACGCGCTACGGAAATGTGATGGCCTCGCGCGGTTCGGTCATTCCGCTGTTCATCGATCAGATTCGCAAGGGCCTGCCGCTGACCGTAACCGACCCGAACATGACGCGCTTCATGATGTCGCTCGACGACGCGGTCGATCTGGTCGTCTATGCGTTCCGCCACGCCGAGCCGGGCGATCTGTTCGTGCAGAAGGCTCCGGCTGCCACGATCGGCACGCTGGCCGAAGCCGTCAAACGGGTGTTTCAGGCCGACAATCCCGTTCGCGTCATCGGCACCCGTCACGGCGAGAAGCTCTACGAGACTTTGCTCACCCGCGAAGAGATGGTCCGCGCGATCGACTTGGGCGGCTATTTCCGCGTGCCGGCCGATGTGCGCGGCCTGAACTACGCGAAGTACTTTTCCGAGGGCGAAAGCCAATTGGATCGGGCCCAGGATTACCATTCGCATAATGTGCAGCGACTCAGCGTGGACGAAATGGCCGCGTTGCTGTTGAAGCTGCCCTACGTGCAGGCCGAGCTTGCCCGTCTGCGCGGCGAAACGGTGGCCCGCGATCCGGCGGCGATGCTCGTATGAGGGCTGCGGCAGACCGAGGCGACGATGGGTCGGCCTCAACCACCACTCGTTTCGAGAACAAAGACCAAAGACGACCTCTTCGATGACCACCATTCTGATTACCGGCGCCCGCGGATTCGTTGGGCGCAACCTTGCGGCCATGTGGGCCGCCCGGGGCGACTGGACCATTTTGGGCGCAGAGATCGACACGCCGGAGGACCAGTGGCAAGCGCATCTTGCCCGAGCCGATGTCGTGGTTCACTTGGCCGGGGTGAATCGGCCGGAGAACGAATCGGAGTTCGAGCCGGGCAACGTCGGCCCGGCCGAGGAGCTTTGCCGCCGGCTCGACGCCCTCGGCCGCCGGCCGCTGGTGTTGGTCAGCTCGTCGATCCAAGCCGAGCTGGACAATCCCTACGGCCGCGCCAAACGCCGCATGGAAGAATCGCTGATCGATTGGGCCCGTCGCAACGGGGCGCGGTTGCGCATCTATCGGCTCAAAAACGTCTTCGGCAAATGGTGTCGGCCGAACTACAACTCGGTGGTGGCCACGTTCTGTCACAATATCGCCCATGATCTGCCGATTACGATCAGCGATCCGGCCCGCGTTGTTGACCTGGTTCACATCGACGATGTTGCGGCCGCCTTTGCCGCGGAGATCGAGGCCGGCGGTCGTTCGGCGGAACCGTATGCGCCGGTCGATGCGATTCCGTCCACGCCGATCAGCTTGGGCGAGTTGGCCGGGCGAATCCAATTCTTCCGGCAAATGCAGCATTCGTTGCGCGTGCCCGACTTCGCCGAGCGGTTCAACCAGCAGTTGTACGCCACGTTTCTCTCGTATCTGCCGGCGGAACGATGGGAGTACGGCCTGGAGATCAAGGCCGACCAGCGCGGCAACCTGGCCGAGTTCATCAAGTCGCCGTGGTTCGGCCAGATTTTCGTGTCGCGGACGCTGCCGGGCATCACCCGCGGCAATCACTATCATCACACGAAAACAGAGAAGTTCCTGGTGCTGGCCGGCGAAGGGCTGATCCGCTTCCGGCACATTGAAGACCTTGCCGGCCGGCAGATCATCGAGCATCGCGTCCGCGGCGAAGAGTATCGCGTGGTCGAAATCCCGCCCGGCTGGACGCATTCGATCACCAACGTGGGCAGCGGCGAAATGATCACGTTGTTTTGGAGCAGCGAGTTGTTCGATCCCGATCGGCCCGACACGTACTTTTTGCCGGTCGATCCGCCCGAGACGAGCGCATGAAGGCGACGGTCGAACGCCCTCGCTCCGCTGGCGCGAACACCGTTGGTCGTGACGGTGTAAAATCGTGCATCACGTCGGCGCCACGCAATCAACCGAACCGATAACCACGAAAGAAAAGAAATGAAAGTCGCCACGATCGTCGGCACACGGCCCGAGATCATTCGTCTTTCGCGGGTGATGGCGGCACTCGACCGCGCGGTCGAGCATCGCATCGTCCACACGGGCCAGAACTACGATTACGAGCTGAATCAGATCTTCTTCGAAGACTTGGAGATTCGCCGGCCCGATCACTTCCTCGAAGCCGCCGGGGCGACGGCCGCGGAAACCATCGGGCAGGTGATCGCGCGGGTCGATGCCGTGCTGCGCGCCGAACGGCCCGACGCCGTGCTGATCCTCGGCGATACGAACTCGTGCTTGGCGGCCATCCCGGCCAAGCGGCAGAAGATTCCGGTTTTCCACATGGAGGCGGGCAACCGCTGCTTCGACGAGCGCGTGCCCGAGGAAATCAACCGCCGCATCGTCGATCACATCGCCGACGTGAACATGCCGTACAGCGATATCTCGCGACAATACTTGCTCAGCGAAGGGCTGCCGCCCGATCGCGTGATCAAAACCGGCAGCCCGATGTTCGAAGTGCTGCACTACTACCTGCCGAAGATCGAACGTAGCGACGTGCTGAAGCGGTTGGACCTGGCACCGCAACAGTACTTCGTAGTCAGCGCGCACCGCGAAGAGAACATCGACGCCCCGGAGCAATTCGCCAAGCTCTGCGCGGTGCTCGACGGATTGGCGGGCCGCTTCCAGATGCCGGTAATCGTTTCCACCCACCCGCGGACGCGAAAACGGATCGAGGCCGAGGGCGTCCGGCTCGATCCGCTCGTCCGTTTGCACAAGCCGCTGGGGTTGTGCGATTACGTTCACTTGCAGATGCATGCCCGGGCGGTGCTCAGCGATAGCGGCACGATTACCGAGGAATCGTCGATTCTCAACTTCCCGGCCTTGAATATCCGCAATGCGCACGAACGGCCCGAGGGAATGGAAGAGGCCGCGGTGATGCTCGTCGGGCTGGAATGGCCGCGGATTTGCGAGGCGTTGGAGGTGCTGGCCCGCCAGCCGCGCGGGGCGGAGCGGTTCGGTCCGATCGTCCGCGATTACAACGTGCCCAACGTGTCGGAAAAGGTGGTGCGGATCATCCTCAGCTACACCGATTACGTGCGGCGCACTGTGTGGCGGCAAGGTTGAACGGCCTGTGGCCGTCATCGCTACAGGGCGGCTCGGCCGCCGGCATGAGTCGCTGAGAGAAGAACTCAAGCCCACGGACAACACAAGCACCGACCGATGCGGGTGCTGATGCTCAATCAGTTGTTTCAGCCCGAGCCGGCCTTCAAGGGGCTGCCGCTGGCCCGGGCGCTGCGCGACCTGGGGCACGAGGTGCAGGTGCTCACCGGACTGCCGAACTACCCGGGCGGCAAGATCTATCCGGGCTATCGGGTGCGATTGACGCAGCGCGAATGGCTCGACGGCATCGCAGTCCATCGAGTGGTCCACTATCCCAGCCACGATCGCAGCGGGCTGCGGCGAATGATCAACTATTTGAGTTTCGCGGCCTCGGCGGCATTGCTCGGCCCGGGCTTGGTCAAGCCGCCGGACGTGATCTATGCCTACAACCTGATTACGCTTGGCGCAGCGGCTCGGCGCTGGCGGTGGCGGTGGGGCACGAAACTGGTGCTCGACGTGCAAGACCTGTGGCCCGAGTCGGTGCTCGGCTCGGGCATGATGCGCAGCCGGTTGTTGGCCGGCCTGTTGCGGCGCTGGTGCCTTTACGAATATCGGCGCGCCGACGCTTTGGTGGTGCTTTCGCCGGGGTTCCGCCGTAATCTTGTCGATCGCGGCATCGCGGCGAAGAAGATCGACGTGATCTACAACTGGTGCGACGAATCGGCGATCCGCGTGCCGCCGCAGCGGGTTCCCAACGCCGAGTTCCCGCCCGATCGCTTTCATATCGTGTTTGCGGGCGTGATGGGTGTCTCCCAGGCGCTCGATGTGGTGATCGAGGCGGCCGCGCGGTTGCACGCCGACGCCCCCGAGGTGCTTTTCACTCTGGTGGGCGGGGGAACCGAGCCGCCGCGGTTGGAACAACTTGCGCAGGTGAAGGGACTGAGCAACGTCCGCTTCTTGCCGCAACGGCCGATGTCGGCGATGGGCGAGGTGTATGCGGCGGCCGACGCCCTGCTCGTCCATCTTCGCGACGATCCGCTGTTCGCCATCACAATTCCGTCGAAGGTGCAGGTGTATCTCCATGCGGGCCGACCGATCCTTTGCGGCGTGCGCGGAGATGCGGCCGAGTTGGTCGATCGCGCCGGAGCGGGCGTTTGCTTCCCCCCCAACAACCCCGAGGCCTTAGCCGCAGCCGTGATGAGCATCCGCGCACTGTCGGCTGATGAGCGGCAACAGATGGGCCGGCGCGGTCGGCAATTCTATGAAGAGCAGTTGAGTTTTCGCCAAGGGGTGTCGAAACTCGAAGCGGTCTTCCGCCGGGTTGCACCGGGCCGCAGTTGTAAAGAGGATTGCGCCGCATGAAACGGGCCGATCTCTTTTCCGCGGCTGCCGGACACAATTGTTCGCGTTCACAAAGGACGCACCGATGAAGCAGAATGCGGTGTACGTAATCGGGGCGGGCGGGCACGCCAAGGTGGTGATGCATAGCTTGCGCCGTGCGGGCGTGCGCGTCGAGGCGGTGTTCGACGACCGTTCCGAACTATGGCATAGCGCTTTTTGCGGAGCGCCGGTGCTGGGGCCGATCGAACGCATTGTTGACATGCCCTCGCTGCCGACCGTGGTCGCCATCGGCGACAATCTCTGCCGGCGCAAGATCGTGGAACGATGGAACTTCGAGTGGTTCACACTGATTGATCCGCAGGCCGTGGTGATGCCCGACGCCGAATTGGCCCCGGGCACGGTGGTGTTCCCCGGGGCGATTGTGCAAACCGGCGCGCGCTTAGGACGCCATGTGATCGTCAACAATGCGGCCACCGTCGATCACGACTGCGCAGTGGGAGATTACGTGCATTTGGCGCCAGGCGTGCATTTGGCCGGCAAGGTGACGATTGAAGAGGGAGCATTCTTGGGAATCGGCTCGGCGGTGATCCCCAATGTTGCAGTGGGGGCGTGGTCGATCGTCGGGGCCGGCTCGGCTGTAGTCCGCGACTTGCCTGCCGGCGTGGTTGCCTACGGCAATCCGGCAAGGCCGCGCCGCACGCGAAACGATGACGATCATCCAAGCCCCAAGCATTGAACACCATTCCATCTGACTGACGATGTTCTTTGGCCGGGAACAACAACCGACAGACGAAGACCGGCCATCGCAAGGAACCAGGAGTCGGCCGTCGCGGGAGAGCCTGATGAATAAACGGATCTTTCTTTCGCCGCCACACATGTCGGGCGACGAGCGAGAATTGCTGTTGGAGGCCTTCGACTCGAATTGGATCGCGCCGCTGGGCCCGCACGTCAGCGCATTCGAGGCCGAGTTTGCGGCCCTGCATGGCGTGTCGGCTGCGGCGGCGCTCAGTTCGGGCACGGCTGCGCTGCACCTTTCGCTGCTGCTTTGCGGTGCGGCCCCGGGCGATTGCGTCATCACTTCGAGCCTGACCTTTGCCGCCACGGCCAACGCGATTACCTACGTGGGCGCCGAGCCGGTCTTCGTCGATAGCGATGAACGTTCGTGGAACATGGATCCCGACTTGCTGGCCGAGGCAATCGAAACCGAGCTTCGCGCCGGTCGCCGGATCGCTGCCGTGATGCCGGTCGATCTCTACGGTCAATCGGCCGACTACGACCGGATCGTTCCCCTTTGCGAGAAATACGCGCTGCCGATCATTGAAGATGCGGCCGAGGCGTTGGGCGCTTTGTATCAAGGTCGTCGGGCAGGCACGTTCGGCCGGTTGGGCTGCTTTTCCTTCAACGGCAACAAGATCATCACCACCAGCGGCGGCGGAATGCTGATCGCCGCCGACTCGACGTTGGTTGAGCGCGCGCGATTCCTCGCCACGCAGGCCCGCGACCCGGCCCCGCACTATCAACATTCGACGATCGGCTACAACTACCGCATGAGCAACCTGTTGGCGGCCGTAGGCCGAGGACAGCTCAGGCACTTGGAAGAGCGGGTTGAGCGGCGGCGGGCGAATTTCGAGTTCTATCGCCGCGCGCTCGGCGATTTGCCGGGCATCGAGTTCATGCCGGAGATTCCCGGCGGCCGATCCACCCGTTGGTTGACCTGCATCACGATCGATCCGAAACGGTTCGGCGCCGATCGCGAAAAGGTGCGATTGGCACTGGAGGCGGAAAACATCGAGGCCCGGCCTATTTGGAAACCGATGCACTTGCAGCCGGTGTTCGCCCAGCGACGGATGTACGGCGGTGGGGTTTCCGAGCGGTTGTTTCGCGATGGGTTGTGCCTGCCCAGCGGTTCGAGCCTAACGGAGGACGACCTTGCACGCGTGGCGGCAGTCGTGCGTGCTGCGTCGAAACGCTGAATGACTCCTGGCCCGCGCGCGATCAGCCGCGACGTTTTTCGGATGGCTGCGTCCGCCCGTGTACTCGTCTGCGTTCGGTTGTGTTGAAGCACCGCGATGCGGGTTCTTTATCTAACGCAATGGTACCTGCCCGAGCCGGCCACACTTCAGGCCGAGCTGGCCGGCCGCCTGCGCGATCGGGGCCATCGGGTGACGGTGCTCACCGGGTTTCCGAATTATCCCGCCGGGCGGCTTTATCCCGGCTATCGCCAACGGTTGTGGCAACGCGAAATGATCGACGGCGTCGAGGTGCTTCGCCTGCCGCTCTATCCCGATCACAGTGGGCGGGCGGCGCGGCGGGTGCTGAATCATGCTTCGCTGGCCCTATCGAGTCTTGCGTTGGCGCCGTGGCTCGTCGGCTCGTTCGATGTCATCTACGGCGCTCGGCCGATCACGTTGGGGGCCGCGGCCCGATGGCTTTCGCTGTTGCGCGGCAAGCCGCTGGTGCTCGAGATTACCGACATGTGGCCGGAGGTGCTTGCCGATACCGGGCTGCTGCGCCGCCCGGGGATGATCTCGGCCATCGACCGCTACTGCCGCTGGGTGTATCGACGGGCGGCCGCGATTCGCGTCGATACGCCCGGCTTTCGCGAGAATCTGATCGCCAAGGGCGTTTCGGCCGAGAAGATTCACTTCATTCCCGATTGGGTCGATACGTCGCTTTACCAACCCCGACCGCGCAATCCGGAAGTCGGTCGCCGGTTGGGTTTGGCCGGCAGATTCAACATTTGGCATGCCGGCACGATCGGGCTGTCGCAGCAGCTCGAGACCCTGATCGATGCGGCTGCGATGCTTGCCCAAGAGCGGCCCGAGGTGCAGTTTGTCTTCAGCGGCGGGCGCGGCGTCGGCCGCGATCAACTCGAAGAAGCGGTTCGATCGCGCGGCCTGACCAATTGCCGCTTCTTGGGGTTCCTTCCCTTCGAAGAGCTTTCCGACGCCTTCGCTTGGGCCGACGCGATGTTCGTCCAACTCCGCGACACGCCGCTGTCGCGGATTACGATTCCGCATAAAGTTTATGGGTACCTGAGCGCGGGCCGGCCGATCCTCGCGGCCATCGCGGGCGACACGGCCGACCTGGTTCGTCGGCATCGGGCGGGCCTAGTCTGCCGTCCCGGTGATTCGGACGCGATTGCCGGGGCTGTGCGCTGCTTCGCCGAAATGTCTGCCGAAGAGCGAAATCGCGTGGGAGAACGCGCGCGGCAGGCGGCGTGCGAACACTATGCCCTGCCGATCGTTACCGCTCGGTTGGCAAACTTGATCGAACAAGTTGCAGCTTGTGGCCGCCGCGGAAGCATTGTAGGATAAATACCGTGGGACGTGCTCGAAAGACAGCGTCGCCAGCGGGGGTTGGCAGGCTGAAAAGAGCGTTTGATCTTACGGTGGCGCTCTTGGCGCTCATTGTGTTGGCGCTGCCGTTGCTTTTCGTTGCGCTGTTGGTTGCGTTGTTTCTCGGACGACCGGTTCTTTTCCGACAACAACGCCCGGGTTTGGGCGGAAAGCCGTTCTGGCTGTATAAGTTTCGGACGATGACCGATGCCCGCGATTCGCAGGGCCGACTGCTGCCGGACGAGCAACGCCTTACCCGATTGGGCCGCTTCCTGCGGCGAACGAGCATCGACGAATTGCCGGAATTGATCAATGTCATCAAAGGCGAGATGAGCCTGGTAGGACCGCGTCCGCTGTTGATGAGCTACCTCGATCGCTACACGCCGGAACAGGCCCGACGCCACGAGGTCCGCCCGGGCATCACCGGCTGGGCGCAGGTCAATGGGCGGAACGCGATCAGTTGGGAAGAGAAGTTCAAACTCGACGTTTGGTACGTGGATCATGCCAGTATCGCGCTCGACTTGAAGATTCTGGCAATGACCGTTTGGAAAACCTTGCGGCGCGAGGGCATCAGCGCAGCCGGCCATGCAACGATGCCCGAGTTCCTCGGCTCGAAAGATCCGACGGCGGCAACAGATGATGAGGCGGGGTGCCTTGGCTCGCCGCACAGCGAACCGTTTGCTTCCGGTGGCGGCAGCTCTTCGACAGAAACGGGTTTATGAAGAAATTGGTGATTGTCGGTGCGGGCGGATTCGGTGCGGAAGTGGCCTGGGTGGCCGACGACTTAGCCGCCGCCCGGCCGGATGAAGGCTACGAGGTGGTCGGGTTCGCCGACGACGATTCGTCGGTCCACGGCTCCGAACAGTACGGTTATCGCTGCCTGGGCACGGTGGAACAAATTGCCGAGCGTTTCGGCAATGAGCCGCTTTGGTATCATTGTGCCTTGGGCGACAATGCCGCGAGGCAGCGAACGGCCGCCCGATGCGACGCCCTGGGCCTTCGCGCGGCAACGTTGATTCATCCCAGCGTGGTTCGCGCGAAGCATGTGGAGATCGGCGAGGGAACCTATATCGGCGCCTTGGCCGTGTTGCATCCCTATGTGAGAATCGGGCGGCATGTGCTGATCAACGTTCGGGTGGGGATTGGGCATCACGCCCACATCGGCGATTTCGCCCAACTTTGCCCGGGCGTGCAAATCAACGGTGCGTGCCGCGTGGGCGAAGGGACGCTGTTCGGCTCGAATGCCACGATCGTCCAACGGCGAAACGTGGGGCGATGGGCGGTGGTTGGGGCTAATTCGCTAGTGGTGGGCGATGTGGCCGATGGGCGGCATGTGGTGGGCGTTCCGGCTCGCCCTTTCTGCCCGGAACCCTCGAAACAATCCGCACGATCGGAATGATCGTTTCATTTCCATCGGCCCGATCGTTGCGGCAACGCCTGAGCCGATGGAAGGGGCAGGATGCTTGGGGGACGATTGGCTTCGGACGAAGCGATCTTTCTTCAAGCGGTGTAAGCTAGGGTTGAACATGAGCGAGTCATCTTTGCGCGATGCGTTTCAAACAGCCTTGCAGATTCCGGCGGAGCAAATTACCGACGGTTTGCAGTATAATTCCATCCGCCAATGGGATTCGGTTGGGCATATGGCACTGGTGGCCGAGATCGAATCGCGGTTTTCCGTCGTCCTCAGCACCGACGAAATCTTGGGACTCTCCAGTTTCGCCGAGGCAAAGCGCATCCTTCAGGCGCATGGCATCGACTGCAACGGCAAAGCGGTCTGAGCATTGCAGCGTAATCGTTCCAACGACAGAGCGAATCAACTTGCCCGCTCCTTTGGCTTGCCGTGTCGAAGTGCCGACAAGCCCGAGGTGACCACTCGCCGGGTAATAATCCCGATGGAAACGGTTCGCGCCGCCGCACCGCTGTCGTTCTCTTCCTATTGGTACTGCGGTTTGATTTAGGCCGATGACTTTTTGGCGAATTCCGCCGGGCAGTTCTCCGCTGCTGATCGAGGCGGCGTCGGGCCGAGGCTTCACCGGCGATCAACTGCGCGATACAGTGGCCCGACTGGCCGACGCGTTTCATTCGGCCGCACCAAGCGGACGGAAAGAGCTGGCCTTTCTTCTGATGGACAACTCGTGCGAAGCGGTGACGGCCTATTTGGCCTTGCTCACCTCGGGCACGGCCGCGGCACTCGTCCCCGCGCACAGCGCGACTGAACTGTTGACCCGACAGATCGAGGCGTATTGTCCCGAGTGGCTTGTGGGCACGGGCAAACCGCCCGCAGCGCCCGTTCTGGCCGAGCAATACGACTATTCGACGCCGGTGGCAGGAATATGGGCCGGTCGTCGCCGCCGCCCCGCCTGGCAGCCGATTCATCCCGAAGTGGACTTGTTGCTGGGCACTTCCGGCTCGACCGGCAGTCCGCAAATGGTTCGCCTGTCGAAACACAATCTGCACGCCAATGCGTCGTCGATTGCCGCGTATCTCGGCCTCGACGACGGCCAACGGCCGATCACCAGCCTGCCGCTGCACTATTCGTATGGTCTATCGGTAATCAATTCGCATTTGCTCGTCGGGGCGACGATTGTCTGCACGGCCGAAGGGTTGATGAGCAAGGCCTTTTGGGATGCTGTTCGCACCTACGGCTGCACCTCGCTGGCGGGCGTACCGTACATGTACGCCATGCTCCATCGCTTGCGATGGGAGCGAATGGAGCTGCCCAGCTTGTCGGTTTTGACCCAAGCGGGCGGGCATTTAGATCGCCCGACGAAAGAATTCATTCTGGCCGACTGCCGGCGACGCGGACGACGTTTCTTTGTGATGTACGGGCAAACCGAGGCGACCGCGCGGATCTCCTATGTTCCCCCCGATCGCTTGCCCGACAAGCTCGACTCGATCGGCATCCCCATTCCCAACGGCGAAATCCGGCTCTTCGACGGCGATCGAGAGATCACTGCGACGGGCGAGACGGGCGAGATCGTCTATCGCGGGCCGAATGTCATGCTCGGCTATGCCGAGAGTCGCGATTGTCTGTCGCGCGGCGACGATTTGCACGGCATCCTCCGCACCGGCGACCTTGCCGTCCGCGATACGGAGGGCTATTTTTCCATCGTCGGCCGAAAGAAGCGGTTCATCAAGGTGTTCGGGCACCGGATCAACCTGGACGAGCTGGAACGATTGATCGAGCGCACCCTGCCGGTTCGCGCAGCCTGCTTGGGACGCGATAATAAGCTGTGGGTTGGTTTTACAGCGATCGACGAAGGCTCGCAGCCGCCGGCCGCGACGGAAATCCGGGACCACCTGAGCCGAACACTGCAACTGCATCCCGAGGCGATCGCGGTTCGGCACATTGACGCGATTCCGCACACGACCTCGGGAAAGAAGGACTATCCGGCCTTGGAGGCTCAGTGGCTCGACTAGCAGCCCGTTGCAAAATCCCAAGAAGGCGGCAGATGCTCGCATCGAGATATTCGGAAAAGACACAGTTGACAGTGCCGGCAAGACCTAACGGGCTGCTGGATTGAACCGCGAAAAACGGAAACCGGTTTGAACGGGGACCGCACGCAAGAAGGCCGCTTCGCTGCGTCAGCGGCCGCTTCTGCAATCGGGTGGAACGATTTTGGCAGCGCGGAACATCGAATGAACGCCTTGGAACAGTTGTTCGCGGCCGAACAGTATTCGCTGCCCAGCGAGGCGCGGCGACGCTTGCTGCTTGCCGAACTGAACGAACTGACTGTCTGGCACGCGGACCGCTGTCCGGCCTACGCGAATATTCTCCGCGCATCCGGGGTACGGCTTCCGCTGGAGCGAATGGAAGATCTTCCGTATGTTCCAGTGCGACTCTTCAAGAATCGCCGCTTGCAGAGCATTCCCGACGACCAGGTGTTCAAAGTGCTCGCCTCCAGCGGCACAACGTCGCAGACTCCGTCGCGAATCGTGCTCGACCGCGGCACGGCGCAATTGCAAACGCGGGCACTGGCGGCGATTATGAACTCGGTGCTCGGTCGGCGGCGAATGCCGATGCTCATCTGCGATGCAGCCAACGTGCTGAAAGACCGCACTGCCTACTCCGCTCGCGGGGCGGGCATCTTGGGAATGTCCACTTTCGGCCGCGACCATTTCTACGCCCTCGATGACCAGATGCAGCTCCGCGGCGACGAGTTGAACCAATGGCTCGAAGCCCATCGCAACCAGCCGATTTTCTTTTTCGGCTTCACCTTCATGGTGTGGCAGTATGTCATTCAACGCTTGTTGGAAGCGAATCGCCGCATCGAGCCGCACGGTGGGTTGTTGATCCACGGCGGCGGCTGGAAAACCCTGCAAGATCAAGCGATTGATGCAGCGACCTACCGCCATGTCGCTTCCGAAACGCTGGGCGTAGCCGGCGTGTTCAACTACTATGGAATGGTCGAGCAAACCGGCAGCATCTACATGGAATGCACGCATGGTTATCTGCACCCCTCGAACTTTTCGGAAGTGATTGTCCGCGATTACCGCACTTGGCAGCCCTGTCCGCAGGGGATCGAGGGCGTGTTGCAAACCATCAGCGTGCTGCCCCGCAGCTACCCCGGCCACAGCCTGCTGACCGAAGACTTGGCGGTTGTTCACGGTGTCGATGATTGCCCGTGCGGGCGCAAAGGGGCGCGGTTCACCGTCAGCGGCCGCATCCCGCATGCCGAGCTCCGCGGTTGCAGCGACACGCACGCTCGAACCGTTGCCGGCGTTGGATGGTGATCCGATGACCGTTCACGAACTTGCCCCCGAACGCCGTGCCTACGACGACATCGCCGAGATGCTCGACGAGGGCTTTTTCACCCAGAAGCCGCTGGGGGCCTTCGACGTGTTGGGAGTCGAGTTCCTCGCGGCATTGTCGAACCAATTGCTCGCCTCGCCGGGAACTCGAGGGTTTCCCGAGATCGTGGCCTTGGCCTATTGGCTGCGTCCGGCCAACGTGCGGCGATTGGTTTGGGAGGTGGAATCCACCGAGCGCAACGCGGCGCGCGTTCCGCGCGGCGTGGCGTTGCACATTGCCCCGGCCAACGTCGATACGCTGTTCATGTACTCATTCGCGCTGTCGCTTTTGGCCGGCAACCTGAACGTGGTGCGGGTTTCGCAGCGGCCCACCGCGCCGCTGGCCCGGCTGCTCGACGAATTGCGTTTGTTGCTGCAACAGCCCGCCTGGGAAGAGCTGGCCTGCCGCAACTGCGTTCTGACCTATGCGCACAACAAAGAGATCAACCGCTATCTTTCCGAACGGGCTCATGTGCGCGTGCTTTGGGGCGGCGATGCCACGGTCAGCGCGTTTCGCGCGTTGCCCGCCCGAGTCGATGTCCACGATCTGGTCTTTCCCGATCGCTTTTCGTATTGCGCGATTCAAGCCGAGGCCTATTTGGCCGCTGGCGCCGATCGCCGCCGCGCGCTGGCCGAGCAGTTCTACAACGACGCTTATTGGTTCGATCAAAAGGCCTGTTCGTCGCCTCAGGTGGTGTATTTTGTCGGACCGGTCGACCGCTGCCGTTCGGCTGCCCCCTTGTTTTGGGACGAACTATCGGCGGTCGTCTTGGCCAAGGGCCGCATGGCCTCGCCCGCCGAGGAGATGAACCACCTTGTCTTCCTCTACGAGCAGATGGCCGAAGGGCAGCTTTCGTTTCGCGGCCCGAATCGTCCCGGCGGGCCCAAATATGTCCGCCTCAGCGACCCGACCTATCGTCCGGAAATGTGCGGCGGCGGGATGTTCATCGAGGCCTTTGTCGCCTCGCTCGACGAACTGGCCGAACTGGTGCGCGGCAACGATCAAACCCTCACCTGCTTCGGATTCTCTCAAGACGACATTCGGCAATTCGTGCAGGCGACCGCCGGCCGCGGGCTGTCGCGCGTGGTGCCCATCGGACAGGCGCTCAACTTCAGCCCGCGGTGGGACGGCTACGACCTGCTCCGCGAACTGACCCGCCTGGTGGCCGTGCTCGTCGAGTAGCTCTTCTGTTGGGGCGGCGAAAGATCGTCGTCCGCGCCGACGGACCGAACGGACTGACAGGACGCAGCGGTTCTGCGAACCGCTGCCGCCGCTTCCTCCGATTCCGATGGCGGCGAAGCCCTGCGCGGCGGGCACACCTCAGATCCGCGGCGCACCCGCTTACGGCTCGGCCGTTTCGGCAATGGTCACGTCGCGGCGAACGCGATCGGTGTAAGCTGCCCACGAAAAGGGAGTCTTGTCGGTGTGGATCAGCGGCACGGGCGCGTAGAAGGGGCGCACCGTCTCCACCAGCGCATCCCAATGCTCGGCCGCGCGGCGCAGGTGCGCAACCGCCCGGTCGCGATGGCTCGTATGCCCTGTCAGTCGAAACGTTTGCAAGGCCGTCCCGCCGCGAATCTTCTCGGCAAAATACAGACTGAGATGCGCCCACGCCCGCACGTCGGCCAATTCGAAGTCGATCGGCCCGGCCGGTTGTTGCAGTCCGGCAATGCGCCGAAGCGCGCCTTCGGCATCGCGCGTCAGGTCGTCGGCCAAGGCGGGCGGGGTGATTCGTTCCGCGGGGATTTCCTCACCGCGGGCCTTCAGGCGGGCGAAATCGGCGATCGACAGGTACGCCGGGTCGAGCGGCTCGTGGTGGATCAATTCGTCGATCGAGATGAACGGCGAATCATCGACCCAGGGCTTGTTGCCCGCGGCGGGTTTCGGCGCCAAGAACCCTTCGCTGTAAAGCGTGAAATCCCACGTCGCCTTGTGCAGCGACGCAAGCCGCAGCGGCATCCGACTGACGGCGGCGAAGGCCGGCAGCAGCGCGTCGCCCACGCCCGGCCCGTAACGCTCGTCGAACGCGCGGGCGAACACGGCATCGGGGGTCGTCGGGTCGTAGAGCAGCCGTCCCCAAAGCATGTAGAACAACCACTGGCGCTGAAAGGCATAGCGCCAGTTGATCCGCGGATCGGGCCGTTGCAAATAGTCTTTCGCCGGGATGTAGCACTCGGAGCCGACGAAATATCCGCCCACATGCCCTTGACCGTTCAGCGCGATGTGCCGGCGAATGAAGTCGGGCTCGCCCCAGCGCAGCAAGAAGAAGTCTTCGTTGCGCATCATCCAAGTGATGCGGTAGTTCTTCGGCGGCGGATTCCAATAGGCATCGCTCAGCGATCCACCATGCACGATCGACAAACGCGGCGACGAGTGCGCATGCGACCAGTTGAACTTGAACTCGACCCAAATCGGCCCGGGCAGATCGATTTCTTCAATCGCCCGGCGCGTGAGTCGGTCGGTGGCCTCGCTGGTCGAACCGCCAGAACCCGTGTTGGCCGACAGTGGAGCGCGATAGATCAATCGCGCCGGCCGATGGGCCGCCTTCATCCCCGCAATAAACGCCCGATCGATCCAATCGCGGCGTTCTTCGGGCGTCATGCCGCCCATGCCCTCGCCGAGCGTGACGCCCAGCCCGGTCAAATCGGGATATTCGTCGATCACCTGCGCCACGCATTGGCGCGTGTAGCGTGCGACCAGTTCCGAGCGGTCGCCGTCGCCCCAGAAGTGCTCGCGGGCACTGTGCGGCGAAACCCCGTGCGCGCGGGCGAACTCGGGCGACACGAAGATGTTCCAATTGACGATATAGGTGCTGATGCCGCGGTCGCGGGCCATGCGGAACAGGCACTGCCAAAAATGCCGCCATTGATCGAGCTCCGCGTCCGACATCGCGCACGCCTCGGGAAACTCTTTCGGGCGAATCATTCGGGTGAATGGGTGAAGGCTCCACAACGTCAGCGTGTTGAAGCGGTTCTCGGCCATCATGTCGAGAAACTCGCGCCAGAAGTCGAGGTCGCGGCAGGTTTCGTCGTGAAGCTGGAGCGACTCGTGCCGGCGATACGACATCCACGGCAAATTGAACTTCACCGCCCGAAACGGAAACCGGGGCACAGCCGTCTTTGCCTCGATCCGATCAATCGCCGTCCCCTGCCGAAGTTGCTCGGCGGCCTCCAACGCGCCGTACATCGCCCCGACGGCGTCGCCGCCGATGATCTCCAAGGTCGTTTTGCCGCCCGATGTACCGCCCGACGCGGCACCAAACGCACCACGGACAAAGGCAAACCCCTCGGCCGGCAGTTGCGATTCGCCGGGCCGCTGAACCCGAACAACGACTCGCACGTTAGCGGTCTTTGCCGAAGCGGACAACGCGGATGACGTTGGCGCAGATGATTCGGCCGAATCGTTCTCGATGACCGTTTGCTCAACGGCGTATCCCGCCCGCCGCAAATCGCGACGCAACCGCTCGACGCCGTGGACGATCGGGGGGGCCGCTTCGTGCAGCAAGACGACGCAGGGCTTCGTTTTCGCAGGCAGTGTTTCGGGCGAATCCGCGGCTCGGCATGCCCCGCTGAGTACCAAGCCCGCAACTAAGGTCGTCGCGGCCCTCATCAAGGGAACACAACGCACGCGCAGACAGGTATCCATGGCTTTCCCCCACCGCCCGCCATTGTGCATAACGTTGATCGTCACTTTGCCGCGGGCCGATGCCGCCACTGCGGCAGCTCGTCGCGCGTGATCATCAGGTCGTGCGGATAGACCCGTTTGACCCAGTCGGGCGGGTTCCAATTCTCTTTGCCCACATACCACGGCAGGCAATAGAGCCAGATCGGTCCCTGCCGGGCCATCAGGTCCGGATCCGGCGTTCCTTGGCATTCGCACAGCGCGTGCATCTTCTTCGGCGCAAGGGCATCGACGATCTTCCACGCTTTGGGGTAGGTGTCGTCACGGTAATGCCCCCAGCCGAAATAAGCGTTGATGTAAATGTCGATCCCCACGATGTCCACGTATTGATCGCCCGGATAGAACCGCTTGCGATACTCGATCGCCTCAACCTCTTTGCCGCGGTCGCCCGCCTTCAACGCACAGCTATACACCCAGATGAGGTTGTTCAACTTGCGCTGTTTGACAAGGTAGTCGAACATCATCCGCCAAAGTTGGGCCGTATTTTCCGGCTGCGCGGTATCCGACCACCAAAACCAACCGCCCTCGATTTCGTGCAACGGCCGCCATAAAACCGGCACGCCGGCGTCGCGCAATTGCTCCAAGTAGTCGGCATGGCGGCGAAGATCGTCCATCGCCCGGCGATGCTCATCGGTTCCCGGCGTGATGATCTTGGCCACGTCGATCGGGGCGAACTTCGGACGCGTGGCTTCGAATGTGCCCGCCTCAGTCAGCGGGTTGGCCCAGTGCCACTCGATGGAAACGATTCCGCCCTCGTCGCGATACCACGCCTTGCAGCGGTCGATGGCCGCTTGCAGCGTTTTCCGATATTGATCGCTCCATCGCTCCTTGTGCCACCCGCTCAGATCGACGCTGACAATCGCCGGATGCTTGCCTGAAGCCTGAACAGCCTTCTCCGCGTCGCCGAACTTGTTTTGCCCAACGAGCGACTTCTTCCCATAGATCGATTGAAGGTAGTCGAACACCTCGCGGGCAGCCGGTGTCAGATCGGGATCGACCGGCTGATAGGGAACGACTCCGGGCTGCACGGCGACGGCTTGCGAGGCGTCTGTTGGCTTCTCGGTTGGCGCACTTTCGGCAGCCGAAACCAAACCGATCCCTCCGCCCCAGCCGCCGACGATCAATGCGGCCGAAAGAACGAAAACGAGCGCGCCGGCGGGCACGCATCGTCCGCCCGATCGCCGCAAACGTCGGGCCAAGCAAACCAACGGGTACGGCGCTGTTCGAGTCCATCGGTGTCCGGTCATTTTCGTTGTGCTCCGTGGTTGAGGTTGAGGTGGGGGCCGTTGGGAGGGATCAATCGCCTGTTGGAAATGCTCGCGGAACAGCGGCCGGCTGGTCGCTGGAATTCGTTACGCAAGACCAGGCACTCTATCGTTAACAGAGAGTCCCGGCCTTGGCAAGTCGGCCGAGGAAAAGAACAGCGAATCTGATTCGAGCAGCCGAACGTGCGATCCGGCAATCACAGCGAGTTCGCCTTACGACGGTCTGGCGAGCGGCCCGAGAACCCTACGCGCGTTTTTCCGCCGGCTATCGCCCGAGTTCGGCCGCGAGGGTATGATGGCGGCGGCCACCAAGGGGCGTAATTCTGGCGATTGCGTGGCGGCACGCCCTGTCTTCGCATTGTGAAATCGGGAGGTGTAAAACCATGAATCATGCCGAGAATGATGCCGAAAACGAAGATCGCCGGTTCCTTCGAATTGCGGCTCATCGCGTGCGATGCGTTGCGGTCGCCGCATGCGCAGCGTGCATGATTTCAGCGATTGCCGTTGCGGCCGTTGTTGCGGCGGAGTCGGCTCCGGCCGCGGCACCGCAGAAAGACCGATTTGTTCGTTTGGAACCCAAGCAGGTCGAGGTTCGCGGCGAGATCGGTCGTCGGGTTTCGCTGACCATGGCCCATCTGCTCGACATGGAACTGGACGAGCAGTTCCTTCGGCCGTTTCAAGAGAAGAATCGGGCGGAGGGCTACGTTGGGTTGGGCAAAACGATCGACGCCTACGTTCGCTTCGCCGCGTTGATCGGCGACGAGCGACTGGTTCAGAAAAAAGATCATCTGGTGGCCGCGGCACTGGCCGCCCAGTCGCCCGATGGCTATTTGGGCATCATTCGCCCCGAAAACCGCGTTTGGGCGCTGTGGGACATCCACGAGATGAGCTATTTGATCCTCGGCCTGACCGCGGAGTACACGTTCTTTCAAAACGAAAAGGCCCTCGCGGGGGCCGAGCGACTGGCGAACTACCTGATCGCTGCTTGGTCGGCCGAGCCGCAGCGCAAGCCCGAAGGCCCGGTGGCAGAGCACGTGGCCGTTACCGGCGTCGAGTCGGCGATGCTCGCCCTGCACAAGGCCACCGGCAATCGTCGCTATCTGGAGTTCGTCGCCGGGTTCCGCCGGCTGCCGCAATGGGATTGCCCGATCGTGCTGGGCCGATTCGGTTCCATCGAGGGCCACGCCTATGCCTATCTCTGTCGATGCACCGCTCAGTTGCGTTTGCATCGCGTGCAGCCCGATCCGCGATTGCTCGATCGCTCGCAGGCCGTGCTCGACTTCCTCCTCCGCGGCGAAGGGTTGACCATCACCGGCGCGTGCGGCGACCACGAGTGCTGGCACAACACGCAGCAGGGCACGGCCAACCTCGGCGAAACGTGCGCCTCGGCCTACCTGATCCGTTGGCTCGACGAGCGGTTTCGCATGGAGGGCCGCGCGGTGTTCGGCGATCTGATGGAACGGGCGATGTTCAACGCCCTGTTTGCCGCGCAATCGCCCGACGGTCGGAAGATCCGCTACTACACGCCCTTCGAAGGCCCTCGGCAATATCACAAGGGCGAAACCTACTGCTGTCCGACGAACTACCGGCGAATTGCCGCCGAGCTGCCGTTGATGTGCTGCTACTCGGCCGACGACGGGGCGGCCGTCAATCTTTATTCGGCGGGAACGTATCGGCTGCATCTGACCGACGGAACACCGCTGGCGGTGATTCAAACGACCGACTATCCGCACAGCGGGAAGATTCGCATCGAACTGCGGCCAGCGGAGGCGCGCCGCTTCGCCCTGCATCTGCGCGTTCCGTCGTGGTGCCCGAATCCCACACTGACGATCGTCGCACCCGCGGCGAAATCAGCGGCTTCGGATGACCGGCCTGCCGCACAAGCGGGAAAGCCCGACGCGATGGAAGCACATCAAGAGTTGGTTCCGGGCACGATGCATCGGGTAGAGCGCGTTTGGCAGCCCGGCGACGCCGTCGAGCTCGATTTGCCGATGAGCTGGCGATGGATCAAAGGTCGAGTGGCCCAGGCCGGCAAGGCGGCGGTGATGCGCGGGCCGGTGGTTTACGGGCTCAGTCCGAGCCGGCTGCCTGCGGTGCCCGCGGCGGACTTGCGGCTGATCGTCGTCAAGCCCGAAACGCTCGCCGCCGGGCCGGCGGAGGTCGTCGGGCCGGCCGGCC
Source organism: uncultured Planctomycetaceae bacterium (assembly GCA_964631235.1). Classification (GTDB taxonomy): domain Bacteria; phylum Planctomycetota; class Planctomycetia; order Pirellulales; family Thermoguttaceae; genus JARKPK01. Next base: position 17,838 of record CAZVZX010000016.1, on the reverse strand, counting down.
TGCCCTCGTGCCAAGTTCAAGCATGGAGGCCGCGCGCGTGGTACCCCTATGCGAAACCAGACCTCACTTTGGTGCTCACTGAGTTTGCCGATCCCGACAACGAGGCCATCTATTTCACCGTGCCGAATCCGAACGATCCGCTGTTGAGCGACGATCCGCTATTCGGCCCGGGGCGATGAACCAGTCGGCATGTTGTTCGGATCGAATCGAGCCGAACAAGCGATTTGAGCACAATCGTTGGCGCCGGTCCTGCCGCCCTGGGATTTTCCGCGGTGCTATTCAGCGGGCTGCGGCGATGGGCCTTCCGCGGCTGCGGCCGCTTCTGCGATCAGCGCGTTCCACAGCGCTTCGAGCGATTGCGGGATGACGCGCGTCGCCGCCACGGTGGCCATGAAGTTCGTATCGCCCCCCCATCGCGGCACGATGTGCCAGTGCAAATGCCCCGGCACGCCCGCCCCAGCCACACGGCCCAGGTTGACGCCGATGTTGAAGCCCTCGGGGCGAAGCACACGGGTGAGGAGGCCAACCATCCGCTTGATCTCCGCCGCAATCTCGGCGTCTTCCTCAGCCGAAAGTTGGGTGATGTCGGCCACGTGCCGCAACGGGGCAACCAACAGATGCCCGTTGTTGTAGGGATAGCAGTTCATCACGGTGACGGTTGCGCGGCCGCGGGCGATCACCCACTTGCGTTTGTCGTCGCCGGGGGCGGCACAGCGGCAGAGGAAGCAGGCCGGATCGCCGCCGGGAAGAACATTTGCGGCCTCGGGTTGGTCTGCTTCGGAGGCCGACGTGATATAGGCCAAGCGCCACGGCGCCCAAATCACTTCATTCTGCACGGAACCATCCTCGCCATCGCTTCGTCGGACCATGATCTATTGATGAAACCGCGCCGTCCGATCGCGGTGTTTATTCGGCCGCGTTCGAGGCCTGTCGCTTGCCGCCGATCAACAGGATGCCGCATATCGTCAGCGACACGCCGATGATCAATGTTATTGTCAACGGTTCCCGAAAGATCAGCAACCCGGCCACCGCGGCAATGGCCACCTGAGCCGCGCTGAGCACGTTGGCATGGACGACCGGAGTCTTCCGAAGTCCGATCGTTAGAGAGAGAAAACCGCCGAAGTTCACCAAGCCCGCCGTCAACAGCCAGAGCCAAGCCTCGGCCGGCAACGCCTGCCAGCCTTCGAAGCCGACGCGTGCGCAACTGATCGGGCCGACGGTGATCACCCCCATGCCTGTAACCAGCAGCATGACGGTGGCCGCCGGCGCATCGCCGCTCACGTTTTTGCGAACGGCGACGGTTAGCGTCGCGTAGGTCATGCCCGCCAGCGCGCTGCCCAACACCGCGGCGATGACGGTGCCGCTCAACGCGTCGGAGGCGACAATCGCCGATGGCTCGGCCGACCGCGCGCCCGACGACAACACCACAATCGCCGAGATGACCATTGCCACGGCCGCCCAACTGCGCGCAGCCACCGGCTCGCCGAGGAAGAATCGGCCCAGCAGCGGGCCGGTGATCAACACGGCGGCAAAGCTGGCCGGCACAACGATCGACAGCCCCACCACGCCCAACGCCCATTGGTGCGATTGATTCCCCACAATCTGGGCGGCCGCACTGACCGCCACCAAAATCCCCACCGCGCGAGCGGGCAAACCGACCCGTCTTCCCCGCAACAACTGCAAGAGCAGCCACGGCCCAACGATTGCCACCGTGACCGCCTCGCGTATGCTCACCGCGATTGTCGGCTCGATCTGCAACGCGGCGGCGTGCCGCATGATAATGCTGGAAACGGAGTACAGCGCGGCCGACAAGCCGCAAAGCGCCAGCCCCAATTTCGAGGCCGCGGCGGCGCTTATCGCCGAGGGGGCGAGCGAAACCGGCATCGGCGAACCTTGTTCGCGGCAAACATCCATGAGCCACTCTGCCTGAAATCACCGATGCGGTAAACAACCCATGCGTGTTGCTCGGCCCGGCCGCTGCGCACGGCCGGTGGCCGCGGGGTCCCCGGCTCCGAAACTCCAGAGGTGCGGCGAAACGAGCATCGCCCGCACGCAGGCGCCACCTGCCGCCGGTGCGGCGTCTGCGGCCGCGGCTCGGTTACCCGTTGAATCGCCGCACGACCAAGGAGATGTTCTGGCCCCCGAAGCCGAAACTGTTGCTGATCGCCACATCGCATTTCTGCGGCCGCGCCTGGTTGGGCACGTAATCGAGGTCGCAGGCCGGATCGGGAAACTCGTAATTGATCGTCGGCGGCAGCACGTTGTCGCGGATGGCCAGAATGCAGAAGATCAGCTCGGTGGCCCCGGCGGCGGCGATCAAATGCCCCGTCATGCTTTTCGTACTCGACATCGGAATCTGATATGCCCGATCGCCGAACACTTTTTTCACGGCCAGCGTTTCCACCTTATCGTTCACTTCGGTGCTCGTGCCGTGGGCGTTGATGTAGTCCACTTCGTCGCCGTTGAGTTGCGCATCGGCCAAAGCCATCTTCAAACAACTGATCGCGCCGCGGCCTTCCGGGTGCGTATCCGTGATGCGGAAGGCGTCGGCCGTCGAGCCGTAGCCGATCAACTCGGCGTGGATTCTCGCGCCGCGGGCGCGGGCATGTTCGAGCGATTCGAGCACAAGCATTGCGCCGCCCTCGCCCAAGACGAACCCATCTCGCTTCAAATCGAAAGGACGCGACGCCTTTGTCGGCTCGTCGTTTCGGGTGCTCAGCGCCGTGAGCAGATTGAAGCCGGTCACGCCGAACGGATGGATCATCGAGTGCGACCCGCCGGCGAGCATCACGTCGGCTTCGCCGCGGCGGATGATCTCCATCGCCTCGCCAATCGCCTGGCTGCTGGCCGCACAGGCTGTCAGGCAGTTGAAATTCGGACCCTCGGCGCCGAAAAGCGACGCGAGATGTGCGGCCGGCATGTTCGGCTCTTGCTCCAGCTCCGCCAGGGGGTTGAGCACGTCGAACCCGGTTTGCATGAAGCGGCCCACATCGAGACGGTTGCCCTCGACCATCGCCGCGGTCATCATCTCAGTGAAGCGGCCGAAATCTTGCTGGCCTTCGCCGCTGCCGGTGTACACGCCGAACCGTGAGGGATCGAGCCGGCCCGGCTCCAGTCCGGCATCGGCCACGGCCTTCTTGCCCGCGCCGACGGCAAAGTGCGAATGCCGCCCTTGCAGCCGCCACTGGTCGGGATTCTCGCCCACCTCAGACAGATCCCAATCGCGCACTTCCGCGGCAATCTTCGTGGGAAATCGGCTTGCATCAAAAAGGGTGGTGTAGCCCACCCCCGATTCGCCGTTGAGAATGCGGCGCCATACGACGGCCACGTCGCTGCCCAACGGGACGACCATTCCCATGCCGGTTACCACCACGCGTCGCGTCATCAGACTCTCACCTTGCTTTCGCATCCCGCACGCGCCGAGCCGCTTTCGCATTCTGCAGAAGCTGCGATCAGTCGCTGCGGCGACGGCCGCCCGAGTCGAGGGCGCTGTTTACGATCTTTTCGCTTCTTCCCACTTGCGCAGAGCGTATTGCCGCTCGGCTTCGATCAAATCCGCGGGGGGGCGCAGCGGGCCGCCGTCGGCGGCACGGCCCACCCGGAACGCGCCCATTAGCCGCATCATATGCAGAAACGTTTCCGGCGAGAACAACGCGCCCAACTCCGGGTGATTCAAATAGGCGAAGACGATTTCCGCCTCGGCCTGAAGCGTTTCGCCCAAATGGCTCGTTGCCGAAATCTTGGCTCCCTCTTCGCCCAACGATTCGATCACCGTCGTGTAAACCAGCGTGTCGCCGGGGACGGCCTCGCAGTGGAAGACAGCACGGGGCACCTTTGCCAACACGACCTTTTTCGTGAATCCGCTGTGTTCGCAAACAAGCAGCCCGCCGGTTTGCGCCATCCCCTCGATCACCAGGGAATGCGGAATCATCGGGTAGAGCGAAAAATGATCGTGAATGTGGTCTTCGGCCAACGAGATATTCTTGACGGCCTTAGCCCGCCGACCGCTTTCAAACTCGATGAACTGATCGATCCAATACCAGCGCATGGGCGAATTCCGGAAGCGTTTCCGCGGACTCAGCTCGGCGAGCCTTCCGAAGCCAACTTGCCTTCGATGAATCGGCACATGTCGGCCACGGTCAGAAGGCTGCCGAACTCTTGCACCACCGGGTTCTTGGCAAACTCGTCGAGATTGGCGAACGGCATCCGCTTGCGCATTTCCGCCAGCCCGGCTTCAGTCACCTTGCCGTCTTTCACGTAGTTCGCATCGGTGAGGATGTCTTCGGGAAACAACTCGCCGCGGGGGATTTTGATGTTGAACGCCTTCTCCAAGCGAAACACGATGTCGAGAAAGTCGATCGATTCGGCGCCCAAATCGCCCACCAAGGTCGCTTCGGGGCGAACTTCCTCTTCGTCGACGCCCAGGGCCTCGACCAACGCGGTGCGGATTTTCTCGAAGATCTCTTCGTTCGTCGGCATGACAAAACACCTCCCGATGGATGAAAAAATATTGTTCTCGCTCGCTGTTCGGCTTCGCTCCCCGCGCTGCGGCAACGGGACTCAGTGGCTTCCCAGGCTCAACCCGCCGTCGATTCGCCAAATTTGGCCGGTGACATAGCTTGCCTCGTCCGATCCCAAAAAGGCGATCAGCGCGGCCACTTCGTCCGCTTGGCCGATGCGGCGCATCGGAATCGCCTTGACGATCTGGTCGTTGGCCAAATTACGGACCGCCTGACTCATCTCGGTTTCGATCATCCCCGGCGCAACCGCATTGACGCGGACATTGCGCTGGGCCAACTCTTTGGCCAACGCGCGGGTCAGACTGTTGATGCCGCCCTTGCTGGCCGCGTAGTTCACTTGGCCGCGCGCGGCGAATTCGGCCGCCGTGCTCGAGATGTTCACGATGCTGCCTTTGCGCTGGATCAGCATCGGCTGCGTGACCGCGTGGCAATAGTTGTAGGTTCCTCCCAGGTTGGTGTCGATCACGTCGAGCCATTGCTGACGAGTCATCGAACCCATGAGGCCGTCTTGCACGATCCCCGCCGAATTGACCAGCACATCGAGCCGTTGCCAGCGGTCGAGCAATTGATTGACGATTTCGTCGGCTCGGGCTGCGTCGCGCACATCGGCCTGGAAGGCGAGGACTTCGCCGGGAACGTCGTGAAGCTGCGCAACCAGTTCGTCGGCCTCCGCTTGGCGGCTGCGGTAGAGGAACGCCACTTTGGCGCCTTCGCGCGCAAAACGGATTACCGACGCCCGGCCAATGCCGCGACTGCCGCCGGTGACCAAAACCGTTTTTCCTTCGAATCGCATCATTCGTTCTTCGTTCGTTCGGGCGACATTCGACACGATGGGAGCGGTATCGAAGCCGCGGTAACTCAAGCCGGGCCGGCACAGCGACCATTGGCCCCGACAAAGTCCCTTCCTTCAGGAAAGCAACCGCCGGACTTGTGAAGCGGCCGAGTGAGCGCTGCGCCGGTTGCCCCCCGCTTTCCGTTTTCTGTTGGCTTATTTTCTAATTATTCGGCAATCTGCGTTGCGCTGCGGCGGCTGGCCGTCTCGTGCCGCGCCTTTGCTCCGGATCGGCCGAACGCGCTGGTTCAATTCACCCCCGCCTCAATTCGCCGCCGCCGGCCGCTGACGGATTTGGGCGGTGCGGTTCAAATTGCGAAATTGGCCGAGCAGCTCCGCGCGAAGCGACAAGTCCACTTGAGCAAAGTCGGGGCTGCGGTCGGCCAGGCTGTAATGCTTCAGCACCAATTTGGCGGAAACGATCGTCCGGCCTTCCACACTGCCCTTCGCCTTGACCGACGTCTCATCGGCCCCATGTTTGATGATTTCGGCCGCGACGCGCAGTTCCTGCCCCGGTTCGACGAATTGAGCGTACTTGATATTCGCCGCTTCGCGGAGCACGATCACACTTTGGGCAAAATCATCCGTCACGCGAATCAACCACGATGCCGCCTCGGTCATCGCTTGCAGCATGAGCACCCCCGGCATCACCGGAAACTTGGGAAAATGATCCCAAAGGTACTCTTCCGCCAGCGTCAATACCTTAACCGCGACGATTCGTTCGCCGGGCACCAACTCGACAATTCGATCGATTAACGCGAAGCGCATGGAATTGGCAACAGGCTCGTCGGAACCGCCGGCCGATCGGTCCTCCGACCGGCAAAATCCAAACTGAACAGTATAATCGGGGGCCTACCATCCGACAATCCGGCGAACGAACCGATTCACGATCAAGCCGATGTGTTTGGAAAAAGGCTGCCGTAGAAACACTTCCCTCGGTAGAATCCGCAACGTAAAGTAATGGCGATACGGCGGTTACATTTTCAGCTCTCTATAGAACTCGCCCAGTTGGCCTCCTTGCTGCGACAGCGGCCCGCCGGCTTTCGCGGGAAGTATCGTCAGGAGCCATGTCGGGAGCCATCACGCTTGCCGAGCGTTGCCCAGGCTGGGCGAATCGGCTTCTGAGCCGAATCCGTTGGAAACTGAACAACGAATCGCCGATTCGTCGCGTGGCGTTTTTTCTTGCTCGGGTTTGTCGCGACTGCACTTTTGTCGTGAAGCGCGTAGCAATGTGTCTGTGCATCGGGTCGAGAAACATCTGAGTAATCGCGAGGTAATGCCGGCCGATTCCGGCAGGGTTGAAAGGGTAGCTCACATGACGTTGACTCCTGAGCGTATCGGTGCAAAGCGGTGGAATCGTCGCGGTTTTATGGGAGGCGCAGCGGTCGCAACGGCCGCACTCATCCTGAACAAGGGGGCTTCGGCGGCCGAAGCTGCCCCGGCTGCGGCCGATCGGGTCCAGTGGCCGGTAGGGATGCGCGATGCAATGCTTGGCCCGATGAAGGCGGACGACTGTTGGGCGGGCCTGAAGTCGGTGGGCGCCGAAGCCGTCGAGGTTGAGATCAACGACCAGCTTGAGTTGCCCCGGTTGCCGCATCCCGAGGGCAAGTACTCGCTCGCCTCGTCGAAAGAGGCCGATCGCCTAATTGCCGATGCCCGCGCCGCAAACGTCCGCGTGGCGGCGTTGTGCATGCACAATAAGTTTGCGTCGCGGCCGGAGGTCGAGGTGCAATGGACGGTGCGGGTGGCTCGAGCCGCGGCCGCCATCGGCTGCCCAGTCGTCCGCATCGATGTTGTGCCGGAAAAGCTCGATCGTCAAACCTTCTTGCCGCAAGCTGCCGGCGCACTAAAGCGAATTATCGAGGCGACGGACGGACTGCCGGTGCGCTTCGGCATCGAAAACCACGGCAACACGACCAACGATCCCGACTTCCTCGACGAGCTGTTCGGCCGCGTCGATTCCCCTCGGCTGGGGCTAACGCTCGATACCGCCAACTTCTACTGGTTTGGGCATCCGCTCAGCAAGCTCTACACGATTTACGAGCGATTCGCCAAGCGGGTGTTTCACACGCACTGCAAGAGCATCGCCTATCCCGAAGAGCTTCGCGAGCAGCAACGCCCGATGGGCTACAAGTATGCGGAATATCATTGTCCGATCGATCGCGGCGATATCGACTTCTCGAAAGTGATCGCGATTTTGCGCCGGGCAGGTTACTCGGGCGATCTGTGCATCGAAAACGAATCGCTCGGCAAAAAGCCGGCAGAGGAGGCCAAAACGATCCTCGCCGGCGAAATCGCTTTGCTCAAACGGCTTCGGGCCGAAGGGGGCAGTCCCAAATAAGACCGCACGAGACGGAAAGCGGTTCAAACGGGGACAACACGCAATCCGCCGCTTCGCTGCGACCGCAGCCGTTTTCGCAGTTGCGTGGAACGATTTGAGCGGCCGCGAGGTAACAACGGACGAACGAGGCTGCTTCGCGGCTTGCCTTGCTGTTCATAATGCGCATGTCCGCCGTCAGCAGAATGCCTGATCGGTTCGACCCCATGCCGGCGGGCAGTGCCCCGCTTGCGCACGGAACCATTCCCCAGATAGTCTTTGGACATCGATGAAGATTGCCGTTTTCAGCAGCAAGAGTTACGACGAGGAGTTTCTGCGGGCCGCAGCCCATGGCACCGACTGTGAGTTCGTCTTCTTCGAAACCCGATTGAACGAAGCCACCGCCCCTTTGGCCCGCGGCTGCCGGGCGGCATGCGCTTTTGTCAACGATCGTGTTGATGAAGCCGTGCTCGCCGTGCTGCACGAGTTGGGGGTGGGGTTGGTCGCCCTGCGGTGTTCGGGCTACAACAACGTCGATTTGGCGGCGGCCGACCAGTTCGGCATCGTTGTCGCCCGTGTGCCGGCCTATTCGCCTCACGCGGTGGCCGAGCTGACGGTCGCCCTGATGCTTTCGCTCGACCGGAAACTGCACAAGGCCTACAACCGCGTGCGCGAGGGGAATTTCAACCTCGAAGGTCTGTTGGGGGCCGAACTGTATCGCCGCACGGTGGGGATCGTTGGCACAGGCAAGATCGGGGCAATTGTCGCCCGCATCCTTGCCGGGTTCGAGTGCCGACTGCTGGCCTATGATCTGGTCCGCAATCCAGAGGTTGAATCGCTGGGCGCCCGGTATGTTGCGCTCGACGAACTTTGCCGTCAGTCCGACATCATCACGCTCCACTGTCCGCTGACGCCGGGCACCTACCGGATTATCAACGAGCATAGCCTGGGGCTGGCCAAGCCGGGCGTCATGCTTATCAATACCAGCCGCGGCAAGCTAGTCGATACCGAGGCAGTGATTCGCGGGCTAAAAAGCGGGCGGATCGGGGCCGTCGGGTTCGATGTGTATGAAGAAGAAGAGGAGCTTTTCTTCGAGGATCTGTCGAACCAGGTGATTCAAGACGACGTGTTTGCTCGCATGTTGACCTTTCCGAACGTGATCATCACCGGGCACCAGGGATACTTCACGCGCCCGGCGCTCGAGACGATCGCACGGCAGACGGTCGAGAACATCTTGGCCTTTGCCCGGGGCGAAACACCGCCGGGAGTAGTTCAGGCGTCGCCCGGGCGACGCGGCACATCGCTCGGCGGCTGACCGAAGAGAAGTGGCAAGAAAAACCGCCGACAATAGAAAGCCGTTGCCGCGGCAGAAAATCACTTGCGCGCGTGCCGCCAGTTGCAAGGCTGCGTGTCGCCGTTCGATGTGCCGACTCAGCCGTCGCACAGCACTTGGTGGCTGTGGAAGTCGGTGTTGCCGAGGAACTCGGCCAGGGGACCGGCGTGTTGCCAAATGTCGTGCATAAAGCGTTCGCGGAGGGCGAGACGAATCGCGTTCTTCTGGTCACGGCTCAGCCCGGCGTGATCGACGATCTTCTCGACGATCTCGTCGTCTCCCCGCGCCAACGATCGCAAGGCCCAACGGTCGGCCAACCGGTAGCACGTAAGTCCTTTTAAGCGCACGCCTTCTGGCGTATGCTCGGCGTGAATTTCGACTAGGCGAAAATCGCCCTGCTGGGGCAGCAAGTGTTGATTGCGGACCGCACTGACCATGCCGCTTTGGGCGCGGACCTGCCAACCCTGACCGTTGTTCTCCCACGAGGCGAAGATCTTGGAACGGTCGCAAATGTAATAAAGGTGATGCCTGTTCAATCGGACCAGATACCGATGACTCGGCAATCCCTCGGCCGCGGCCGTGGCGATTTGATTGGCCAGTCCCCCTTCGCCCGAGCTACCCAACCGGCCATTGTTGCCCGCGGCACTGGAACTTTTGTTTGCGACCGATTCATTCTCGTCGGAGGCCGGGGCGATCAAAATCTCGTTCTTGCACTTCGGACAGGGACGGCGCTGACCAATCAACGCTACCTTGGCGTTCAATCGAGCCGAACAATGGGGGCAAATAATGGAAATTGTTTCTGACATCGCTGTTGGCTCAATACGCTGCCCGGGTCGCGAACGGAATCGAAGACCGTAGTTCTCCGGTTGTTCAGGCGGCCTGCCCGACATTTGCTGCCATGCTGTGCGGCCGTCAGGCCAGCATCCCCGATTGTAGCATGTTGTGCCGTGTTGGTTAACTTTTCCGGTTCGCCAAAACCTTCTGGCTGTGCGCTCTGCAATCGACCGAAACCGAATCGAGGACAGTCTGTCGGTGAACAGGCCACCTTTCCCCCATTGTGGGGACAATTCTGCGGAAGTCGGCGGTTTGCAAGGTTGGGGGGATCGTGGTAAATTGACGTTTTTCGCCCACGCGGCGTCTGTGTTCGAGGATTGATCGACCGTGGCAGAGGGAAACCTACTTGGGACGTTCTTCGGGCCGTCCACGCTGGTGGAGTTGCTGCGTCATCGCGCACGCTGCCAGCCGGACGATATCGCCTACACCATCCTTCTCGACGGCGAACAGCAGCAACTCGATTTGACCTACCGCGAACTCGACCGGCAGGCACGGGCGATTGCCGCTTGGCTGGAAACGCACGGGCTCTCGGGCCAGAAGGCGCTGCTGTTGTATCCGGCCGGGGCCGAGTTCATTGCGGCGTTTTTCGGCTGCCTGTATGCCGGAGTCGTGGCGGTGCCCGTCTATCCGCCGCGGCGCAACCGGTCGTTGATGCGAATTCAGGCGATTTCCGATGATGCCGATGCGAAGGTCGCACTGACGACCGATGCCGTCCTGAAGCGAGTCGAGCCGATCATCCACGAAACGCCTCATCTGAAGGCCCTTTGTTGGCTGGCCACTTCGCATGTTTCGTCCGAGCTGGCCGAACAATGGACCCCGCCGCAGGTGGACGGCGACACGCTGGCCTTTTTGCAATACACCTCAGGCTCGACCGGCACGCCGAAGGGCGTGATGCTCACGCATGCCAACCTGGTCCACAACTCGGCGTTGATCGCCTATGCGTTCGAGCACACGCGGTCGGGGTCGGGCGTGTTTTGGCTGCCCAGTTATCACGATATGGGACTGATCGGCGGCATCTTGCAGCCGATGTACGTGGGGCGGCCCAACGTGCTGATGTCGCCGATGTCGTTTCTGCAAAAGCCGTATCGCTGGCTTTCGGCCATCAGCCGGTTTCGCGGGACAACCAGCGGCGGGCCGAATTTCGCCTACGATTTATGCGTCGAACGCATACCGCCGGAGCAGCGGCGGACGCTCGACTTGAGTTGTTGGAAAGTGGCCTTCAACGGGGCTGAGCCGGTCCGCGCCGAAACGATCGACCGTTTTTGCGAGGCGTTCGGGCCGTGCGGCTTTCGTCGCGAAGCGTTTTATCCCTGTTACGGGCTGGCCGAGGCGACGTTGATCGTCTCGGGTGGAATGGCCGAGCAGCCGCCGGTGATTCGGGCCTTCGACAGTCGGGCGATCTCCGAAGGCCGCGTCGTCGATGCCGATCCCGCCGCAGACGGCGCTCATCGAGTGGTCGGCTGCGGCCAGAACCTGCCGGATCAGCAGATTGTGATCGCCGACCCGGAAACGTGCTGCGTTTGTCCGCCCGATCGAATCGGCGAAATCTGGGTGCGCGGGCCGAGCATCGCGATGGGCTACCTCAACCAGCCCGAAGCAACCGAACGCACCTTTCGCGCGTACCTGCGCGACACGGGCGAGGGGCCGTTTTTGCGGACGGGCGACCTCGGATTCATGCGCGACGGCGAGCTTTTCGTCACCGGCCGCATTAAAGACCTGCTGATCGTTCGCGGGGTGAACTACTACCCGCAAGACATCGAAGAAACCGTTCAACGCAGCCATCAACGCTTGCGCCGCGACTGCGGTGCGGCGTTCGCCGTCGATGTCGATGGCAAGCAAGAGCTTGTGATCGTGCAGGAATTGGAACGCCATCGGTTCGCCGATTTCCAAGAGATATTCGCGGCCATTCGCCGCGCCGTCGCGCGCGAACACGATTTGCATCCCTTCGCGATTGCTTTGTTGAAGGCGGGCAGCATACCGAAGACAAGCAGCAACAAGATTCAGCGGCACGCCTGCCGGCAGGGGTATCTCGACGGTTCGCTCGAGATTGTCGGGCATTGGAGCGTGCGCGACGGCGGGACCGAATTTTCCGCCGCCGATTCATCCGCGCCGGCAGCCGCTTCGTCGGCGTCGCCCGAAGCAACGCCCCACGAACCGAAATCGCCTGCGGCGCGATCGCCCGCAACGGCGTCGCCCGAGCGAGAATCTTCCGAAGACGCCTCGCCCGCTGGCAAACGTCCCGCAGCCGGCCGCCAGACATCGTCGCCCGGCGTCGGCGACGAAGCCCCGTGGCAAGCGGCAGGCGGCATCGAGTTGAACGATCGGTCTTCTTCCGCCGCGCCAGCGGGAAGCAATGGTCGCGGCGCGCCGCCCGGCAACACTTTGGCGGTCGTGCTCGAAGAGATTCGTCGTGTTGCCCGCGATCGGGCGGCCGGCCTGACGCTGGACACCCCGATTGTGGAAACCGGGCTCGATTCGCTCGAGCGGATGGAGATTCTGGCGTCGATCGAAGAACGTTTCGGTGGGCGTTTCCCCCAAGAAATCTACACCGAATTGGAAACGGCGGCCGATTTGGTTCGCGCCGTCGAGAAGTATATGGGCGGCCAGGCTCGGCCCGCTGCCGCGCGTCCGGCCGATGCCCAAATTGCGGAAGAGAACTACCGCTTCGACCGCATGCCCGAGTACCTGCGTCTGCGGCAAAACCTCGATTTGCTCGAAGCGGGTCTGGGAAATCCGTATTTCACCTGCCACGAAGGCGTTTGCAACGACCGCACGCGGATCGGCGGGCGCGAGTTGCTCAGCTTCGCCACATACAACTATTTGGGCATGTCGGGCGATCCGCGGGTGTCGCAAGCCGCGAAGGAAGCCATCGATCGCTACGGCACCAGCGCGTCGGCCAGCCGACTGGTTTCGGGGCAAAAGGTGCTGCATGCCGAGTTGGAGCGGGCGTTGGCCGATTGGGTCGGCACCGAAGATGCCGTGGTGATGGTCGGGGGACACGCCACGAATGAGACGACGATCGGGCATCTTTTCGGGCCCGGCGATCTGATTCTTCACGACGCCCTGGCCCACAACAGCATCATCCAGGGGTGCATCCTCTCGGGGGCGCGGCGGCGGCCGTTCGCCCACAACGACTGGCAAGCGGCCGACGAGCTGCTCGCTCGCTTCCGCCATGAATATCGTCGCGTGCTTGTGGTGATCGAAGGCGTGTACAGCATGGACGGCGATTTCCCCGAGCTGCCGCGCTTCGTCGAGTTGAAGAAACGACATCGAGCCTTCTTGATGATCGACGAGGCGCACTCGATGGGGGTGATGGGCCAACGCGGACGCGGTATCGGCGAGCATTTCGGCGTCGATCCGGCCGACGTCGATATTTGGATGGGCACCCTGAGCAAGTCGTTCGGCAGTTGCGGCGGTTATATCGCCGGCAGCAAGGCGCTGGTCGAATACCTGAAGTACACGGCGCCGGGGTTCGTTTTTTCCGCGGCCATTCCGCCGCCGGCGGCGGCCGCCGCGCTGGAATCGCTTCGAGTGCTCCAAGAAGAGCCGCAACGGGTGGCCCGGTTGCGCGAGAACGCCCGGCTGTTTTTGCAACAGGCGAAGGCACACGGTTTGAACACTGGGATGAGCGATCAAACGCCGGTGGTGCCGGTCATTACGGGCAACTCGGTGCGGGCGCTGCGGCTGTCGCACGCGCTGGCCGAGCGAGGGATCAATGTGCAGCCGATTCTGCACCCCGCGGTGGAAGAGCGCGCCGCCCGACTGCGGTTCTTCATCACGTCGCAACACACCCCGGAACAGATCCGCTACACGGTGGATTGCACGGCTGAAGAATTGCGAGCACTGGAATCGGAGGAAATTCGCGTTGCTCAAGCCGAGCAATCGAGCTAAAACAATAAATAGGGCGAAACGCAGAGCCGCCCGTTCGCCGAAGCACTTTGGCGCCGGCGGTCGGCGGAACCGAAGAATTCGCCTACCGATGTAAATTACGGTCAACAACCATTGCTCTCGAAGCAGTGGTCGAGCTTGGTAAACAGTAACCGACAGCACGCTTTCTCACGCGAAATAGCAGCATCTCTCGCAGGCGGCGCGGCATTCGGCCCGGGGCAACGCGCGCAGGCAACTGCTGTTATCAGTGAGATCGGCATCAATAGCATCAGCGCGAGTGGTCAACGGTCCGTTGTCCCAAGAGGTGGTCGTCTTGCTCACAGAACAGGAAATCGCACGTCATTGGAGAAACTTGTTTCACCGCGGCGGGGTGAATCTCAGCCCGGAGACATTCCAGAAGGCGGAGGCCCTGCTCGAACAAATTCGGCCGGAAAGCCCGTTGCGGCATCGATTAGGGGCCGAATTGGATGAACTCAAGAAGCGGCAGGCGGGACCCCCGAAAAAATCCGCCCGCCAAGCAGCGAAAAAGTAAGCCGCCGACAATCGAGCGGCCTCGTTTCCACGGCGGTTCCCGCGCCTTGGTTTCTCGCGGGCGTTCGGGCAGTGCGCGCGTTTGCGCCGCGACCGATTTCGCGTGCCGGGCGACTCTCGGCCCGGCCGGTTTTCGCATCTTTGCCCAGCGGTGCTCTTATCGCTCATCACGCCGCCGATAAAGGCACCGGTTCACAGATCGCCGGCTTCAAGAACGACCGACGGCCCGGGTTGCCGCACGGGCAACTTCGGGCCGAAAAGTCGTTGACCGTTGATGACGCAAGGCCGCAGCTTGCCGCGCGATGATCGCTCGGCATCCGCGGCCTTGAAACTACCGGTTGATGTCGATACCGACCGTCACCCCGTGAATGAAGGTGTCTTGCCGATGGTTGTCGGTGGGAATCCCCATACTCGGCAAGGTGTATTCCACCAGGTTCGCCCCGCGAATGGTGTTGTCCATCCACATGCCGGTCCAGCCGCCGCGAATCGAGATGCTTCGAGTAACTTGATACCGCAGTTCCGCTCGCAGCTCGACGACCGGGGTGAACTCGGTGAAGGTTCGTCGCGAGCTCGATGACGAGCCCGTCCAGCTATAAGGCAGGCCGAAGCTACCGACCGTATCGGCCAGTCCGACCGCCAATTGGGTTTCCTGCCTCGCGTTTTGGATATTCACCCCGCCGAGGAACCGCCCTTCGAGGTTCACCATCCAGCGATCGAACTTGCGGAAGTATCGCAGTCCGATCTGCGGGCCGACGACATGGTTTTCGGCCCGAGTGAACCAGTAGCTGCCGCCTGCCCCGGAGTCGCCCGTGCTGCTGAAGCCGCCTTGGGTCGAAACCGTGAAATCCTCGTTGAGCTCCAAGTACCGCGCTCCGTACATAAACTCGATGAACCCGCCGTTGTGCAACTGCCGCGAGCGATAGAGCCGCATCAGCTCGACGCCCCAGGTTTGCACCTTGTTTTCAATGGTCAACTGATTGAACGTGATCGGCAGACTGCGGATGACGGGAATCACGGTGTCGTCGGGCAGAGTAATGTAATCCACGATGCCGATAATCGGAATGTTGTCGATGAACACCGTGTCCACGTCGGTGAAGGTGCGGCCGACCGAAGCCGTTTCCACTCGATACGTGCTGAGCATCCAGCCGTGGTGATCGACGATTCGCCCGAACTCGACCCGCGTGCCGCCGCTGAACACGGTGCCGATCGAACTGGTGTCCAACGTGCTCCGTTGTTCCCGCGAGATCACAGCGTCGTACCACACCTCTCGCGTAATGACCGATGGCTGGCCGATCGTCGCCGTCTCGGGCGCCGTAATGCCCCAGTACAGCCCGTCGATCGAGCCGAAATAGCCCTCGTTGGGCATCGGTCCTCGCCCGTACGAGCTCACTTCGGCCGGACCGAATAGCTGGAGACCGGCCAGGTCTTGATCTTCGGCCGTCGCCGCGCCACCGACAAGCAAAACCAGCACTCCAGCGGCCAGCAGTCGTTTTGTGCGGTTGAACATCATGGTACTGTCCACCTTTGATCTAGCGCACGATACCGGAAGGGCGCATCGTCCTCTCTGCATGAGAAGCGCGTGCGTATCGTTTGTGTCGGTAGTATCGGTCAGGCCGGCAGTAAGAGTTGAGGAACAAAGGCAAACTTTGACGAAATTGCAGGCCAAAGCCGCCCGGGCCCCGCTTTACGTGCCAACAAATAGATCAGATAGCGAACTTGGGCAATCTGCAAAAAGAAGGAAGGCCATTCTGACCGTACCACCACTGGCCCGAAGAAAAAGTGGTTCTTGGATTCGCGGGCGTGTGCGTCTTCCGCAGAATCCGCGGGCTGAATTCGCCGGGATCGTGTTTTGCAACGCGCGGCGCGGCTAATGCTTGACAGCGATCCGCTTTTCTAAGCTGCCCATTTTCCGAGCTACGGCGAAAGCCGGTTGTCGCACTGCATTACCGGCAAAAGAAGAACCCGCGCCAGCCGGATTCAAAACCTTTCGCCCATTCTTTTCACCGTACAGCGGTCGCACGAGTACTGGTCGCCCTTTGTCGAGTATCCGTCTTGTCCCAGCCGGATCACCTTGCCGCAATCCGCGCAATGGGTAGGCTCGTACTTGGGCGGATTGGGCAGCTTCTCGAAGTTGTACTCGTTCGTGCCGTACCAGACGTACATCTCGGTCTCAAACGACTCGCGGCACTCCGCGCAGTCTTTCCAGTCGCCGGAATGGCCCTCGGCATAGTGAAAACCGCAAAGCGTGTAATGGCAGTGATTCCGGCTGCAACTGTTCCGCGCGTAAGAGAACATCACGTAATTGTGCTCGTCGTCGCAAATCCACTTGCCGCAGCACTCGGTCTTCGTCAGGTTCTTCGTCCTGCCGCACAGCCCGCATCGCGGCCCGTCCTGCCGGCGGGACTTCCGAACCTGATTCGTTTTGGCGGGGCTTTCTTCTTGGCTGCCATGCGCTATCTCCGTTTATTTTGCCCCGGGGACAAGCCTTCTCGTCCACCGAATCCGCCAGATCGAACTTTGCCTTTCAATGCGGCATATCGCCGACCAAAACCGAGGGTCAACGATGGTTGCCCAAGATGGAATCTGTGCCCAAAGCAAAGCGACCAAGCACATAGCGCGATTCGTGCAACCCTTCGGCAGACCGTCTCCTTCGACTATTTCTTATAGCTTGTTGAGTGCTGCATCCAGGGTGGCTTTTACCTTCTTCTTCTCAATCTCCGGGTCAATTTTCTGAAGATATTCAACAGCGGCAAGATCATCACCTCTCTTCCGGTTCTGCCGCGGCTCGAGCGCTTCGATAAGAATTGCCTCAAGCGCCGGGATGAGTTTGGCTGCCGCGTAAGTCCCAGGCAAATCGCCAAGCTGCCCTGATTCGGAGACAGGTAGAAGTCCAAACCAAGAAAATCTGTCCCATCGCGCGGACATGCGATCAAGGGTGTGCTCATAAAGTCGCCGCCCCAACGGTCGGTCTGTCGTCCGCCCCACATAAATGACCTCGCGCCCGTCGTAGAGCAAATATATCCCGAGCTGCTTGTAGAAATCGACGGGGGTAGCTCCGATCTGCTGCATTCCGAGGAGCCTGGGCGTGGCGATCCACTCCACGGCATCCCTCCGCCAAAACATACCGAACGAGGTGACAATCTCATACTGTTCTTCTGAATCTTCTGACTCCTCGACTTCCGGGGTGAGTTTTGGTGGGGAGGCAGGAAGCGTGGAACCACCACGAAGCGCAAAGATGCCTTTGCCAACGCGGATATATGGAGACGCCTCGCCGTCGTGCTTGATTGAGTTCGAAATCTGAGCGCGAACCGTCGCCGCCGGCGTCGCACCCAAACTCTTTCGGTATCCCTCGGCAATAATACGCTCCGTGATCTCGTTGTAATGTAGAGCTGAGGGCGACGAGGCGAGAACCTTGTCAATAGCTTGCCGCCATGTCATTTCGGATGGCATCGTCGTTGGTTCCTACTATCTGTCGAGCTTACTTTACCTCTGTGTCCGGAATTCCATTCGTCGATTGTATAGCAGCCACCCCCAGGAGAACTGCAAAGTCAGGCGGATGGGAGAAAACCGAGGCGTGAGAGGA
>CAZVZX010000015.1:18442-103645 GCA_964631235.1 uncultured Planctomycetaceae bacterium | reverse complement strand
CGGTGGAGTCCAGCCGGGCGGCGCGGCCGGCGGCAAAACAGCGGACTTGATGGTTGCCGTCGCCGGAGGCACCGACGCGGCGCCGGCCGCAGCGCTGCCCGAGGCACCGGCCGACCCGACCGCCGACGCGACGATCACCTGCTCAACGACCTGCGGCACGTTGGGGGCGTTGTGCGGAATCCACACGCGCCCACGGCACGCCGGACAATGGGCGTAGGAGCCGCCCGCCTTGTCGGGGGCGAGCAGCGGCGTTTTGCATCGCGGGCAATCGAGTTTCAGTGCCATAGGTCGAATAGGTCGAATAGTCGGCTGGGGCGTTCGTTCCGTCACGGCGAGCGGTGAACTTCGTTGCGGCGATCGGCCCGCCTGATCACATTGTCCATCCGAATTTCAGGTAGTTCAACATGAACGGTCCGATGATTACCAGCACGGTGGAAATCATGACGAGAATCCCCGGCAGAAGCATATTTACCCCTGCTTCGCCGGCAATCGTTTCCGCGCGTTGGGTGCGTTTCAGGCGGAGCACGTCGGCCTGAGTGCGGAAGATATTGGCCAGCGGCGTTCCGAGCTGTTCGCCCTGGAGAATCGAACCGATGATGCTGGTGATTTCGTCGTCGGCCAAGCGGTCGCGCATCGCGGCGAAGGCTTCGGCGCGGGTCTTGCCCATATTCATGTCGTTGAGCACGCGGCCGAACTCTTCGGCCACCGGATGCCCGCGGAACTCGTCAACGGCTTGCCGCAGGGCGTTGAGAAACGTGGCGCCGGCCTCCATCAACAGCGTGAGCAGATCGAGCAAGAAGGGCATCCGGCGCTTGATCAGCCGCAATCGGGTGCGGGCGCGCATCGCCAAGCGATAGCGAAGGAACCAAGCCGTCAACCCGACGGCCACCGCGGCGAAAAGGAACCCGACCGGCCCGACCATTTCGAGCAGAACATAGAGATAGATCGGGCTGAAAAAGAGGGCGATCAACTCGGCTTTGCCGAGGTACTCTTCGGCGATCCAAAACCGCGATAGGCCCGCTGCCTGAATCTCGCGGTTGATCTCCGGCAGGCTGTCGCGGAACACGCGACGATTGAAGAAGGCCAACAGTTGGATGGCGGGCTGGAAGAGGCGATACATCGAATCGATGCGGCGGAGCTCGTTGATTCGGCTGATGTCGTAACGCCATTGATCGCCTTGTTGGAGCTCTTCCACTTGGAAGATCTGGAAGAACCACCAGCCGACCAAGCCGAGCGCCGACCCCATCACCAAGCTGGCGAACAGCTCGAGCCCGCCGCCGACGGCCAACAGCGATGACGGTGCGAGGAAGAAATCGGTGAGCATAGTGCGGTCTCGGTTGCGACGGACGCGAACGAGCGGCCGTCGGCCTTCTCGGCGGAATCGGTCAAATATCGGGGTTGAGGATCCACCTTGCCCAAAAATACGCGATGACGTTAAGCACCAGCGCAATCGCCAGCAAGATCTGGCCGACAACCGTCGTAAACAGCAGGGCCGTGTTGATCGGATCGACGAACCAGTAGGCCGTCAGGATCAGCGCCGGGGCCAGGGCCATATAAACGGCCGATTTGCGGGCTTGCGCCGTTTCGGAGCGAACCTTGCGTTCCAGCCGTTGCAGTTCGAGCACGCTGCGGGCGATGCGTTCGACGGTTTCGTTGAGCCGGCCGCCGCTTTCGTGGCTGGCCAGCAGCGCCGCGGCGAAGAGGGCGAAATTTTCGCTCCGCAGCCGCTCTTTGGCTTCGACGAGCACGCGTTCGAGCGTTTTCCCGAGCTTGTACTCCGAAGCCATCTGATGGAATTCGGTGCTGATCGGCTGCGGGAGCTGCGAGGCCAGCAGTTCGAGCGACTGGGCCAGCGACAGGCCCGCTTTGACCGCGCTGGACATCGTGACCATGGCGTCGGCCAGTTGGTCTTCGATCTTCAGCCGGCGGCGTTCGGCCATGCGGCGGACCAAATACCACGGCGTGCAAACCAGAAAGGCGGAGATCAGCAAGGCGAACACGATGTTGTTCAGCGCGAAGGCGAACAGCGCCAACGTGCCGCCGATTGCCACCAGCCAGATGATGATGTACGCGCGGAGATGGCCCGTCGGCGCGCGCAGCCGGCGGAGCTTATCCGTCAAGTCGGCTTCAACAAGGGTCATGCCGCGAGCGAGGTACTCTCGCCCGAAGAACCCGGCCGCGCCCGCAGACGCGCCGAAGAGCAAGCATGCCAAATAACCTTCAAAATCCATGGGAAGCGTTGCGCTGAACATCAGCCCTTTGTGAAGCTGCCGCGGGGGACACGTTATTCGCTCATTGCGGCAGGGCGCGGACGCCTTGTGTTTTCCGCGAATCGGCCAGGGTCTCCACTGCGTCTTCGCGACCGTAGAGGAACTCGACGTCGAGCAAATCCTTTTCGATGAGTTGATCGATGAACGACGGCAGGTAGCCGGTCGGCCGCAACGACACGCCGTTGCGGAAGTTGAAAATATCGAGCATGACGATTTGTTTTTCGTCGGGGTCGTAACGAACGACTTCGGTGATTTGAGTGACGGCGCGGCGGCCGCCGGGCAACCGGCTGATATGCACTACCAGATCGATGGCCGAGGCGATCTGGCGGTGGATCGAGGAAACGGGCAGATCGGCTGCCATGAGGATCAGCACTTCCAACCGCTCGATCACCTCGCGGGCGTTGTTGGCGTGAACGGTGGTCATCGAGCCGTCGTGGCCCGTGTTCATCGCTTGGATCATGTCCAGCGCTTCGCCGCCGCGGCATTCGCCGACGATCACGCGGTCGGGCCGCATTCGCAGCGAGTTCTTCACCAGGTCGCGGATGGTGTATTCGCCCGCCCCTTCGATATTGGCCGGCTTGGTTTCCATCGTCACCACGTGCTCTTGGTGCAGCCGCAGTTCGGTGGTGTCTTCGATGGTGATGATCCGCTCTTTGAAGGGGATGAAGCTGCTCAACACGTTGAGCATCGTGGTTTTGCCGGTGCCGGTGCCGCCGCTGACGAGGATGTTCCGTCGGGCGATGACGCAGGCGCGGAGGAAGGTGGCCGCCGCCTTGCTGATGCTGCCCATCTCCACCAAGTCGTCCATGGTGAGCCGCTGTGCGGGAAACTTGCGGATCGTAAGCGTCGGGCCTTTGACGGCCAGCGGGGGGATGACGGCGTTGACGCGCGAGCCGTCGGGCAACCGGGCATCGACGAGCGGCTGGCTCTTGTCGATCCGGCGGCCGACCTGAGCGACGATCCGCTCGATGATCGCCTCGGTGACTTTGTCGGAGATGAACCGCCGGCCTGACTTCTCGATCAATCCCGCCTGCTCGACGTAGATCTGATCGCTGGCGACCACCATGATTTCGGTGATCGTCGGCGCGCGAAGCAAATCTTGCAGCGGGCCGAAGCCGAAGATCGTGTCTTTCAAGTCTTTCTTCAGCGTCCGCAAAATCAGGTAGCGCCGCAGCTCGCGGTGCAGATGCGGACGGACCAGATGGAACACGTCGTTGAAGCGCTCTTCGACGCGGTGAACCTGCTGGCTGATGTCGCGGCACTCGGTCAGCCGCAACCGTTCGCGAAGGAAGGCCAGCAGGCTGTGCAGTTCGGCCTCGCGCTCGGGCACCAGCGTGGCGGGCACGTCGAACTCGTTGCTGGTGAGCACGGCCAGGTCGAAGTACTCTTCGGTGTCGGTCTCCATGATCAACTGGTTGATCAAAAAGTCGCGCAGCACCAAGCCCGAAATCTCTTCCAGCACCGGTTCGTTTTCCGGCTCGAAGAGATGCAGCTCGCGGGTGACGTCCTCGATGTTGTTTTCCAGCAGCAAAATGCTTTGGGGGTCGTTGGCCCGATTGGTTTCGAACTCGTAAAGATCGAGCCGTTCGAGCAGTTTGCGGTGGATGCGAAGTTCGAGGTCGGCGAGGATCGCGCGGAGGTGGCTTTCCAATTCGGCGCGGGTGACGACGGCCGCCTTCTCCGCTTCGAAGGTGAGGGTGAACGGCCAGATCCGCACCTTTGCGCCCGGCTCGAACACCGCCGATTGGCCGCCGAGCACCTCTTCGTCGCCCACCACGCAGCTATTCAGCCCGACGTTCTCGAGCATCAACTTGCCGTTGCTGGGCCGGACGACCGCATGCACCCGCGAAACGAGCGGACTTTGCAGGCAAACGACGTTGGCCGGATCGCGGCCGATGGTGATTTCGCCATCGGGCACCTCGATCATCGTGCGGCGGCTTTCGTTGATCTTGTTGAACCAAATCTTCATCGGCGGTCGATTCTTCTTGGTCGTGTCGGTCGCTGTGGAAGCGGACGAAATGCCGCTTGTTCGGGGCAGCGCGGCAGAGCCGGGGCCACCGGGCGGCCCGCGGCAACGGCGGCGCCGGCCGACGGACAAACGCGCGTGTTACGGCGCGGCTTGCGGGCGGCTCTGCTTCTCGATTTCGATGCCCACCGGGCGATACTCAATGGCTTGCAAGCGGCGGAACAGCTCGTCGGCTCGCTGCACTTCGTTGGGCACGTTCTTGCTGACGCGAATCGTCAGCACGTTCTCCTGGGTTTGCGGAATACGGTTGGCTCGCCACACTTCGGCGCTGGCCAAACGGTTGCCCACGGCCAAGACGGTGAATGGGCCGATCACGTCGTCCGAACCGGCCGGTTTCGGCTGGGCCGCGGCGATCGGATCGAGGTCGCCGTCGTTTTCCGGCGGAGTGGGCGGCGGCGCGACTGTTCGGGCCGGCTGGGGACCGACGAACTTCGGCACGATGAACGAAACGCGGTCGCCCGGCGAGAGCAGCGCGGGCACGAATGTTCGCGTATCAACGGCCACGAAACGGGCCTTTTCGCCCTCGCCGAGCACGAGCACTTCCTCGGGCGCCGGGCGATAATCGTCGCGCAGCAAGATCCGCTGACCGGCCAAGGTGCGCGTTACCGGTTTGTTGACGACGACCGTGTTGCGCAGTTCCCAGCGGTCGGCCACATCGGCCAGCGTGCCGACCCACGCCTTGGGAATTTCGATGGGGACGAGGTGCTCTTCGCGGATTTTTTCGCCGCGCTGGATCACCACGTTTTCCGGAATGCCGATGAAGGCCACCTTTTCGATGTCCTTCAATTTGCTCGTCAGATAAACATAGTTGAACAGCGCGCCGGCAATGCCCAACGCCAATGCGACACCCAAACCGTAGATACCCTTCATAACCATTCCGCAACGAGAAAAGGGGTGTATGGCGACGGCCAGAGCCAGTCGAATCGCCGGCGGAACTTACCGTCGCGACAAAACGAGCAGCCCTTGCACCTGCCGTTGCGCGTCGAGGCCGACGCGAACATCGACGACCGCCGAGCCCTGCGAAGAACTCTTCTCATAGCGGTCGAACCAGCCCTCGTCGGCGGTTCGCCGCGATCCGATACACGTCCAGCCGTTCCGCGAAAACCACTGCTGGAAGAACCGCCGGCAAACGGCCGGGTCGATTCGTCCTTCGAAGCCCACCATCGCCCCGCCGCCGATCGTGCCCAGGGTCAGCGTCCGCCGCGCTTCGGGCGGCAGCGGCAACTCGGAGCCCGCGCCAATCGGGCCGGAGATCGTCTGTTCCGCAAACACGCAATAGACGGCCCAAACCGATTCGTCCGCCGGAACCGCCAATCCCCAAGTTACCACGCGGACATCAGTTTGGGCAAGGTTGACGCCTTCGGCCGGCGGGCGATTGTCGGGCCATTTCAGTCCCACCGCGGCAGGGACGCCCAAATCGACGGGCACGACGCGCCAGTTGGCCCCATGCGGACCGGCATCGAGCGGTACGGCCGCTGCGCGGGCAAGCAATGTCTTCTCGGCCGCTTCCAACGGACGTTGAGGCAGCGACGCGGAAGCGGTGATTTCCTCCGCCCGTCGAACCAGGGCCGCGGCCGCGTGTTCGCGCGGTCCGGCGACCGATTCTCGCACCAACCGCCACGGTCCCGCGCCGATCGAAACCAACTGACGATCGTCGGGGCTGTCCGCCTCTGGGGCGGTTTGAGCAAGCGGCTCGGTTGCGTTCGGTTCGCCCTCCGGCGCCCACCACTGAAGCACCTGCCGCCCGAAGCCGAGCCCGACTGCCGCGATCAATCCACACAGCAGCAACCGAGTGGTCCAAGCGGCTGCGCGTTGGGCGCGACCAAGCGTGCCGGAATCGGTCGTCTGAGGAATGTGCGAATCCAACTTCGCGCTGCTCATGGCCCGGGACGCCCCGGATTGAGGCTGTTGTCCCAGAACTGATCCATCTGGTCGGCCTTCGACTGCATCATGTCGATGATCGACTGTGCGTTGGGCAACGGCGGCACATAGTTTTGGGCCCCGCGGATCACGGCCCGATAGAAGCGATAGAAGCCGCGCGTCATCCGATCGGCTACGCCGGCACGCCACGGCGAATCTTTCCCTTCGATTCGTTCCACGAGACTCGCCACGGCGTTGTCGGCCGTTGTCGGGTCCAACGAGCAGAACCGCCGCAAACCGGGAACGAAACTGGAAAGATGATAGCCGGCCAGCCATCCCCAGTTGACCGAATCGATGTCGGGACTGAGCAATGCCGAAAGCTGCGAGTAGCGCCCGGCGGCCGGCACGCTGTACTGCTGGTAGTAGTTGTCGCGGGCGGCGGTCAAGTAGCTGTCGTGCAAGGGCATGATTTGGGTGAAGGTGTAAATCGTCGGAATGCGCAAGTGGACGTTCGAGTCGAGACCGAATCGTTGATATTGCCACATGTTGTCGAGGAAATACACCTCGGCCGTCAGGTGATACGAGCCCATCTTGCCGATCATCGGGTAGCCGCGCGTCAGCGACGCGCTGCCCCGCCGCAGCCCGCGACTCGGGTCGAGCAAGTCCGAGTTCACCTGCACGCCCGAGGCCAACGGGCCTCGCGCCACCGGATGATAAACACGCTGATCGTCGAGCCGGGCAATGTTGCCCGCGGCCCCAACGCCCATCGATCCGGGCCAATAGGCGGGCCGCGGGTCGCTATGACCGGTGCGCGGCCATCGGGCACTGAAGGCGGCGTAGCGGGCGGCTGTGTGGCCGCGCAATTTCCAGGCGGCCATGGTGCCGTAGTTCACCATCAGCGCCATGATCATCAGCAGAATCGGTAACGCCAGCACCAGCTCCAGCGGAGCCAAGCCGCGCCGACGTTCGTGCTTCCAGCGAAACAACGCGTTCATGAGTGCGGGCTTTCAATGCGGGCTGATGTTGGTAATCATCCGGTCGTCCAGCGCGGCCATGTTGGGCAACCGCAAGTTGGCCGCGCCGAACTCGGCGATCGGCGGGCTGGTGCCCAAGATCATCGAGAGGTTCGGGCCGACGGCCGGAACCAATTGGCAAGTCCAATGCTGATTGAGCAAATCCCAGTGGGTGGGCACGGGTTCGTAACGCACCACCCAGCGGCCCGGGCCGCCCGGATTGGCCGTCGGGTCGGCCGGCTCGTCGGGCACGAGCATTGCCGAATGGCCCGGCACCCCGCCCAGCGAAATGCCGGAACTACCGCCGCCGCCCTCGGTGATGTGATACCATTGCAGCCGCGGCGCCGGCACGAACATCCTAACTTGGGCGTAGGTTACCGCGTCTGAAGCCAGCGGGGTGAGGAAGACGCCGGGCATCATGTCGGGCAGCTTGCGCCAATACACCACGCCGACGAACATGAAGCGGTCTTGGAAGTAGGGTGAACGGGCCTCGCGATGGATTTGATAAACGAGGTTCGTATCGGGATATTCTTCGTCGAGCAGTTTGCGAAGCTGCCCGCAGGTAAACGATCGCCAAAGCTGCCCGAACTGCGTCAACGTGGCCACCCGATCGAACCCGGCCATGTTGATGTTGTTCCACATGTTCAGGTAGGTCATGGCCAAATTGTTGCGTTGTTGCCGGGCAAGGGTGCGATAGTCGGGGTCGGGGGCCATCTGCGGATCGACTACCGGAAGGGTCGGCTGATAGGTTTCATCGAGGCCGACGGGCACCACATCGGTGCGCCACAAGACGCCGATCATCGGTCCGCGGCCGTGGTCGGGCTGCCCGTTGCGCGCGGCGACCTCGATGGCCGCCATCTGTGCGATTTCGGGGAAAATGGCGGCTACGGCGCGTTGATACTTCGGAATCAACTCTTCGGCCAAGATCATTTCGAAGATCGGCAGTGTGGCGTCGCTCAACGCGGCGATCCAAGCGGCATACGCATCGACCATCTGCTGCTCGGCATCCACCTTCGGCGGAATGGCCGAGGCCAACACGCGAAACTTCTCGACCGGGGCGGGGGCGAACTCGGGCGCCTCGCGTTTCCAGGCGGAGACGATTTCGGGGATGCGCGCCGAGGCGTTGGCGTCGCGCCCCTCGCGCATAATCGCCGTCATGGCGAAGATCTCGCAGAGCAGGTGATTCGTGTAGGCGAGTGTGTTCATCCCCCGCGTCAGCGCGACGCCGCCGGAGTAGGCCACGGCGTCGGCGGCGTTCTGCATGCGCATCTTGCCGTCGGCTTGGCGCCCGACGTTCATCACCATGCCCAAAAGCATCGTCAGCAGCAGTACCGCGAAGACGGCCACCAAACTGATCGCCCCGCGGCTGTCGGCGGGCAAATGCGACAACCGCGCGCAAGCCCTCCGCCACCGCGGACGAACCCGACACGCGAAGCCCCACAGGCGGTTACGGCTGATAGACATAGCGCACCAGCGGTTTGAGCCCTTCGTTGCCGATCACGCACGAGGCCGTGAGCGGATATACATAGACCTGCCCGTTGTGCCCGATGCGGCTGCTCACCCGGTCTTCGCCTTGGGCGTTGGGCACGAAGTACGACAGCAGCCGGCCCGGGCCGGGCAACAGCGCCAAATTGTGACGGATGGTGATTTGCAGTTGATCTTGCCAACCGACTTCGTTGTAGCCGTGTTGCAGTACCTGCTGAACGGCCGGATCGGTCTCGTTCGGGTCGATATAGCCCCACCACAACGGCGGTTCGGCGTTCTTATGGAAGAACCGCAGTTCGATCTGCGTGTTGGCGGCCGCATAGGCCAGCTTGTTTTCCAGCCGTGGGCCGGTGCGCGTATTCGAACGCGACGAGGGGGCCAAGGCGTCGTAGGCCGTGCGCAGTGCCGCCGAGTCGATCATGTGGCTGGCGGCTGGCCCGCCGGGCGCTAAGTCGCGCGACGGGCAGATCGGCATGCAGGCCAAGATGGCGGCCGAGCGGATCTTCTCGTATTTCTGTCCGCCGGGTTCGATGACCAATGTCATTCCGCCGGCGCTGGGGCCGTAGCCGGGATCATTCGGATCGACGACGGGCAAATCTTGCGGCGCGTCGGGATCGACATAGTAGCCCGTCACCCCGTTCTCGTTTTCCACGTCGGAAACATAGGCCGGAATCCAAACCGTGGCGGTTCGCGCCGCGGCGTAGGCCGCATAGTGAACAACCACCACGCCGATCATCAACTGGCTCACCTGCACGATGAACATCAGAAACATGATCAGCAGCGGCAGCGTGAGCACGAAGCTGAGGCTTTGCACCGCCCCGCGCTGATCGCGGTGCAGCCGCAGCGCGCGCTGCGGCTCGAATCGCGCGTGCATAAAGCGGGCCAACAGACAGCAGAGAAGAACCGCCGCCAAAAGCAGAAGCGTCCAGGGAAGCAACGCCGCGAGAATAGCTCGGGCCATGGTGCCGCACTCCTAAAGTGCCCAAGCGCCTTTTGCGGCCGGCTGCGCCTCGACCCGATTGTCGAGAACCCGCAACCGGCCCGCCGCAACCGCCGCGTTGCCCCGAAAAGCCGCACGGCGGTTGGTTCATCCCCGCCCGAGTAATTCTATTCATCCTCTTCGCGGGTTGAAATGGACGATTCTTTCTTGCGAGAAAGAAGCCATTTCACGCCGCGCGAGGTGTTTTTTCACGCACGCCGAAGCAAAGTACGCCCGCACAGTTTCAGCCGCAGCCACCGGCCCGGCGAAGCGATTTGCCGCCCGCGCCGCCCGCTTGTGCCGCTTTCCGATCCGCACGTCCCTAATCAAAACAGCGGCAGGTACTGTTCCAGCCCGAACCGGACCATGATGCCCGCCAACAGTGCGCACGGCGCGAGGAAGAGCGGGGCTTGAAGCTGCTGCCGCTCGTCCTCGGTCAGCGGTCCCCATCCGCCGATCCTTGCGATGAACTTGATCTGTCGGAGGACTCGAAGGATCAAGGTCCACGGGCCGACGCGCCACACGAGCACCATCAAGCCGACGCACGCCCCGAACACAAACGTCCACAGCATAACCATCAGCCCTTGCTCGTAACCGAGCAAAGCGCCGATCATTGCCATCAACTTTACGTCTCCCCCGCCCACTTTGCGGAAGAGCACATAGCACAACACCATCACGAACCCGCAGATCGCCCAGCCGGCCACAGCGGCATGAAGGGGCACGCAACCCCAACGGACCAGCGATTCTGCCGATTCGGGCGAAAACGCCGCGTAGGCGCTGCCCAGCCCATGCACGAGCAACCCGGCCAACATGCCGGGATAGGTCGTTGCGTTGTAGATCTTGTGTCGCGCCAAGTCGGTGCCTGCGGCAACGGCCAACAGCGCTAACAACAGGATCGTAACGAGCATACGCGCCAGCGACGAATGAGCCGTGAAACCCTCAGCGATGCGCAAACCCGAACGCCTCGCGCCGGGCCGCTCGCGCGGCGAACGGCCGATTCCCGCAGGTTGCGAACTCGTTTGCTGCCGATCCGTTTAGTAACGAGCTTGATCGGCGCCGGTTTGCAGGTCTTCAACTCCTTTGTTGAAGTACTCTTTCACCTTCGGCCACCCCACTTTGATCAAGAAGATCAAAATCGGCAGCGCGATGGCACCGATGATCAAGATCGTTTCCAGGCTGAGCGCGCCTTGCTCGTCTTCGTGGATACGGCGGAACAAGCTCCACATCGACGGCTTCTTCATAGTCTCTGCTCCTCGGGACGGGAAACTATAGGAAAGGCCAAGATACAAGCATGCTGATCATTTCGTACGCCAAGTTCATGATCTGCGGACCGATCCGCAGGATGAACGCCGCCAGGGGCAAGATCACCCCAAGCACCAGCACGTAGTCGAGCGTACTGACACCGCGGCGTTTGTTCATCGGGCAGACCCTCAGCGACGCCACTCCACCTCATTCCTTATCGGCATTGTTGCATAACGCAAGCAAAGGTTCAAGCTTTTTCAACTTGCGCCGCTCAAGAATGTCGGAGGGAACTCGCCAGCCACCGTTTATCGCCTTGACGGTTTCTTCGTTGCGCCGACAGTTGATTCACGTGCGCTGACGGCCCGAGGGGACTGATAACCCGTTGGAGGGTAGCCCCCTGCGCAGAACTCGGCCGCTGCCGGGTACGCTGAGGGGGCTCGGCTTCAGTATCGCAATCCAGCGCGGACGAGTACGGTATCTGAGGGAAAGGCACTGGGCCACCCGCTAAGATATTGGATTTCGCGGCCGAACACATAGCCCAGCTCGAATCGCAGTTCCAAACCGCCTCGGACTTTGCGTTCGGCACCGGCAAAGATTCGGTAATCGCGAAAGTCCACTAGGTCGTCTGCTCCGTCGCTGCGGCGAAAGGCCCAGGCCCCGCCGCCGAACTCGGCCGAAAGATAGACCCAGTCTTGCACCAATAGGCCGTCGGCGCCGAACGCCCCGATTTGCCAAGCCAGTTTCGGCTGGGGAAAGAGCAACTCGAATCGGGTTCGTTCGGTCGGCATCCAGATCAGGCCGCCCACCGGAAGCCAGTCCACGGTGAGCCGATCGAAATAGCCCACACCCAGCACGCAGTGCAGTCGAGGATGGCACTTCCACGTGGCGGCGGCGTAGCCCGGGGTGCGGATGGCGCGATCGCTTGATTGCTCGAAGTCGCTATAGACGCCCGGAGCGACGGTCACGTCGAGTTCCAGCCGATCCGAAAGCTTCGGCAGCCAACGCAGCGCTAGATAGGCGTCGTGCAATTGGGCGGGCATCTCCACATCGCGCGGACCGTCGATAGCATGAACGCCGTAGGCGGGCACCAGCAGCAGGGGCCACTCGACGGTCGGGCAGGGCAGGGCGAAAACGAGCTTCGTTTCGACATCGTGCTGGCCCATGCCTCGCGGATTCCATCGCGGCAGGTAGGAGTAGTCGAGTATTGCCTTTTGAAAGAAGCCGCTGCGGTGCTCCGGCGGCAGCTCGATCGGGGACGAGGCGAAGGCGTCGGCGGCCGTCGGCGGCCAAGTCTCGCCATTCAATGGAGCCGCGGATGACGGCGGGCCGAAGCCGACGACTCGATCGCCGGGCGCGCCGGCGGTGAAGGCGTCGGTCCACGACGGGCCGAGGGGAGCACCTGCCGTTGTGCTGTCGGGCAGGGGCGTCGAAATGTCGCTGTTTGGCACACCGAGCGGGGACGATCCGCTCACGAGCGACACGGCGCTGCCCGGAGCAACCAGATCGGTCGGCGGTAGTCGAGTGATTTGGGCCTGGGCCGAGCGCGGGCCAAGGGCCGCCAACAAGACCAGGACGCATGGCATCCAGACGGGCACGACGCGGCCTGCTAGCCGTTGGGCGATGAAAGCGATCTTGGTGGAGCGTATCGGTTGCACACTTCTGGCCGAATCAGAATCAGTAGGTCAGCAAGCCGCGAAGATAGACGCAGGGAGAAAGGTGCAGCCTCGGGTCGTTGCGGAAATACACTTCGCGGTCGAATGCGGCCCCGACCTCGAACGCCCCGTGCAACCCGGCCGGCCGGAAGAACTCGAAGCCCAGCCCGACGCGGATGTCGTTGTAGTCGAACAGTTGCACGCCGCGGGTCGGGGTGCTCGTCGTCCAAACATCGCCGCCATATTCGCCTCGCCCGTAAATCCACCACTCGGTGGTGCCCACCGTCGAAAGCCGCCGCGCGATCTTCGGATCGGGGAAGGTCAGTTGCAGCACGACGTCGTTGTTGGGAATCCAAACGATGCCGCCGGCCGGCAGCAGTTTCAGGTGAACGCGGTCGAGATACCACACGCCCGCCTTAACCTTGATGCTTGGCGAAAAGTTCAAAACGGCCATGCCTTTGGCCTGGTAGCGAATGCTGTCGGACACCACTTTTTCGAAGTCGGAGTGGACGCCCACGCGGAAGCTCAGCTCGCCGCCGAACCATTGGGTTAGTTGCGGGTTCCAGCCCGATTCGAGATAGGCGTCGAACACATGCGGCGGCACCTCGGTTGCTTCGGGGCTGGTCGGTCCGCTGAAGAAGGTGGCACCAAAGCCCGGGGTGATCATCAGCGGGGTTTGCGAATTGTAGAGGAACGGAATGTTGAACGTGGCGCTGGCGTCGATATCGTTGATGCCCATCTCTTTCGCGCCCTTGCCGGGCATCCAGACATAGTCGAGTTCGAGCATCCGCAGGAACCGTTGCGCGGAACCCATGAAGCTCAACCCCGGCGCGGTGGCGGCCGGACTGTAGTAGGGATCGTAGGGCAGCAGGCTGGGCGGCGCGGTCGATGGCGGCGCCCACGGATCCCATTGAGGCGGCGGGCCGTACACCGTTCCGTCGAGCAACGCGTTTGGCGGAGTGCTCGGACCAGGGCCGTAAGGCGCGGGGGCGCCGAAACCACTTGGGGCGGCCGGGTTGGGATAGCCGTAGGGCGCGGCCGAGCTGGGAGACGCATAGGGCGCGGCGGGACTGCCGGCCATTGCGCCGGTGCCGCCGTAAGGACTGGCCGGCGCGGCATAACCTCCAGCCGGCGCGCTATAGCCCGGTGCGGGCGCGCCGTAACCGGTGGAAGGCGTTCCATAGCCGGCGGCGGGCGCGGTGTAGGGCGATGCGCCATAGCCGGCTGCCGGCGGCGCTGCGCCGCCTTGCGAAGGAAGCAAACCGGGGGCGCTCGGCCATGAGCCGGTGCCGCTGCCAGTGCTGCCCGATAGGTTCCCGCCGGAGGGATAGCTGCCTGGGGCACTGGCGCTGCCAAAGTTGTTCGGTGCGGCCGTCGCGCCGTAACCGCCGGGCGGGTAGCTGCCCGGCGCCGCGCCGTATGATTGGCCGTATTGGCTCTGCGGCGATGCGGCAGCGTATCCATTGCCCCAAGCGGTTGAGGAGTTCCTACTGCTTGAAGCCGGCACCCAGCCAGTCGAGCCGGTATAGCTGCCGGCCGGAGCGGGCGCGTTGCTGCTTGGCCCGCCGACGGCGCCGAGCGCTCCGCCGGCCGCGGGTTCGATCGGCGTGGCAAACTGCATTCGTTGGGCGTGGGCCGATGTGGCCGACAACGCGACCACCACCGCGAGCGGCGCCAAAATCCATGCGGCAGCAACGACTAGGCTGCGGGCGGACGCTCGCCGATGAGCGCGGTCGGCGAGGTGGTGCTGCCAAGGCGCGCACTCATCCAACGTCTGGTTGGGGAGCAGCCGAATTGCCGTTCTCACCGCCACGCCCTCGAGTATGCCCTCGAACAGATCAACACCAACAGTATTCGCAAGCTGTTGCCCGCGTTTCGTCGTTCGGCCGGTTTGATTCGGGCATCGAACGTCAACGGGCGACGGCCCGGGCCGGCATGGTCCGATCGTGCCCCATGCATGGTTGAATCACCCAACGCATGGCGTCCGACGACGGGAAATCGGCAGACAACCGACCGCCTCATTGCCGCCCCAAGTCGGGGAGCAATGGAATACTCGCCCCGCAGCGGCGGTGTCAAGGTCAAATTGGGGGGATTGCGGGATTAGGCTCTGCCCCCTTGGGCAGCTTGATAGCGAGCAACGTCGTCGGCCGTTACGGTGATCTGCCGGCAGAAGCCGGCCGTCAACCGCAAATATTCCAACTCCGCTGTCTCGGCCGGATGGGCGTGCAGCCAAGCGGCGATTTCGGTCCGCTGCGAGTCGTCCGGCACGAGCGATTGGGCGTCGGACGACCAAAGCGTCTTCTGTTCAATCACCAAGGCTTCTCGGTACGGATCGAAGGCGTTGGCCATCGGGAACAATCCTCCTGCATCGGGGGGCGAATTCTCTCTCGCTGCAACGACGCTCTCGGGCAGCCGTTGCGTGCTCACGCGCGATCGAACGGAAAGGCCATGACTTCGTCGATCGAGGCCGCTCGGCAAAGAACCATCAACAATCGGTCGAAGCCCAACGCTACGCCGGTGCATTCGGGCAGGCCGGCCTCCATGGCGCAAAGCAGCCGGCTTCGCTCGGGCAAGGCATCCTTGCCGTCGGCTCGGCGCCGGCGATTGACCTGCTCGTTGCGGCGTCGCAGCTCGGCAGGGTCGCACAATTCATGATAGCCGTTGGCCAATTCGATCCCTTCGGCGAACAACTCGAAACGCTCGGCCACGGGCGGGTCGTCGTTGCGCACTCGGGCCAGCGCGCACTGGCTTGCCGGATAGTCGCACACGATCGCCGGCCGACCGACGCCCAAATGCGGCTGCACGCACTCGGTCAACACCAGATCGAGCCAGGCGTCGCGGTCGTCGCTCTCGTCCATGCTTTCGGGCCACGCGATTTCCCGTCGCCGGGCCGCCTCGCGCAACTCTGCAATCTCGGCGCGATGCGGGTCGAGGCCCACGTGGCGCGCGAACGCCTCGGCATAGGTGATTCGCTCGATCGTGCCGGGGCCGAACAGATGCTCGGCCAACTCGGCCAACAGCGACATCCCGTGTTCGTAGTTGTCGCCGCGGCGGTACCACTCCACCATGGTGAACTCGGGATTGTGCCGCGGGCCGCATTCGCCCAGGCGAAACACGTGGCCGATCTGGTAGATCGCCTCGGCGCCGGCCGCCAGCAAACGCTTCATCGCGAATTCGGGAGACGTTTGCAGCCAAAGCCGTCGCGGCGGTTTGCCGACCTCCGCCGGTACGCCGGTGGAAAACGGCTCGATGTGCCGATCAACGACGGTATCGGCCGAAATCGCCGGCGTATCGACTTCGAGAAACCCGCGATCGTCGAAGAATTGCCGCACCGTGCGCAACAGCATCGCCCGACGCTGCAACATCGCCAGCGACGCCGTGGGACGCCACCGGTCGCTCGATTCGAGCTGCTCTTGCATCGCGTGGGCGAAAAAACGGGCGGAAAGTGCCTTTTTCATGCCTTGCCGTTGGGGCGGCGCCGCGAGCATTCCGATCAGTTCGCAAACCGGCCCCGTGAGGGCTATTCTTTCACGCGCTCGATATACTCGCCGGTGCGTGTGTCGATCTTGATCAGATCGCCGATTTCGACGAACACCGGGCACTGGAACTCCCCGCCCGTTTCCACGCGGACCGGCTTGGTGACATTCGTGGCCGTATTGCCCCGTGCTCCCGGCTCGCAATACTCGACGCGAAGCACGACATGATTCGGCGGCGTCATGGCGATCGGACGGTTGTTGAACAGCAAGATGCTGCACACCATCCCTTCCTTGAGATATTTCCAAGCCTCATCGACCTGGTCGGCGGTCAGTTCGTACTGTTCGTACGACTCCGTGTCCATGAACACGAACTGATCTTGCTGCCGGTAGAGGAATTGCGCTTCGATCTCCTCGATGTCTGCCGCCTCGATCGAGTCGCCGCTCTTGTAGGTTCGATCGATGACGGTATTGCGGATGAGGTTCTTCAGCTTGCACTTGTACAGTGCTTGCCCCTTGCCCGGCTTGACGAAATCGCATTGAATCATCAAGTAGGGATCGCCGTCGAGCTGAACTTTCAGACCCTTACGAAATTCGGAAGTGTTGTACGTGGCCACGATTGTCCGCCCTGAAAGACCTATAGGCTAAAGACTTTTTATGGTACGATGCGAACGATGGGTTGTCTAGGCGGTGCGACATGTTCCGGACAAGGCGGCGAAACGCCCGATGAACAACGCGGGACGGCGGTCTGCCTGCGGGCGGTCGATGCGCCGAACGCCTCGCCCGGCGCAGAAACCTCCCCGCCCGCCGACGGGGCCGCACCGCCGCTTGTGGTTGGGGCCGAAGCCCTCGGGAAACTGCTCCATTTGCCGCCTGCCGCCGTCGCGCAAGCCGTTGCAGTGGAACAAGCGACGGGTTTTCCCGTGCGTGTGCCGCGGGAATTCGTCTCGAAGATCGCCCCGGGGGTGCTTTCCGACCCGCTCCTTTTGCAGGTGTGGCCCCAGCCGGCCGAATTGACCGAAGTCGCGGGATACGTGGGCGACCCGCTCTGCGAAGTTCGGGCCTGCCCGGTGCCGCGACTGATCCGCAAATATCGCGGCCGCGCCCTGGTTCTGGCCGGCGATCGATGCCCGATCCATTGCCGGTTCTGTTTTCGCCGGCATAACCGCCAAGCGTTGCGGTGCTTGCCCAGCGAACCGGATGCCCGCCGGTTAGACGACTGCGACGACAGGTTCGACCTCGGCAGGCTCGATGCCGCCATCGCGGCCATCGCCGGCGACTCTTCGCTGAGCGAGGCGATCCTCAGCGGCGGCGATCCGCTGACGCTTTCCGATGGCCAGTTGACCGAATTATTGGAGCGGTTGGCGGCCATCGAGCACTTGCGCCGCGTGCGCGTTCACTCGCGAGTTCCCATTGTCGCTCCGCAACGGATCACCGCCGAGTTTGCCGCGCGGCTGCGCGCCACCCGACTGACGCCGTGGATCGTCGTTCATGTGAACCATCCGCGGGAACTTGCGGCCGATGTCGTCATCGCGGCCGCGCGCCTGAGTGACGCAGGCATTCCGTTGCTGAGCCAGAGTGTCTTGCTCCGCGGGGTGAACGACCGCTTCGAGGTGCTGGCCGAGTTGTTCGAGCGGCTGGTCGATTGCCGCATTGTGCCTTATTATTTGCATCAGTTGGACCCGGTGGCCGGAGCGGCCCACTTTGCCGTCGAGATCGATCGGGGACGCGAGTTGATCCGCCGCGTGCGTGCCGACCTGCCCGGCTATGCCTGCCCCCGTTATGTGCAGGAAACGCCCGGCGCACCGAACAAGGTGATCCTGGAGTAAACTACCCTCGCCGACAACGCTCGATCGCGCCACACAATTCCGCAAGCGGCCGCGCGTGCAGCGAATCGGCTCTTTTGCGTGCCATCCCCGTTTGAATCGCTTTCCATTTTGTGCGGTTCTATTCGGCTTCGTTCTCTATCATCGGGAAACAGGAAACAACCGATCGGGATCAGCCGCATTCCCGGCCGGATGACGAAAAAGGGGTTGTTGATGATTCAGGCAAAGCATGTCGAACGGCTCGGGGGCTTCGCGCTTCAACTTGCCGCTGGCGGACGGCGTTGCCGCCGAGTTGGGCCGCTTGCCGTAATCGTGGCGGCCGCGGTGGTGTTTCTCGGCTTGTCCTCGGCCTGGGCCGGCGGCGGGCCGGAAAATGTGCTGCTGGTGGTCAACCGCGATTCGATCGCCTCGCGGACGATCGCCAATCATTATCAACACTGGCGAAAGATTCCCCCGGGAAACGTGCTGACGATCCCCTGGCCGCCGCAGCAACAGACGACCGACATCGACACCTTCCGCGAGAAGATTCTCTCCGTTGTGCTCAAAGAGATCGACCGCCGCGGGCTCAGCGCACAGATCGACTATGTGGTCTATTCGTCCGACTTCCCCACGGGCATCGATGTCGGCCCCGATGCCCGCGAGTTCGAAAAACGCCTGAAAGAGAAGAACCCCGACGCCAAATGGCCCAATCCGCCGCTGACGACCGTCGCATCGATCAACGGCCTGACGTATCTCTGGTTTCCAGTGAGTCAGCGGTTGAACATGTATTTCGACCTTCGGGCCAACGCGTACATGCGCCGCGACATCCCGGCGCAGAAGGGCTATCCCACGCTGGCCTTCAGCGCCCGGCAGCACTTCGGCCCCGACGGTGAATTGATGGAGGGCACCAACCGCCGCTATCTGCTCTCGGTGATGCTGGGGGTGACGGCCGGCCGCGGGAACACCGTGGACGAAGTGCTGGCTTACCTGCGGCGCGCCGTCGAGGCCGATGGCGCCAAGCCGAAGGGGACCGTCTATTTTTGTAAGAACGGCGACATCCGCTCGCGGGTGCGCGATTCGTTATTTCCCACAGCCGTCCGCGAGTTGAAGGCCTTGGGCGTCAATGCCGAGATCGTCGAAGGGATCGTGCCGATCGGCAAAGACGATGTTGTCGGCGCGATGGTCGGCGCGGCCGACGTCAATTTGAAGCATTGGAAGAGCACGATCCTGCCCGGGGCGATCTGCGAGCATTTCACCAGCTTCGGCGGCATTATGACGCCCGGGGCGGGGCAAACCCCGTTAAGCGACTGGCTCCGCGCCGGCGCCGCCGGCAGCAGCGGCACCGTAACCGAGCCTTACGCACTGCTCGACAAGTTCCCCGTGCCGATGATTCACGTGCATTATGCCCGCGGCTGCTCGCTGGCCGAGGCGTTTTACCAATCGGTCTTCGGCCCGTATCAACTGCTCATTGTGGGCGACCCGCTGTGCCAACCCTGGGCGCGCATCCCGCAGGTTTCCGTCGAGGGGATCAAGCCCGGCGACACGGTGAAAGGCGTGATCGAGTTGAAGCCGTCCGCCACTGTGGCCGAGGGGAAAATCGAGGCCTTCGAGCTGTACGTCGATGAATTGCGCCGCGCGCGATGCGCCGCCGGCGGCACGCTCCGTTTCGACACCGCGCAACTGGCCGACGGCTGGCACGAATTGCGCGTCGTGGCCATCGAAGACAGTCTGATTCGTACCCAGGGACGAACGATCATTCCATTCTGCGTGGATCATCACGGGCGGCAGTTGACCCTTCGCAAGCAGCCGCCGGAAAAGATCAAATCGGGCGACCCATTGGAGTTGGAGCTCGAAGCGCCCGGCACGACCGGCATCGTCGTGCTGCACAACGGGCAGTTGCTGGCGCGGATCAGCGGATCGGAGGGAACCTGCCGCATCGATACCGGGCCGTTGGGCAAGGGGCCGATCGCACTAAGGCCGATCGGCCTCGGCGCCACGCCGGCCGATTACCTTTGGGGCCGCCCGATCGAACTGTTGATCGAATAGCGTTGCGCTCGAGACCAAGGTGTTCATTACGTTACGCGCCGTTCAAACTCCGTCCGAACATTGCAGCCATTTTGCGTGAGCCGATCTTCATGCTCGACCTTCCGCGGGAAAATGAACACGAATCGCTGATGCGACTGGCCTTGCAAGAGGCGGAATCGGCCCGGCGGGCCGGCGAGGTGCCTATCGGTGCGGTCATCGCTCATCAGGGGCGGATTATCGCCGCCGCGCACAACCAACGCGAACAATTGCACGACCCGACGGCCCACGCTGAGATGATCGCCATCACGCAGGCGGCCCAAGCCCTCGGTTCCTGGCGGTTGGAAGAGTGTACGCTGTGCGTAACGCTCGAACCATGTCCGATGTGCGCCGGGGCGATTGTCTTGGCTCGGATTCCGGTGGTTGTTTACGGGGCGAACGACCCGAAGGCGGGTGCGGTCGAGTCGCTTTACCGATTGCTTGACGATCCACGGCTGAACCATCGTTGTACGGTGGTCGGCGGCGTGCTGGCCGGGGAG
This sequence comes from uncultured Planctomycetaceae bacterium, assembly GCA_964631235.1. Taxonomy (GTDB): domain Bacteria; phylum Planctomycetota; class Planctomycetia; order Pirellulales; family Thermoguttaceae; genus JARKPK01. The sequence continues at coordinate 83,279 of CAZVZX010000015.1, read as the reverse complement.
TGCGGCGCAATCCTCACCGAGTTCTTCCGCGCTCAGCGGGCCCTGGGGAAGAAGTAGCCGCCACCTCGATCGTTTTCTCCGCGCGGGCGCCGCGTCCGTTGGAATCCCACACCACCAGCGTCACGCGATACTTGCCGGGCTTGGCGAACCGGTGGCTCGGTTCGGCCGTCGTCTGTGGAATGCCGTCGTTGAAATCCCACAGCCGCTCGACGATCCGGCCGCTGCCGGGCTGCGATGCGCAGGCGAATCGGGCCGGCTCGCCGGCAACGATCCGCGGCGGCAGGCGGAAATCGGCCGTCGGCCAGGCGAGCTCCGAACGCGGCACGGCGGAGAGTGATTCGGCCTTGGGGCCCGCCACGCTCGTATCGATCGCCTCGAAGGCCGTCAGCCGTTGCAGGCCCACCACAGGCCCCAACGCATTGTCCGCCAACCGGCAGCGGAGCAAGAAGATGCCATCCACGTTCTTCCCGCCGATTTGCAGCCCGAAGCCGCCGTTCTCGGCGATGGAGCATTGCTCGAAAACGATGTTGCGGCAGTCGCCGTTGAAGCGGAAGCCGTGGCCGCTGTCGCCGGGGTAGCGGGCTTGGCGATCGCCGCGAACGGTGCGGCGAAACTCGCAGCGGTAGAAGTAATGGTGGGCGATCCCGCCGTCTTCACCTTGGAGCTGCGCGCCCCATTGGATGCAGTCTTCCACCGTGTTGTACGCCCAAAGCACGTTGTTCTTGCGCGGCTTGTTCGATACGGAAAGCCCGATGGCCGCGCCGCGGCGAACCGTGTTATCGGTAACGACGACGTTCTCGGCGATGATCTCGATGCCGTAGCCTTTAATCGAGCCGTCGTCGGCGCCGATAATGTTTCGCCGCACGGCCGACTGATGGCCGGCATCGACGCTCAGCCAGTGATCGATGCGGTTGTCTTCGATGAGCGAACGCGGGCAGCCGCCCCAGATTTCGATCCCCAACCCTTCGCCACCCGAGCCGGTAACGGTGTTGTTGCGGATGATCAGTTCGTCGGAGTTGTCGCCGAAGATGCCGCCGCGGCCGGTGGTGCGAATGGTGTTCTGCTCGATCAGGTTGCGGTGCGAGCCGTGGGCAACGCGGATGCCGCCGCCGAACTCGGCGCCCACGCCGATATTCTCGATGGTGCAATGGGCGATGCGGCTGTCGACCACGCCGCCGCTGCGGGTCGGCCCGTGGCCGTGCCAGTAGATGGCGTGCGGGCCGAAGCCTTTGCCGGCCTTGAGATTGCGGATCGTCAGATGGTTCAGATCGATTTTCTTTGCGTTTCGTCCCCCAATGCCGTCTTGCACGAGGTCGCGCATCCGGCCGTCGATGGTCAAGTGGGCCAACTCGACCGATTCGCAGCCGTCGATCAACACGATCGGCCCGGCACGCGAGGCGTCGGAAACCAAGATCGTCCGATCTTGCCCCGCACCGATGATTCGCAGCCCGCTGCGCAACCGAAGCGGCTCGGTCAAAACGATTGTGCCAGCGGGCAAACGAACCGTATCGCCGGCGGCGGCGCGGCTGATCGCATCGACCACGGCGGCAGCCTCGGGCTTCTCGACGACGATCTCTGCGGCACAAGCATGAGCCGGCGAGCTCACGGCAACCGTTGCGGATAGCGCAGCGACGAACAGCGGGCAGGCTGCACCGCGGACGGCTGCACGGAGCATGGCCGGAAGCGAAAGGGCGATGGGGCGAATCGCAAACCAGCAAAACGAGCGACGAACAGTGCGGCGCATCAATGATCCTCCGTCAAGATGTTCAGAGAATCCATTGTAATCGATCCGGCCTGCGGAGGTTCCGCCGAAAAGCGGAAACGCGAGTAAGAGACCGTCGCGAAAGAGAATTGGGGGAGTGAGAGACTCGCGTCGCAAAGAACTGCGACAAGATGGACTGCGATAAAAACACGCGAGGCCGGTCGCCCGCAGACGACCGGCCCCTGATAGTGTTCGGACTTGCCTTTGAAAAGGGCGGCCTTGCGACCGGCCCAAACGCCCGAAGCGATCGACCCCCGGTTGAACGCTCGGACGCAGTCGCAGCGGGGCCGCGTTCGACTATGTCGGAGGAAATGGTTCCGCACAAATGCGCAACCGGCCGCCGTCGCAACGAGGCGGCCGATTGCGTGCAATCCCCGTTTGAATCGCTTTCCGTCTTTCGCGGTTCTTGTTTAGCGGAACTTGTAATTCGGGTTCTTGATGTCGAAATCGAGATCGGTGAACCCGTTGTTGAGTTTCAAGTTGAGATAGGTGTATTCTTCGAGCAGTTGGGGCGCCCCGCCGGGTTCGCTGGGCCAGTCGTGGGCCTCGTAACGGATGGGGATGTTCAGCTCGTCGTCAACGAAGATTCGCGCCAGGTGGAAAAGGAACTCTTTCCGCGGTTCGGGATGAACAACCTGGATGCACGTGCAAACGCGATTGTTGATCTTCGCGTTCTTGATGAACTTCACTTCGCATTCGCCGAATTGCATGTCGTACTCGCCGACCTCGATCAACCGGCGGGTCAGGTTGAGCACGCCCGCCTCGGTAATCGGATAGCGTTGGCCGGTCATGGCGATCATGCCGGTCGGCGGAAGCGACAGCGTGCCGACCATTTTGTCGCGGAAGCCGACGGTGTGCGCCCACATATTGCCGTTGTTGCGCCCCTCGACGTAGATCACCTCTTGGCCCTTCAAATCGGCGGGCACGAGGAAATACATATAGACGCTGAACGGCTTGTGGCGGACCTTGAGAAACATCTGTTCGTACTCGCCGAGCTTGCCGTTAATTCGCTCGCGCTTGACGAACGTAGCGGAATAGTCTTCGATTTTTTCCAGCGCACCGAGGCCTTCGCGGGCCCATTTGACCGCCGGCTGCAACGGATGAGTGCTTTCGTCTTCGCAGAGCGGGGCCGGGCTTGTGGCCCGAGCGGTAATCGCGGCGCGCTCGGCGACTACCTGAGGACTGATGTCGGGCAGCTTCCGTTTGAGTTTCCTCCCGGCGTCGTCCGCCGAAAGCCATGCGGCCGACCCCCACAGCGCCAGAAGTGTACAAACAAACCCGAGTCGCAACGACATTGTGCTAGTCCTCCGTGAAACGCACTCAACGATCGGCCGCTTTCCAAGACTCGCCGACGCCCACTATGGAATTCGACTTAGAACGGCGGACTTCCAATGTCGCCGCCCGAAAATGAAAAAGAAAAACGGCAGTTTGCCGTTTGGAAGGCCCAGGCCGCACTCGCCACCGACGATCGCCCCGCCGACAAACGCAACTGCAATCGCCGAATAGCTCCCTTCGACCTTATCGCTTACCGGGTGTCGGCAGATTAAAATGTTTTGCGGCGCTAGCCGATTTTATCTGCATTGCCCCGACAGTTTACCCCAGCCGCCGACGGTTGGACACTATCGCCCCTTACGAATCGCCTATTTTATCGAGGTTCACGTGACCGAATCGACTCTGAAAGTCCACACGATCGTCTCGTCGCCGTTTGAAGAGAATACCTACGTTTTGCATCGGGCGGGCCGCACGGACGCCGTGCTCGTCGATCCCGGACTGGAGCCCGCCAAGATCTTCGCCTACTGCGAACAGGCGGCGATCGAGCCGGCTGCGGCGCTCATTACCCACGGCCACAGCGATCATATCGGCGGGGTCGGCGCGGTCAAAAAGCGCTGGCCCGAGTGCCGCATCGTCATCGGAGAAGGCGACGCCCCGAAACTGACCGATCCCTACCAGAACCTATCGGCCCAGTTCGGGCTGCCGCTGGCCTTTGCTCCGCCCGATGAAACCGTGGCCGATGGCGATCGAATCGAGTACGCGGGAATCGCCTTTCGCGTGCTCGAAATCCCCGGCCATAGCATCGGGCATGTTGCGTATCTCGTCGAAGACGAGCAGCCCGCCTTGGTTTTGGCGGGCGACATCATCTTCGCCGGAAGCATCGGACGGACCGACTTCCCCGACGGAGACTACGACGAGCTGATCTCGGGCATTCGAGCCAAGCTGTTCACGCTGCCCGACGACACCGTTTTGTTCTGCGGCCACGGCCCGCGAACCACCGTCGGCCGCGAGAAACGGACGAACCCATTTCTCACCTGACGGCCGACAACTTGGCGCAATCCGCCGGCATCTCCGGGCACAACGCCGGCACGAGGGCCAGCCCGGTGCGGGAAGGCAGCGCAATCGGGTGATCCCGCGGCCACGCAACCGCAGTAATCGATCGCAGTAATCGCGTAGGCCGAGTGACTACTGCACGCGGCAACCGACGGTAATCGTCACCTGATACTGATCGATCTTGCCATCGCGCACCGCGCCGCGTTGCTCGTTGACCTCGAACCAACTGACTTGATGGCCCATCTGATGGGCACGGGCGACCGCATTGGCCGCCGCATCGCTAAACGACTTGTTCGAGGTTCCCACCAGTTGAATCTTCTGAAAAACGGTGTCGCTCATTTCGGTCCTCAAATGGATTTCTTTCGTTGCGCCTTCAAATGGTCCCGTTTTCAAACAGAGAATCTTGTTTCGGCTTCGCACGGCCCACGTTTCGCTTGCGTGCGATCCACGGCTCAGTGTCCGAATGCAGGCATCTTGGGCGTTCCGGCCGGCGCTGTGGGCGATACGAACGCCCGAAAACGAACCAGCGCGGAACACTGCGTTATGATAGATCGTCAGTCAAGGGGCGCGGTGCCCGGGCCGTGTCGCGCCCGGTGTGCCGTGTCTTCTCGGCATGAATTCCCGCGGCCAACAGGATCGGTTTTCCGCCTGGGTGACGCAGCACCGTTCTTAGGTCGTCGTACCGCTCATGGAAGATGCCTACGATACCCGAATGCGTTGTTTTCCGTCAACTAGATACTTCCACACAATTGCGAAAGCGGCCGCGGGCGAAGCGAAGCGGCCGATTGCGTACAGTCCCCGTTTGAGCTGATTTCGGTTTTTTGCGGTTTTATTTAGGGGCGCGAGAACCGCCGGATCGCTTCAAGATGCGCCCCGGTGGATTACGTTGCGGTACAATCTACGGCGGCGGCAATGCCGCGCCCATCGCTGTAGAACTGCCCATCTTTGGAAATCGCCATGATGAACGACGATCCCCGAATCGAATTGCTCGACACCGACGATCCTTCGCTACTAGAGGTGCAGACCAGCGCCCCGGGGCCGGCCGGGCGATTGCCGCTATCCGACGCCCTCTTGCGCCGCGGCGCCAGCGGCGACCATTTCGGCATGTCGCAAGATGTAGGCATGGGCTGGCCGGCTGAAAAGGTGGCCGGCCCGCAATTCGTTTTACTCAGCACGATGGGCGGCCTGCGCGGCGACGACGGCCGAGCGTGGGCGCTGGGCTATCACACCGGGCATTGGGAATTGGGCTTGGCCGTGCGTGCCGCGGCCGAAGAGATCGCCCGGTTGGGCGGCGTTCCCTATGCCGCCCATTGCTCCGACCCCTGCGACGGGCGGACACAGGGAACGGTGGGCATGTTCGATAGTCTGGCCTATCGGAACGACGCGGCGGCCGTCTTCGCCCGCTTGGCCCGGTCGATTCCACGCGCCCGGGGCGTGCTCGGGGTGGCCACCTGCGACAAGGGACTGCCGGCAATGATGATGGCGCTGGCGGGCGTCGCCGGGCTGCCGGTGGCGTTGATCCCCGGCGGGGTGATGCTGCCGCCGCGGCGCGAGCGAGGGGCGGCGGCCGAAGCCGACTCGCGTTCTTCTTCCGCTTCCGCGGCCGGCCCGTCTGATGCGCCCAAACGGTCGCACGCCCATCCGGCCAACACCCATCCTGCGTTGCCGCCGGAAGACACGGCCACCATTCAATCGATCGGCGCGCGGTACGCCCAGGGCGAGATGTCGCTCGACGAGGCGGCCGAGTGGGGCTGCCGCGTGTGCGCCTCGGGCGGCGGCGGATGTCATTTTCTGGGCACCGCCGCAACGGCCCAAGTGGTGGCCGAGGCCTTGGGCTTGGCGCTGCCGCATTCTGCCCTCGCTCCGTCGGGTCAGCCGATCTGGTTCGACATCGCCCGACGCACCGCCAAAACGCTCTTTCTCAATGCAACGCGCCAAGAGTCGCCGCAAGGCGGGGCGAAGCGGTCGGGCGGCTCGGCGGTTTCGCCAGCGGCACTGAGGAACGCGATGACCGTCTTTGCCGCGTTCGGCGGTTCGACGAATCTGTTGATCCATTTGCCGGCCATTGCCCACGCCGCGGGGCTGCCGCGGCCTACGCTCGACGACTGGACCGCCCTGATGCAGCGCGTGCCGCGATTGGTTTCGGTGCTTCCCAACGGGCCGGTCAATCATCCGACCGTGCGCGTCTATCTGGCCGGCGGCGTGCCCGAGGTGATGCTGCACTTGCGATCGCTCGGCCTGCTGGACCTCGATGCCCCGACGCTTACCGGGCTGCCCCTGGGACGGGTGCTTGATTGGTGGGAACACTCGACGCGCCGGGCGCGGCTGCGAGCGCTGCTGGCGGAACGCGACGGCGTCGATCCCGACGAGGTGATCCTTTCTCCGCAGAGCGCGGCCGAGATGGGGCTGACGGCCACGGCCTGCTTCCCTCGCGGCAACTTGGCGCCCGGCGGCTCCTGCGTGAAGAGCACGGCCATCGACCGCCGGCTGCTCGATGCCGACGGCGTCTATCGCAAGACCGGCCCGGCCAAAGTCTTCTGCCGCGAGGCCGACGCGATTGCCGCCATCAAGGGCAATGGGCCGCGACGCGTCGAACCGGGCGATGTGCTCGTGCTGATGGGCCGCGGACCGATGGGTTCCGGCATGGAAGAAGTGTTCCAACTGACGGCCGCGCTCCGCTATCTTTCGTGGGGACGCGAGGTGGCGCTGGTGACCGACGCGCGATTTTCGGGCGTAAGCACCGGCCCGTGCATCGGGTTGGTGACCCCCGAGGCGTTGGCCGGCGGGCCGCTGGGCAAATTGCGCGACGGCGACCAAGTGCGAATCGTGATCGACACCCGCCGGCTGACCGGAAGCGTGGACTTAGTAGGAACACCCCAAGGGCTGCTTTCGCCCGACGAGGCCGACGCCCTGCTCGCCGCGCGAACGACCCACCCGGATCTATCGCCCGACGAGCATCTGCCGCGCGAAACGCGGCTGTGGGCCGCCATGCAACATGCCAGCGGCGGCCCGTGGGGTGGCTGCGTTTACGACATTGACGAGATCGTCGCTCGGCTTTCCGGGCTGGCAAACCGCCGCGATTGACTAAGAGGCGGCGGAGCCTGAGTGCGGGTCGCTGCGGCCGAAACGTCGATCACCCGCGGCCGGCACGGCGCCCGCGGCGAATCAGAGCGATCAGCCCGGCAGCGGCCAGCGCCGACAGGGCCGCCAAACAAGCCGAAGGCTCGGGCACGATCATCGCGCCGCCGACGTAGGCCACTTCGCCGTCGCCGCTGCCTTCATAGGCCGCCGGGTCGTCGCTCCCATCGAACAAGGTCGAGCTGCCGCTGCTGTCGAACGCGCTTGCCGCGCTCGATGTTCCGGAGAGCACCGGCGGAAAACCGGCGATCGTCAATTGGCTGATCACACTCGCGGTCGCGCTGGTGGTTTGAATCGAGCCGCCGCTGCCGATCGAAACGCTTTGCTGTCGCAGATAGCCGGCCTGCACGGAACCATCGACGACAAGGCTGCCGGCCGGGGGGCCGCCGAAATAGGTGATTGCGCCCGTCACACCGAGAGATGTGCCCGAGCCGACTTCGAGAAGATCATTATTGATGATCGTCTTCAGCGGCGCGCTCCATGAGCCGAACATGACGCCATTGATGAACGACTGGTACATCGACACGCGGGTGAACGTCGAGGCGTCGCCGTAGTGGAAGCCATCGGAGCCGTTGCGCCACACGACGCCGCTGGCGATGCCGGCCACGTAGGTGTTTCCGCCGACATCGATGAACAAGGGCGAGCCGCTGTCGCCGTCGCCGAGATGATATTCTAGATTCTGAATGGTTACGCCCTGCGGCGGGCCCCACCAACTCGGCGGCGTTTCGGTCGGCGAGTCGAAATCCCATAGAAGCAGGGTGCGATCGACGCCATCACTGGTGAAGAACGTGATCGTGCCGTTCGTGCCGATCACGCCGTAGCGGTCGATGCCGTTTTGCCCGGCGCGGCGCGTTCCCCCGGTGCCGGCGATTTGTCCGGTGATGCCTGTGCCGGTCAGGCCATAGCCGACCACGGTGGCGATCTTCTTGTACTCATCGGTACCTGTGTAGATCTGAGCCGGCGTGACGCCGACGATCGCGTCTTTCAGATGCAGCAGCGCCAGGTCGCCCTGCAGCGTCGTCGAGTTCCATGTGGAAGGATAGTACGCTTGGTCGATGATCACCGTTTCGGTGCCGACCTTGAACGTGGCCGTTCCGATCGGGATCGCCGCGGCGACGTGGGCGGCGGTGAGCACCCACTCGGAACCGATCAGCACCCCGCCCAGCCAACCGGCTACCAAACCGGCCGCTTCATACTGGGGATCGGCCGCCAGTGCCAAATAATCGGCATCGGGGCGGTCGTCGCGGATCAGACCGCCGCGGGCTGCCTCGGCCGAAAGAATGCCGAAGGCGCAAATCAGTGCGACGGAACGCTTGAGGATAGACATCGGGCAACCCGGCTGCGGATTCCAACGAAGAGAAGACTCTGAGCGAACGTCCGCCGTCCCCACCGTCGAGTCAAGCGAGTGCCCGAGCCTCCTCGCTTGATCTCGGATTGGTTTTGTATCTGAGCGTTTCGCGGCTTTCGTCAGTAATCCGTCGCCAGGAAACGCCCGAGTTCAAAACCCTTGCCCTGTCTCATATTGATCGTATTTGCGACAGCGCAGATTGTCAAATAGATTGCGCCGTCAGCCGCAGGCGGGCGCCGCAGATCGAACGACGATGCGGCAGGTCGCATGAAAACAAGAGTCGAAGCTGCCCGAAGTTGGGCCGCCCATGATCGGTCCGGCTGAGCGCGGCGTTCTCCAAACGAGCATACGCCAGTTCGCTCATCGCAAGTCATTGTTGCGTAGCGGATTGCGAGTTGCGATTCGCACTTCGGCGGCGCGATCACCCGCGAGTGCAGCCAATTGCCGCGAGGCTGATGCTGCACGGACTTTCAGCCCGTCCATCCCCGGACACCAGCAACTACTTTGAGGCCGACAACTGGGCCCGGGCACTTTGGGTGGCCTCGACCATGTTCTTTAGCGCGGCGATGGTTTCGGGCCACGCGCGGGTCTTCAGGCCGCAGTCGGGATTAACCCAGAACTGTTCGGGCCGAATCCAGCGCAGGGCCTTTTGAATTTGGCCGAGCATTTCGTCCACTTCGGGCACCCGCGGGCTGTGGATGTCGTACACGCCAGGTCCGATGTCATTGGGGTACTGGAAGCGCACGAACGCTTCGAGAAGGTCCATATGCGACCGCGATGCCTCGATCGAAATCACGTCGGCGTCGAGCTCGGCAATGCTCTGAATGATGGCATTGAACTCCGAGTAGCACATATGGGTGTGAATTTGCGTTTCGTCTGCGACCCCCGCGGCACTGAGCCGGAAGGCATCGACGGCCCAACGCAGGTATTCGGCCCATTGCCCGCGGTGCAAGGGCAACCCTTCGCGGATGGCCGGTTCGTCGATCTGGATCACGCCGATTCCCGCCTTCTCCAAATCGACCACTTCATCGCGAATGGCCAAGGCGATTTGAAACGCCGTGTCCTTCCGCGGCTGATCGTCGCGGACGAACGACCATTGCAAAATGGTGATCGGGCCGGTGAGCATCCCCTTCATCGGCTTGGCGGTCAACGACTGGGCATACTGGCTCCAACGGACGGTCATCGGCCGCGGACGCGAAACATCGCCGAAGATCACCGGCGGCTTGACACAACGCGATCCGTAGCTTTGCACCCAACCGTTTTGGGTGAATGCGAACCCTTCGAGCTGCTCGCCGAAGTATTCGACCATGTCGTTCCGTTCGCATTCGCCGTGAACGAGCACATCGAGCCCGACGTCTTCCTGGAACTTGACGACCCGGGCGATTTCCTCGCGGCAGAACTGCTCGTATTGCTCTAGCGTCCAGTCGCCTTTTTTCCAGGCAGCACGAGCGCGGCGAACCTCGGCTGTTTGCGGGAACGATCCGATCGTCGTCGTCGGCAGCAGCGGCAGGTTGAGCCGCGCCTGTTGCAGCGGTTTCCGTTGGGCGAACGGCCGGCCGCGTTCGAACATCGACGGCGAGATCTGCTGCAATCGGGCCTTCACCGCGGGGTTGTGGATGCGCGGCGAGGCCGCGCGGCTTTCCACCGCCCGGCGCGATTCGTCGAGCGCCGCGGCCGCGGCTGCGCGCCCATGCGTTGCCGCCCTCGCCACCGCGACGATTTCGTCGAGCTTCTGCCGCGCGAAGGCCATCCACCCTTTCAGCTCGGCATCAAGCTTGGTTTCGTTCGCCAAGTCGATCGGGCAGTGCAGCAGCGAGCACGACGGGCCGACCATCACCCGCTCGCTCCCCAATTTTGCCACCGCTTGTTCCACCAGCGCCAGCGCCTTTTCCAGATCGGCCCGCCAGATGTTCCGCCCGTCGATCACGCCCAGCGAAAGCGACATCGAGGCCGGCGCCAGCTCGAGCGCGCGAGCCAACTGCCCCGGCGCGCGAACCAAGTCGAGGTGAACGGCGTCCACGGGCAACCGCAGCGCGGGCGCCAAATTGTCAAGCAAATCGCCGAAGTAGGTCGTCAGGCAGATCTTCAACGTTCCGGCCGCCCCCCGTAGCCGCTGATAAACGGCCGCGAAGGCCTCGATGACGTCTGCGTCGAGGTCGGTGGCCAGAACCGGTTCGTCGATTTGAACCCACTGGGCACCTTCGGCCTTTAGCGCCGCCAGCACCTGCTCGTACACGGGCAGCAGCCCGTTGATCAGCGTCAACGGGTTGAGGTTGTCGGCCTTGCATTTGCCCAAGAGCAAGAAGCTCACCGGGCCGAGCAGCACCGGCCGGGTCGCGATGCCCAACTGACCGGCCTCGACGAACTGCTCGACGGGTTTGTTCGAAGTCAGGCGGAATTTCATTCCCTGTTCGAGTTCGGGCACGATGTAGTGGTAGTTCGTGTCGAACCACTTGGTCATTTCCATGGCCGGGGCGTCGGCGGCGCCGCGCGCCATGGCGAAGTACGTGGCCAACAGTCCGTTCGACTCGATCCGCCCGAACCGTTCCGGCACGGCGCCGACCATCAGCGCGGTGTCGAGCACGTGATCGTAGAGCGAGAAGTCGTTGCTGGGAATGTGATCGATGCCGGCGTCGCGTTGCAATTCCCAATGCCGGCGGCGCAGCGAGCCGGCCGTATCAGCCAATTCCTCGGCGGCCAGTTCGCCCGCCCAGTAGCGTTCGACCGCCCGTTTCAATTCGCGGTTTGCACCGATCCGCGGAAAGCCCAAATTCACTGCTACGGCCATGGCTTGTACCCAACTGTGAGTGGAAAAAACATTCGACAAGCTTCAACGAGCTTGCCCGCGCGCGGCGAGTTCCCGATGTTCGAGGCCGCACAACGGACTGTTTCGCCCTTCTGCGCCGATTGTCGAAAACAGGCTTCGCGGCACAGGCCCGATGCCGCCGCCGCTTGCGGCACGAAGCACCTTGCCGTGGTTCGAAAAGAGGACGCCAATAGTACGAGTGTCCCTAGCGGTTGTCAAGTTGCCGAGCGATGTATCCCTCGACGCGCACTTTGCGCGCCGTGTTTTCCGAACTCATGTACCGCACCTTGCCGAAAATCGGCCGTTCGGGGCCCCAAGGACGGTCGTAGCGCCCCAGCACCCAGAAGATGCCGGTGTACGAGTTCGGGTCGCAGCCGTCGATGCCGTACTTGTTGTTCAGGTCGATCATCACCCGCAACGCCTCGCGCCACGAGGGCGACCATTCCAAGATCTTCTTGCCCCATAACATCCGCAAGTAGTTGTGAATCACGCCCTCGCGCAGCAGTTGCCGTTGGGCGGCGTTCCAAAGGCGGTCGTGCGTTGCGGCCGCCTCGAACTGCTCGGGCGAATAGACGTGCGGGCGGTCGTCGTTCGCGTGCTCGTCGAGGGTTGCGCGGGCCCAGTCGGGCAGAGAATCGGGTCGGTCGATCTCGCCGGGCCGATGCGCGGCGAAATTGAGCCCCAGTTCGCGCCAAGTAACCAATTCGTCGAGGAAGGCCTCGGCCGGCGGGCTCATCCCCCACCAACCCTCGCGGGCGCCGGTGGCGCGCGGCGACAGGCGGTCGGGCGACCATCGGTCGGCATCGGCCACCGCGCAAAAGATCTGATGCACCGAAATCTGACCGAGCCGCAAGTACGGCGACAGGCCGCTGGTGGCATCGGCCTCAGGCTCGTTGCGCTGCTCGTATCGGGCCAATCGTCGCGAAATGAACTGCGTCAATCGCTCGGCGGCCGCCGTTGCCCCGCCGCGAAATCCCGCGACCGGCTCGACGCGTTGATCGATCGGCAAGCGATCAAGCTGCCGGCAGTGCGCCTCGATGACCGCCAGCACCGCACGATGCAGTCGCCGCGCCGCCTCGACACTCGACTTCGACGGGCCAGCACGGCGCGACCCGGCCGGCGGCGGCGCCATCCGGTCGTCCCAAGGGAGTCGCTCGACTAAGGCGTTGTCTTCACACACCGACAACAGCGGACGCAACACGCTGGGAAACGTTCCAAACGACGGTAGCGAAAGCTCGGCCAGCGGGTCCTCGGCCGGCAGAACCGGCAGATGCTCGGGCAAAAGCGACTGGAGCGCGCGGCGAAAGGCGAACGCTGTGGGGAAGGCCCGATCAACGGCGCGGATCGGCAGCAGGCCGGCACTGTCCACCCACTCGATTGTGCAGGCAGCTCTGCCTTCAAAGACGCCCGCGGGCAGATCGCCGTCGAGCGGATGATCGTCCACAACCGCGCCACTGCACTGCTTCAGCAACGCGGCAAGCACTTCGGCCGCTTCGCCGGGCCGCGATTCGACGAGCGGCCAGTAGGCAGTCTGATGCGCGGCGAAGTATTCGGCATTGTCTCGCATTCCATCGAGAACCAGTTGATGATGCCGGCGGTTGGCCCACGGCCGATCGCAGCGCAGCACCTCAATCACCAGCAGCGGCTGCTGCCGCTGGGCCGCACGATAGGCCGCCTGCTGAAGAGCGAAGTTCCAACGGCCGCGACGCTGCACCGTCATGCAATAAAGCACGAACGAGCCGCTCGGCTGGCCTTCAGGGGAACCTTGCCGCCGCAATCGCTCGGAAGGGACTTGCCACGCCGACGGGTCACTTTTCATCTTGCGGCTCGAGCACTTCGACGGTGTTGCCCGACGGATCGGTGATATAAACGTACTGAATACCGTCGCGGTGGGTCTTCAGCGGTCCGAAGCGGTCGGCCCCGGGCAACATCAAGCCGATATGCGGCGGATGCAGCCCGCCGCCCACCAGCGCCAGGGCCGTATTGGCGAACTTTAGCAAGGCCCATGTTTCGTCGTGGTAGGCCACGCGGCAGCGGAAATGGGAGGAGTACCAGTCAACCGCCTCGGCCACGTTGTTGACGGCGATGGCGATGTGATGAATCGCGTCAAGTGGCCCGTTCTGCTCGTTCTGCATGGTCGCGTTCTCCGAGAAGAGCCTGGAACGCAGCAGCCGAACCGACACCGCCCGCCACGATCTGCTCTATGCCAAAAGATACCGGCCAAGGCAAGTGCATGATTGATGGAGCGAAAGGCATTGCAAATCGTTCCACCCAAGTGCGGAAGCGGCCGCCGTCGCCGGCGAAACGAACCCCCAATGGGCCGGCAAGCCGCCGCTGAAAAGAAAAAGCGGCCGCGAGCACGCCCCGCCGCCGCTTTCTCCACAATGCCAATCGAATTGATGGGATGTTTATTCCCGAGCGACAGGCGACGGGCGACGAGATTCGACCGGCAGGCTGGCCGCCCGCCAAACGCGATCGAGGGCCTCGCCCGCCTGCTTGACCACCAAGTCGCGTTTCCGCGTGCTGAAGCTGGATCGCGAGACCTTGGGCGTGACCGGGCCGTTGTAGCCAAGCGATTGCAGCGCGGCCAGCATGGGAACCGTTTGCCCAGTTCCCGATTCATCGCCGGGCAGCAATCGGGCGGGCTCGCCCTGCTCGGGCAGTTGGGCCGGGTAGTCGGCCACTTGGACGGCGACGATTTGGGCCGGCGATAGCTTGCTGATCGTCTCCGCCGTGGCGCCGACGGCGGCCAACTCCCAGGTGTCGATCAGCAGCCCGACGCTCGGCGAGGCCACCATATTGATCAGCAGAGAAAGGGCTTCGAGATCGTGGATGAACTGGAATGTCCGACCCTTTCGCAACGACTCGGCCGATTGAAAGCCCAACGCCAAACGAACGCCGGAGGGCGCAAGCGCCGCGCCGATGTCGGCGATTCGTTGACGGTACACTTCGAAATTCTCGTGATATGGCCGCGTGTCGCTGAACGAAGGAATCATGGCAATGGTTCGGGTGCAGCCCAACTCGGCCGCCAAAGCGGCGTAATCGGCCAGCTTTTCGCGTTGGGCCTTGAATTCGGCGTCGTCGGCCTCTAGCTCCACCGGCAACGGAAAATAGCCGATGCGAATCCGCGCGCTTTCGATCAGTCGCCGGGCATACTCCGCCCCGCGAAGCCGCACCGCGCTGGCATGCTCGACGATGTTCAGTTCCATCCCGGCAAAACCGTTCGTCAACGCCAACTCGATGATTTCGCTTTGGTGCCCCGAAATACCCAAGGCCGACGGACTAAGGTTCCTGAACATCATCGTCTCCACTCCCTCAAAAAAACCAACGAGATCGGACGATACGCCCCGACGGGGCGGGCCGACGCCGCTAAGCGAATCGCCCGTTGAGGAAACACTCCCCACGGCCTGCCGCTTCGCCCCCCGATTTCTCTTTCGAGATTCGCGGGACCGACAGGCCGGCACAACCCGATCGCCGGCATCTTCGGCAATGCCGGAGGCCGCCTTCGAACAAAACCCCCGCAGCCGGTTCGGCCCCTGCCGAAGCGGACGACGGCGAAGGTCGTTCGCGCGGTTCGCGCAAACGGCCACAACGATCGACGGACTGTGCGTCGGCCCTACCGCCGACACGCCGCCTGAAACACAGGTTGTGCGGGCGATTCAGCCCGATCAATGGACTGCTAAAATCACACGAATCAATCAGTTTCGCAGATTGCCGCCCCGAAGCCAAGGGGGTAGCAGCCGGTCGCAAGCTGCCGAGCTGCCGGCCGCAAACGCCGCCTGAAGCTCCGCGAACTCTGTCTTTCAGCCCTCAACGCCGCAAGGCGGCCGTCAGCTACCATAAGAGGCCTGTTGAGGTTACGATAGGGCGAAACGCTTTTTCACACCCACGGAAGCCCGCCGATGACAACCACACCTTGCCGCTGTTGCACCGTTGTTGCCCTGCTCGTTGGGATGTTCTCTGCCGCGGTCGTCGGAACCTCGCCGACTCGTTCGGCCGCCGCCAGTGCCGATTCAGAAGCCGAACCGGCTCGCTCGCTGACGCTTTGGTACGCCAAGCCGGCCGCGACATGGTCGAGCGAGGCCTTGCCCATCGGCAACGGGCGGCTGGGGGCGATGATCTTCGGCGGCATTGGCGTCGAACGGATTCAATTCAACGAAAGCTCCCTTTGGTCGGGCGACAACAACTGGGACGGCGAATATCAACTCGGCGATCACGGGTTCGGCAACTATCGGACCTTCGGCGACGTATTCATCGAGTTCGGCCCACCCGATACCCCTATCGTCACTTCGCCCAGCGGCCATGCCCGCGGCGACGGCAATGGCGTTGCCAACAGCTTCGACGGCCGAACCGAGACGAAATGGTGCATCGCCAATCCCGGCGACGCGGTTGTTTGGCGCATTGAGCTGCCCAAGGCGGTGAAGGTTGAAGCCTACTCGTTGACCAGTGCCAACGATGTTCCGCCGCGCGATCCGCAACAGTGGACGCTTTCCGGCTCGAACGACGGCAAAGACTGGACGGTGCTCGACCGCCGCGAGCTCGATGGGCCGTTCGCCCAGCGGCACGAAACCCGACGATTCACCGTCGAAAAACCGGCCGAGTTCCGCTTCTATCAGTTCTCGTTCGTGCCTAAAATCAAGGCCCACTTCCAAGTGGCCGAAATCGCCCTCGACGGCATTGCCGCAGCTAGCCCGGCCGAGATCCCCGCCAACTACCGCCGCGAGTTGGATATCATCTCGGGCATTCATCGGACAACGTTCCAGCGCGACGGGATTCGCTTCGTTCGCGAGGCCTTTGCCAGCCATCCCGATCAAGTGCTGGTGTTTCGCTACACGGCCCATCGCGAGGGCAAGCCTGCCGGCGCGCTTTCCGGCAAGATTCGGCTGGCCCCGGGGCAGCCTGACACAACCGTCGTCGCCGGCGAACGCACGCTCGGCTGGGAGGCCGCGCTGCCCAACTCGCTGAAACATGCTTGCCGGCTGCGCGTGGTCAACGACGGCGGACGCGTCGAAACCCAAGGCGACGTGCTACTGTTCGCCGAATGCCGCAGCCTGACGTTGCTGCTGGCCGCCCGAACCGATTATGCCCCCGATTACACCAAAGGTTGGCGAGGCGATCCGCCCGGCCCGATCGTGGCCCAAGACATCGCCGCGGCCGAAACGAAATCGCATCAATCGCTGTTTCGAGCCCATCTCGACGATCTGGCCCCGTTGCTCCAACGAGTTCGCGTCTGCTGGGGACGCAGCGGGGCGGACATCGTCTCGAAACCAACCGATGCACGCCTGGCTGCCTACGCCGGCGGAGGGGACGACCCGGAATTAGAGCAGTTGATGTTCCAATATGGTCGGTATCTGCTGGCAAGCTGTTCTCGCCCCGGTGGGCTGCCGGCCAACTTGCAGGGGTTATGGAACGACAGCAACCGTCCGGCCTGGGCCTCCGACTATCACAACAACATCAACGTGCAAATGAATTACTGGGGAGCGGAATCGACGGCCTTGCCCGAATGCCACCGTCCGCTGCTCGATTTCGTCACCGCCTGCGCCGAGCCGTGCCGCGTGGCCACCCGCAAGGCCTTCGGCGAGAAGATTCGCGGTTGGACGGCGCGGACCAGTCAAAACATCTTCGGCGGCAACGGTTGGCAATGGAACATCCCGGCCAGCGCATGGTACGCGCAACACATGGGCTGGCATTACGCCTTCACCCAGGACGACGAGTTCCTTCGCCGCCAGGGCTATCCGATGGTCAAAGAGATCTGTCAATTTTGGGAAGACCACCTCAAGGAACTGCCCGACGGCACGCTCGTCGCCCCCAACGGCTGGTCGCCCGAGCATGGCCCGCGCGAAGACGGCGTGATGCACGATCAGCAGATCATTTGGGAGCTGTTTCAAACGTATCTTGAAATGGCCCGGGCCTTGAACGTCGATGCCGACTACCAAGCGAAGGTTGCCCAAATGCAGGCGCGATTGGCGCCGAACAAGATCGGTCGTTGGGGTCAACTCCAAGAATGGCAAACCGATCGCGACGACCCGAAGAACACCCATCGGCATACGTCGCACCTATTCGCCGTTTATCCGGGACGACAGATCAGTTTGACCCAAACGCCCGAACTGGCCCGCGCGGCCATCGTCAGCCTTAAAGCCCGCAGCAACGATCGCGGCGATCAGCCTTTCACTGCGGCCACGACCATCGGTGATAGCCGCCGCTCGTGGACCTGGCCCTGGCGGTGCGCCTTGTGGGCCCGCCTGGGCGAAGCGGAACGCGCCGGGGTGATGGTCCGCGGACTGCTGACCTACAACACGATGCCGAACCTGTTTTGCACTCATCCGCCGTTCCAGATCGACGGCAATTTGGGCATCACCGGCGCCGTGGCCGAAATGCTCCTTCAAAGCCACGCCGGCGAGATCAGCCTGCTGCCGGCACTGCCCAAGCGTTGGGCCGAGGAAGGCTCGTTCGAAGGACTTCGCGCCCGCGGCGGCTACCGCGTGGACTGCCGCTGGCGTCAGGGACGGGTGACCGAGTTTCGCATCGTAGCGGATCGGGCCCGCGACAAGTCGGCCCCGGTTCAAGTCCGCATCGCCGGGCAGAAGCTGCTCGTCCGCCCGAGCGATCAATGGCAGACTCTCGCACCATGACCCCCAAGCCTCGCAAACCCGCCTCGCGTCGGCCGCCGGCCTCGACGGAACAAGATCGCGAAGCCTCGGTGCAGCGCGGGCCGGTCGGTGCGCCGTCGCAGCGGCCGCTGGCAGTCGAATCGTCGGCCCAGTTGCCCGCCGTAACGCTCCGCGCGGCCGTGCGGCAGCCGTTGATCTATCGCAAACGGGTGGCCGAGTTCGGCGGCGCCCGCCCCGGCGATTTGGTCTCGGTTTATGCCGCCGACGATCTGATCGGCTACGGGCTGTTCAATCCTCGCAGCGAGATCGCCGTGCGGATGGTGTCCTTCGGCGCGCAACTGCCCGACGAGCGGTTCTGGGAGGCGCGGCTGCGTCGGGCCGTGGCGCTGCGGCGCGAGCTGCTCGGGCTGGACGACCAGACCAACGCCTATCGCGTGATTCACGCGGAGGCGGACGGGTTTTCGGGGCTGGTCGTCGATCGTCTCGGCGATGTGCTCTCGGCCGAGGCCTTCAGCCTGGGGATGTATCAGCGCGGCGCAGACCTGCTTCAACGGCTGGCCCCGTTGTGCGGCGCGCAGCATTTGGTGCTCCGCGCCAGTCCGCAATTCCTTAGCCAAGAGGGCGTCGATGCCCCGCTGTGGCAATCGCCCGGCTGCCCGCGGCAAACGATCATCACCGAATACGGCACCCGTTTCCGCGTTTTGCCCGGGGAAGGGCACAAAACCGGCTTCTTCTGCGACCAGCGCGAGAACCGCCGGCGACTGGCCGAGTTCTGCCGCGATCGCCGCGTGCTCGATCTGTGTTGTTACACCGGCGGGTTCGCCATCCAGGCGAAGCGGCTTGGGCAGGCCCGCGAAGTAACCGGCGTCGATCTCGACGAAGAACCGCTTCAACTGGCCCGCGACAACGCCAACCTCAATCAGGTTCGCGTGCGTTTCGTTCAAGCCGACGTCTTCACCTACATGCGCGAAATGATCGCGCAGGGACGCCGCTACGATGTCGTGGTGCTGGATCCGCCGAAGCTGATCCGCACCCGCGCGGAATACGACGAAGGCGCGCGCAAGCACTTCGATCTGAACCGCCTGGCAATGCGGCTCGTGGAAGACGGCGGGTTGCTGCTGACGTGTTCGTGCTCGGGCTTACTTGGTGAAGAAGCGTTTGCCGATTTGCTCCGCTCGGCCGCTCGCCAAGCCGGCGACGAACTGCCCGGCGAAACGCCAACCGGCCGGCGTCGCCACGGCCCGCGGGCGATGCAGGTTTTGGCTCGAACGCAGGCCGCCCCCGATCATCCCGTCGCGGCCGACGTGCCCGAAACCGATTACCTCAAGGCCTTCTGGCTGCGGCTGACCGATTGATTCCTCGCGATTCGCCGCCGTGCCTCGCCGACTGGCCTTCAACGCGATGCGGCGCGCAGCCGATCGATCAAGCGCCGCATGTCGTCGGGCATGGGCATCTCGAACTCCAATCGCTCGCCGGTCATCGGATGATCGAGTGCCAGTCGGAACGCATGCAGCGCGTGACGCACCGCGCCGCTCTGGTCGGGAATCGGCGGGCCGAACCGCGGACGATGATAGACTTTTTCGCCGCAAAGCGGGTGTCCGGCCTCGGAAAGGTGAATGCGAATCTGGTGCGTTCGCCCCGTCTCCAATCGGCATTCGATCCAGGTGTAATCGCCGAGGACCTCTCGGACCGCGATATGCGTAACCGCCTTGCGGCCCTTCGAGGGATCGTCGGTGCTGCCGCGGCGGCCGTCGCCGCGGTCGCGCACCAAATACGATTCGATCGTTTGCGGCCCAATCACCCCGCGGACCACGGCCCAGTAACGCCGCTCGACGCGATGGGCGCGAAACATGGCCGTCAGTCGCCGCTCGGCCTCGGCACTAAGCGCGAAGATCATCAGCCCGCTGGTTTCGCGATCGAGCCGATGCACGGCGCGGACGCGCAGCGGCGGCGCGGGCCGTCCGCGGGCCTTTCGAGTCGAAGCCGCACGCAACCGTCGCCCCACGACGCGGGCGAGCATTTCATCGAGCGTCGGCTGCAACTGCCGTCGCCGCGGCGACCAATCGCGCTCTTCGCTGTGCCGCGTGCTCGTCACGCCCGCCGGCTTTTCGACGATCACCACGTCGCGATCCAAATACCGGATGCGCAACTGGTCTTCGCGCGGCGGGGCATTGCGCGGCTCGTCCCACAACTTCACCACATCGCCTTCGCTGAGCCGTCGGCCGCGATCGACGCAAAGGTTCCCGTTGATCTCGACATGGCGGTTCTCGATCAACCGGTGTACCTTCGACCATGACTGGCCCGGCAGCAACCGCCGCAACACCGGCCCAAGCGCCAACCCGGCCAAATCGCCCTCGATATGAAAGTTGCGGAATCCCTTCATGAAACTCATCATATCGGCCGAACACTGCCGCGCGGAGGGCAGAGGAAGCCGCGGGCTAAATAGGGCCACCCGACGGCTCAAGCAGCAGCTGTCGCCACGAAGCGGCTCGCGAGCGAGCTGTTATGCCCGCAGTCGCCGCTTCCCGCTCGCGCCGTTTTCTTCAGAACTTCGTGCCCGGCGGTAGTAGGCGGCCATTCTACCACCGCATGGATAGTCGTGCAAAATCTCCGAACAGCGAGGACTACTGCCGATCCGAAAACTGCATAGCGACAAGGCAACTGCTTGCCACTGCTCGAACGGCTGAGTACGATTCTTCCAATGGTCCGAGTTGCCCCAAGAGGCTGAACGAGGCCGTTCGATACGCCCTATCCCGGGGGCCGATCGAGACGGCTTGGACGCCGGCACAGACAGTCGCTTGGAGGATCGATTGCGTCGGGCCTTCTAATCGGCGGCCTGCCAGTCGAATTGATGCATCACCCCCAAGAGTATTTCTTCACAACAATTACGAAAGCGGCCTCGCCGGCAACGACGCAGCTTTCTTGCGTGCAAGCCCCGGTTGAATCACTTTCCGTCTTACGCGGTTTTATTAAGGTTTCTTGTTTTTCTCTGGAGAAAACACCATGCCGAACAATTCACACTCTTCGTTCTTTTCTCGCCGCGACGTGTTGCGATCGGCCGCTGCCGCCGGCGCGGTCGCCGGCTTGGCCTCGACCGGCCTGCTTCCGGCCTCGGCCGCGGAGCGCAAGGGCCGAATCAAGCAATCGGTCTGCTTGTGGTGCTACAACGGCCACATGAAAAAGCACAACATGAACTTCGAGCAATTCGTGCTCGAGTGCGTCAAGTTGGGCATCAAGTCCGTCGAACTGGTCGGCCCGGGCGAACAATGGGATATTCTGAAGAAGCATGGGCTCGTCTGCGCCATGACGCCCAGCCACAGCATTCCCAAAGGGCTCAACCGAGTTGAGAACCACGACGAATGCCTTGACAAGATTCGCAAGGGAATCGACGCCTGCGCCGAGGCCGGTTTCCCCAACGTGATCTGCTTTTCGGGCAACCGGGCAGGAATGGACGACGCCGAAGGGCTGAAGAACTGCGTGGCCGGGCTAAAGAAGATCGCCGGCTACGCGGAACAAAAGAAGGTTACGATCTGCATGGAGTTCCTCAACTCGAAGAACCACAAAGACTACATGGCCGACCGCACCCAGTGGTGCGTCGAGCTGGTAAAGCAAGTCGGCTCGCCGCGGGTGAAGGTGCTGTACGACATCTATCATGCGGCCATGATGGACGAAGACGTGCTGGCCGACATCCAAAAGCACCACGAATGCTGGGGCCACTACCACACGGGCGGCTATCCCGGCCGCAACGAAATTGACGAGACCCAAAAGCTCGACTATCGCAAGCTCATGCTGGCCATCGTGGAAACGAAGTACGACGGCTACGTCGGCCAAGAGTTCATTCCGAAGCGCGAAGACGCCCTGGCCAGCTTGGCGCAGGCCGTCGAACTGTGCGATGTTTGAGCGGCATGCTCGTTGAGCCGAGGATGTCGTTTGCGTCGCGCTGGCGGCGCGACTGTGCCTGATGCGTTTCGCCGCGGTCGGCATGCGCTGCTAAGGAAACGTTTTTCTGCCGAACTGCCCGCGCCAAGCCGCGAAGCATCATGCGGTCATTCGTGAATCAGCGCGGGCAGGTCGGCGGCGATTTGGCCCGAGGGTGGATGATAAAGCCATCCGCCGTTGCCGCTGGCCGCGCGGAATGGGTATTCCAGCGACTCGGTAACGATCGACGAACCAGTGATCGGGTTGACGGGCATCGCACCTTTGAGATAGGGGCCGAAAGGGAATTGCGCGCCTCTGGGGCCCATCTTTCCTGTTCGATCGGTCGGACGCAGCAGTTGCGGCAGCGAGCCGTTGACCACGATCGGACTTTGCCCGTCGTGTTCCGCCCGATAAAGCTCGATTTGGCTGCGGAGTACGTGCAGGTTTTCGCGCAGGGCGCTACGCCGGGCGGCATGAGCGCCCCGTTCAATCAGTGGGATCGCCACGGCGCCGGCCACGGCGGCCACCACGGCCACCAGCGCCAAGTCGATCAGCGACGGCGATGTTCGCTTTCCTGTCACAATTGCTCTCGAAACGGAACGACGGCCTGCTGAAGGGTTGTTTCTCTCCGACGCGTTGGGCAAACGGTTCACCCGCGACCGAACCTGCACCGCATTCGCAGCGCAGCCCGCCGGCGGCGGCCGGAATGCGTAGCATCCGTGCGTCTGAGAGGTTCGGCGTGTGCGCCGCGGCCACAGGGCGGCGCGCAGAATCCTCCTATTTGAAGTCTATCTCATGGGCCGACAACAGATTGAGCTGTTCGGCCGCGGAAACGCCTCTTCGCAGTCGATCGGGCGACAACCGGCGCTCCCGGGCGCAGGACTGGCATCTTCCGCCACGGTCTTTCATAATGAATCGGTAAAACCGATCGCGTGTTCTCGCAAGTTGTTCGCTAATGCTGATGTTGGGAGAGAACAGGCCGACCCGTTCTCGCGGTGCGTGGATTTCCCGGCCGTCGCTGTCGCGGCAGCCAGACGGCATAATCGATACATCGAGCACGATGCGCCGCATCGTTCCCCGCACCGCTGCCGCGGCATTATTGCGTTGTTGGAAGGACGGCGGAGGGGCGGGGCCGCTCGGCGGTCGGGTCGTCGCCTTGGCACGACGATCGGACCGCGCTTCGCGCTGCGGTGCCGTTCGATGTTATCGCTCGTTCGCGGCTTCTTCGGAGAATTATCGCCGTGGTTGAATCACCGCACCCTGCCGGTCCCCCGGAACCGCCGCCGGTCGATGTTTCGCGGCAAGCGCCCGCGCTCGGCGCTGCGGCACTGCCGGCGGCCTCTCAATCGGCCGGGATGCACGGTTCGCTCGGTGATGAACCGTCGCCCAGCCCCGCAAGCGTTGTCCTTTGGGCGCTTGCCGGTTTGACGGTCTTTCTGCTTTGCTTGATCGGGGTCGTACTTCTCGCCCGACATCTGCGTCCGAAGCTCTACGGCGACCAGTGGGCTCACGATGCCTTCGAGGCGGCGTTGGCGACGCTGCGCAACGGCGATCTTCCCGAGGACAAGCGCCGCCAAGCCGCCGCCGAGATCGTTTCGTTTGGTCCCGAACAGATCATTGTCACGCTCGACAGAACAGCCGCGATCGTGGGCAATGACGACTCGTTCCAATTTCCGACGATCATCATCAAGCTGCTCGCCGAGCAAACGGCGCATGCCGCCGCCTTCGCCCCGGCGCTGGGCAGCGATCGCGCCAATGTTCGAGCCGCGGCGGCCTATGTGCTCCGCGAGATGGGGCCGGCAATCGCACCGGCAACCGACTCGGAGACTGTCGATTCCGACTTGCTGGCGGCACTGCGACGAGCGGTTGTCGATCCGAACCGCTGGGCTCGCTGGTACAGCATTGAAACGTTGGGCAACCTCGGTCGCGCTGCTGCGCCCGCCGTGCCCGACTTGATCCCCATGCTGAAGCATCCCGATATCCAAACGCGACTCCGCACGGTGCGCGCCTTGGGGCGCATCGGACCGTCGGCCGCGGCCGCGGCCGCCGAGTTGACGCGCGTTCGCGACGATGACCGCGACCCGGCCGTGCGGCGTGCTGCGGGCGAAGCGCTGCTCGAGGTCAATCTGCCCGGCCTGCTGGCCGCATCGCGCCAAAAGGCCCCCGATGAAATCCGCGAATTGATCGACCGGCTGCAATCGGGCAACGAATTCGAAAGTAGCTCGGCCGCCTCGGCGCTGGGCAAGCGCGGGCGTGAAGCCGCCGACGCCGTGCCCGCCCTCGCGCAAGCCCTCAATCATCCGAACAAATGGGTCCGCGCCGGCGCGGCCGACTCGCTCGGTTTGTTGGCAGTCGCCGGGGTCGATATCTCGATGGTCATGCCCCGATTGCAGCGGGCGACCGCGGACTCGGATCCCGATGTCTCTGCCGCCGCCAAACGCACCCTGCAACGATTGCGTGCGCCGGCGCCGCCCTGAGACGATGCCCGCAACCCCGTCTCGCCTCACGGAGCCGCTGCCATGTCGAACCGAATTCCATCCGGGCTTAGTCTGCTGCGTCGTGCGATGCTCATCAGCGTTGCGATGGCCGGCACACTCGCGACGCTTTCGGCCGCAGCCGCCGAGTCGGAAAGAGCGTCGCCGAATGTCGCGGCATCGCCACTGATCTATATCGACACCAGCTTCGAGAACGCCTCGCCGGTCGATTGGTCGTTCGGCGCGTCGGGCGAAGTGATCGTCAATCTGATGTACGACCATCAACGCGGCTCGCCCAACAGAGCGGCCGGGCACATCTTTTTCGCCGTCGAGGCGCCGGCCGAGTCAGTCGTCCGTCTCGTCCTTCAGCGATTCGACAATGTGTATAACGGCAAGCCGGGCAGTCCCGTTTCCGACCGAACTGTGCTGCGCGTCTCCGCCGATGGCAAGGCGTGGAAGCCGATCGCCGCGCAGTACGACAAGACGGCCAACCAGTTGACCGTCGATCTGCCGATGCCCGTCGGCCGCGTGTTCCTTGCCCGGCTCGAACCCTATCGCCTATCCGACTTGGAGGAACTGAAACGCCGCATCGCCGATAGCCCCGAAGTGACGATCGAAACCATCGGGCGCACCGTTGAGGGCCGCGAGCTGGAGATCATCTCCGTCGGTTCGCCCAGTGCTCCGCATCGGGTGCTGCTCCGCGCCCGCGCCCATCCCTGGGAAACCGGCGGAAATTGGGTAATCGAGGGATTGATCAACCGCCTGCTGGCCAAGGCCGGCGAGGCGCCCGATTGGAAATCGAGATACCAAGTCCACATCATGCCGCTGGCCAACAAAGACGGCGTGGTCCGCGGCCGAACGCGATTCAACAGCCGCGGCTACGATTTGAACCGTCAATGGGACGCCCCGGCCGACCCCGCGTTGGCCCCGGAAAATGCGGCCCTTGAAGCCTGGCTCGAACGGATGATCGCCTCGGGCAAGCGCCCGGGGCTGGCCATCGACCTGCACAACGACGAATATGGCAAACTGCACTTGAGCCGTCCCGATGACGGAGGCGACCGCTATTTGGCCCAGATGAGCCGTTTTGAAGAACTGCTGCGCCGCCACACTTGGTTCAGCGAGGGGGCAACCGCTCCGTCGTTTCGCAATCCGGGCAGCTTCGGCGAAGGCCTTTGGTCGCGCTATCACATACCCGCGTGCGTGCTGGAACTCAATGCGAATCAAATCGCCAAACTTCAACGGCCGGTTGACGCGGAGCTGTGGCGGCAGATGGGCGCGGGCCTGGTGGACGTGTTTTTCGACTTTTTCGCCGACACAGACGAAAACCGCCCGAAACGCTAAATCGTTTCGCACCATTGCGGAAGCGGCCGCTGGCGAAGTGAAACGGCTTTCTCGCGCGGGCTTCGTTTGAACCGCTTCCCGTTTTTCGCCGTTTTATGTAGAATCCGACTCCTCTTGTCGGAGTTCGTCAGGAAACGAAGGAACGACGCTATGGCCATCGCTGGTTCTTTGGACCGCAACGAAACGCTGCGCACCATCGCTAACCGCCATAGCTGCCGCATGTTTCTCGACACACCCGTCGCCGACGCCGACTTGGCCGCCGTGCTTGAAGCGGCCAACGCCGCCCCGTCAGCCCACAATCAGCAGTCGTGGCGGTTCATCATCCTCCGCGACGAAAAGAAACGCCAACTGGCCGAACTCGTCACGCAGCATAGCGATGCGTTCCCACGGCCCTCTTCGATCTTGCTCCGCATGGCCTCGCGAAGCATCATCTCGGCTCCGGTCGTCGTGGCCGTGGCCAACACCGGCGACCTGATCCGCCACGGCCGTCAGTTGTTCGAAGTGGCCGACGAGCGGGCCGTCGATTTCTTTCGCACCATGGAGATTCAAAGCTCGGCCGCCGCGGTCGAAAATCTTCTGCTTGCGGCCACCAGCTTGGGAATCGGTTCCGTTTGGCTCGGCATCTTGTTTCTCATCAAACAGGAAGTGCTCGAATTCCTCGGCGAACCCCAAGGCGAGTTCATGGCCGTCGTCCCCTTGGGCTATCCGGCCAAACCCACCACCGGCCCCAAGAAACGACCGCTCGATGCGATCGTCCGCGAAGTCGGCGACTAAGAGACCAGCCGAAGAGAGTCGCGAGAATCTGCGGCCGCGTTTCGGGCAGACACGGTGCGGGCAATTCGGCGAGGAGAAGTGGCCCGTTTGCCCCTGCTTCCTTCCCTTTGCTCCTGTTTTCGCGCTTTGGCCTTTTTGCGATTCCCGTTTCGTGCTCGTCTTCGCGTCTTCGCACTTTGGCGATTCCCGTTCTATCGTTGCCGTCGCGTTTTCGCGTTCTCGCACGGTCGCTTCTTCATCCCCTAATGGGCGACAGGACGAACGCAGATGTTTTCCTGTAGTATCTACGACGGGCAGTAACGGGCATGTTCAACCAATCGCTCAGCGCCGCAACAACGCCAATCGCAGCGTGTTGAACGCCTGCTTGCCGATCCATGCGCGGAGCCACGCCGGATGTCCGGCATAGGGCAATTCCTTCACCTTCGCCCCGGTTGCATCGGCGGCGGCGACGGCAAACGGGCGCGGCGGCGAGGCGCTCGGCCCCTCGGGCGGCAACGGGCTGACGGCCAGCCCCCAATCGCAGTTCCATAGAAGTCGCGCCGCGTGCGCTAACGCGGCAGCAACTGCCGACGGAGCGGGCGAATCGCTTGAACCGGCCGCGCCGTGCGATGCGATCGTCCCCGTCATGCTCGCGGCAAGCCCGAAACGCTCGACAATGTGGGCCAGCGCGTCAGCAGTCGCCGGCGCGCAGGCCCCCCGAAGAACTCCCGCACCGCCCGCGACTGCGGCGAGCCGTTCGCCCACCAGCCCGCCGCTTCCGCAATCGATTACCCCGACCGTCTGTCCGCGATCGGCGAGCAGCCGGCAAACCACCGTCTCCAACTCGTCGTCATCTTCGCCGAAGATCAGTTCGCCCAGCCTTTCGTACAGCGTTTCCACCACCGGGGCGATCTTATCGCGGCACTCCTCCTCTGTCGGGGCCTGCGCCGAAATCCGAAAAATGATCGTCGTCGCGCTGGCGTTGATGCCGACCCGCGGGTCGGTTTGGCGAACGAAACCCTCGGGCAGCATCGCCTCGATCTGGCTTTCGCCCGCGCCGAAACACTTGATCTGTTTGTGGACGATCCGCCATCCCAAGGCATTGTGTTCCCGCAATCGCTGCGCGACCGAATCGTTCCACATTTCATTGATTTCGGCGGGCACCCCGGGCAAGCAGATGATCCGACACCGCGCGCGGTCTGCCGGCAGGTCGTGCTCCGTATTGCGCCCGATTCCATCTCGTAGCGGCGCGATTTCCGATTGGAGCACATCCAATTCGATTCCCGGCGCCGTTCCATTGGGGTTTCGCACCGCCCGGGCGCCGCGCGGGAATCGTGCCTGTAACTCGTTCCGCGGCGGCATTGGCCGCTGGCGCCGAGCGAACAGCGCACGGATCTGATCGAGCGCCTCGGTGTTCACTTCCAAGGGTAGGCCGAAGGCGGCAGCCAGGGCGTCGCGCGTGAGGTCGTCTTCGGTCGGCCCCAGCCCGCCCGTGGCGAGGACCAAATCAACTCGGCCGGCGGCCCTTCGGAACGCCTCGACGAGATCATCGAGGTCGTCGCCCACGGCCGCATGGAAACGAACCCGGTAGCCCAACTCCTCCAGCCGCTGGCTGAGCCATTGCGCGTTCGTGTCGAGAATCCGCCCGCTAATCACTTCGTTTCCAATCGAAAGCACTTCGGCCAGCATCGTTCACCTCGGCGATCTAAGTTGGTTCACACCACACGGCATAGAAAGGCTGTCCCAGAAAAATTGTGACGGAACCCGGCGAAGCGCCGCCACCTTGCGGCGAAGGGATGGTCCGTTCAACGCGTCGCAATCCGGCGATCTCTTTTCTCTCTCCTTCTTTCGCGTTTTCGCATTGTCGTGCTGTCGCGATAGACTTTCTACCTCGCCAGCTCGCGTTTTCGCGTTGTCGCGATTCTCCTCGTAATTTGTCGTCTCGCACCTTCGCGGTTTCCGTTCCCTCTTGTCGTCCGGCGCTTTGGCGTTGTCGCCGATTCGGTTTCTATCCGGTCGTTTCGCGTGGCCGCAATCGAATCGGTTTTCTCAAAAGTGCGATGAGAGACTCCGCGGATCTCGATGGAAACCGTTTCATCGCGTTTCAGTAGCACCCGGTCGTCGAAAGTAACTCAAAGAGTGTGATGGTACCATCATACGCCTCAGGAAACACCCGGTCGGCAGTCCGAGCACGACCGACTCATTCAACGGTCGGTTACGCTGGAATTGCCCGATGCCGGCCCCGAAACCTTGAACGCGGTCACGGTTTTTTCCGGGCGATCCCTTGACGAACGGGCTTTGAACCGGCTAATTTAATCGGTTTCCCTAGGGCCCCGTCGTCTAGAGGCCTAGGACACAGGCCTTTCACGCCTGCAACACGGGTTCGAATCCCGTCGGGGTCATTTAAGCTATTTATTGATAAGGGTTTATGTTTGCGGCGTTCGGCAATATCTCGCTATCCTGCAAGGGGTTCTGGTCATTTTGCCGCGTGTTGCCGCAGCGTACCGGTGTTGACTGCGCCGCTTCGTGTGCCGCCCTTTTCTGAAAAAAGTGCGCCGCCTCTTTTTGCACGGCATGCGCCGCCTGGCGCGCCACGCTGTGCGCCGCTTTTTCCGCATCGGATCGGTCCTCGCTCGCATCACCGTGCGCCGCTCCGAATGGGTCGGCCTCGATCGCCTGATCGAACGTCTTATCGGCCACGTGTGCCATGACGGCGCATGGCCATCCGGGACGCGAAAGCTTGAAAGACGAAGGAAAAGGCGGGGGAGAGATCATCACGAAAACGTCAGAAATGCAGCGAGAATCAGGGAGTGGACGCACTCTGTGGCGTCCACGATTCCAGCGCGAGACACGGCATTTGCAGCGATTTCCGGCCATTGCAGCGCGCGGCGTTCCAGTTCTATTTCGGCCCTGACGGAGCAAAGCCCACCACCACATGCCCCCAACACAGGCGCTCCAGCGGTTTGCGCATCTTACCCAAACGGAACAATCGGGACGCTGCGGCCGCGCAACCGTCACATCTGATAGGCTTGGCCTAACCCGAACCGTTCTTATCGGCCGATAGCGCCTTTTGGCGTCGGCGCCAACGGGTTCTTTCGGGTCATCCTCCGAGCAGCTCGTTGAAAAACACGATTCCAGATAATTCCGCTCACGAATCGTTGGGAAGAGGCGCACGGCCGCGAATAAAAGAATTCTTTTTCAACGGGCTGCTAGGCTCTGCGCGAAGTGAGTCTTCTCGTGCAAAGAGCACCGAGATTGTTTTCTCGTGCAGAGTAGGTGCA
Organism: uncultured Planctomycetaceae bacterium; assembly: GCA_964631235.1. Lineage (GTDB taxonomy): Bacteria > Planctomycetota > Planctomycetia > Pirellulales > Thermoguttaceae > JARKPK01. Next base: position 53,522 of record CAZVZX010000015.1, on the reverse strand, counting down.
GCCGTGATTGCCTTGTCCATTGAGGAATTGCGTGTAAACGCGATTGCGCGATTCGTCCCAAACGGCGGTCAAACGGCCGGTCGCTTGGGCCAATCGCCAGTGCAGCCCGCGACGAAGTCGAAGACAAAACGCAGGGAAGCCAAATGGGATTCCGACTAATGCCTTCGTTGATCAAGCCTCGGAATAGAAACGCGACGGCGAAGCTGCTTGGCGGCCGTTTGCGCGCATTCGGCCGAGCTACTGCGATTGCGGCCGCGCTGCTTATTGGGTGGATCGTTTTGGGGGCGGCGGCCGATTGGAACGTGGCCGGTGCTGCCGAGCCAAGCGGTCCGTTGCGTCAGCGGATGGTGTTCGGCCCGCCACGGGTTCCCAGCACCCTCGACCGCAACGCGCACGTGCCGCCCGGCCAAGAGCGATTTCAGGCGGTGCCGGTACCCGCCTATCCGTGGCTGAGCAACGGCCTGAATGTGCCCACGTACCAATGGGGGTACTTCGGCGCGCGTTCTCGCCCGCGAGTCGTCGAGCAGCATGGCTACTCCGACGACTATCGCCAGTGGAGCTTTCGGCCAGGCTCGTGATCGCCCGACGAGTGCCGCGGCCCGGCGCTGGGGCTGCGTGAATTGCGACCGCCGGGGGAGTGATGCAACCCGCCGCGGTTCTGATGCCGCCTACCGCAGTTCCTTCGCAGCCGGCAATTATCGCAACACGCCGAGGAAGAAGCTGAAGACTTGTTCGCTGTCGCCCGGCTGTGTTACGACGGGGAAGGCGAAGTCGAAGGCCAGCGGGGCAGGTCCCATTGCGGGAATGCTGATTCGCAGTCCGAAGCCCGGCGAAATCCGGTACTTCTCCGTCCAATTGCTGAACGACGGTTGGATGGTGCCCGTGTCGCAGAAGATCACGCCGCGAAGCATATCGTCGGCGGTGATCGGGAACATGTATTCCGCCGAGGCCAACACCATCACGTCGCCGCCGACGGCCACGTTGGCGCCCTTGCGGGGCGACACGCCGCGGAAGCCGAAGCCGCGAATCGTCGTAAAGCCGCCGGCATAGTAGCGGTCGTAGATCGGCGTGCCTCCGCCGGTGATGCCCAATCGGCCGGTAAGGCTGAGCACATGCCGACCGGAGCCGTCCGGACGTTCCCAAAGCTGGAAGTACTGCCGCAAATCGAGCTCGCCGTGCGGATAGCTGAAGCGGCCGATCACCTGCTCGAAATTGAACTCGATCAGATGGCCTTCGGTAGCCAGGAAGGGGCTGTCGCGCGTGTCGTGGGCGATTGTCGCGCCGAAGCCGTACAAATCCGAATCGCCGGCTACCTGAATGAAATCGCTCAACGTCGGATCGATCGGATCGCGGATATTGATCCGCTCGGGCCGGAACGACAACGAACCGGAAAGGCGTTTGGTCAGATGGTATCCCAGGTTGATCCGCCCGCCGAGCCGCTGCTCCTTCCACTGTTGAAAGATGCGATCGTAGAAGAAGCCGCTTAGGCCGAAGCTGATGTCGCTGCCGCCCAAGTACGGATCTTGGAAGGTGAACATGTAGCGTTGCACTTCGGTGCCGGGCACGGCCTCCAATCGCAGCCGTTGCCCGCCGCCGCGCCAGGCCTTGCCTTTGGCAATGTCGTCCCAGCTTCGCGGGGCGCGGCGCCAGTCGAAGTTCTGTTCGTCGAGGATGATCGATCCGACCAATCCCGAGTCGGAGTTCACGCCGACGCCGAGCATCAGGCGGCCCGTCTGCGTTTCTTCCGTTTCGATGATCAACGGCAACGGTCGAGTGTCGTCGAGTGGGCGATTGAACGGCGAGCCCCATGGCCCCACGCCGTCGAAGTAGGTTGGCCCGACATTCGGCGCCCCCGGCGCCATGCCGAAATTCGGCGGCGGCGATGCCGCTTGGCGTCCGGCCCAGGGGTCGCCGGCCGTGCCCGCCGGCGCAGCGTATGGCGTACTGCCTGTCGGCGCCGCATAGGGCGCATTGCCCGCCGGTGCGGCATACGGCGTGCCGCTGGCCGGCGCTCCATAAGCATCGGGACCGGCCGGTTGCGGCCAACCGCTGCCCGTTCGAGGCGATTCGTACGGTGAGCCCGCAGCGCCGCCCGTTGCAGCGGGCGGCACCGGCTGGGCTGCGCCGTTCCAAATGCCGGGGGCAGGGGAGGCCGGCGGCGGCCCGTAATTCGCCCCGGCGGCTCCCGGCACCGTCGCGGGACCGTAAGGCGACGTTGGCTGCCCTTGCGGCGGCATCGTCGGAAACGTCGGTCCGCCGGCGGGTTGATTCATCGCGATTCCGTTGCCGGTCCCAGCGGGTGCGGGTTGCGCTGGATAGGCCGACCCTTGCGGCGCGCCGGCCGCCAAGCCTGAGGGCGGCGGAAGGGTGGTCGAAGCCGGCTTCTTGAACCACGGCAGCCAGGGGCGGTCGCGGCTCGATGGGGTCGGCGAAAGCTCGGTGGAATACTGTCCGCGGACGACCAACGGTTGCGCGGCGCCGGCGTTCGTCGGCGAGGCCGTTTCCGGAATCGGCCGCGGTTGCAACTGCGGCCAATTGTTTGGTTGATACGGCGGCGTTGCGCCGTGGGGGCCTAAGGCGTGCGCCGCATCGTTCGAGCCGGCGGGTTCACCACCGTTTTCATCCCACGGGTCATTGCCGTCCACCGCCGCCGGGGCGTCGGGGGGTGTTTCCACGACTTCCAAACTCAGCAGGCGCTCGCCCGAGGGGGTCAGCGGACCGGCCGGCGGCCGCGGCGGATCAGGGCTTTGGCCGCGATGACGCGAAGGCCGCGACGCCAATTGGGCGTCGTCTTCGTCGCTTTGCGGCGGGGTGAAGACGATTTTCGGCACGCTTCCGCTGGTCGGATCAACGAGGAACAGGCCCGACGATCGCAGCCGCTTCTCACTTTCGCGGAGTTTGCGGATATCGACGATGTCGCCGGGAGCGAGTGTCAGTTGATTGAGCACGGCCGAAAGCCGCGTGTGCGGGTTGTCGCCCTTGATCCGCACGTCGATCTTGCCGACGCGGTATCGGTCGCCTTCTTCGAGCGAGTACACTAGGTCCACGTAATTCGGGTCGTCGAGGTAGCGTACTTCGGGCTTTACATCGGCAAACACGTAGCCGATCGCGCCGTAGCGTTCTTGCAACTTTCGGGCATCGGCGGTCATGGCCGGCAGGCTGAGCCAGTCGTCGCGTTTGAGCTTCAACTCGCTCATCAATTCTTCGGTGGGGATTTTCGAGTTGCCCAACACCGAAATGTTGCGCACCTTGGCCCGCGGCCCTTCGTGAATCACGAAGGTCAGGATCAGCCAGTCTTGCGAATCGTTGTACTCCAGTTCGCGGCCCACCTTGGCCTGCATGAAGCCGAGATTGCGGTAATACGCCACCAAACGGTTGCAATCTTCGTCGATCTGCTCGCGATCCACCTCTCCTTTGAACAAGTAGGCGATCGGCGGCTTCGACTGAATTTGCGTCCGCAGGCGGGCATCGCTGGCGATGGTGTTGCCGACGAATCGAGTCCAAAGCACTTTTTGCTTCGGCCCCTCGTTGATTACATAGACGGCGCGGCGATCGGTGGGTTTATCGCCTTCGAACACCGTGATTCGCGCCTTCGGGAACCCCTGCTTGCGGTAATACTCTTCGATCTTGCGGCGGCCTTCCTCAACCGCAAATGGATCGAGCGGATCGCCCGGCTTAAGATTGACTTCCTTGCGCAGCGCGCTGGCGCGAATCCGGTCGTTGCCGATGATTCGCACCTCTTGCAGCGTGGGGCGCTCGTCCACTTGAAAGACTACCAGCCAGCCGCCCTGAACGCGCCGCGTCAGCGGGCGAACGTTCACGCACAACCGGCTGCGATTGAGCCGCCGCACGTCTTCTTCGATGATCGTCGGGTCGAACGGCCGACCGGGCCGCGTGCGGATGTGGGCCAGCAAGCGTTCGCGACTGATCGACTGATTGCCTTCGATCTTCACGTCCACGACCATTTCGGCCGGCCCACCCGGTCCGGCGGGCAATCCGGCCGCGCGGTCGGCCTGCTCGGCATCGGCGGGTGTCCAATCCGCGGGGAAGGCCGAGGCCGCAGACGGAGTAGGCGGCGCAGGTGGAGCAAACGCCGATGGTGCGGCTTGCTGGGCCGAGGCCGTTTGGCCTGAAAGCAGGCAGAAGAGCGCAAGCCCAATGGAAAATGCAACGCGACCAACAGCCGCCCGCATCAACCGGAAAGTGCGGCGTCCACGGCCCAGCGGTTTGATCACATTGGCCATCGAGGCCTCATCCTTGGCTGCAAACACGTTTCGATGCCGCACCACCGCCCAACCAAAGTGCCGGCTTCCGGCCGGTTTCTGACACACGGAGCGAGGACCGCCGAGTCGCTCGTCCATGCGCCCGTTCGCCCTGCGGGATTTCGCGCTACGCGATCGCGGCCGAACGCCTTGTCGCGAAAAGGTCGCGTAGAAATAACCGAACACGGCGTTTACGACAAGGCGAGTTCGACCCGAACGGTGCATTTTTCCACGCCGTCGCCCCCGGGTGCGTGGTTGGCGCAACATCAGCCGCTGGAATGCTGTTGCTAAGAGCGGGGCGACGGGCAGGGGCGCTGCGAGACTTCCGCGCCTCCCGCAATCACAACTCTAAATGCAACAAACAATTGCCGTTTGTTTGGCTCAAGCGGTAGAATACACCTCCGGCAAGCCCGCGCCGCTGTCCGGCCATTGGTCGAGCGGATTGGCACACAGCCAGAGCCGGGCCGGCCCGTCGGCCGCCGCTGGGCGACAGCCCTACCGTGTGGGTTTGTGCAATTCGCGCGAATTCAACTGGTTTTCCCGTTTCACGCAATATCAATAGGTTACCGGAATCCCATGATGGCCCCCCTTTTGTCGCGTTTGGCTACGGTCGGCGGGCTGCGTGGTTCGGCCCGATTTGGTCGGCACGCCGATGTTCCCCAGGCGGCAACCCCGGCATCGCGAACGTCGGGGGCGATTGTTGCCCGTCGCCCCGGTCCGGCAGTGCGGCTTGCGGCCATGTCGGCGGTCGTTTTGCTCGTGTGTTTCGCCTTTTCGGGTACGGTGGTCGGTGCCGATACGGCCTCGGCTCAGGCCGTCATCGGGCAGCCGTTCGGCGTTGGGCAGGTTACCCTGCGGCTTTCAACCGAACAGTACCCGCAGCCATTGGGGGCCGAGGGTTTGCGCATTAGCGAACGCAATGGGCGGGTATTCTATCCGGCCGTGGTCGTGCCCCAGTGGAACGAACTGGTGAAGCAGATCTGGCAGTCCTCTGGTCTCTTGGAGGAAACGCCGGCCCAACGGCAGGTCAAAGGACTGATCAACGCCTTGGTCGATCGTCCGCCGCCCATCACGCTGTATTTTCTGTTTCAAGGCGAGCAACCGCTCGAGTTGACCATTCATGCGCAGCGGCCCTTGCAACTGACGCTGCCGGTGGGCCGCAGTCTTGCCTTATGGAAGGCCCAACGCGATCAGTGGTGGAAGGCCTACACAGCCCAGGCCGGACTGCTGACCGACCGGATCGATGCGCCGCCGGTAGTGGCTCAGGTGTTGCGCCCGACCCTGGCGCGGCGGCTGAATCTGGCCCTGCCGCGCCACGAACAGACGCCTTCGCCCTCCGAAGTGCTTCAACAAGAGCTGGCCTTGTGGGCCGGTTCCGAATCGATGTTCGCGGCCATGCTGCAAGATCGGCTGCTCGGGCTGTTGCCGCTCGATCAGCGCGCCGATCAGCCGTTGCCCGAAAACGAACAATCGCCTCCGCCTCAGTTCGAGGCCCCCGCCGATGTTGCCGTGGAGCCGATGGCCATGCACGTTCCGGCCGAATGCTTCTATGTGCGCTTCGGCGACTTCCGCAACTTCCTCTGGGTTCAAGACACGCTGGCCGCTTGGGGAGGCGACGCCGCCAATCTGGTCGCGGCCCGCGGCATCGACTACCAGATGCGGTCGCGCATGGAAGAGCAACTCGTCGTGCAGCAAACGGCGCTTTCACGGCTGATGGGCGATAAGATCATCGCCGATGTCGCCTTAATCGGCACCGATCTGTTCTTTCGCGAGGGCGCGGCCTACGGCCTGCTCTTCCAGGCCAAAGTGAACATGGCCTTGGCCGCCGACTTCACCCGCCGGCGAAGCGAATGGGTCGCCCGCGAGCAAGGCAAAGACGTTGCGGTCGAACTGGCGGGAACGAAGGTTTCGTGTTTGGTCGATCGCCACGGGCTGCCGCACTGCTACTACGCCGTCAGTGGCGACTTTCACTTCGTTACGACCTCGCGGCGGTTGGCCGAGCGATTCCTCGAAGCCTCGTCCGGCAAAGACTCGTTGGGGGCGACGGCCGAGTTCCGCGCGGTGCGGGCCCGGGCGCCGGCCGACGCCGGCGACGCGGCATTCGTCTATTTTTCCGACGCCTTTTTCAACAACATCACCGGCCCGGCCTATCGCATCGAGATGATTCGCCGCGTTCATGCCCAGTGCGATCTTCTGGCGCTGCAAATGGCCGGCCTGATTGCTCGGGCCGAGGGACGGCCGCACGAAACAGCCGCCCAACTGATCGCCGGCGGCTATTTGCCCGAATGCTTCGGTCCGCGTCCCGACGGCAGCGAAGCTACCCGGCGCGGCGACCAATTCGTCGATAGCCTCCGCGGGCCGCGCGGGCGGTTCACCCCCATTCCCGACATTCCGCCGACGACCGTCACGCGGGCGGAAGCGGCCGACTATCGCCGCTTTGCCGAGTTCCTCCGCTCGCATTGGGGCCGGCCCGCACCGTTGCTCGCGCGCGTGTTGCGCGAATCGGCCGACGCCGGCCGCGAGCGGATCACGATTATCGCCGAAATGAACCCCCTGCAAAAGCTGCACTTCGACGTGCTCGGCATGCTCCTGGGCGATGCTCAATCGCGACGGATTGCGCCGGCCCCCGGCGACCTGATCCGCGCCGAGGTCGCTCTTCCGCGCCAATATTTCTTTTTCGGTTTGCGCGACGCCGCGGCCGTTCCGCCCGAGACGGCCAACATGCTCGGCTGGCTGCCGCTCGTGTTGCGATCGGCCTACCTGGGGACCGACGCCGATTCGCCAATACTCAATCCATCTGCCTTCAACTTGCTGCCCAACCTGCCGCTGCCCGGCGGCGAACGAGCGTTGCCGAGGGTGCTCAATCGCCGCATTGGCGAATTCCACGTGTTCGCCCTCAGCAGCCAGGTGCTCGACGAGGTCGCTCCCCATTTGGCTCGGCAGCCCGCCGAGCCGGCGCAGCTCCGGCTCGACGTGGCTGATCCCTCGCAGGCCCGTTTCGCCTCGTGGATCAATTCCCTGGGATTTGCGCGCACGCGGAACACGTCGCTGGGCAACCTGCTGCTTTTGCAACAAATGGAACAGCAACTCCACGTCGCGCCGGCCGAGGCACGCACCCTGGCCGAACAACTGCTCGACGGCAAGCTGATCTGCCCCTTGGGCGGAACCTACCAGCTCAATGACGCCGACCGCGCGCCGGCATGGACAACCACCGCACTGGCCGACGCCGCCTCGGCCCGCCCCGTGCCGCCGCCGGGCTATCAAGCGCCGCCGATCAATTGGCTCCGCGGGCTGAACCTCCGCGTTGAGCTGCTTTCCGACCGCCTCAGCCTTCATGCCACGGTCGTGATGCAAATGCCGCAAAGCGGCCCCAGCGGCAGCAAGTGAACGGCGGATCGCCGCTGCCCGCGCCGCCCATGAGCATTGCTAAATGAAACCGCGAAAAACAGTAAGCGGTTCCAACGGGGACTGCGCGTAAGAGAACCGCTTTGCTGCGCCGGCAGCCGCTTCCGCAATGGTGTGGAACTGGGTCGTTCAGTTGCGGGGCGGCGTTTCGGCGGCGGCCGCCACGGGATTGAGCACCACGGTGAAGGTGGTTCCCTGGCCCAAGGCGCTGCGCACCTCGATTCGGCCGCCCATTTCCGAGATGAGCATTCGGCACAGCCCCAATCCGAGGCCCGTTCCGCCCGACTCGGCGCGCGTGGTGAAAAACGGCTCGAAGATCCGTTCCAGATTCACCCGCGGGATGCCCACCCCCGTGTCGCTCACGTCGATGGCCACCGAGCCCATCTGGTCTTCGTCCTTGCTGCCCAGCGCATAGGTGCGAAGCGTCAGCGTGCCGCCTTGCGGCATGGCGTGGAAGGCATTGGTGCAAAGGTTGAAGAGCACCTCTTGCAGCGTGTAGGGGTCGCCCTGAACAAGAGGCACTTCCCCCAACTCCTTGCGGATCTTGATTCGCGGGCCGTGCGCGCCGCCGAGCACCTCCAACGTGGCCTCCACGGCCTGATTGACATCGGTGGGCGTCAGACTGATTCCGTGCGGGCGGGCGAACGCCTGCACCCGTTTGGCGGTCCGCTCGATGCGGTCGAGCGCCTCGGCCATCAGTTGCACGTACTCGGTCAGATGCGGATCGTCTTTCACCCGTTCGCCCACCCGTTGCAGGCAGTTCTGCACGCCATCGAGCGGATTGGCGATTTGATGCGCGATGCCGGCCACGAGCTGCCCGATGCCCAACATCTTTTCTTTTTGGCGGATTTCGGCATGGGCGCGATCGACATAGCGGCGGATCGAGGTGGTGAAATAAACCGTGATCCAGGCCGCGCTGGCAAAGGCCAGAAACAGCCCGAGCAGTTGCAGCCCGTCGGGACGCCCCGGCTCGCCGGCGTCGCTGGGAAAGTGCAGCGCGAACCGCGGCAGCCAGCCCGCATACAAGCCCGCCATGATCGCCCCGATGAGCACCGTCGTTGCGGCTGCGATTAGGTAGGGGAACGAGCCCCGTAAATACATCCCGGCGATGATCATGTGAAAGACGAAATAGAAGAGAAACGGATTCCGCGGCAGGTCGGAGAAGTAGAGCAGCAATGTCAGCGCGGCCAGGTCGAGAACCACCTGCGCGAGAATCCGCCGCTCGACGTTGCCCGAGGCGATTTCCCGCTGAGTGAAATAGAAGAACAGATTGTAGAGCAACATCGCCGAGCCGACGGCATAGCATTGCCCGGGATGCGGCAGCGCCCCCAAATGCGACGAAACGAACGTGGCGGCGAACACCGCGCCGGCCGCCCACCAGCGGAGATCGACCAGCCAACGCGCGCCTTCCGGGGGAAGCTTCATCGGCCCAGTCTCCGTGAGAAGTCTGCAACGACAGCCCGGCCGCGGCGCTCGTCAGCCGTCGGCCACGGCCTCGAACCCCAAATCGGCCAGCATTTGGCGGTCGGCCTCGGCCGAGCCTCCGCGGGTGGTCAGATAATCGCCCACGAACATCGAGTTGGCCGCGAACAGCCCCAACGGCTGCAAGCTGCGGAGGTGAACCTGGCGGCCTGCCGCAATGCGCAGCTCGGCCCGAGGATTAGCCAACCGGAACAACGCCAGCACCTTCAAACAGTAGGCCGGCGTCAACCGAACGGCGCAACCGCCAGGGGCGTCTCGGCCTTCGATGCGTTGCGGCGATCGGTCCGCACAGTGCGCCCCGGCTGGCGCCGCGGCCGACAATGCCTCTTGCATCGCCCCGGCAGCGGTGCGCCCCGCTTCAGGCCGCTCATCTTCCACGAAAAAGCTTGCCGGGCGGACGGGCACGGGCGCCATTCCTTCCGCCGTGCGGCGGTCGCCCAGCGGCGTGCCGACGATCGGCTGAAAGAAGTTCACCGGCAAGGCCTCGACCTTCAACGCACCCAGTTCGAGGGCCAGATCGACGATGTCTTCTTCCGATTCGCCCATGCCCACGATCCCGCCGGAGCACAGTTCCAGCCCGGCCTCGCGAGCCGCCCGGAGCGTCGCCAACCGGGCATCGTAGTCGTGCGTGGTGCAAATCCGCGGGTAGAACGCTCGACTCGTGTTGAGGTTGTGGTTCACCCGATCGGCCCCGGCGCTTCGCAATTGCCTCGCCTGTTCAGCCGACAGAAGTCCCGGCGAAACGCACAACTTCAGCTGAAAACGCCGTTTGATCTCGGCCACCGCCTCGCAAATCTGCCGCCACTCGGCCGCCGACGGCTGACGCCCCGAGGTGGCGATGCAGTAGGTGCGCGCGCCGTGCTCGGCCGCCAGTGCCGCCCCGGCCAACAACTCGTCGGTCGAAATCAGCGAATACGCCTCGACCGGCGCGGTCGAAACCCGCGACTGGGAACAGTAGCCGCAATCTTCGCCGCAGCGGCCGCTCTTGGCGTTGACCAGGTAGTTCAGTTGCACCGTCGGCCCGAACGCCCGACGGCGGAGCCGATAGGCTGCCGCCAGCAGTTCGAGGAGGGCTTCCTCCGGTGAACGCAGCACCGCCAGGGCTTCGTCGCGGGTCAGGCCCGTGCCGTCCCAAACCCGCTCGGCCAATGCAAAAAAGTCGGTCCGCTCGCCGCCCATCGATCAGCTCATTGAGGTTGTATTCGTTCCGAGAAACGCCGCCAGCGCAAGGCGGCCGGTCGATGCTTCCCGCCGGCGACGCCGTCGCTGCATCCGTCGGCAAACTCTCCGCCGCGCCCGTCGCCGCGCCGCGGGCACCAACGTCCGTCGCGAACTCAGGCGATGCCGTGCTCGGCCTCGTAGCGGGCGATGTCGGCCTCGTACTGCAAGGTCAGCCCGATGTCGTCCAACCCGTTGAGGAGGCAGTGGCGGCGAAACTCATCGACCTCGAAAGCGACGTTCAGCCCGTGCTCGTCGCTGATTTTCTTCTGCTCCAGGTCGATCGTCAGCCGATAGCCCGAATGCCGTGCCGTGCGCGCGAACAACTCGTTCACCACGGCTTCGTCGAGCCGGATCGGCAGCAATCCGTTCTTGAAGCAGTTGTTGTAGAAGATGTCGGCAAAGCTCGGCGCGATGATCGCGCGGAAGCCGTAGTCGTCGAGCGCCCACGGGGCGTGCTCGCGACTGCTGCCGCAACCGAAGTTGCGCCGCGCCAGTAGAATCGTCGCCCCTTGATACTCCGGGCGATTCAACTCGAACTGGGGATTCGGCCGTCCGTCGTCCAAGTAGCGCCAATCGAAGAAGGCGAACTGCCCGAACCCGGTTCGCTCGATCCGCTTGAGAAATTGCTTGGGGATGATCTGATCGGTATCCACATCCGATCGATCCATCGGGGCCACCAAACCGGTATGCACAGTGAAGGGTTTCATAGTCGTCTCTCGGTGAAAGTCACCAGTGATCGCCTCGCGCCGCGAGTCGTCGCATGGGGCAGAAGTTCGGCCCGACGCCGACCGACCGCCGGCCGCCTACGATTGCCATTGCCGCACATCGACGAAATGTCCGGCGATGGCCGCGGCCGCCGCCATTTGCGGCGAAACGAGGTGCGTCCGGCCGCCTTTGCCCTGCCGTCCCTCGAAGTTGCGGTTGCTCGTGGCCGCGCAGCGTTCGCCGGGGGCCAGTTTGTCGGGATTCATGGCCAAGCACATGCTGCACCCGGCCTCGCGCCACTCCATTCCCGCCTCGCGGAAGATGCGGTCGAGCCCCTCTTGCTCGGCCTGTCGCTTGACCAGCCCGCTGCCGGGCACCACCAATGCGCGAACCCGCGGGGCGACGCGACGGCCTTTCACCACGGCCGCGGCGGCGCGCAGGTCTTCGATTCGTCCATTGGTACACGAGCCGATGAACACGCAATCGACCGGAATATCGACGATCGGCGTGCCGGGCGCCAACCCCATGTATTGCAGCGCGGCCGCGGCGGCCTTCTGTTCCGTGGGATCGGAAAAATCGGCCGGATCGGGCACCCGTCCGCCCACGGCGACCACTTGCGACGGGTTCGTCCCCCAGGTGACCTGCGGCTCGATCTCTTTCGCCTGGAACACCTCGGTCCGATCGTACTTCGCGCCCGGATCGGTCGGCAGTTGCCGCCAGCGGGCCACGGCCGCATCGAAATCCTTCGGGGCGAAGGGCCGACCGCGAAGATAGTTGAACGTCGTTTCGTCGGGGGCGATCAACCCGGCCCGCGCGCCGGCCTCGATCGACATGTTGCACACGGTCATGCGTTCTTCCATCGAGAGTGCGCGGACCGCCTCGCCGGTGTATTCGATGCAGTACCCCGCCCCGCCGCTGGTGGAGATGCGCCCGATGATGTAGAGGATCAGGTCTTTGGCCGTCACTCCCCGCGGCAGCCGCCCCTCGATGCGGATCTCGAGCGTCTTCGGTTTGTGTTGCAGCAGCGTTTGCGTGGCCAGCACGTGCTCGACCTCGCTGGTGCCGATGCCGAAGGCCAGCGCGCCCATCGCCCCATGCGTGGCCGTGTGGCTATCGCCGCACACGATGGTCATGCCGGGCTGAGTCAGCCCCAGTTCCGGCCCGATCACATGCACCACGCCTTGCTCGATGTCGTGAAGATCGAAGAGCCGAATGCCGAATTCGCGGCAGTTGCGCCGCAACGTTTCGATCTGCAACGCCGAGATTTCGTCGACGATCGGCAACGACCGATCGGTGGTGGGCACGTTATGATCGATCGTCGCCACGGCCCGATCCGGCCGCCGCACCTTGCGGCCCGCCAGACGCAGGCCTTCGAAGGCTTGCGGGCTGGTGACTTCGTGAACCAGTTGAAGATCGATATAAAGGATCGTTTGTTTTCCCGGCTCCGCACGAACAACGTGCGCATCCCAGATCTTCTCGAACATCGTCCGGGGAGAATTCGCGATGGTCATGCCGAAATAGCTCCACACAGTTGCGAAAGGGGCCGCCGGCGCAGCGAAGCGGCTTTTGTGCCCACGGGTCCCGTTTGAGCCGCTTTTCGTTTCTCGCGGTTCTATTGAGGTCTGCCAACCGGCCGAGCGGCAACGCCGCAATGCCGCCGAAGAACGCTTCGGACCACCGGAACCCAAGCCGCCGCCAGGGGCGCATCGCTCGGGCCGATGTCGGCCCGCTGCGGCCCCATCCGGAGGAAAGCCCTATATTCTACTCGGCCGGACGATGCTCAACAACCGCCTGTTCGCCGGCCTTCGGGTGGGCGTGCGACGGCGGCGACCACCACTCGGAAAAGTATTGCAGCACGTTGTAGAAGATCGGCGTGAGGAAGATCCCGAAGAACGTCACGCCCAACATGCCGAAGAACACGCAGGTGCCCAGCGTCCGTCGCATTTCGGCCCCGGCGCCGGAGGCAATCGCCAGCGGCACCACCCCGAGGATGAACGCGAACGAGGTCATCACGATCGGCCTCAAGCGGAGCCGGGCGGCCTCGACGGCCGACTCGAAGATCGACCGTCCGCTTTCGCGCTGCTGCTTGGCGAACTCCACGATCAACACCGCATTCTTGCAGGCCAGACCGGCGAGCACCACAAAGCCGATCTGCGTGAACAGGTTGTTGTCCATCCCGCGCCATTGCACGCCGTAGAGTGCGCACATCAAACTCATCGGCACGATCAAAATGATCGCCAGCGGCAGCGTCCAGCTTTCGTACTCGGCCGCGTGGGTGAGAAACACGAACAGCACGCACAGCGGGAAGATGAACAGCGCGGAATTGCCCGCCAGAATCTGCAACAAGGTCAACTCCGTCCATTCGGTTCCCATGGCGACGGTCAACCGTTCTTTCGCCAGGCCCTCCATGGCGGCAATCGCCTGCCCGGAACTATACTCCGGCGGCCACGCCCCATTGATGGCGGCCGCCGGGTACATGTTGTACCGCAAGATCAACGACGGCCCCGCCGCATCGACCACTCGGGCCACCGACCCCAGGGGCACCATCTGTCCCAGCGTGTTGCGCACGTAGATCCGCTTGATGTCCTCCGGTTCGAGCCGATAGCGCGACTCGGCCTGAACGGTCACCCGCCACGTCCGCCCGAACTGGTTGAAATCGTTCACGTATAATCCGCCGAGATTGACTTGCAACGCTTGGAACACGCCGCTGAGCGGCACCCCCATCCGTTTGCACTTCTCGCGATCGATATCGATGTAGTACTGCGGCGCGGCAGCGCGAAACATGCTGAACAGTCCCAACAGCCCGGGCGTGGCGTTGCCGGCGGCCACGAGTTGATCCGTTTGCTCCTGAAGGGCGGTCAAGCCGGCATCGCTGCGATCTTGCACGATGAACTTGAAGCCGCCCGCGTTGCCCAATCCGTCCACCGGCGGCGGCCCAAACACCGCAACCTGCGCGTCGCGAATCTCGCTGCGCAGCGCGGCGCGGAGCTTGGCCGCAATGGCGTCGCCCGACAATTCCCCGCCGTGGCGATGGTGGAAATCGTCGAGTATGACGAAGAGCGAAGCAAGGTTCGAACCATTCGCGCCGAGCAGGAACGATTGCCCGCTCGCATTGACCGTGTGGGCGATGCCCTCGATGCCCGGATAGCGGCCCTCGGAGGAATCTGCGGCCGGACCTCGATAACGCCCGCCGGCCGCCTCGTCGCCCAAGCAGAGCCGTTCGATCCGCCGAGTTACCTCCAGTGTGCGCTCGACGGAAGCCGAGTCGGGAAGTTGAACATCGACGAGCAAATAACCTTTATCTTGCTGAGGAATGAACCCGGTCGGTGTTGTGGCGAAGCCGTGATAGGTCAACAAAAGCAGTCCGCCGTACACGAGCAACCCGATGGCCGAGCCGCGGACGCACAGCCGCAGCAGCCGGCCGTACACATGCGTTACCCCGTCGAACGTCCGATTGAACGCGCGGAACAGCCAGCCGAAGGCAAGGTCGAGCAGCCAAGTCAGCGGATCGCGCTTGGCATGACGCGGCCGCAGGAGAATTGCCGCCAGCGCCGGACTGAGCGTCAGCGAGTTGAATGCCGAAATCAGCGTGGCGGTGGCGATCGTCAGCGCGAATTGCCGGTAGAACTGCCCGGTGATGCCGGTGATGAAAGCCGTGGGAATGAATACCGCGCTGAGGCCGAAGGCGATGGCGATGACCGCCACGGTCACCTCTTCCATCGAGCGATAGGCCGCCTCGCGGGGCGATAGCCCGTGCTCCAACCAACGCTCCACGTTCTCGACCACCACAATGGCATCGTCTACAACGATGCCGATGGCCAACACCAACCCTAAAAGCGTCAGATTGTTCAGGCTGAAGCCCATCAGCGCCATGACGACGAACGTGCCGATCAACGACACCGGCACGGCCACCAGGGCGATCAGCGCCGAACGCCAGCTTTGCAAGAAGAGCAGCACCACGATGCCGACGAGGATCACCGCGTCGCGCAACGCCTTGAGCACTTCGACGATCGACTCTTTGATGAACGGCGTCGTGTCGTAAACGATCGCGTATTCCAGATCTTCCGGAAATCGCTGCCGCAATTGCTCCATCTTCTCGCGCACGCGTTTGGCCGTGTCGAGGGCGTTCGTGCCGGGCATCTGAAAGAGGGCCAGGCCGACGGCGGGCCGGCCGTCGAGCGCGCACGACTGATCCATGCTGTACGCACCGAGCTCAACGTCGGCAACGTCTTGCAGCAACACGCGGCGGCCATCGGCCAACGTCTTCACCACGATGCGGCGGAACTCGTCGGGCTCGCGGAGCCGGCCCAGCGTGCTCAGCACATACTGAAACTGCCTGCCCGGCGGCGCGGGCGGCTGGCCCAACTGTCCGGCCGCCACTTGGATGTTCTGCTCTTTGAGGGCCTGAACCACGTCGTCGGCCGTCATGCCGCGCTGCGTAAGATTATCGACCTTCAGCCAGACGCGCATCGAGTAGTCGCGCTGGCCCAGGTAGGCGACGTCGCCCACGCCCTCCAACCGCGCCAGCTCGTCTTTCACCTGCGTCGTTGCGTAATTGCTCAGGTAGAGCTGATCGTAGCGGCCGGCCGGCGAGTAGAGATTGACCACCAGCATGATGTTGGGCGACTTCTTCTTGGTGGTCACCCCGTTTTGCTTCACGATGTCGGGCAGCGTGGGCACGGCCTGCTGCACCCGGTTCTGCACGAGAACTTGGGCCATGTCCAGATCGACACCCAAGCGGAACGTCACGGTCAGGTTATAGGCGCCGTCGTTGGTGCATTGCGACGACATGTAGAGCATGTTCTCCACGCCGTTGACCTGCTGCTCGATCGGCGCGGCCACGGTGTCGGCCACCACCTGAGCGCTGGCGCCCGGATAGCTGCAAAACACCTGCACGGTCGGCGGCGTGATGTCGGGATATTGCGCCACGGGCAGGTAGAAGATCGAGACCGTTCCGGCAATCACCAGAACGATCGAAAGGACGGCGGCGAAGATCGGCCGATCGATAAAGAAACGTGACATGTCGTCCGTCCGGCTGCTATCGAGCACTCTGCTCGGATTTCTGTCCTTCAGATCAGCACTTCAGTCGAGCAACGACACCGACCTTTTCGGGAAGAAATCGCCGGGATCGATGCGAAACCGCCATTAAGAAAGTCCATTTTCAACGCTTCGTTCGTCAGGAACCTGCTCCCGCGCCGACCGCCTTCTCAGGTTGCTCGTTCCCATTGGACGTTTGGCCGGGCGGAGCCTCCGACCGAGCGCCGCCTGCGCCGCTCGATGGCGAAGCGACAACGCGTGGCTCGACGACCATCCCCGGGCGAACGAACTGCACCCCGGCCACCACCACTCGATCGTCCGGCCCAAGGCCCTCGTCGATCACCCGCAACGGGCCGTACAGCCGGCCTGTTTGCACTTTGCGATAGGCGACTTTGTTGTCGGGCCCGACAACATAAACATATCTCTGGTCGAGATCGCGGCCGATGGCCCGCTCCGGCACCAGCAATCGCTCGCGGGGCGAGCCCATCAGCAACCGAACCCGTGCGGAATAGCCCGGCTTGAATCGGTCGTCGGCGTTGTTCAACACGCCGCGAAGAAGATACGTTCCCGTGTTCGGATCAACTCGGTTGTCGCCGAAATCGATCCAACCCGGGTGCGGATAGCTATCGGGCGGGTCATCATCGAGGCCGACTTCGATCAGCGTGCGCTGGTTCTCGTCTTCCTTCAACTTGCCTTCCGCCTTCAGGCGAATGTAGCGCTGCAAAATCCGTTCTTCGACATGGAACACTACGTAGATCGGATCGATCGAAACCAAATTGGTCAGCAGCGTGGAGTCCGCCGACACCAAGTTGCCCACGCTGACGTTGTTCCGACTGATCCGTCCGGCAAACGGGGCCGTGATGCGGCAATACTCGAGCTTCAATCGAGCTTCGCCAATTTGGGCCAAGGCGGCCTCGTGCTGCGCCTCGCTGGAAAGGCGGGCGGCCACGATGCGATCGAACTCCTCGCGGCTGATCGTGTTGGCGGCAAGCAACTGCTTGTTCCGCGCCTCTTCCGCCCGCCAACGGATGACCTGGGCCTCGAGAGCCTTCGCATCCGCTTCGAGCCGTTCCACCGTCTTCTGGAACGGGCGAGGGTCGATCAAGAACAATTCGTCGTCCTTGGCGACCTTGCCTTTTCTAAGGAACGATTCGGCGCGGAGGTACGGAATGTCGATCAAGTACCCCGTAACCTGGGCGCGGATATCCACCGAATCGACCGCTTCGAACACCCCGGGATAATACTCGCTATCGACGAGAATCTGTTTGACCGGGGCGGTTACATCGACCTTCGGCTTCTCGACCGCCGCAGCCGGACGCGACGGTCCCTCGCACCCGCCGACGAAGGCCAACCCCAAGGCAGAAACCATTGCCCAAGCCGCGCGCCGCACGACGACTGCGTTCATCTTCGACAATTCCTTGCTTTGTATCGCGGGCGATGCCCGCCTGTGCTCGCGGTACGACCGCACGCCGTCACACAGCGGGCAACGCCTGCGCCAATCGCCCGCCCCACCACGCCAACTCGCGCACCGCGCCCCGGTCGAGCGACGACTTGCTTCCGGCTGAAGAATGTGCGAACGTCCCCCTGATCCGTGCGTGAAGGATATGCCGGAAGTCCTTGCACGGCAATAGCCAGCGTGTCGAAGAATAGCGAATCAGCTCCACCCTCAAGCAGCCGTCCGCTACAAAGCGGCGGCCAACACGGCGGCAATGACGGAATCGAAACTCAGCCCGGCCCGCTCCACGGCGGCCGCGAACCCGGCATCGGGCGAGAGGCAGGGGTTGGTGTTGATCTCCAGAATCCACGGGCGGCCCTGCTCATCGACCCGGAAATCGACGCGAACGTAGCCCTTCAGGTCGAAGGCGGTCCAGCAGTCGCGCGCCAGCCGCTCCAATTCGGCAAGCAGCGGCCCGTCGGCCGCATCGAACTCGAACCGCCGCGGCGTGTGGTGGTACTCGAACGAGTCGGCCAGCCATTTGGCCCGATAACCGACAATCCGCGGCTTGTCTGGCGGGAAGGCCGAGAAGTCGATTTCCGCCGGCGGCAGCACCCGCGGACGATCGCCGTCGGCCAACAAGGCCAAGTTGAACTCGCGCCCGGCGATGAACTGCTCGGCAAACCACGGCCGGCCGAACTGTGCCGCCCGGGCCGCCAGTTGAGCATGTACTTCATCGTGTCGGCCGAACACCACGGCATCGTCGTCGAGACACCGCGACGCCTGCTCCCAGGCTCCTTTGAGAATCCAGCGGGCGGCGCGCTCTGAAGATCTCTCGGGCAACGAGGCCGCCCCTGCGTCTCGCCCCACTGTTTTACAGGCCGTTCGCCCCAGCGGGCCGCCCCCACTGCCGGGCACGCGCGAAGCAGCGCCCGATATCTGGTCGGCACGCGCTCGCTTCGTCGGCGCGATCGGCCCGATCCAGTCGGGCGTCGGCAAGCCCGCGGCGCGCAGCGTCTGCTTGGCCAGCACCTTGTTCGCGGTCAAGAAGGTGGCTTCGGTCGAATTGCCGGTGTAGGCTAGGCCCATGGCATCGAACAATGCCGGGGCCAGGTGGCTCAGCGAATCCCAACCTTCTAATCCCTCGACCAAGTTGAACACCACATCCGGACGATCCGACTCTAAACGGGCGCGGAGCGAGGCCAGATCGAGCGTTGCCGGCACGGCCCAGTTCTGATGCCCCAGGCGGTCGAGAGCCTCGGCCACCGTCGCCACTTGGACCAATACGTCTTGATCGTCGATCGACGACTGCGCGCCAACCGCGTTGTGGACGATCGCAATCCGCATTCTCGGGTTCCTTGGGAGGGCGGCCCTTTTCCGCTATCGTCGCCGACCGTCGGCCGAAGGCGCAAGCCGCTCTGTAGCCGAGGCGACGATTGCCGAAATCAGCCCCACGTATTCGACGCCGCGCAGTTGGCAAATGATCGGCAAGTCGGAATGCGAGGGGTGCAACCCGGGCAAGGGATTGACCTCGATGAACTGCGGCTGGCCCCGTTCGTCGCAGCGGAGATCGACTCGGCCGGCATCGCGGCAGCCCAACGCCCGCCAAGCATTTAGCGCGATTTGCTCGGCGGCGCGCACCGTCGGGTCGGCCTGCGGGTCGCCCAACTCGTAACGGCAAAGGGTTTCGCAATCCTCTTTGTTCTTGTAGGAATAGACGCCTGCCTCTGCCCCGGGCAGCAGGTGGACCTCTAGCGTGCCGACCACCGACGCCTTGGGCCCGGTGCCCAACAGCCCGACGGTGAACTCGCGGCCCGGCAGGTAGCGTTCGACCAAGAGCGGCTGGCGAAACTCGGTCAAAAGCCGCTCGGCCACTTCGCGCAGCCGCGTGCGATCCTCGACCCGCGAGGCAGCCGAGACGCCCTTGCTGGTGCCCTCGGCCGCAGGCTTGACGAACAACGGCGGCGGCAGCGTCACCCGATCGGCATCGTCGATCGATTCGATCACCGCGAAATCCGGCGTCGGGATTCCCCACTGCCGGACCAAGGCCTTGGTCATCTCCTTATGCAAGGCGACCGCCAGCACCAACGGATCGGAAAAGGTGTAGGGAATGTCGAAAAGGTCGAGCAGGGCCGGAACCTGCGATTCGCGCGCCCGGCCGTTAAGCCCCTCGGCGATGTTGAACACCAAATCCCAGCGGTCGCCGGCGGCCAGCCGAGCCGCCAACGCCCGCCCGCGGCCGATGCGATCGACCTGATGGCCCAGCGCCCGAAGCGCCTGTTCGATGGCGTCGATCGTGTCGGGACGATCGAACTCGGCAGTCTCCTCTTCGCCGTAGCCGGCCGCAAGGTAGTCGTCGCGCAAATCGTAGGTCAGGCCGATCTTCATCGTGGAACCGCAAATCTAGACCAAAGAATTGCAAATCTAAGGGAAATCGCGGAGGACGAGAAGCGGCGGACGCGGGTCCGGCGAAAAAAAACCACATCCGTCGCTTTGCCGGCCGTTTTTTTACTACGCGGCCCGATCTCAATGAAGAAATAGAAACACTGCTTCAAACGAGCGGAACATCCGGGGATTTTCCCCAATGCGCACCCTGACCGCGGTTGTTCATCCGTGAGAGAGTGCGCATCGTGGGAGGCCCGGAAGACGGCGTTCGTCGTACCGCTGGCCGGGTTATTGTTGTTCGTCGGGGTAGCGATAGAGATTGCCTTCGTAGTTGCGAAGCACCACGCAGTCGTCGCATCGCTCGACCACGGTTTGCGGCTGCAACGGGATTTTGCCGCCGCCGCCGGGAGCGTCGATCACGTAATGCGGTACGGCATAGCCGCTGGTGTGCCCGCGCAAACCGCCGATAATCTCCAACCCTTTATCGACCGACGTGCGGAAGTGGGCCGATCCGACGATCGGATCGCATTGGTACAAGTAGTACGGCCGCACCCGCATCCGCAGCAACGAGTGCATCAGGTCGCGCATCACCGGCACCGAATCGTTCACCCCCTTGAGCAGCACCGTTTGCGAGCCCAAGGGAATGCCCGCATCGGCCAGCCGCGCGCAGGCGCGATAGCTTTCGGGCGTGCATTCGTCGGGATGGACGAAATGCAGGCTCATCCACAGGGGATGGTACTTGCGCAACATCTTCACCAATGCCGGCGTGATTCGTTGCGGCAACACGGCCGGAACCTTCGTGCCGATCCGAACGATCTCCACATGGCGGATCTGCCGAAGCCGGCCGAGCAGCCAATCGAGCTTCTCGTCGGCCAGCACCAGCGGATCGCCGCCGGAGAGAAGCACGTCGCGGACCGTGGGAGTTCGCGCAATGTACTCGATCGCCCGTTCCAACCGCGCCCGGCCCGGCGTGATTTCGCCATGCCCGACCACCCGAGAACGAGTGCAATAGCGGCAATAGCTGGAACAGAAGTCGAGCACCAGCAACAACACGCGGTCGGGATAACGATGAACCAACCCCGGCACCGGGCTATCCGACTCTTCGTTCAACGGATCTTCGGCCTCGCCGGGAGAATGGACGAATTCGGCCAGCCGCGGAACCACCGTCTTGCGGAGCGGTTGTTGCGGATCGTCGTGGTCGAGCAGGCTCATGTAGTAGGGAGTGATCCCCACCGGCAGCATCGACGCGCCTTGCAGCAGGGCGGCTCGCTCGTCGTCGCATAAATCCAAAACCCGCGAAATCTGCGCCAGGGTGCGAAAACGGTGCCGAACCTGCCACTGCCAATCGTTCCACAGGCGATCGGGAACGTCGGGGAAGAACTCGCGGCGAAAATGCCGCGTGCGAACCGAAGTGCGAGGGGGGCAACCCGCCCCGTCGAATGAGAATCGCGGAAAAAGTTCGCGATCGGGAAAGAGCAACGGTTGCCGACGAACGTGCGGCAATCGCCGGGCCGCCGACGCCGGCGAAACACCCGTCGCCGGACCATCCGGACTCGGAGGCTCTTCTTCCTCTTGGTGAACAAACCCGGACGGGTCCATATCAAAGCTGGTCATCGTCTCATCCTTTCATGACCGACCAACAGACGTTTCTTCGCCAACGCCGCGGCGGGCGATTCCGTCGCAGCCGTCGGAGAATTTCCGAAAAAATAGACTCCTATCGCTCGCGGGCCGAACGGGGCGGTTTCTCTCCTGCGCGAAAGAGGCCGTGCCGCGCGAATACCGAATCCCTCCGTCGCTCCAGGCGAACCATTACCGCCGTGTCCGCCCGAGTCCGAACCGCAGTCCGAACTCTAGGCCCGCCTCAATTGATTCCTTGGAACACCGAGTTGGCGGGGGCATCGTCCGATCGCACACCGACCAAGCCCCCTGCGGCGAGCTGCGAAAAACGCGGTGATTCCTCACGGGAAAACGGCCGTTCGATCACCGGAATCTGCACCCGCCTTGCCCGCCTCGGGTGCGGCTGCATGTTCAATAGAGAACGCGGTTCAGCGATTCGCTCCCCTCCTTTGAGCACATCAGACTCGATCCATCCCGCCGGTTCGGCAACGATGCCGCCGACGGTCGCCATTGATCACCACGATTATATCCCGGTGCGTTGCACAGCTTACCGGCGACCGGACCGACCATGCTCCCAGCCGACATGAAGAAGGCCGTTCCACCGAACGGGCAAACGACGGCACCGCCAAACTGTTCCTTAGCCGCTTGCGATCCATCCTGTTGCTCAACAACGTCAACCCGCAACTCGGAACTTGAGACAATAGTCGATGTCTGAAGATGAATAAATAGCGTCGGCTGAAAATCTGTCAAGGCCGAAACACGCGAAAGCCAAAAGATTGCGTCAAAGAATTTCCGCACGGCTCGCCACGAACCCCTTCCAACCGCCCGCAGACATCAAGCCGACGCAAACAGCGATCGCGCCAAGACGAGGGTTCCTCATCAAATCGCTCGGCCCCTGTCGTAAGCAATCGGCACTGCGCTCCGACGACGCGCTGATCGGGCAGCGCCCGCGAGGCCGCGCAAAGTCAAGATGGAATCAGAAGGCAACCGGCCTCAACGGCAAGCGGAACGCGACTGAACGGCCCTTGATTCTTGCAGCGACATCCCGAACGCCGAATCGAACTGCCCCGAGCGGCGACATCCTTGCCGGCGAATCTCGACAGTGCGAGGCCTGGGCAGAAGCCGCCGGTCAGCCTTGCTTGACCATTTCCACGCAGATTCCGCCGGCCCTGAGCACCTTATGAATCTGCGAGAACCACAACTCGCGGTGCCATATCAGGCCGAGTTGTTCGGAAATATGCCGCAATTCCCGCCGGTTGTACGTTCGACAGCACCAAATCAGGCTGGTGCATGCGCCGGAGAAGTTGTCTTCGGTGGTCAACAACAGAAGCCGGCCACCGGGGGCGAGCACCCGCCCGATTTCCCTCAGACCCAGCCGGGCGTCGGGCAGGTGTTCGAGAACGTAACCGCAGGTGACGCAGTCGAAATACTCGTCGGGGAAGGGCAGCGACGTCAGATCGGCCACCACGAACCGCGGCCGGTCGCTTTTCAGCCGGGCGCGGGCCCGCCGCAGCATCTCGCCCGACAGATCGATGCAGGTCAGTTCGGTTTCCGCGTCGGCATATTTCAGCAGATGCTTGGCGATCTGGCCGGCACCGCTGCCGACATCGAGCACGCGTTTCACGCCGGCGAGATCGAACTTCCGTGTGCGGAACAACCGCTCGCCAAAGGTGGTGTGCAACGAAATGGCGCTGCACGTAGCCAGCATCGCCCCCTTCGGTCCGTCGTACACGTCGCGGACTTTTTGGCGATATTTCTCAAAGCTAACCTTGCGAATAAGCCGGTTTTCCAGCAAACGATTAATAAGTTTCTTGCGCCGGCCCGCCGCCGACTGCTGATCGCCACCCGAGACCCGACGACCCGACTTCGAGATCATGGCCCGTGTTCTTCCCTTTCTCCGTCCAGAAACGCGAGTGGCCGCTGAGCTGTTGAGCCGGCCGACGATCTCCCGCCCGTACTGCGGAGGTATTCCCGGTTAGATATAGCAGTTTGGGGAGACTTCGCCTAGCCCTTTCTGCCCCATTTTGCCCGTCCCCGTCCTGAGGTTCCCGGCAGCGTTTTTCTCGTTTATCCCTTTTGCCGCCGAGGGGACTGCCCGGGCCATTGGATCGAACGCTGTTTTCACGAGAACGCGCGGGCCAACTCGCCCGGGTATTCGCCGCCCGCGATGCCGAGCATCGTTCGCCCGGGCGGGAAGGGGCCGTTCTCCGCAGTCATCCCGCCGCCGATCCTTTGCTGCGGAGATACGAGGGGAGGAATCCGCCACGACGCTGCGTTCAAAAGCGATTCCGCCAAGCAGCGACGTTCAATGGTGCCGTCGAACCCCGGTTTGCATTCCGCCGCAAACCGGCACCACGGCTACTCGCGACGGTCTGCAATCGGCCGCGGGGAACGCCGGCCTCACTTGCCCACACAGAAGCGGCTGAAGATATTGCCGAGCAGCTCCTCGGTATAGACGGCTCCGACGATTCGCCCCAAAGCGTCGAGCACGCCGCGAAGACGCTCGGCCAGCAGCTCGTCGCCCTCGCCCGCCCGGCAGGCCTCCCGCGCCTCGGCCAACCCGGTTTGTGCATGATCGATCGATTCGGCGCAACGGAGCGCGGTTGAGGCCACTGCGTCGCCTTGTCCGGCGTGCAACTCAATGGCCACCTGGCGCAGCCGTTCGCGCAGTTCCGCCAATCCGCTTCCCGTGCGACTGCTGACCGCCAACGGCGCGGCGTCGGTCAGCTCGCCCGCGTGATCCGGCCGCCCACGGCCACTCGACTGGACAGCCCGCCCAAGGGCGATCCACGGTGAAGCCGCACCGATCGGCCCTTCATACAGGTCGCTTTTGGTATAGACGATCAGGTGCCGCGCCGGTCGGCCGGCTCCGTCGGGCGTACCACTCGCCGCGGCCAATTCGCGTGCGGATGACGCCCAGCGGGCCGCAACGTCCTCATCGGCCGACCCATCCACCGGCAAGCAAATAAGCAGCAGATCAGCCTGCTCGATACAACGCAACGCTGCGGCCGCAATAAACCGATCCAGGCCCGCCGCACTGGCCGGCATGGGGGCAGGCGTCACAATGAACGCCGGTCCGGCGGGCGGCGTTTCTTTCGCTGTGCTTCGTTCCGCGGAACATAACTCGGCGACTGACCGTCCCGCCTCATTCCCATCGGGGCCGACGGGAACAACGCCGGGCGTATCGATCAGCTCCCAGGTAATTCCGTCGCAGTCGAGCGGTGCCGTCAGGTAGTCGCGGGTTGTGCCCGCAACCTCGGCAACCAGCGCCGCCGGCCGCTGCACCAGGGCATTGAACAGGCTGCTCTTGCCAGCATTCGGCGGCCCGACCAGCACCGCGCGCAGCCGATCGCTATCGAGACGTCGGCCTGCCAATTGCCGGGCGACGCCTTCCGCCGCCTCGATGGCCGCCGAGAGCCGCCGTTCGATCTCGTCGCGCGTGACGAAACGGATGTCTTCCTCGGCGAAATCCAAACCGGCCTCGATATCGGCCAACAGATCGAGCAAATCCGCTCGCAGTTCAGCCAACGGACGGCTCAGTCCGCCGGCAAGCTGCCGAACCGCAGCCTCCCACTGGCGACGATTGGCCGCGTCGATCACGCCGAGCACCGCCTCGGCCTGAGTCAGGTCGATCCTTCCGGAAAGAAACGCCCGAAGCGTGAACTCTCCCGGTCGGGCCAGCCGTGCGCCGGCGCCGCACAACGCACGGATCAATGCCTCCAGCAGCGGCGGCGAACCAATCGTGTGCAGCTCGACAACCTCTTGGCCCGTATAGCTGCGTCCCGGAGGCCAATAAAACCAGTCGGCCGGCAGCGGAGAGTAGAACTCGGGCAATTGCAGCGTCACCGGCCAAACCCGCGGCCCAGCGCCGACGAGCCCGGCGGCCGACAAATCGGCACGGGATGCGTTTGCGACCGACGGGGGGACAGTCGAAAAGTCGGCAACCGTCGCGCCAGCGGCTGACCGGTTGGCGACCGCGACGGGCAACTGATTCGGCATCGCCCGCGGATCGAGCAGCGAAGCGGCGACCGAAGCCGCCTTCGGTCCGCTGAGCCGCACCAACCCGCGCGCCGCCCCGCCCGCGGCCGAAGCGATAGCGACGATCGTATCGTCCACCGAATAGATTGCGCCGACGGAATCCATGCCGAAAGTACCTGTCAAGCAGCAGATCCAAAACGTCGGGAAAAGGCCGACCGGCGTGGCATGGCGGCCGATGCGTTGCTGTTTCCGGCGGGCAATTCAGAAAAAAGGCTCTTTCCGCGGCGCAAGCCGCGCGCCGCAACGCCCCGCCCGCGTGCCTTGACCTTCGATCGATGCCGACCGCGCGCCGGGCGTTCTGCCCCGAGGGATCAACGTCGCCGCGGGGCCTCGTCTTCCAGGGCGTAACGGCGGATTTTTCGATCGAGCGTCGATCGCTCGATCCCGAGAATCGCCGCTGTGCGGCTCTTGTTCCAATCGGTATGCTGCAACGTGGCGAGAATGTAGCGGCGCTCGATCTCTTCCAAAGAAGCAGGCAGAAATTCCTCTTCGGCCGGCGGCGGCGTTACCTCCGTATCGCCGGCGGTAGCCAGCTTGGTGAGCAAGAGGTCTTCCGGCCCGATTTCCTCGTTGGGGCACAGCACGACCGCCCGCTCGATCACGTTCTTCAGTTCTCGAATGTTGCCCGGCCAGCGGTAACGCAACAACTGCTCCATTGCCGAGGGAGTGAACCCTTTGATGCGCCGTCCGGTTTCGGCCGTGAATTTTCGCAGGAAGTGTTCGGCAAGCAGCGGGATGTCTTCCACCCGTTTGCGCAGCGGCGGCACGACGATTTCCACGACATGCAGGCGGAAGTAGAGGTCGCGGCGGAATTCGCCGGCCGCCACGGCCTTTTCCAAGTCGCGGTTGGTGGCGGCGATCACTCGAACATCGGCCGTGACCGGCTTGCTGCCGCCGACCCGCTCGAACGGATGCCCCTCGAGCACGCGGAGGAACTTCGCCTGAATGCTCAGGGCCATCTCGCCGATCTCATCGAGCATCAGCGTCCCTCGATGAGCGGCCTCGAACTTGCCGATCTTCCGCTCGGTGGCCCCGGTAAACGCCCCGCGCTCGTGCCCGAACAACTCGCTGGCCAGCAATGTTTCGGCCAAGGCCGCGCAATTCAGGCAGACGAACACATTCTCGCGCCGTTGGCTGTTGAGATGAATCGCTCGGGCTACCAGCTCTTTGCCGACCCCGCTTTCGCCGCGGATCAGCACCGTGGCGTTCGTGGCGGCCGCGCGGGCGATCTCTTCGGTCACCGCGCGGATCGCGGCGCTGCGGCCGATGATCTCTGTTTGCACGCCCAACCGCTCGCGCAACTGTACATTCTCGGTGCGCACCCGGGTGAGGTTTTCGGCCAACTCTTGCCGACGTTGCAAATTATCGAGCGCCACGGCCACGGTGTCGGCCACCGCCAGCGTGAACTCAAGGTCGTCGGGGTCGGGCCCGCGATCGGTGAAGGTCGAGTAGGTGTGAATGAGCCCCACCGAACGTCGTCCCTGGCGAATCGGCGCGCAGATCACACTGGTCGTATGAATCTCGCCCTTGCTGTCGCGGCTGCCCAAGCTGCTGTCGCCAAGCACGTTTCGGGCCAACACGGCTTCGCCCTCGCGCAGCACAGTGGCCGCCAAGCTCGGCGGCACCCGATGATATCGCTGGTCGGTCGAGCTAAGCGAGGCAATCAGCTCCAGCCGGTCGGCCGAAAGCGGCACGGTTTGATCGCGGTCTTTTGCCGGCAAGAGCCACAGCGCGGCCGCATCGGTTTGAGTGCATTTCAGCAGGGTATCAAGTGCCAGCTTTGCCATCGCGGCGACGTCGGGCGCCTTGGCCAATTCGAAGGCCAGGCGGCAGAGTCTTGCCGCCGCCCGACCCATTTTGGTCACTCCTTCCGCTTCCTCGGCCCCCGCCTCGGCTTCCAAGAACTTCGTTTGCCCGCGACGGTGCGTAATCGTTGTCGGCTCGCAGGGGACCAGCACATGCGAATCGTCGTCCGCACCGGCGGCCGCTGCCGCAGGGGAGAGCCGAGTGCCGCTCGAATCGCCGAACGCCTCAGAGAGCTTATGTACGAAAACCAACTGCGAGTGGCCGACGCGGATCACATCGCCGACGTTCAACGGGTAGTCGCCCCGAATCCGTTGATCGCCCACCATCGTGCCGTTGCGGCTTTCCAGATCGCGCAGAATCCAACGCCCCCCCGAGGTGAATAGCTCGAGGTGGTTCCGGCTGCACCGCTCGTCTTTGAGGACGATTTGGTTGGTTGGAGCGCGGCCCACGGTAACCACTTGTCCCGGCACGAGCCGGAAAACATCGCTCCACTTCGTCCCCTCGCGAATCACCAAGTAGGCAAGGTCCGCCACGTGCGACGCCCGTCGTGAGAGAAGAACGCAAGAAAAAGGAAGCACTGCTCGGGCCCCATCGCCCGCCCCCTGCACAACGACGGCCGCACCAACGGTCGCGTCGGCATCTCGTCGCGAAGCCCGAATCCCTTATCGTTCTACGATACCCTATCGCCCGGCGCAACTGCAAGCGGTTGCGGCATCTTCGGCCGGCGCGGCTGCCGCACACCCTCAGATTGCGGGACGCGACGGTCCTTACGCATCGCCTTCACCCGCTGCCTTTGGCTGCCCGAGGTCGGTTGCCTTCGCGCGCGGACGAACCACGCCCCAGGCCAGTCCGAGTTTTTCCATCAGCCAGATCGTGCGATACGTCAGGTCGATCTCCCACCAACGATAGCCACCATGCTGCGCCCGGCCCGGATGCGCATGATGGTTGTTGTGCCATCCCTCGCCGAAGGCCAGCAGCCCGACCCACCACAGATTGCGGCTGTCGTCCTTCGTCTCGAAGTTGCGATAGCCCCACAAATGCGATGCCGAGTTGACCAACCAGGTAACATGCAGCACATAAACCATCCGCAGCAGCGAGCCCCAGACGATCATCGATGCCGCCACGGCCGGCCCCCAAAGCACCCAGCCCAACCCGCCCAACGCGGCGGCCAGCCCCAGGTGCCACAGCAAGAACGTCCGATCGAGAAACCGCATGTAGGGGTCGGCCAGCAAGTCCTTGCCATAGCGATCGATCATCGCCTGAAACTGCGGCTGCCGCGGCCGCGGAAACAACCAAATCATGTGGCTCCACCACGCGCCGTCGCGAGGCGAATGCGGATCGCCGGGCCGATCGCTATGCTGATGGTGCTGCCGATGGACCGAAACCCAGGTGATCGGCGGCCCCTCGCCGGCCAACACGCCCAACGTCGCCAGAGCCCGTCGCACCCAGCGAAACGTCTGAAAGCTGTTGTGCGTCAACAGTCGGTGATAGCCCAGGCACACGCCTAACGGACCGGTGAGCCATGTCAACGCCAGGAAAGCGGCAAGGCCCTGCCATGAAAAGAACCAGGGAGCCGCCAACGCCCCCAAGTGAATCAATCCCAACCAAGCGACCACATACCACTCTAGCCCGTTTGCCCAACGGTGCTTCGGATCCAGGAAGTTCAGATCCGCCCGCACGTTGCCCGAGGCCTTGCGCTGCCCGAAATCTTCAGCCCGCTTTTCCGCCACGACAGCCCGATCTCTCGCCTCGTCGGCGTCGGCCCTCGGTCCAACGGCCGCGATTCGGGCCTCGTCTTCGACCGTGGCAATTGATCGCTCGACCGCCGCCGCGCCGGCCACGCTGCATTCTCCGCCAGTTTCGACACGGCACGGCAACTCGCCTTTCCGATTCCGCTCCAACAACAATTCCGACATCGTCGACACCTTCTATTCGAACCGTTTCCTTCGTCTCCCGATTTGCCGATTCTGGTCGGCGCTTTGTCGGGACCGCCGATCACTGCAACCTGCAATCGTTTCGGCGATACGAGATTCTTCGCCCGCGGGGAGTCAACGCCAAGATCAACCAACGTAAAAGATTCGTAATAGAGTATGTCACAGAATGGGCAATCGCTTTCGGGCCGACAATCGCTCGCGTTTGTTTCCAAGCTTGCGTGTTTTTCCACGGGGTGCGGAGCGATTCACCGCCCCTGCGATGGCCCAGGACTGGCGGAGGGAGATCGCGCGGGCATGGAATCGCAGCCCCAGCACTCAGCCGCGGGCGGCTTGCGTCAGCGCGCCTCGGGCGTTGGGCGAGGCATGGGAACAATCGGCGGACGCGGCAGCGGCTTGGGCGGCGGGAACCAGCGGGCGTCGGGCTGAACGCCGAAGTGCGCCAGCCGACCGTCGAATCCCACCCCGCGGCCCACCAACCGCAGCGCCGCTGTGGCAATGCCGCGGCCCGCCCCGGGCGTGTCGGCCCGCATGCTGCCCGCCCGATACAACCGTTCGACGAACTCCAGGGCCGGGCGGTGCGGCGGGTCGATCACCCCCTCGGCCCCGGCCGCCAGCAGCACGCCCTCGACGGCATAGGCGTCGAACAGCTTCGCAAAGAGCGATCGAAACAACGACGCCCGACCGAACAACTCCAACCCCAGCACCCGGCGCCGACTGACGAACACGCAGCCGACGGCGCCCTCGGGCAGCCGGCCGACGAAGCCGCGGCGCAACCGGCCCAGCGGTTCTTGCACGTGCTCGCTCTCTAAAGCGGCCGCCAAGCAGCCGCTGGGGCTTTCGGCCTTCAGCGCCTGACCGGTTCGCGCCGTCTCCTCCCAAACGGCCTGTTGATCGGCCTCGCCGTGGAGCAATCGGCGAAGCGAAGGCGGGGCGGCCGCCGGCGTCGAACGGAACTCGTCGCGCCCCTCCCAACGATGCGGTTCGACGCAACGCACCGGCACTTCGACCCGATGCCCCGGAGCAACGATTGCATCGCGGGCGATGGTTCGCGTTTGTTTGCCGCCGGAAAGAAGCTCGCCGCTGGTCAGCAGGACGTATTCGCCGCGGCTGCGATTCTCGACCACCACACGGGCGACCACCGGCTGCGGTTGCTCGTACACGACCAGCACACCGCGGGCCAGCGCTTCGTCGAGGTTGAGCCAACGGCCCGGCAGCCGATCTCCGCCTTCGAACAACAGCGGATAGAGGGCCCACGAGTCGTCGCCGAGCGGTTCGGCCACCTGAAGGCGGTCGATCGCGTCGGCCATCTCTTCGACATGGTCGCGGGTCGATGGCCGTTGGGCCGCCGCGCGGCATGCCACCAACGAACCAACCCCGGCCGCCACGCCCGGCACAACCAAGCGACCCAGTGCCCGGCACATCGCCGCGCCGCTCGAAATCGCGGCCAACGAGCGAGCCAAAAGCCCGGTGAAGGCCCGACGCGAAAAGTCCCGTCCACCCTTTGGCGATCGAGTGTTCATGGCCGATTACTCCGATCGAATGCGCCCGCTTACCGCGGAACCGAAACGGCCGGGCGACCAGCTTCGACCGGAACGGGCCGCCTTACAGCCGTTTCACCGTAACGAAAAACGCTCCGCAAAGGTCTTCGCCCTGGCCGTCAACGAACCAGGCCTTCAGCGTCGTTCGGCCGGCAGGCAAATCGACTTCGATCATCGCTCCGGTCGCGTTCGGGTCGGCCGGTTGCCCCACTTCACGGTCGGCGATGCGGATGCGCGCGGCCGCGATGGTCGGAAAACTCTTGGTTTGGATGTTCGGTTTATTCGAGGGCGACTTCTCCGATGGCGGATAGGCGGCCCCCAGTGCGGCGCCGGTTTGCTCGGGCCAGCGGCGGAGGGTGAACTGATATCGGCCCGCCTTCTCGACGAACACGTGCCAGTGCCCACCGTTGGGCCCGCCGACCGCCTCGCGGACGAAGCCCGAGTTGTCGGCATAAATGCCTTCCCAGTCGCCGCTGGTCAGCTCGACCACCGGCTGGGCGTCGGCCCCGAGGCTGATCGGCACAAAATCGTTCACGCGCGGCTCGATGCCCGACCACCAGCGATCGTAATACGCGCGCATCTCTGCCACAATTTCCGGGTGGTCGCCGGCCAGATCGTGTTGTTGCCCCCGATCGGCCGCGGTGTCGTACAATTCTTTCCCGTGAACCAGCCGCCACTTGCCCCAAATGACGCACGATTGAAATTTCTCCGGCGTTTGGCCGTATTGCACCACCAGTTTGCGTTGCGAACGGTTTTCGTCGTCTGCGCTCCGTCCGTCCGATGTCCGGCCGCTGCCGCGAATCAGTGCGGCTAAGCTTCGGCCGGCATAACGTGCTTCTTCGTCCGAACGCCGCGGCGGTTCCACCCCGCACCACTCGCACAACGTCGGCAGCAGATCGAGGCTTTGGGCGGGCGTGTCGATGTCGCGCGGCGCGCCCAGGCCGCCGTTAGGCCAACGAATCCAGCAAGGAACTCGGTGGCCGCCGTCGTAGTATTCGGTTTTGTGGCCGCGCAGTCCGGCATTGAACAGCCGCACGCCGGCCGTTCCGCCGTTGTCGGTCATGAAGACCACGATCGTGTCATCCTTTAGACCCTCGCGCTGAAGAAAAAGTTCCAAATCGCCGAAGCGCCGATCGATATGCGCGATCATCCCGAAGAAGGCGGCCGGTCCCTTGCCGCTGCGGTACGGTGCGATGTATTCCTCCAGGTCGATGTGCGGGGCGTGCGGGGCGTTGGTCGGCAAGTAGCAAAGGAAGGGAGTTCCCCGCTCTTTGCACTGCCGCATCCATTTCATCGCCGAGTCGAACCAAAAATCGGTGCAGTGCCCTTGATATCGCTTCTGCACGCCGTTGTGGAAGTAGCGGCCGTCGATCAGCGGCCAATCGAATTCGGGCGTGGAGTGCAACTGCCCCCAGCCCAAGTGATAGATGCACTCTTGGAAGCCCTTGTCCATCGGCCGATGCGGGTAGTGGTCGCCCAAATGCCACTTGCCGAAAATGCCCGTGGCATAGCCGCTTTTGGCGAACACTTCGGGCAGCGTGGCGATGCCGGGCCGAATGAAGGTGCGGCCGGCCGTTACCGAAGTGGCCCCGTTGTACAGGGCCGACAGTCCGGTCATCAATTCGCCGCGAGTGGGCGTACACATCGGGGCAACGTGGAAATCGGTCAGCCGCACGGCGCTTTCGGCAAAGCGATCGAGATTGGGCGTCTTCAGCACCGGATTGCCCGTGAAGGAGAAGTCGCCCATCCCTTGATCGTCGGTCAACACGATCAAGACGTTGGGCCGACTGACGCGATCGAGCCGTTCGGCCGCGGCGGCTTTTACCGTGGCAGTGCCGGCCTCAGCGGCGCCAACTTGAACGGCGCCCGTCGCGGCGGCAAGGGCAGCGACGAACATCGCCGCACCGAATGCCGCGCGGACCACCGCCGGCGCGAACCCGCCGGCCGAACGACCGATTACCCGAATAACTGGTAGCGCGAACAGCGGGCATTTCGCCATCATCACAGACTCCTCGGCCGGAGAGCGTTTTAGAAGGAAGGCCACAAACAAGGAGAGCATTAGAGAATACGTCTGATCGTCGAGAAAAAACACTTCGCAGGCTGCCGCCGAATCGTCGTCGGCCCGCACTCGACTTGCTGAGCAGCGGGTTTTTTCTGCAAACGATGATAGTCGGTTGGCGACGGGCATTCAAATCGGACGATCACCGGCCTGGCTTTCAGTCGATTTCCGACACGATGCGCCCTCCTCGCCCGCCGCCGGATGTCCGCACCCGAGCGCATCGCGTTGCCGCCGGAAGCGCCGAATGCCCTGGCGGGCGCGGTCGGAACACTCGGCTGTCGAAACCGTTTCGCGTGGTTCGGCCCGTCTCTCGCGGCAGGCGAAGGGTGTGGTAAGATATCCGGCTTTGCGGGCGCGGAGGGTGTAACCATGCTATTCGAGAAATCACACGCGGCTTTTGAGCAGGCGAAACGGGTGATCCCCGGCGGTGTGAACAGCCCGGCTCGGGCGTTCGGGGCCGTCGGCGGCGAGCCGCTGTTCATTGCCCGCGGCGAGGGGGCATATCTGTTTGACCTCGACGGCAACCGCTACATCGACTACATCGGCTCGTGGGGGCCGTTGATCTTGGGCCATGCGCATCCGGTGGTCGTCGACCGGATCGCCGTGGCCGCCTGCAAAGGCACCAGCTACGGCGCACCGACCGAGGCCGAGACTCGCCTGGCCGAGTTGATCATCGCGGCCGTTCCTTCGGTCGAAAAGGTGCGGCTGGTCAACTCGGGCACCGAGGCGACGATGAGCGCGCTGCGTCTGGCCCGGGGCTTCACCGGCCGACCGCTGGTGGCCAAGTTCGCCGGCAACTATCACGGGCATGTCGATAGCCTGTTGGTGGCCGCTGGCAGCTCGGCCGCAACGCTCGGCGTGCCGAACTCGCCGGGAGTTACGCCCGGCACCGCTCAGGATACGCTCGTCTTGCGCTACAACGACGTGCCTGGGCTCGAGGCCGCCTTCGCCGAGCACGGGAACCAGTTGGCCGCGGTGATCGTCGAGCCGGTGGTGGGCAATATGGGCTGCGTGTTGCCGAAGCCCGACTTCATGGCCGCCCTGCGCCGTTTGACCGCAGCGCACGGCGCGCTGTTGATTTTCGACGAGGTGATGACCGGTTTTCGCGTGGCCTACGGCGGGGCGCAAAGCCTGCTGGGGATCACGCCAGACCTGACCACGTTCGGCAAGATCATCGGCGGCGGCCTGCCCGTGGGTGCCTACGGGGGCCGGGCCGAGATCATGGATCAGATTCTGCCGGCAGGCAAGGTGTTTCAGGCGGGCACACTGAGCGGCAACCCATTGGCCACGGCCGCCGGAATCGCCACCTTGGAACTCTTGCGCGACAGCAACCCGTATCCCGACCTCGAACGCCTTGGCGCGCGGCTGGAAGACGGCTTGCGCCGCGCGGCCGCCGACGCCGGCCTGCCCGTGCAACTGGCCCGTTGCGGCTCGATGCTCACGCTGTTCTTTGCCGATGCCGCGGTGGTCGATTGGGAGTCGGCCGCCCGATGCAACACGCAACGCTATGCCCAATTCTTCTGGCAGATGATTCATCGCGGTGTTTATCTGCCGTGCAGCCAGTACGAGGCGATGTTCTTTTCGACCGCGCATAGCGAAGCAGAGATCGATCGCACGATCGCCGCGGCCGCCAAGGCGATGGCCTACATCGCATCACTCGATCGCTGATCCGGCGGCGGGCCGACTGCGGGCGGAACAATCGGGCATCGCGCGATGCAGGAATCGGTTCGCGCGCCCCTGCGGGGCTTTTCTTTTGTGTTGGTCCCGGTCTCCGAAGGCGTTGTTCCGGGCTGCCGGCGTGCGGCCCGACAGAGCTCGGCGGAAATGCCTCTCGTATTGGGGGTTGAGGCGGGTACGAACTGCCGAATCGCCGTTGCACTCAGCAGGGCGATTGACGCCTGTCGCGGCGAGGGGTAGCATACGAAGTTCGCAAGCCGAGTGATGTTCGGCACTGCTTGTTGTTCGGTCGGTTCGGCAGTCGATTGCCCCGGGGCGGCAGGGCCGCCGGCCAATCGGGTGCTTCCGCACCCGGGCAAGAACCCGCTCCCGTTGGTCGCTGGAGTCTTCGCTGAGAGAACAGGAGATCCGGAGGCGTGGCCCAGGGCGGCAGGGCCGCCGGCCAATCGGGTGCTTCCGCACCCGGGCAAGAACCCGCT
>CAZVZX010000015.1:0-18342 GCA_964631235.1 uncultured Planctomycetaceae bacterium | reverse complement strand
CCCGTTGGTCGCTGGAGTCTTCGCTGGGAGAACAGGAGATTCGGGGGCATGGTCCCCGGGGCGGCAGGGCCGCCGGCCAACCGGGTGCTTCCGCACCCGGGCAAGAACCCGCGTTCGTTGGTCGCTGGAATATGTTGCCGAGAGAAAGAGAACTCTTTGGTTCGAGGTTGGGGTACTTTTAGCGATGCCGTTATTTGAAATCGAGACTGAGTCGCACATCATCATCACTTGGGCCGATAACGAAGAGGCGGCCAAGGCGGTCGTCTTCGACAGTTACCCCAAAGAACCGCCCGTGCGGATCACACGACGCCCTCGCGACACGTGGGTAATCTCGAAAGCGGCGTTGGGCATATCGGGGAAGACCGATCCATGCCACGTGGCTCGCGACTGCTTGGCCAAGGCCGCCGGCGATAAAGTTCACGCCATTCGCCTGTACATGCAACAGACCGGGGCCGATTTGGAACGGTCGCGGAAGGCGATTGAGTCGAACATGGTGATGGGCTGGTAGGGCCGTTCCGCCCTGCAACCGCGGGTGTTCGGCCCGGTTTGCGCTTCGCGCACCGCTGATGTGCTTGCCTATCCGGAGGGGCTTACCGTCCGCTGAGCACGCGGGGGAAGGGGCGGTTCGGGCGGATCACCGGGCGGTAGAGTGAATCGCGTTCAACCGGCGTGCCGCCGGTTTCTCGGATCAGTTGCTCGATCTCTTTGACCGAAAGCGCCTGCGGCGCCGCCGAGCCGGCCTCGTGGTGAATTCGTTCGCGGCGCACTGTGCCGTCGAAGTCGTTCGCTCCGTAGCGAAGCGCCGTTTGCGCCGTGCCGATGCCCAGTGAAATCCAGTACGCTTTGATGTGGTCGAAGTTGTCGAGCATCAACCGGCTGACGGCCACGGTCCGAAGTTCGTCTTGGGGCGAGGTCTTCGGCAGGTGGGCCAACGGCGTGTGGGCCGGATGAAACGAAAGCGGCACGAACGCCTGGAAGCCCCCGCTCCGTTCTTGCTGTTGCCGCAGGCGGATCAAATGGTCGATGCGGTGCTCGATCGATTCGAGATGGCCGAAGAGCATCGTGGCGTTCGATTTCAATCCCATGCTGTGCGCCACGTGATGGACGTTGAGCCACGACTTCGCGTCGGCCTTTCGCGGGCACACACGGGTGCGCACCTCCGAATCGAAGATTTCCGCGCCGCCGCCGGGCAGGCTTCCCAGCCCGGCCGCCATCAGTTCGGCCAACACGCTGCCGATGTCGCGCCGCGTTTGTTGCGCGAACCAAGCGATTTCCACCGCGGTGAAGGCCTTGATATGCAGCATGGGCGCCGCGCGGCGTACCACGGCGACTAAGTCGCGATACCACGAAAACGGCTTCTCCGGATGCACGCCGCCGACAATGTGAATCTCGGTGCAACCTGCCGCGGCCGCTTCGCGGGCATGCTCGGCCGCTTCATCCATCGTCATTACATAGGCCCGCGGGTCATCGGCGTCGCGGCTGAACGCGCACAGCGCGCACCGATAGACGCAGACATTCGTCGGATTCAAATGCGCGTTGACGTTGTAGAAAACAGTTGACCCATGCCGGCGGCGGCACACGGCGTCGGCCAGTTCGCCCACGGCATGAAGGTTCACGTCGCTACGGTAGAGATATTCGCCGTCAGCGGCGGAGAGACGATCTCCTTGCTCCGCCTTGCGGCGGATTTCTTCGAATCGTGCGTCCTGAAACATCATCGCTGCACCGCGTTTTCGAATTACTATTGCCGCAGGTCTGCCGCCGTCCGCCCGAGATCCAAGAAAAGACGACTCAGCGCTCGCCGCTGCCCCAAACGGTTCGCCCGCCGCTCACTGCACAGGAACGACGCGCATCGATCGCGGCGGCGTCGGCACGGCCTGCAATGGGCGGCCCGCGGCGGAAAAGTTGGTCGTTGTCGGCCGTGTTGAGGAATTATACGCAACCAACGTTCGGCGGCCATTGTGCGCAAATGCGGCGAATAGCGGTTGATCGGCGGTAACGCTCGGATCGACGCGGCCGAGGTTCTTCAGCGTGCAGATCCAATGGTGCATGAACGCCCGCGAGTTTCCCGCCTCGATCTTCAACTGCGGCTGTTCGGCATAGCGCGCGGCGGCCGACGAGGGATCGGCCAGCGCGCCGAACATAAGCACCAGATCGCCCCAGCCGGTGTTGAAATCGGTTCCGCCCTTGCGTTGTGCGACGATCCGCTCGAAGTTCTTTCGCACGTATTCGGGGTGGCGGCCCATGTAGAGCGAGGCCGGCGTGAACGGCAGCCAATTGATGCCGTGGATGCAATCGATGTCGCCCGAAAACCATGTGGCGAACGCGCCTTTGCCGCCCCAAATCATGCCCAAGGCCACCTGCGGGAAGTCGGGCGGGTAATTCGTTGCGGAAACATCGAACCAGTATTCTTCCACGGCGGTCCGCTCGGTGTTGAAGAGCATCAGGCCGGCGTCGCGGATTTCGGGCTTCTCCAGGGCCGCACCCCAAAGGATCATGCCGTACCAGGCGTTGAGCGATTCCGACGACGACTCTTGATTGTTGCCGTCGGCGAAGTTCGCGTCGCCCGAGGCCCACGAATGACCGGCATATTTGTCGAAACAACGGAGGTACGGAAACATCGAATCGTTGCGATCGGTCGAGGCGATTTCGCGGATCAGCAGTTCGACCATCGGGGCCCAACGGCGGCCCCAGGCTGGGTCGTTGCGGGCGGCCTCGGCGGCCGCGCGAATGAAGTAGCCGTAGTGGAAGTGGTGATCGTTCAGCGGCAGGTCGCTGCCGTAGGAGGGCGGGCTGCCCACCAGCGTGCCCCAGCGCCGATCGTAGTAGAAGACGGCCTGATCCTTATCGGGCGCGGCGGTGAACCAATGCTCCAACCGGCGCCGGATTTCGGCGAGGAACTTCTGCTGCAACTCCTTCTGCCCGACCGCCTCGGCCGAGCCGGCCAGCGTCGCCAGCCGCCCGAGGTGCTTGCCTTCCCAATAGGTATCGCGGAACCGCTCTGGCCCGCGTGCCGCCTCTTCGCCCAACAGTTCGATCAGCCGCGCGCGCTCGGCCGCCGAAAGGCCCTCGCCGGGCAAGAATGGCAGCACTCCTTGAATGGGCACCGCTGTTGCAAACGATTCGCCCGTGCCCACCTTCATCAGACCGCGAACGGATTGATAGGTCATTTCGGTGAGCCGATCGGTGGTGTATTTCCACTGGTGCGGGTAAAGGGCGAAGATCGTGCCGGGCGCGCCGCCTTCAAGCTGCTTCACCTTGAAGCGATAGACGCTTTGCACGCGGCCGCCGTCGATGCGATATTCGAGCCGAGTATCGACGACATGGTTGTGGGCGCTTCGGGCGAACAGCGCGAAGGTTTCGGGGCGATCGTCGGGCAGCACGGCCGCGGTGAAGTAGTCCTTTCCCCGGGGCATTGCAATCGTCCAGCGTTGCGGCCCGGCGGCCACGATCCGCGCACCGGCGGGCGCGAAGATCGCGTAGTGCCGCCCTTCGACCGAAAATCCCAGTGCCGCCGCCCCGGAGGTGCCGACGAACACCTTTGGCGCACGCCCCACGGAAACAACCGGCGCGGCCCCTTGAGCCCGGCAGAAGACCATCGGCGAGCCGTGCCCAAACGAAACAGCAAGCTTGGCCGCGCCGGCGGACAACTCGGCATCGACGAACCAATCCGACCAGCCGGCGCATCGCGCGTCGCGGAACCGCTCGTCTGTCTCCAGGGCGATCGTCAGATCGCCCTCGGCTCCCGGGCCGACGCCGAAGATGCCCGACTTATCCGCTCGCAGCCGCGAACCGTGATAGGCCAGCGACACGCCCTTCTCGGAGCATCGCAGCACCAGCGGATGTGCGAACATCGGCTGCGAAAACGGCTGCCACAAAAGCGAACTGAACCATTGATTGGTGATGATCGGGCCGCGGACGGCCTCGGTGGCATAAATCGTTTCGGGCAGCGGCTTGCACGGTTGCGGACGAGTGAGCCGATAGCTGCCGCCGCCGGGCGCCGCCTCGGCGATTGCCGTTGCCGAATCGCCCGAAGCGTTTGGGCGACGCTCGGCCCGGCTCGGCTGGCCGGCCCGAACTTCAATCGCAAGAGCGAACACCGACACCGCTCCAACGAACAACAGCCGAGATTTATTGCCGATCATCACGTCGATCTCCTGAAAAAACGGGCCGGGTGCTCTCGCACCAATAGCAATCGGAGCGAACCGGCTGTCGGGACACCCCGTCGGCAATCTGGCGCGCTTAAAGGCGGCAAACCGAGCGACCCGCCCGAGCCGGTAACCTCGGAGACGCACCGGCTGCCCATGCCCGCCGATGCCTTTCGGCGGAGTCGGCGGCGAAATCTCAAGGTGAGAGAGCTCTGTTCCAATGGTGCAATCACACGCATGCGGCACACGAGGCACGCGCGGCGACACGGTCGCCCTCGGCGAGGCGCTCGCCCCGCCACATGCGGCGCGGCACGCAATGCGACCCACGTTGCGTTGCCGTTTCTTGCGAGAACAAGAAATAGCTATCGGGCGTGGAGCCCAGCGCCTGCCGGACCACCGCGCCCGATGTTACCATCAATTCAGGCAAAAAGGAATTGGTTCAATCGTGGGGCAGCGCTCAAGCCCAAGTTGGGGCCGGGCGTCGGCAACGCACTTTCATTGGGGGAAAACCGGCCCGGCTTGGGGCTCTCGGGGTTCGACCGCCTGCGGCCGCGGCCCCATCGCCGCACCTGGCGCCGGAGCGACCATTACGCCGATCGGGTTGGCCGCCGCACCGTCGCCGCGGATCACGATCAGTTGCACTTCGCGTCGGCCCGCCCCGGCCGGCAGCTTCGGCAACACGACGCGGACGCCCAGGTCGAACCAGCCGACGATTTCGGCCTCAGACTCCGCACCGTCGATGTTGACGAGCACTTGCCCGGGCTGCGGGCCGAGGCCCTCGCCGGCGATCACCACTTCGCCGCCTTCGACGGCCTCTTTCGGATCAACCCCGAACACGGCCGGATCGACCGGGAAGATTTTCTCACGGGCGATGTTGGCCCCGTTGTTCGTGCGGGTCGCTTCGGCCAGTTCACGATCGGCGTCGGCAATCACGTGCAACGTGGCGAACGGAATCGCTTTGCCTTGGTCATCGCGGCCCATCGCGTAGCATTCGACCGGCAGGCGGATGTCGAACGATTGCGTTTCGCCCGCGCGAACCGCTTGCACCCGTACGCCCGCCTGCGGCAAGCCCGCCGCCACGCGACCATCGAGCGAGGTCAGGGCCACGACGTTGAACGGTTGATTGATATCGACATCGCCATTGTTGCGGATCCAAACACGGTAACGCGGCCCGAGCTTTTCGTCGGGGTGGCCCGGATCGACCAACCGCACGGCCAACAACTGCACGTCGGGGCGGGGCCCGACGTCCACCTTGGCCACGTCAACCCAGGTACCCGATTCGCACTCGGGCAACGGCTGCCACACGGGCACAGGATAGTACACCCACACCGGCGCGGGCACATAGACGATCGGACGGCACCAAATCGGCCGCGGATCCCAAACTGGCTCGCAAGTGTAATACCAGCTCCATCGGACCCAAGGCGTCCAGCGCGGATACCAACAGACGCCGGCGAAGAAACTGTGCCCCCAATAGTGCCACTCGAAGCAATCGCGGTGGTAGTGCGGAGCGACGCGACCATAGTAGTAAGGCCGCCCGCCAAGATGAACATTCACCTGCGTGCTGTTGATGTTGGTTACGTTGGTGATATTGGTAATGTTCGTCTTGTTGATCTGAGTGATCCGCTCGACATTCTTATGCAGCTCGAGCCGGCGGGCGTAGTCGCCGCCGCGGGCCGCCAAGCGGTATTGCTCTTCGAGCTTCAATTTGGCGGCCGTTTCGCCGCGGACAACCTTCTGCAACTCACCCGACTCGACGCGTTGGGCGAACTTCGACGGCGGCCCGGAGAACCGATGCCCCGCCTTCGCGCCTTCCAGTTCGCCTCGCGGACCGAGGCGGCCCAACTCGCCGCCGCGCCCGTGATCGCCGCCGGGGCCGATGTCGCCGCCAGGGCCGCGATTACCGCCCGGCCCGCGGTCGCCACCGGGGCCGCGATTGAGGCCGGGAATGCGATCCTCGCCGGGTGTGCGGTCCGGCTTCGGTAGATGGTCTATTCCCAGAGGCCCCTTTTCCACCGGCTCGCGGTTGCCATGAGGACCGCGATCGATGCCGGGTGTGCGATTGCCGCCGGGGCCGCGGTCGCCCGGCTCAGCCGGTTGGCGCAGTCCGTCGCCGCGGTTTCCGCGCAAGGGGGTTGGAAGGCGATCACCGTCGCGAGCCTCGTTTTCAATCTTTTTCTCGCCCTCGCGCGGCTGGCGGATAATCAAGTCGGGATGCCCGGGCGTGCCGCGGCCTGCGGGCCCATTCGCTTCGCCCGCACCGGGCTTTCCGACCGTTTGGTTGCTGGCGTCTTGGCCGCCTGCCGGGGAACTGCCCGACTCGACACGTCGCTCGGGCGGGCCGGCGGAACTGTTTCCCGCATTGTTCCGCGGCGAAGGCTCGCCCCGACCGCCAAGCAATCGTTCGCGCAGCCGCGTTGCGCCGGCGTCGGGTGCGGCTTTTCCGGCTTCAACCGGTCCCGATTCGTGAGGGGCACCGAATCGGGGACGACCCGCCGGACCGGCAGAGCCAGCTTCACCGCCTCGCTCGGCAGCCGCACCGTTGCGAACATTGCGCGGCGGCTCGATCGGCGTTTGCGGAGGAACGGGCGGTTCGTTGCCCGCGCGGCGGCCGCCGAGACTTGGCGCCTCGGTGCTGCCAGCGGGATTCTGAGCGTTTGCACCGGGAACAACACTGCGGCCCAAACCAGGCACGCGCTGCCCTTCAGCCGGATTGGCGTCGGTCACGCTCCGCTCGCCGCGGGAATTGCCGGGCGACGGTTCCGGCCCACCGCTGCGCCCTCCGAGCAATCGCTCGCGCAGGCGCGTCGATTCGCCATCCGCTGGGCCGCCGGCAGGCCCCGCTTCCGATGCCGATCGCGACGACGGGGGCAAGGTCGCATCGCGGAGCCCTCGGAAACGATCCACCGACGTCGGGCCTCGCATTGTGCCCGGCGCGGCTGGGTTCTCCGTGCGAAGCGGGGTGTTCTCGCGCCGCTCGAGCGTGCGTGGTTCAACGTTGGCGGCAGGTGGTGAGATCCTCGGCGGTTGCGTGCGGCCTTCGATTCCGGCTCGGGGCCCGCGATGGAGTTCTGGCGTAGGGGAAGGGGGGTTCGACGATTGGGCGGCGTCGGCATCGCCACCGCCGCGCGAACGATTCTCGGCGGCGCGACCTTCCGCCGACCGGCGTTGTGCGGCGGCCAACGACCAACGCGGGGCCGTCTCGCTCGGCGAGGCCGGCGCGTTAGCCACAGGTGGTGCCAGACGGGGCGCGGGCGCTTCGGCAAACCGTCGCAACGGTCCCGCAGTCGCCTCGGGGACTTTCGCCGTGGCAGAATCAGTCGAACGGGGAGCGGTTCGGGTAATCGTCGGCGGCGGCACGATGGGCGGCGGATCGGCCCGTCGCAATGCACCGCCCGGCGAAGATTCACGCGGGATACGATGCGTCAACGGTGTTTCCGTCGCGCGCGGGGACGCGCCAGCGGGAGGATTGAAGCGGGCAACACCGCGTTGCGACTCGGCCCGTAGTTCGGCCCGCGGTGCGGCAACCGCCGGCTTGGAGAAGCCGCCTTGAATCCGTGGGGCAGACGGCGTCGGCTGTTCGGTCCGCGGAGCGGCCGCCCGCGATTCCATCCGCGCACGAGCGGCCGGAGACTCAAAAGGGCGGCTGCGTTCCGTGTCACCGGTCGGGCCGGCCTCGGCTCGACGCGGGGCGGCGGCCGCATTGGCCGTTAGGCCCAACTGGGCCGCGATGAACATTACCCCGATCCATCCGAGAATCAACAACC
The DNA here is from genome assembly GCA_964631235.1 of uncultured Planctomycetaceae bacterium. Lineage (GTDB taxonomy): Bacteria > Planctomycetota > Planctomycetia > Pirellulales > Thermoguttaceae > JARKPK01. Next base: position 10,433 of record CAZVZX010000015.1, on the reverse strand, counting down.
ATTTGGCAGCCATGATCACGTCCCTTGTTTACTGCACTGTGCCAGTTTGTATAATGCGGACTGTTTCGCACGCCGGCAGCGACCTCGCTTGCCCTACCGCAGCACCTTTCAGCAACCCGTGTGCCGAAACGACGCCATCGCGCGCCGGTTCCGGACGCATGGCTTGCTGCCCCGCATTTTTCGCCTAAAAGCGGCCGCGTTGTTTCGCCGTTATTTTGCCGAATGCGCCCGCTGCCGATCGTGCCTTACGCCTCGTGCGCGTCCCGCCTCGAATCACTGTCGTCAAAACCGCGACAAGAATCAGAGTTGCAACACACCGCCGCAACTTACGAATCGCATGATCTCGCCGCATTGTTTGCCGCTGTGCCCCCCCGTCCGATCGAAGCGGACGACTTGGCAACGATTCGTCCGCACCTCGTCCATTGTAGGACTGATCGCGCACGGCGAACATAGCTATTCCCGTCAGCCGCGGGATTCTACGGCATTGGGCAGCGTCCGACGTCGGCGGCGACCGGTTGCCAAAGAATCGTCGCCTTGTCGTTCGCGATCCGTGCGTCCGAGTTTGAACAGGAACCGATAGTGCCTCCCTATTCTCTGATATTGCGAGGAGTTCCCACCATGCCTGACCGTTCCGAGCATTGCAGCAAGTTTGATGATTCCCAGCGCCGCCGCGCGAGCGATGCGCCGCGGGTTTCGCGTCGGCGATTTTTGAAATGGTCGGCCATCGCCGCGGCGGCAGCGCCGACAGTCGCTTCGCCTTTGTTCGTTCCCGGCGCAGCCTTGGGTGCCGAGGGCCGGCCAGCGCCGAGCAACCGCATTGTGATGGGCGGAATCGGCATGGGTGGACGGGGCACCGGCGTGCTCGGCTCGTTCGCGTCGTTTCCTGAAGTTCAGGTGGTGGCTGTTTGCGACGTGATCGCCCGTCACCGTGAGAACGCCAAAGAGCAATATGATCGCAAGTACGGCAATAACGCCTGTGCCGCCTACAACGACTTCCGCGACCTGCTGGCCCGCAACGACATCGACGCGGTGATGATCGCCACGCCCGATCACTGGCATGCCGTCATCGCCATCGAGGCTTGCCGCTCGGGCAAGGACGTGTTCTGCGAGAAGCCCGAGTCGCTGACCATCAAAGAGGGCCGCGCGATGGTCGAAGCCGCTCGGCGGTACAACCGGGTGTTCTCCGGCGGCAGCCAACGGGTGTGGGAAGACTACAACTGGTTTCATCGGATGGTTCGCGGCGGGGCGATCGGCCAATTGCAGGAAATCTGGGTGAGTGTGGGCGGGCCCTCGACGATCTGCACCTTGCCCGAAGAACCGGTTCCGCCGGGCGTCGATTGGGATATGTGGCTCGGCCCGGCCCCTTGGGCCCCGTTCAACCGCGGGCGGTTGAACTTTCGTGCTTGGCGCGATTATTCCGGAGGCGGCATGACCGACTGGGGCGCCCACGGGTTCGGCGGCGCGTTGTTTGCCGCCGGCCTACACGAAACCGGCCCCGTCGAGATCATTCCGCCCGACGGGAAAGACGTTCCGCTGCTCACCTTCGTGTTCGCCAACGGCGTGCGGATGTATCACGGCGGCAGCAAGGCCGGCATCCACACGTTCAAGGGTTCCGAGGGGACGATCTGCGAAGACGACAAACACAAGCCCGCCCCGTCGATCGTCATTCCCAACTATCGCGGCCGCGGCGGCATCAACGGCGACTTCCTCGAGTGTGTTCGCAGCGACCGTTCCGCGATATCGAACGAGCGCACCGAACGGTAACGGTGTGCCATCTGGGGAACATCGCCTACTGGCTCGGTCGCAGGATCAAGTGGGATCCGGTGAAGGAGGAGATCATCGGCGACGAAGAGGCCAATCGTTGGCTCTCGCGTCCGATGCGCGCCCCCTGGCATCTGGGGTGAACCGTGCCGACTCCTTCAAACCGAAATCATTCCATATTTGGAGAATCCCTCATGCGAACGATCTTTCCTACTGCCACCACTTTTGCTGCCGTCTTTGTTGTTTGCTCAGGCCTTTCCCGTGCGGCGGAAAAACCGGCGGAGGCCCCGATCTCGCTCCCGCCGGGCGCATCGGCCCAGCAAGCCCGCGACGCCTATCAGTCGGCGCTGGCCGAAGCGTTCGATTTGGCGAAACAGAACGAGGGCGATTCGTTGAAACGCATCGAGCAATTGATCCACCATGCCGCTCGGCCCGGCGCCGAGGCGGAACGCTCGGCCTGCTGCCTGGCTGCGGCGGCCGCCCTCGAAAGCGACAAGACCACCGCGGCTCAGAAGCTTTGGCTGCTGCAACTTCTCAACAGCGCCGGCCGTGAAGAAGTTGTGCCGGTTCTCTCGAAGCTGCTCGCCGGCAACGATCCGCTGATGCGCGAATCTGCCCGTCGCGCCCTGCAAGCGAACCCTAGCGACGCGGCCGCGGCCGCCCTGCGCGCAGCGGCGCAGAACGAGACGTCGCCCGACTTTCGCGCCGCATTGATTCTGGCCCTGGGTGCGCGCCGCGATGCGGCCTCGGCGGCCCTAATCGGAGCGATGCTGCGGCACGACGACCTGCGCGTGAAACGGGCGGCCGTCGAGGCGCTGGGCGATTTGGCCAGTGCCGAGGCAGCCGCAGCGCTGGCCGGCTGGCAACCGCCAAAGGAATTGATCGTGCTGGCGGCCGAGTGTCACATGAAATGCGCCGAACGGTTTGCCGCCGCCGGCAAGGCGTCGGACGCCGCCGCCATCTATCAACGCTACTTGGGCGCGCCGCAGCGGAGCGTGCGGTTGGCTGCGTTGGCCGGCGCAATCCGCACCGCCGGCGAGGGTGCGGCGTCGATGATCCTCGGCGCGATCAAGGGCGACGACGCCGACGCGCGCGCCGTTGCTCTTGCCGCGGTAGCCGACGTGCCGCAAACGCAACTGGCTGCGTTGTCGCGCGATGGCCGTCAGTTGCCCGCGCCCTTGGCCGCCGCGCTGCTGGCCGTCTTGGCCGCCCGCGGGGAAAAAGCCGCCCTGCCGATCGCGCTTCAGTTGACGCAATCAGACGACCTTGAGGTTCGCAAGACGGCCCTGCGGGCCCTCGGCGATTTGGGCGACGAATCGCTGGTGGCCATGCTCTTCGACGTGGTTGTTACCAACGATCCCGACGGCGTTGCCCGCGATAGCTTGATCCGGCTTCGCGGCGCGGGCGTGAATCGTTCGCTTGTCGGCCTGCTGGAGAAGACGACCGATCCGGCGCGGAAGCAAACGCTTGTCGAATTGCTCGATGCCCGCGGAGCGCCCGAGTTGGTGCCCGTGGCGATCTCCCTGGCGAAAAGCGACAACGCCAGGCTTGCACGGGCGGCGGCACGCTCGTTGAGAAAACTGGCCCGGCCGGAACATGCCGAGGCAATCATCGCACTGCTGCTGAGTGCGCGCAACGAATTCCGCGACGAGTTGGAGCGGGCCGTAACGTCCGTCTGCCAGCGGATCGACGGCGCCGACGCCCAGGCCGAGCCGGTAATCAAGGCCTATCAACAAGCGGATGCAGCGGGCAAGGCCGTGCTGCTGCCCGCCATCGGACGCATTGGCGGCACAAAGGCGTTGGAAACGGTTCGGGCGGCTCTCGGAAGCGACGACGCACTCCGCCGCGCGGCCGTCCGCGCGCTGAGCAACTGGCCCGACGAGTCGGCCATCGACGACCTTCTCGCCGCGGCGGAAAACGCCAAGGATGCCGCTGAGCGCGCGATGCTGCTTCGCGCCGCGGTGCGCGTGGCCACGGCCCGCGAAAGCAAGCTGCCCGATCCACGCAAGCTGGCGGTGATCGGCCGCGCGCTGGAACAACTGGAGCGAGACGCCGACAAGGCCTTTGTGCTGGAACGGGCCGGCGAGATCCGCCGACTCGACTCATTGCGTCTGCTGGCGCCCTACCTCGATCGCCCAGCGCTGCGAACGGCCGCGGGTCGGGCGATCTGCAATTTGGCCCATCACGGCGGCCTGCGCAGCCGTGAAAAACAAGAGTACATCGACGCGCTGAATAAGATCATCGCCCAAAGCGACGATCGCGGCCTGGTCGATCGGGCGAAGGAAGAGTTGGAACGCAACCAATAGCCGACTGCGTCTGCCGTTCGGCCTCGCGTTTCCGCAATCGCAACGGCCCCGGGGCGGCTACTATCGCGCCGCTTCGCGGGCCGTTATACTTTTTTCGTCGCGGGAGCAGGACGGTGGGTGCCGCCGGCGAGAGTCGATGCACGCCGTCGGCGCGAACGGGACCGATGGCTGCCGCCGGTTCCGCCGCTTTATGCCTTGCCGACGCGAGCCGCTGCTCGCCACTGGAAAGCCAACGCGACTGATAGCAGATTGACCGTGAGCTAACGAACGACCGAGGAGCGAGGAGTCACTGAGATGAAGATTCAACGTCGAGAACTGTTTTCGGGCGCGGCCGCCGTTGGTGCTTCGTTGGCGGTGGCCGGTGCGGCCCGCACCGCCGGCGCGATTACCTTGCCCGATCCGCCGAAGCCCGCGGTGCTCAAATTGTCGAGCCAATTGGGCGTGATCCCCGGCAAGAGCCTGACGGAAAAGCTCGACAAGATGGAGCAATGGGGGCTCGAAGGCGTCGAGCTGCCCGGCGACATCGTCGGCAAAGAATCGGAATACGAGACGGCCATGCGGAACCGCAAGCTGAAGTTCAGCGCGGTTTGCTTCGGTTCGATGGGCGGCGCGTTGGTTTCCGACGACGTTTCGAAACGCGAGCCGGCCAAGGAACAATTCAAAAAGGTGCTGGCCGCCGCCGGCGCGCTGCAAACCACCGGCGTTATCTACGTGCCGGCCTTCAATGGGCAAACAAAGCTGACCAATCAGGAAATTCGGGCCGTGCTGCTCGACGTGTTGCCCGAATTGGGCGAATACGCCCTGAGCGTCAAATCGCGCATCCTGCTTGAACCACTCAATCGCAAAGAGGCGTTCTTCCTCCGCCAATTGGCTGATGCCGCCAGCATCTGCCGCGACTGCAAGAGCGAAGGCGTGCGGATGATGGGCGACTTCTACCACATGTGCATCGAGGAAACCAGCGACATGGGCGCGTTCATCTCGGCTGGTCCTTACCTGCACCACGTGCATTTGGCCTCGCGGATTCGCGTGCTGCCCGGCCAAGACGACCGTTCGTTCATCGACGGCTTCCGCGGCCTGAAGGTCATCGGCTACCAAGACTATTGCAGCTTCGAGTGCGGCGTGAAGGGCGATCGCGAGGTCGAAATTCCCAAGGCGCTTCAGTTCCTCAAGCAACAGTGGGAGCAAGCCTAAATACGTCCACACAATTGCGAAAGCGGCCGCGGGCGAAGCGAATCGGCCGATTGCGTGCAGTATCCGTTCGAGCTGCTTTCGGTTCTTGGCGGTTTTATTTAGTCCCTCGTGACGCCCCGGGCATCGCCCAAACCGGCTTGGGCCGCAAGCGAAGATCGAAGGGGCGGGCGTTGGGCCGAGGCAGCGCGGCCCGACGCTGCCGTCGTGTTTCCCGCGATTGCCGAACTTGGAGAAGCGGGGTGGCCGGGTGGAGCCGGTGGAGCGCCGGCGGCCCGCAACTCCGCCGTCTGACTTGAACTCGAGGAAAACCGTATGGCTCAATCCAGCACGTCCTCGTCTTCGGACCAGTATCGGCCGTTTGTGCCCGACGAGGCGCACATGCCCGAATTCACCTGGTCGGCCGTTGTGGTGGGGTCCGTGCTGGGGATCGTCTTCGGGGCCTCGTCGCTCTATCTGGTGCTCAAGGTCGGAATGACCGTTTCGGCCTCGATTCCCGTGGCCGTGCTGGCCATCACCCTTTCGCGAATCGCCTCGCGGATTTTGAAGGTCCGGCGCACGACGATCCTCGAAAACAACATCGTGCAAACGGCCGGTTCGGCGGGCGAATCGATCGCCTTCGGCGTGGGGGTTACCATGCCGGCGGTGATGCTCTTGGGCTACGGGCTGGATTGGACGCGGACGATGACCGTGGCCATCTTGGGCGGCTTGCTCGGCATTCTGGCGATGATTCCGCTGCGGCGTGCGTTCATCGTGCGGATGCACGGCCGGCCGGGCGAGCCCGGCAAACTGCTTTATCCCGAGGGTACCGCCTGCGCTCAGGTGCTGATCACCGGCGAGAAGGGCGGCAGCGGCGGCCGAACCGTGTTCTTCGGGTTCGTCATCGCCTTCCTCCACAAGTTCGCGACGGAAATCCTCGAAGCGCTGCGCGGCATGTTCGCCGTGCCGTTGGGCTTCGTCAATCGCTCGGCCGTGTTCGCCGGCGAATATGCCTCGGAGCTTCTCGGTGTCGGCTATATCATCGGCCGGCGCACCGCGTCGATCATGATGGCCGGCGCCGTCCTCGGCTACCTGATCCTCATTCCGCTGATCTCGTACGTGGGCGACTACGTCGCCGGGGCCGTTCCCCCCGGCGAGAAACCGATCAGCCAAATGAGCATCAAGGAACTCCGCGACAACTACCTGCTGTTTATCGGGGCCGGTTGCGTGGCCACGGCGGGCATCATCAGCATGTTTCGCACCATGCCGATCATCCTCCGCTCGATCCGCGCAGGCCTATCGCAAATCGCCGATCGCGGCGATGCGCCCGTCGCCGTCCGCCGCACGCAGTACGATATGTCGATGCGCGTCGTGCTGCTGGGCAGTTTAGGGTTGATCGCGCTGTTGGCTGTTTATTTGGCGGCCGACGTCGGCTGGCAAAGCGCCATTGCCGGGGCGTGCCTGGTCGTGCTTTTCGGATTTCTCTTCGTTACCGTGTCGGCCCGATTGACCGGCGAAATCGGCTCGTCGTCGAATCCGATTTCGGGCATGACCGTCGCCACGCTGACGCTTACCTGCTTGATCTTCCTGGCTCTCGGTTGGGAAAGTGCGCAGATGCGTTTGCTCGCTCTATGCATCGCGGCCGTGGTGTGCATCGCCGCCTCGAACGGCGGCACGACCGCCCAATCGTTGAAAACCGGGTTCCTCGTCGGTTGCACCCCGCGGCTGGCGCAATGGGCTATTCTTATTGGCGCGCTGAGCAGCGCGTTGGTGATCGGCGGTACGCTGCTGGCGTTCAACGAGGCGGGAACCGTCTATAGCAGCAAGCCGGAGAACCTGCCGCAGGTAACGCTCTCGGCCGACGAGATGCAACTGCTCACCGAGTCGCGGCACTATGCCGACCGCGATTGGCTCGTGTGGGACAACCGCCGCGATCCGTTCCTCGCGCTGCCCGACGAAGCGCGGCGAAAACAACTTACCGGCGTGGCCGCGGGCTGCTATCTGGTCGATCCGCAGACGGGCCGGCCCGGGTGGCTGGTCGATCCGGGCATCATGGGCCGGCTGCACGAAACCGACGATGGCACGCCGGTCAAACGCGACTTCGACGCCCCGAAAACCCAAGTGATGGGCATCATCATTAACGGGGTGCTCCAACGGCGGCTCAACTGGGGGCTGGTCCTTGTCGGCGCCTTGATCGCGGTGATGCTCGAATTGTGCGGAATCTCGTCGTTGCCGTTCGCCGTGGGCGTTTATGTGCCCATCCAGTATTCAACGCCGATCTTCATCGGAGGGCTGATCCGCGCCGGCGTCGATTCCTTCAGCGCCCGCCGCCAAACGGCCTCCATTGCCGAAATCACCGATCCGGAGGCCAAGGCCGCCGCCGAAGTCGAGGCGATTCGCAAGTCGGAAACCAGTCCGGGCGTGCTTCTCGCCTCGGGCTACATTGCCGGCGGTTCGATCGCCGGCGTGCTCGGCGGGTTCCTTAATTTCCACGACACGTGGCCGAAGCAGCTTAGCGCCTGGGGTGCCACCTTGCCTACCGCCGGCTCGATCGCGGCGGCATTGATCGCCTTTGCCGTCCTGGTCGGGCTGCTGTGTTTCGTCGGCGCCCGAGAACCTGAATAAAACTGCGAAAAATGGAATGCAATTCAGACAGGGACTCGACGCAATCGGCCGCTTTGCTGCGCCCGCGGCCGTTTCCACCATTGCGTGGAACCAATTAGCGAAGAATGAGTTCGACCGGGCGGCCTCGGCCTGACGGCGCCCCGTGCCGGTGGCTGAACGCAGCCCTTGACCCTCGAAGATCGAAAGGAATGCACGATGCGAACCGCCGCTTTCTACCGTTGGACGAACATGTTTCTTTGTTTCCTCCTGTTGCTGGTTGCCATGTCGATGTTGCCGATGCCGCTTGCCGCCGATGAAGGAATGTGGTTGTTCAACAACCCGCCCCGAAAGATTCTGAAAGAAAAGTACGGCTTCGAGCCTTCCGATCAGTGGCTGACGCACTTGCAGCAGTCGGCGGTGCGATTCAACAGCGGCGGGTCGGGTTCGTTCGTTTCGGCGGACGGATTGGTGATGACCAACCATCATGTCGGCGCCGACGCCTTGCACAAGATGAGCACCAAGGATCGCGACTTGGTGGCGACCGGCTATTTGGCCCGCACCCAGGCCGAGGAGCTGCCCTGCGTCGATTTGGAATTGAACGTGCTGATGAGCATCGAGGATGTTACCGAGCGGGTCAATGCGGCCGTCAAGCCGGGAATGTCAGCCGCCGAGGCGTTCCAGGCGCGTCGGGCGGTGATGAACACCATCGAGAAGGAATCGCTGGAGGCCACCGGGCTGCGAAGCGACGTCGTCACGCTCTACCAGGGCGGCCTGTATCATCTCTATCGCTTCAAGAAATACACCGACATCCGTTTGGTCTTCGCGCCGGAGCAAGACATCGCCTTTTTCGGCGGCGACCCGGACAATTTCGAGTTCCCCCGCTACGACCTCGACGTGTGCTTCTTCCGCGTCTATGAAGACGGCAAGCCCGTGCGTCCGAAACACTATCTTACCTGGAGCCGCGAGGGCTGCCGCGAGGGCGAACTGATCTTCGTGGCCGGTCACCCGGGCCGCACGGCGCGGCTGAACACTGTGGCCCATCTCGAGTTCCTCCGCGACCGCGGATTTCCGTTCTTGCTCAACAAGCTCCGCCGCTGGGAGGTGTTGCTCGATGTTTATAGCGAGCGCAGCGCCGAGAACCGCCGCCGCGCGAAAGACCTGCTCTTCAGCGTGAAGAACAGCCGCAAGGCTCGGCTGGGCGGCCTGGCCGGCCTGCAAGATCCCGCGATTATGCAGCGGAAAATGAGCGACGAGAAAGCCCTGCGCCAGGCGGTGGCCGACGATCCGGCCCTGAAGCAGTCCGTCGGCGATCCGTGGGCCGAGGTGCTCGCCGCTTTGCGCACCTGGGACGAGCTGTTCCTGAAACATGATCTGTTTGAGCGAAGCTCGGCCGTGATGTGCGAGCATTACATCATTGCGCGGCACTTGGTCCGCATCGCCGCCGAAGACCAAAAGCCCAATGCCGAGCGGCTGCGCGAATATACCGAGGCGGGCCGCGAATCGCTGCTCCGCGATGTGCTCTCCGAGGCGCCGATCTATCCCGACATGGAGCAGATTCGCTTGGCCGACGGGCTGAGCTTTTGGGCCGAGCAGGTCGGCTTCCGCGATGAGTTGCTGCGAAAGGTGCTGGCCGGCAAGTCGCCCCGCGCACGGTCGGCCGAATTGATCTCCGGCACGGCCGTGGCCGATGTGGCGTTTCGCAAGAAGCTGCTCGAAGGCGGACAAGCGGCCATCGAGGCCTCGACCGACCCGATGATCCAATTGGCCCGACTGCTCGACGCGCCGTCGCGCGAAGTCCGCAAGGCCTACGAAGAGCAGGTGGAAGAGCCGCTGCGTCAGGCCTATGCGAAGATCGCCTCGTTGAAGTTCAAACTCTACGGCACCGACCTCTACCCGGATGCCACCTTCACGTTGCGGTTGTCGTTCGGCACCGTGAAGGGGTACACCGATCAAGGCCGAACGATCCCGGCGTTCACCACCATCGGCGGCACGTTCCAATGGGCGGCCGAACACAACTTCGAGCCTCCGTACAACCTGCCGGAAAGCTGGATGAAGAACCGCGAGCGGCTCGATTCGAATGTGCCGTTCAATTTCGTTTCGACGGCTGACATCATCGGCGGCAACTCGGGCAGCCCGGTGGTCAACCGCCAAGGCGAAGTGGTCGGGTTGATCTTCGACGGCAACCTCGAATCGCTCGTCTGGGATTTCGTTTATTCGGACGAAGTGGGCCGCGCCACCTCGGTCGATGTGCGGGCGATCATCGAATCGCTTAAAAAGGTGTACAAGGCCGACGCTCTGGTGGCCGAGCTGCTGGGGCGATCGAGCCGCGGCGAAGGGAACTGAACCAAGCGGCGGGCGTTGCTCGACCGGCGTGTTGCCGCTGCGTTAGCGGCTGTAAGCGACGTGTTCGCAGGGGCTTTCGCCCGCGGCGCGGCGGCGACGTTTGCCTGCGCGCGGGACCCTGCGGGCGCGGGACGAGGTTCTCATCGAGCCGCGGCGGCGGCACGGGGGACATTCCCGTTCTTGTGGGCCTACAGTTGCGGCGGGTGCGGCTGAAATCCTGTGGCGCGACAGTGGGGGAGTTGGGTAAAAAGG
>CAZVZX010000014.1:48711-109304 GCA_964631235.1 uncultured Planctomycetaceae bacterium | reverse complement strand
GCACGTTCCGCCCATCGACCAGCAGATGACGATAGGCCGACAAATCAAGCGAATGGTAGGTCGTCTCGGTTGTCACCAACAACGAAGCGAACGTCAGGTAGTTGATCGTCCCGGTCGGCATGTTTGAACGGGCCACCTCGACCCCGTTGAGATAGACCACCACGCCGTCGTCGCGCATCACCTCTAAAAGCAGCGACGTGAACTCTTCGGGATCCTCCACCTCGAACTCGCGGCGGAAGTAGGTGGTGACGTACCGATTTCCGGAAGGACCAATTTCAATTAACGTACTGATCCCGGCGTTATCACTGCTACGTCCCAGTACGCCTGGCCCGCTGTTCCAACTCGAGTCGTTGAACGCCGGTGCGTACCAGGCCGTGCCCTGATCGCTGCCGTTGTCGAGGTACTTCCACACCGAGTTGGCGGCCACCAACGTGACGTTGGTCCCAACCGGACTATAGACCAGCGCCGTGGGCGACACCGCCCCGCCCGGCAGCCGCGGATCGCTCCCATCGAGCGTGTAGTAAATCGCCCCCGAACCCGACATGCTCAGCTCATACCCATACGCCACCTGCCCCCCATGCTGGCTGAAGACCGCCGGCGAAATCGTGGGCGGATAAAGCGGGGCAACCGTGTTGTCGCGCAGCTTGGTGACCTTGAGCTGTTCAAGGATTGTTGCCGCGCGGGTTTGAAGATACGTTTTGTCGGTGTTGGTTGCGGTGATCCATGTGTCCTTGGTGTACGGCGTGGCGACCTTCGAATCGCCCCAACGGGCACTCTCGGCGATGATCGCCATGGCAATTTCATCGCATCGCTGCTGATAGCGCGCAGTGGCCGGCCCGGCAGTGAGCAGTCCTCCGTTGGCAAGCAGCGCGTGGGCCCGATCGGCGAACGCCAGCCGGTACTCGGCGTTGTACATCAATTGCTGATGAATCCACTGGGGATTGCTCTTGTTGAAGACATCGCCGGCGGGATAGGGACCCGTTCGATCGACGCCCGCGCTGCCCGCAGTGAGCGTGTGTTCCGAATCGTGGGCGAAGAACTTGAAGCCGTCGGGATTGACGCGGTTGTAGATGCCGTACCAGTTGTTGGGCGACTGATTGCTGAGGAAATTTGAGATCGGCGCGTCGGTGTTGCCCGTGAAGAAAATGACCATCATGTAATCGATCAGATTCTTCGCATCGAGCAACTTGGGGAAGAATGGGTTGGGCGTTCCGTCGGGATTGAGCCCCTGAACCCGCATGTAGGCCGTGTTACTGGCCATCGTGGATCGGGCCAGCCCGCCGTTGGCCGTATCGCCGACCAGTTTGAACGCCGAGCTGTTGAATGTCGTGTATTCTCCCTGGGCGGCGAAGAGTTCCAACCCGGCTCCGCCGGTATTGTCGAAATAGACGAGCCGCACGTTGTACGAGCCGGCCTGAGTGATGTTGAAGGTGGCCAGGGTATCCACGGGCGAAGCGTTGGGCCCCGGGTTCGACATGACGAACGTTTGGGAGCCGTTGCTCAATTCGAGCCGGAAGCCGTCGTCGGCATTGACGCCGAAGGTCCACGGACCAATCGTGGGAATCTCGATCGTGCCGGTGACGCAAATCACAAAGTTGTCAACATTCGACCCGATGGTCGTATTGGGGAAGGCGGCGTTGCCGCTGGTGAATCGGCCATCGCTGCCGGTGTTGATGTAGTTGATTACATCGGCTGAGCCGGCCACCGCGGAAAGCTGTTTCGAGGTGTCGGCAATCACAGCGTCCGCCGCGGCCAGCGACGTGACCGGCACGTTGGCCAAATAGGTATAAACAGTGAACTTGCCGGCGGCCTGGTTCCAGAAATCTTGCCAGGCGTTCATATTGCCGTCGGTGGCAAAGATCGTGTAGGCGGGATACGGCGGTTGATCGGCCACTTTGATCACGTCGTAATCGTCGTCATCGCCGCCCAAATACGACTCGGCGTAACTGGCTTCGGCCCTCTCTTGAGTCTCGTAGAGTCCCCAATACTGCCCGTTGATATAAAGATGATACGGACGGCTTCGGGTGTAGGGATCGCCCATGGCGCCCTGGGTGTCGCGGGCGAAGACATCGCGAACCACCGCGTTTTGATTGCTGCCGGCAAAACTCCACGAGTAATTCTGGCTGCAACGCAGATCGATCTTGTCGAATGTATCGACGCCTTCGTCGCCAAACAGCGGATAGACCAACTTCGAGTCGCCGTATTCTTCGCGGAACAAAAGTCGAAAGGCATGCTTCGGATTATCGCCCGAGGTGCTATATCCGCCGCGGATGCGCAGCCCGGCCTCAACCTGGAAGCCGGGCGTACCATCGGGATTGATCAACTCGACCGAGACTGGTCGCTCCCAGGCAGCGCCGGCCTGCCAAGCATTGCTGTAGATGCCGGTACTTGGATCAAATAGATTGCCCAACGGCAATACCAGCGAAATCGTGGGAATGGCCGTCAGGGCGCTGATCATCTGCGGGCCCCAAACGGGATCGTTGACGATGTCGGGATCCATCCCGTAGTCGATCACCTGACTGTTGACCTTGGCCGCCGGCCATTGGCTGAAGATCACCTCGTCGAAGAACCCGTTGAGCCATTTGCCGCTGCTGGTGTCGGCATCGTTGAAGTAGGCCCCCAGCCGCAACGTGTGCGTGCCGGCGGAGAGATTGACGTTGAACTTGTAGATCTGCCAACCGCTGTTCTGGCTGCTGCCGCCGGAACCGTCGCCGGTGATGCGGACCAACGACGTGTCGGTGTCGCCGCCGTAACGCACGCCGTCGATGGTGCATACCAATTCGCCGTACTCGTCGGTGGCGAAGTCGGGCCCCATCACCAAACGGTAGCGGAGCCATACGCCATACAGGCCGGCCTTGTCGACGGTGATTGTTCTGCTGAACCCGCCGGAGGCAGGCGCCGTAGTCGGCCCCGACAGCACCACTTTCAGCCCGCCCCCGCTCTGCCCTTCCGTAGCCGAGTACATACCCTGCGCGGCATTGGGGTTCGACGTGCCGAAGAGATCGTCGGCATAGACGAATCCGTCGAGGCCGGTGTCGAATTTGGCGGCAAAGCTGACGCCGTCGGGCGGAACGGGCGGCTGCCCCTCGGGCGACTGAACCAGTACGTCCGAAAGGAAGATGTACGTGTGAGTGTCGATATTCGTCGATTGCCAGCCGGGCCGATGGGCCATTGCGCGGACGGTCGTTGTGCCGGAAATCGCAATCGGTCCGGTGTACACGAACCCGCGCGTCTCGGACGGCGCCGTGCCATCGAGGGTATAACGAATCTCCGCACCCGGCGTGTCCGTCGTAATCACCAACTCGAAGGGCTGGTCGTATATGCCTCGCTTGTGGCTGAACTGAGTGTCGGCGACAAAGTCGGTGTGGGCCGTCAGGTTGGCCGCCCCGGGCGTCGGCTCGGTAAAGAAGCGAGCGTTGGTCGTCGTCTTCACTCCGACCAACTCCGGCAACACCAAAAACGTGCCGTCCGAGGCCGAATTGTTTAGCGCGTGGATCGCCAGCACATTGCCGCCCACCTGCAACAGATGGCGGACCGAAGTCAGATTGAACTCGCTAAAGGCCATCCCCAGCGCCGGGTCGCGCATCGTAAGCGCCGACGAGTTGTAGGTCAGCGACGCGGGCGCGTTCGCCCGGGCGACCTCCACGCCGTTGAGATAGGCGACAAAGCCGTCGTTGTACTTCATCCGCAGCGCGAGCGTGTCCAAGTCGTCGAGCGTGGTGACCGTAAAGGGAATCCGCATCCAAAGCGACGAGTTCACCCCCTGCATCGAAGACGACACGTTCGTTTGCACCGCCCCGGCAAAGCCGGAGACCGAAAGCCCGCCGTTGGCCGTGTCGCCCACCAAATCGAAGGTCGTCGCATTCCATGCGGTGTACGAGCCGGGCGAGGCAAATAGCTCGACCTCCGCCCCGCCGCCGCGCTCGAAATACAGCAACCGCAACGAGTAAAGCCCGGCCTGCGTAAAATTGAACGTTTGAAGCGTATCGCCCGGAGCGCGCGGAGTAGCGTACTCCATGCTGTAGGTGCTCGAACTGTTGTTGAGCACCAGCCGGAATCCGTCGTCGCTGTTGACGCCGAACGTCCACTGGCCGGCCGAGGGAACATAGACCGTGGCAAACGCCTCGATGATAAAATCATCGACGGCTTGGTTGAGCGTTTGTGTCGGAAATGGCAGATCGCCCAAATACCGCGCGTAGTTCCCTCCCGAACCGTAGTAGTTGATCGTCGGCGCGTAAACGGTGACTTTCGTGGAGTACTTGTTCGGATCGGCGATGATCGCCTCGGCCTCGTTGATGTCATCCACCGTTCCGGCAACCGCCGTGTTGACCTTGTAGTAGTTGACGGTGAACCCGTTGCCCGAGTCGAAGCCCAAGCCGGTCGGCCCCGACTGCCAGGAAGAGTCGTTGAATCCAACGGCCGTCCAATTCAATCCCGCATGACTGACGTTGGGCACCAGGTACTTGGCCGTCGCCCCGCTGCCGACCAGCACGGTCGCCTCTTGAACCAGCCCGTACGAAACATCGGTCCACTGCGAGGGAAAGCCGGGGGTGTACTCGTGGGCAATCGTGCCGCCGGGCATCACCAAGGCAAGATACTCGCCATCGCCGCTGAGCTTGAAGTTGGTGTGCAACTCGCCGGCCGGATCGGTGAGATTGCGATCACTGGCGAAGATCACCAGATACCCGCCCGCCGCCAGAGTAACGTCGGGAAGTGCCCACTTCGTCAGGTTCGCGGCATTGTCGGTCAAATACCAACCGGCCAAGTTGATCGGGGTGTCGGTCGGATTGTGCAATTCGATCCAGTCGGAGGCCTCGTTGAACGAATCGCGCAGCCCATCGCGGTTGAGCGCCACGAACTCGCTGATGACCGGGTAACTGCTCAGCAGCCGCCGGTCTTCAAGCTGCTCGAACGACATCCGCCGATGTCGTCCCAGGGCGGCCTTGCGCCGTTGGCCGCCCATGCCCGATCGCCGAAACGGTCCCTGCTTCGAGGTTCTGCCTGGATCAACCACGCTCTGCTCCCTGGGGGCGGTCTATCGCCCGTTGGATGTTGACTCAATAGTTCTGAACGATTGCAAAAGCGGCCGCCGGCGCAGCAAAGCTGCTCTGGTGCGCACAGTTCCTAGTTGGGCCGCTTTCCGTCTTTCACGGTTTCATCGATGAACGCAGACGACGAAAAGCCGTTCGGTCGTCGTTTGCGCACTATCGGCCGCAGCGGCTCGCGTCACGGCCGATGTCCGGCGATTTGCTGTTATCGGGACGTTGCCGGGCGAAACCGACGAACGAGGTCCAACCGTTCGCTTCGAACGGTACAATGATCAATCCGACCGCACCCCGGCAGTCGGGCACCATGGCAAGAAAAGCAACTAACGAAGAAGCCGTTTGCGGCAACCTCTTTCGCCTCTCCCCTCCGCCCCCCGTAACTCGAATAGGTTCAACGAGGTCAGCGTTCGCTTCTGCCGAGCGAACGCCGCAAGAAGCGGCCGTTCTTACCCAACTCTAATATGATGAAATGGTTAGAGTTAGGTGTCAAGCAAAATGCTTCGGATTCGCCGAATCATTGGGAAACAACAGGCACGGGTCGGACAATCTCCCTAGCGGGCGAATTCCCCATACCCCAAAACCAACCCCGCCGATCACTTCCGTCGGCCCGGCTGACACTTAGCAAATTGGGAAATACAGAGCGGTTAGGGCATCAATCTGCGATGAATTGAGCTTGACCGGCGCTAGCGCTTTTCTATAATGCCGCCCTTGTTTCGCAGTGGCGTTCCGGCCGTCGCCCCTCGACACGTCCACCCCAAAGGAAGAAGCGGCCGTGAGCAGAGCACATCGGCCGATGGCGATTGCAAGCCGACCGAGCCGCTGCCCGATGGTCGTGTCGTTGTCCGGATGCCGCGCGCCGTTCCCTCATCTTCACGCAAGCGTTGCCATGGCCGACTCGCCTCTTGTTGTGCGATGTTTGTTTGCGTTGGCGTTGTCGGCCTGCATCGGTATTTTCGGCTGTCAATCGGTAGAACCGCTCGAGAACTATTCTGCGGCAACGCTTTCGCCGCCCGCGGCAACTCCCCGCCGTTCGCACGACGCGACTCGCACCGAACACTCGGCCGCGGTGGTTCCCGCGACGCACACACAGGCCGACGACTCGTCGAGCCCGATCGGCGCGTCGAAGCCGACGGAGCCGCCGATTGTTGCCGAACCGCCCGAGGTGATCGCACTTCCCGATCGCCCGATCGGACCGAACGGAGAAGGTTTCGCTTTCGACGGTCAAGCTCTGACGATCGATCGGCTCTTTGAACACGCGATTCGCCACCACCCGAGGTTGTGTGCCTGCAAGCACGAAATCGCGGCGGCGGCCGGACGATTGACCCAAGCGGGGCTGTTGCCCAACCCGAATCTGGTAATCGACGTAGAAAGCCCCTTGACCGAAAGCGACCCGACAACCGTATCCAGCCGGTTGATGTTCAGCTTCCCCTTGACGCGGAAACGCCATTGGCGGCGGCAGGTGGAATGTTCGGGATTGGAAGAGGCGCGGGCGAAACTGAGCGAGGAAACAGAGCTCGTCTTCGCCGAGATCGCCGATGCCTCGATCGAGGTTCTTTTCTACCAAGAGTTGGCCCGCAAGCAAGAGGAAGCTGCGAACTTGGCCAAGCAGGCGGCCGAGGCGCGCCGGCAGCGGGTGGGCGCGTCGTTTGTCGATGCCGCTTCCGCCGAAACGGCGGCGCTGACCGCTCAATGGGGCAGCCATGACACCCAAGAGCGATTGCAGGCGGCTCGCGATCGGCTCGCGCGGGCCGCGGCGTGGCCCGCCGATCAGCCCATCGAGTTGCGCGGCGCCCTATGCTACGCACGGACCGAACCGCTGGACCTTCCCAGCATGATTGCCGCAGTGCAGTCGCGACGGCCGCGATTGGCAGCGGCACAGGCCAACGCGGCACGGAGCGGAAATGCGTATCAACTGGCCCGCGCCGAGGCCTGGCCCGAATTGGAAATCGGCCCGCGTTTTCAAGGCGACACGGACGGGCCCGAGGACCGCCTTGGCGGACGATTCGCAATGGACGTTCCGATCTTCGATCGCAACCAAGGGCGCATCGCCGAGGCTGAAGCCGCGTGGCGGGCCAGCCGCGACCTGCTGACCGACGCCCGCCGAAACTCCGAGGCCGATGTGGCGACGGCCTTCCATGCCCTTGCCGCCCTGCAACGGTCGCTCGACTACTACTCGGAAACCGTTGCCCCGACCATCGAAAAGTTGCGATCGCAACTGGCCGAAATGGAAGCCAAGAAGGCGATTGAGAGCTATCAATCAATCGAACTGCGGCAGCGATTGTTGCGGATGGAGATGGACCACCTGGAACGGCTGGCCCGATACAGCCGGCTCTTGGTCCGGCTCGAGCTGTGGATCGGCCGTCCGCTGACCGACGGACCGCTCGTCCTTTGAGAAACCGCGCGGCCTCAACACGGAAGCAACGCGCCGCCAGCGACTTCTCTCGCGCGGTCCGCCGCGATGGGAACCATCTTGTTCAACTCAGCCGGCCTCGTTCAACTCAGCCGGCGCGATCGTTCCGCTCCGATGGTTGGAATCGTACGTCGAACAGTTCGCCGGGCACGGCGGGCAATTCCCGCGGCAGCAATATGCGAATCGGACGGCCCCATTCGAGCAGTTTCGGATCGCGCCGTTGATGCTCGGGAATCAGCTCGACCTGCGGCCCGACTTTGTCGATCACCGCACGCCACGGCGAACTGCCGATCCGGCGCGGCCGAACCTCCACGGCTGCGCCGACTTCCGGATGCAATGGCTGTTCCTGCCGAATGTAGCTGACGATGTAGCGGCTTTCGCCGGCGGCGATCGTCACGATCGGCTCTCCCTGCCGCACGGTTTGGCCCGGCCACCGATGAATCGCGGCAATCACCCCGGCCATGGGCGCACGAACTTCGAGGCCGGCAATCTGATACTCAAGCTGTTTCACTCGCGCTTCTTGAGCGGCCGCTGCGGCTTGGAGCGGGGCGAGCAACGTTTGAACGGGGGCCTCTTCCAGCGGCGGGAACTCGGCCAGTTGCTTGCGGGCGGAATCGTGCTGCGACCGCGCCTCGGTCAGCGCCGTCGCGGCATCAGCGACCTGCCGCTGAAGTTTGTCGTGCAGCAGCAGCTCATCGCTATACTGCATTTGATTGGCGGCGCCCGAATCGAGCAGCGACTGCAAATACTCCAGTCGGGCCTCGCGGCGCTGAAGTTCCACTTTGGCGATTTCCAACGCCAGAGCCCGATCGAGTACATCGAGCCGCCGCGATTCGCTTTCCCATACGGCCCGCAGCCAATCGCCCATCCGATTGATGCGTCGGTCATTCTCGGCCATCAGCGTTTCAGCGCGAGCCGCTTCCAGCTCTTTGTGTAGCCGCTCGACCTCGAGCTTGGCCGCCTCGAGCTCGAACCGCGCGGCCGTATCGTCGAACCGGGCGATCACCTGCTGGGCTTGAACCGCATCGTACAGCGACCACGGCGACCGAAACGCGATCAGCCGCCCGTCCACCGGCGCGCCGACATCGAGCCGCACCACCTCCGCTTCGCCGACCAACACCGCCTGCGGCATCTGCCGCTGCCACAGCCATACCGCCGACGCCAAACACACCCCGAAGCATACGATCGGCAGCGCGCTTTGCCGCAAGCGCTGCAACCGCAAACTCCACGGGGTAGGAATCCGCTGATACGACGACATCGGCTACACTTCACCTTCATCAACGCGCAGGTAGAGAGTCACGTCATTCATCCCCTGCGTCTGCTCCAGAATGCTCCGCAACTCCTGGCTTCGGCTCGGATCGCGAAGCAGCACGCGATACGACTGGACGCGAGAACTCGGACTCGTCTGCTGCTCGCTAGTCAACATCGCCCGAGCGCAATGAGCATCGAGGATTCTGCGGAGCGTGGGCTGCAACGACGAAAAATCGCCTTCCAACTGCAAGCTGAGAACCGCGTCGAACCGGTGCCGCAACCCGAACGACGTAATTCGCAAATAGGCCAGCACCAAACCCACCCCGATCGCGGCGATCAACGCCGTCGAAAAGCGCAACGTGCCGACGCCCAGCCCCTCGAGAATCGCCCAGAGAATGAACGTTGTATCTCGTGTGTCTTTCAGCACGTTGCGGAAACGGACGACTGCGAAGACAGCCAGAAGCCCGAAGGCCACAATCACGCTGCCGGCCATCAGCACCATCATCAAAGCGATGATCACCGGCAAAACCACCAGCGACGCCACATAGCTTTGCGAATACGACAGCCCGGTATGAGTCCACATGTAAACCCAACCGATGAACTGTCCGATCACAAACGCGAAGAGCACGATCAGCAGCGCCGTCTCGGCGCCCGCCGCCCCGGAAACCACATCGCCCTCGAACAGCAGCCGCCACCAGTCACCGTTCATCAGGCCACCTCCTGAAAAAACCGTCCTTCGGCCGGCCGGCCGGCGCAAAGGGCGTCGAGGCAGCAGCAATACTTGGCGAACGAAATGCGGTGCAGATTCAGTGCGGCCGTCAGCGGTGCCATCCACTGCGGAAACCGATCGGTGAATTTCAATTCGAGCAGCACGCGAGGCAACTCCGCACGTCGCTGCTTGACGGGCACATGCAGGCAGCACGCCGGATCATAAGCGCCGGCCAACAACTCTCGATCGAACGTCAGCCGAACGTCGTTCGAGGTCGGATGCACGTACGCCTCGCGGGTGTAGCTGACATAGGCCGTCGGCCGCGCCGCCAGCGTTTGGTACAGATTCCAAAACTCCTGCAATGCGGCGAACTGGCGTTGGTTGGGCGCCTCGTTGATCACATCCGCGGGAGTCGCGTTGCCGAAAAGCAGGCGCCGTGCCGTCGGCTTGGGCAACATGCAGCGGCTCTTGATGATCACACCGCTCACGCGGCGCTTGATCTCGAAAAAAGCCGGATGCCCCGGCTCGTCGTCGTAGAATCGCACGCGCAGCTTGTAGCGGTTCTTCAACCCATGCTGGGTCGCCCAATAAAGCGATAGCGCCGGAGAATCGCAATATAGGCTGTGGACGAAATAGCGACAGTCGGCCGCGTTGCGGGCATAGGGGTCGGGAACAAGCACCCGCCTGATGTAAGCGCGGATCGCATGGGCCTGCGCCTCATCAATCAAATACTTGTACTCGAACCGATTTGTCTGAAGTCGATCCCGAAACGGCATGGCCGCCTACCTCTGTTCCCACCGCACGCGAAGGCGACTGATCCGAAAAGCAACATCAACACAAGACGGCAAACGATTCCGAGAAGAAACACCAACCGCACGACCGCGCGGCGGAACAAACCGGGCGCCCCCCGCGCAGGCCTCTTCAGCGCAACCCGAAGCACGCGAAGGGATAAAAGGCGCAATATCCCGACTTCAGCCCATCAGCTCAACCACAACACCGACCGCCGCGGCCACCATCCGGGCGGCCGCATCGACCGCCTGCGGTGTTCCGTGAGCCGATGGAATAACGCCCTTTCGCTAACAAAATCGTAACCAAACACGAAGCGCATTGCAACAATTGTTTGGTCGTGTTTTCGCCCTTTCCTTCGAACGGGCGACGGGCCCACGTCGGTCGTTCCCCGTAGCCGGTTTGCGACTTCCAATCGCTTTGCCCGGGCCGCGCGACAGGCTCCGCAAGACCAGTCGTCCGAACGGCGCCGAACCTGCAAGCCGGGCCAGCCGGAGCAACAACGCGCCCGCACGCTACCCCACTAGTCGCCCGTGTCTTTGGCCCGCTTGAGATACCCCGCGTATTCCCACCGCTTGCTCCACTCTTCGAGAAACGGCTGATACTGCGGGGTGCGGAACCAGTCGATCGGCTTCGGGTCGGGCGGCACCACGGCGCCTTGGGGATAATCCTTGCCCTCAAAACTGGCGTCCACGGAGGCCTCCCAGGCCGCCAGCGCGCGCTTCATCTGCTCCATCACTTGGGGGTGTTCGCCGCTCACATCCCGCGACTCTTGCGGATCGGCGATCAGATCGTAGAGTTCATACTCCCCATTCTCGATCTTTCGGGCGACCAGTTTGAAGCGGTCGCCCACTAGTGCCCGCTGCGACTGATAGCGGAAGCCGATGGGCGAACCGCGATCCGGCAGCTCTTCGTTGAAAAGACGAACCAAGCTCATGCCGTCGAGCGGTTTGGTCATCGCGCCATCGGGCAGCCCGACGATTTCGGCGATCGTTGGGAAAAGGTCCATCACGCAGGCCGGATAGTTCGTAATTCGCGGCTTGATTGCCGCAGGCCATTCGATGATTCCCGGCACGCGAATCCCTCCCTCGAAAACACTGGCTTTGTACCCGCGGAGGCCGCCGACCGTATCGGGCTTGATATTGGGCAAGCCGCCGTTGTCGCTGCAAAACACAACCATCGTATTCTCGGCGATTCCCAAATCGCGCAACGCCTGCCGCAGCGTGCCGATGCTGCGGTCCATTGCGCGCAGCTCTCCGTAATGATGGGCCGATGTCTCGGCGAGCTCGGCAAACGCTTCTTTGTCGTCCGGCAACGCCCTAAACGGGCTGTGCGGGGTGCCGTACCAGATGACGGCAAACATCGGCTTGCCGCTTTCGCGATGCTTTTTTAAGAACGCGATCGCTTCGTTCACGACAATCTCCGAAGAATCGCCGCGGAATGATTCGAACTTTCCGCCGCGGCTCATCAATGGATCGACATCAAAGAAGTTCGAAACGGAAACCCATTCGTCGAATCCGAATACTCCCGGATTTCGCGGATCGTCGCCGAGAATCGGCACGCCGGGGCCGCGATGCCCGTTGAGGTGCCATTTGCCGAAGTGCCCAGTCACATAGCCCGCCTGCCGCAGGGCTTGGGCGATCGTCTTCTCTTGAAGCCGCAGCGCGTAGCCGTGGCTGAGCACGCCGCAGCGATGGTGGGTGCGGCCGGTCAGCACCGATGCCCGCGTCGGCGAACAGACCGGCCCGCCGGCATAGAATCGCTCGAAGCGAAGCCCGTGGGCCGCCATCGCGTCAAGGTTCGGCGTTTTCAGCGTCGGGTGATTGCGATAGCCGGTTTGGCCCCAACCCATGTCGTCGGCCATGACGAAGACGATGTTCGGACGCCGCTGCTCAGCCGCCGCGCCCTCAACCCCAACCGAAAACAGCGATAAAACCAGAAGCGAGAGGACGACTTTCACGATTCACCTCACATTCAACCGAAAGGGGTGCGATCTCGGGCGCGCGCGATCCCGGTCGCAATGAGGCCCGTCAGGCTGCACCATACTACCGGAGCGACCGATAGGCAAGAAATCACCGTACAAAAAAGGCAAAATCGAACGATTCGCCAACGTCTCTTACATGAACGCGACCACCAGCCGGCGCGCCGTCATTGCTTCTCCGAGGCCGGTCCTCGCGGGTTCTTGGGCAGCGGATCGAGGTTCCGGGGCTTTTGGCGCACGATGCGATAGCCCGGTTCGCCCTCGACGGAAATTCGCCGGCCGCCGTTTTCCACGATAATCCGTTCGGCCAGCCGCAACAGCACTTCGGCCTGTTCGCTCACTTTGCACTCGCCCGGCAGCTCCGGCCGGGTGGCATTGACGTAGCGATCGGGCATTTGGAACTGCGGCAGCGCCGCGATGCGGCGAAAGCCCCAGCGTGCCCCGATCACGGTTCCTGCCGTGGCTGCGTTGCAGTCGGCGTCGTAGCCGAGGGCCATCGCCAGTTGGAGCGTGCGGTAGAAATCATCGTTGCCGTAAAGCAAGGCCAAGCAGACGGCCGCGCCGTTGACGGGCGTCGAGTTGCGATTCCACTTCCGCTCGTCCATCCATTTGCGGTGAATGGCTTGCCGCGCGGCTTTCCAGTCGTCGGGATGCGATTCGTGGGCGGCCAGCGCATCGGCAACCGCCTCGGCCATTGCGCTGCGCGGGTCGGCGGCGTCGGCTGCCCGGCGCAACAGGCGATCGATCGGCCCGCGGTCGAACACGCTTTCGCTCACCAAGCTCGTCCAGAACTGTGCGGCTTGCAACGGCTCCTCCGAAACGGCGATTCGCGCGTAGTGCAGGCCGATTTCCGCCGCGGTTTGCGGCATGCCCGGCGCGATCAGCCCATACGATTCGACGCAGAACTGCCCCGACAAGTTGTACCATGCGTGCGGATTGCGGCCCACGCTGCCCGTTTCCGGCGGCACCACGCCTTCGTCCATCAGCTCGCGGGCTTTTTTGTTCGCCACCCAAATCCCTTTATTCATGTTCGCCTTCCAAATGGCGACAATCCGTTCGTAAGGCAGTTTGGTCGTGTTTTCCTTATCCATGAACCAAAGGTGGGGCCATTCGAAATCGTTGTCGTCGTCCGATCGCGCCCCGCGGGGCAGGAAGACGAACTCCGGCAGCGTGTCGCGCGGCGTGTCGTGGTACTTGAACTCGTGCGGCAGCCCTTCGAGCCCGCCGATGAGCATTCCCACCCAACCGCCGTAAAGCCGATCGAAAAGCTCCGCTCGCGAAACAACAATCGACTCGGCCGATCGCTCTTCCAACGCGACCTCGGCAGAAACGGCCTGCAACGGCCATGCGCCTGCGGCAAACAGCGTGGCGAGCAAGACCACCGACATCGAACCACGAAAAGGGCAGTAAATGTTGCTCGACATAACGGAGACTCATCCCCTCAACGCTCATCTGGCAAAGACAACGCGCAACGGGCCGCCTCGCTGTGCCCGCGGCCGAAACGCCACCCGCCCGACAACCGTTGCTCGCGGTTGAATTCCAATCACCCGGTTTGTAGAGTATAGACTCGTTGTCCACGAGTATCGACCAGGGAATCAGCCCTTGGCAACTCATTTGTCGGCACACCCCTGCCCCGGTCCGCGGAGCCGCGATGTTTTCGTCCTCGGCACCGGGCTTCTATTGATCTTCGCGAATCCTGTTGACCTACGTCCGCTGCATCTTGGGGGCAAATGCATCACCTGGTTTGGCGAAGGCCAATAGAGACTGAAGCGATGGACTTCCGGATTGTCGCCCCTAGCATCGCTCGGCCCGCCTTCGAGCACCTCACACAACCGATCTCGCCATCGAAAGCAAACCAATGGAGAACGACACGATGAAATCACCTTCCCCGCGATTAACGGTCGAACCAGCGACCTGCCGTTTCCGCGTGCTCTCGGCGATCATTTCCGCCGTGCTGGCTGGAGCGGGCTATACGACGACGGCGACCGCAACCTTGAACGCCGGTTCCGCGGCAGCGGCTGAGTATTTTGTCGCCCCCAACGGCAACGATGCACACCCCGGCACCCGCGAGCAGCCCTTCGCCACCGTCGAAAAGGCGTTGGCGGCCTCGGCCGGCAACGGGCCATGCACTATTTGGCTCGCCCCGGGCGAGTACTTCGTGGAAAAAGGGCTGACGCTCGACAAACGGCATTCGGGCGAGGCCGCCCGGCCGTTCGAGATCCGCGGCATCGAGCCGCGAACGGCACGGCTGACCGGCGCGCGGGTCGTTTCGGGCTTCCGGCCCATCGCACCCGACGAGGCCAACTCGCTGATCTCGGCCGAGGCCCGCCAAAAGGTCGTCGTCGCCGATTTGAAGGCGTTGGGGTTTCCGCCGCTGGCCGAGCTGCCTTCCGCCCACCGCGATCACGGCTGCGAAGAGCTGATCTTCGGCGACGAACCGATGCAATCCGCCCGATGGCCCAACGAAGGATTTGTCGAGTTCGACGAGGTGACCGACTCGGGCGCCTCGGGCGTCACCCACTGGGTCGAGCGCGAGGTCTATCGCCCCGGAGCGTTTCGCTTTCCCGGCGATCGGGCGAAGAGCTGGGATTTTCAGCATGGCGTGTGGCTGCACGGCTTCTGGTGCTACGAGTGGAGCGACGAGGCGCTGAAGGCCGCCTCGTACGACGCCGCCACCGGCGAACTCCGCTTGGCGGCCAAGCATCGCTACGGGATCGGATCGCCCTGGAACAAGAAATCGAAGCACCCGTTCTACGCCCTGCACGTGTTCGAAGAGCTAGATCGTCCCGGCGAGTACTACCTTGATCGCAAGGCCAACCGCCTCTACTTCTGGCCGCCGGCCGGCATTTCCTCCGCCCCTGTGCGGCTGACCCTCTGCCGCCGACCGCTGATCCGCGCCGACGGGGCCCAATACCTAACCCTCCGGGATTTGGTGATCGAAAACGGTTGCGACGCCGGCGCAGTCATCGTCAACGGACACGGGTGCCGAATGGAAAACTGCTTGGTGCGCAACACCGGTCGGCAGGGAATCACACTGGCCGGCGCCGAAATGGTCGCCTCGCGCTGCGAAGTGACGGCCACCGGCGGGCTGGGCATCAGCGTTTCCGGCGGCGATCGCAAGACGCTCACCCCCGGAAAGTGCGCGATCGAGCATTGCCACGTTCATCATGTGGGCCGTTGGAACTGGGAGGGCGGCCGCTGCGCCACAATGCACGGTTGCGGCAATCGGATGGCCAACAACCTGTTCCATCACGCGCCCACCGGCGCGGTGGCCTACGGCGGCAACGAACACCTGCTGGAACTCAACTCGGTTCACGACGTATGCATCCATTATGCCGACGTCGGCGTGTTCTACACGGGCCGCGATTGGGCCAGCCGCGGCAACGTCGTTCGATGGAACTTTGTGCGCGACGTAGCCCCCAAAGGCGGTTTCGGCGCCCAGGCGTTCTATCTCGACGACTGCGACAGCGGCGACTCGATCATCGGCAACATTGTGTTCCGCTGCGGCAATCGGGCGGTGGTGATCGGCGGCGGACGCGACAACGTGATCCGCGGCAACGTCTTCGTCGATCAGCCGATCGGCGTGCATGTCGATGCCCGCGGGCCGAAGGGAATCGTCTTCGATCGGCCCGACTCGTGGAACCTGCTGGCCAAATGCCAACAGGTCGAGTATCAATCGCCCCTGTGGCGCGAGCGTTATCCCGCCTTGGCCCGGGTAATGGACGAAAATCCGTTGATGCCGATGGGCAACGTGATCCGCGGCAATCTTATGATCGGTTGCCGAAAGCCGTTCGATCTGCGGCAAGGGGTCGATCCGGCCTGGCTCGATCGGGCCGACAATCTCGAGCGCCCCCTGAGCGACTTTCCCAAGCTGATCGACGAGGCCCTGCCGACAAAGCTTGACCTGTCGCAATTGCCGAAGATATGGGCCGAGCTGCCCGGCTTCGAGCCGATTCCCATCGAGCGCATCGGCCCGCGGCCATAACGCGACAACCGCCTCAATCTCGTACTGAATAGACGGCCATTGCCGCTCCAACGCAATCCATAAAACGAAACCGGCGCAACAGGGGCGTCCCCCCGTCGCGCCGGTTGTTCGTTGATAGACAGTGCGATAACCCCAATCGCTTACAGCGGGAAATTCTCGTCCACGCTTTGCGAGCGATAGATGGGCAAGTGGCGGTAATACACTTCGAGGATCATTGTGGCCATGGCTGTGCAATAGAGTCGGCCGCCCGCCTCGTTCGCATGGCCGCCCTCTTCGTACCAACTGCCGGTTTCATGGCCCTTTTGGGCCTGCGTGTTGACCAACTGATCGCGCATCACGTTGTTCCACTTCACCCACTCTTCGCCCTCCCAGTGCCGCATCACCTGCGTGGCGTAGTAGTTGTAGTAGAAGTCGTTTTTCGACGGGCCGCGGTTGCTCAGCCACTTCACGCCGCGTTGCAGGGCGGGATTATCCTTCTTCCAGCCCAAGTACATCCGGCAAAGCAGCCCGATGGCCGTGGTCGCCGGACCTTCGCCGGGCCCGGTGTAGCCGTAATTCGCCCCGCTGTTGCTTTGCACCGCGTCGAGGAAGTCGAACGCCTTCTTCACCGTTACCGGCGGCACACGGAGATAGGCCATGTGACCACTCTTCAGCGCCATGATCTGCCAACCGACTACCGACGTGTCGCCGGGCTGACGAATTTGGTAGCGCCAGCCGCCGCCGACGGGATCTTGCGCATAGGCGATGAAATTGATGGCCGCCTGGGCCGGATTCTGCAAGCCGCGGTCTTGCGTCATCGCATAAGCCTCGCACAGGGCGATCGAACAGATGCCGTGCGAGTACATATTGCCCTGGGTCTCATGCATCGAGCCGCCCTGCGGGCTGAGCTTCATGTTGCTGACGATGAAATACAGCCCGCGCTGAACAGTCTGTTGGTACTTCCCTGTTTTCTGCGTGTGGCCTGCCCCCAAAAACGGCAACAATGCCAATCCGGTGGCCGCCAAACGCGCCTTGTCGTGTTTGCCCGAATGCCGGCACTGGCCGCGACAATTCGGCACGGCCGTCAGATCGAGCGTCCAACCGCCATCGGGCATCTGGTGCTCGGCCAACCATTTGAGGGCCAGCGCCACGGCCCGTTCGCTCTTTTCGTTGCCGCCTCCCCGAGCGACCAGCCCCGCTTTGCCCGACCCTCGGCCCTCGACGCCGCTTCCCGTGTACGCCCCGACCGTCGCCATCAGATCGTTGCGAGGGGCCTTCTCCAAACCAAAGTCCGTCAGGTCAACAGCCACGGCCGCGGCATCCATGTCGGTCGCCGGCGAGATGTCCATCTCGCTATCGATCGGGGCCTCGTTGGTGATCTCCGTGACGGTTACGTCCATCGGGTCCAACAGCGGCTCGTCCATCGGCTCGTCGAGCTGATCGAGTTCTTCTTCCTCGGTGATGGCGGTGACGACTTCAATGCGCTTCTGAGCCGCGGCGCCGTCGTTGAACCACAGCGCCAGCACAAGGAAACCGACCATATGAACGACCATGCTCGCCAACCAACTGGGCAGCATGAGCATCAGGGTCTTCGAGAAGCTCTCGTCTTCTTCCTCTTGAAGGTCGGCCTCTTCTTCGGTCTCGGCCTGTTTTGCAGCCGCCTGCTTAACCGGCTTCTCGGCCGCTTTCGCCGCCGGTTTTCCGGCCGGTGCGGCAGCCGCCGGCGTCGCCTTCTTCAACGGTTTGGCCGCGGGCTTGGCGGGAGCCTTGGCTTCGGCCTTCGTCTCCGCCTTAGCCGCGTCGTTCGCGTCCGCTCCGCCGGCAATTTCTACGGCGTCTTCGGCTTCCTCTTCCCGTTTGTTCACGTTTTCGTCCGCCATGGTCCTCTACTCCATTGCTCGAATCGCGCCGCCCATCGGCACGATCGCAACGCGATTGCCTCACTTCGAGCGAATGTGCCCCGGCATGCACTGCCGCCAACCAGAGCCACCGCCTGTTCTCTGCCGATTCGAAAAGAAAAGAAGCGCCGTGCCAATGTCGCCTGACCGCCCGGCCCAAAGGCCCCGGGCGCCGATGCTCGATCGTCAGGCCGGCAATCGGTGCCGTAGTCGGGAGGCCGCCGGCCGCCCGTGCCGTTCCCGCACCGCACACGAGAGAGCGCTTCCCCCCATCCAGCCTACAAACTGCCGATGCGAAATACAAGCACCGCAGGGCTAAACTCCGCTCCCTTGACCTCGCATGCGTCGGGGTCTACAACGCAAACGGCTCGGCCAAACCCGCTCCGCCACTCGTAAACCATCGCCGCCGGAGTTCCGGCGGGCCGGCCGCCCTGGGGACACGCCATCTTGCCCCTCAGTGCCAACCGCCCCTTTGGCCTTCTCAGAGGGCGGCCGCCGCATCGCCCGACATCCTACCAACCGTGACGGGCCATGCGAGCGGCCTTCCAAGAACGAATTCGGTAGAAGCGGCAGGTACTATTCCCTTGACTCGCCAAAACCTTGCTTGCCTCGTGCAATCGATGCCGGATCTCTCGACCGAACCGTGTGCCTGGCCCGATCCGCTTGCCTTTGGCACTTCCGTGGCACCATCGACTCCCGCTCGGGTTCGCCCGCCAAGACCTAAAGCCACCGACGGAAAACCCGGTTTCGATCGGGGGCGGCAGCTCCGTTTCGTTGCGGGCCGTGCCGCCCGTGGAAAACACGAATCGGCACCGCGCAGCCCGCCGGAAAAGACCGCGTCGAACGGCACCTCCGAGTCGCCCAGGCCTCAACGCGACGTGTGATGCCGTTGGATGCCGTCACTGCCGTTAGTGCCCGCGCGGCCTGCCTTTGCGCCCGGGGCCTCGTACCCTATACTATTGAGTTTCCGCGAATGTCCTCAGACTGTTCGGTGGCCCCGGTGCCGGTCGGATGGTCGGCAGGTCGGACCAATGCCCACTGCCGTTGGCCAAGGCGTCGCGGACCGCGGGAGTGTCCGCCGATGCCTCGCTCGTAGTGGGCGATGCCCCGCGGCGACATCGGATCGCGCGTTGCCCGCCTGTGTGCGGCTGCCGCGCGATCGACTGCCGATTGATGTAATTGCTTTACCGTTAGGGAGACTGCCGTCATGGCAAAACCAAATCGAAATCATAAGAAGGCCAATCACGGCAAACGTCCGGCAAACCCCAAGGCGCGCCGCGCCAAACGGTGGGTCGTCAAGACTTGAGCCGGCCGCTGCGTCGCGGAGGCCGCCCGGCGTTGCGATTCGTCGACCGTAAGCGCGCCCGGCAGATGCGCTGCCGTAAGAACCTTGGGTGGTTGCCGTTGCGTGCGATGGCCGAAACGACGGCGGCCCGCAACCCCTTCTGCCTCGGAAATCGAGCCCAGCCCGCCGGTCGGTTGGGTCTGAAACGGGCGTTGTCGAGCAGCGGATGTTTCACCCGGGCGTCGTGCGTCAGGCGGTGGCGTAGTCGCAAAATGCATTGTCGCAACACCGCTGTTCGGTGAAACCCATGCATCAGTCGCGCGGCGCAACATGGCTGCATTCTCCCAGGAGAGAAAACGCTCATTTCGCCACGCGACCAAAGTAGTGTGCCGTTGTCGGGGGATCGAGAGGAGTCTCGAAGTCCCGTATTGATCCTCAGAGAGCCCATGCAACGCGGCGCCGCTCTGCCTCAGCGGCAACCCGCATCCCCGGAGTTCGGCGCCGTTGCATCCCGATACTGAGCCTCAATATAAGGAGCCGGGCGTGCCCAAAAGACCGCTGTTGATCGATCCGAACCAAATCGATTTCTCACACGTCGTTGCAGACATCGATGAGATTCGCCGGCATAATCGTCAACGCTTCGAAATGGAGCAATTGACGGCCATTTGTTTGGAAGACACCGAGAACTTCCTCTGCGTCGGCTACAAAGACATCGGCCCCGATGAGTTCTGGACCCGCGGCCACTTCCCCGGATTGCCGGTGATGCCCGGCGTGATCATGTGCGAGGCGGCCGCTCAATTGGCAAGCTACTTCAGCAAACGCTACCAATTGATGGATGGAATCATCGGGTTCGGCGGGCTCGAGGAAGTTCGCTTTCGCGGGGTCGTCCGGCCCGGCGACCGCTTCGTGATCGCCTGCAAAATGCTCAAAGTGCGGCGGACGATTCTGACATGCGAATTCCAATGTTTCGTCCGGGGCGACTTGGTGTGCGAAGGCATCATCAAGGGAGTGACGCTGCCGATCGAAGAGTTGAACGCCGAAACCGGCAACGCCACATGAAGTCGTGCGGCAAGGCAATCGGCCGCCGCTGGTGATATGGCGTCGCCTCCTCTGGGCAAGCCGCCATCGGTGTAGCCCGACTCGCGCGGCACGATCCCTTTGACGCCTGGGCGAAACCGCCTGCGTGCCGCCTCCGATGCAACCTAGGACAACGTTCGCCGGCGGCATGCCGTCTGCCGGCAACTGGCTGCCCGGCGATCGTCTCGCGATCGTGTGGCGGAACGACGCGGACGGCCGCCCCCGAGGAAACCAACAATGGGCCGAAGATCGGTGCCGAAGATCGATCCCAACCTTGATCTCAGCCGGCATCTGCTGACGCTCGAACAACTCGCCCGTCCCTTCGATCCCGCGGCGGTGTTCGGCCGGCACGGGCCGCTGGAGGTCGAGGTCGGATCCGGCAAAGGCCTTTTCCTCCGCAATGCCGCTGCGGCCCATCCCGACATCCTCTTCCTCGGCATCGAGTTGGCCCATAAATACGCGCGCTACACCGCCGCTCAATTGGCCAAGCGGGGGCTATCGAACGCGGCAGTGATCGACGGCAACGCCCTTGTGTTCTTCGCCCAATGGTTGGCCGATCGAACGGTTCGGGCCGTCCACGTCTATTTTCCCGATCCCTGGTGGAAAAAGCGGCATCGCAAGCGCCGCGTGATGAACGAGGCCTTTCTCGCCGATGTCGAGCGCGTCCTTTCGCCCGGCGGCACACTGCATTTTTGGACGGATGTGGAAGAGTACTTCCAATCGACGTGCGAACTGATTGCCCAGCGCACGACACTCCTCGGGCCCTTTCCCGTCGCTGAATCGCCGGCCGATCACGACCTCGACTACCGAACGCACTTCGAACGGCGCATGCGGCAGCACAACGAAGCGGTCTTTCGCGCCGAATACCGCAAGTCGGCCGACGCCGAACGGGGCCCTTCATCTCAGCCGACCGCGGGCAGTCTCTCGCCCGAGGTCAGCCGATCGGCCTGATCGCCCCGCAACCGACACCGCGCCAAAGATGCCCGCCCCACGGCCCGGCACGGCCCGGCACGGTCCCGCTCACCGCGTCCCGCTCACCGCGTCCCGCGCTTACCGGGCCGCAACGTAGTCAACCACCAGCACCTTGTCGAGATGCGGCTTGAGAATATCGACGAAGGCTTTGTGCGCAGGATGCGGAAGGTATGCGTCGCGCGCTTTCGCGTCTTTGAACGTCACCAGAAAACAGTGCGTAAACCCTTGGGCCAACCCCTCGGGGCTGTTGTCGGTTCCCCATTCGAAATCGGCGATTTCCGCAATCTTTTCGGGCAGCTGGGCGAAAGCGTCGGTGATCTTCTTCACGTCGGCCTCGCTGGTCCCATCCTTGAACTTGAAAAGGACCACGTGCCGGATCATCCCCAACGCCGGATTTTCGAGCCGTTGTCGCACGGCTGCGCCCACGGCCGCCAACGACGCACACACTCCGACAAGCGTCAACACCACAGCGAGCTTCTTCATGGATACATCCCTCTCGTGTCGTCAGTTCCGCAAATCGAACGATACGGTTCGCCGAATCCAGTTCGCCCATCAAAATCGCGGCGTTCTTCCGCTGCGATTCGTCCGCCGACCGATGCGTTATGCCGGAGCAACACCGCGCGGTCAGCCGTCGCTGCTCAAATCGTTTTCCGTCAACAAGCTGAAACCCTTTCGGGCCAGCGTCTCTAGGCCCAGGTCGGTGTTGTCCACCATCAAGGCCACTGCGGCACGCCCCCGCGGCTGAATAAACAGCGGATACGCATGCAAGATGTTGACCTCGGCCTGCAATAGGGCGGTGCATACGGCCAACAGCGGCTGCGGCGTGTCGGGCAATTCGACGCCGATCAGATCGCTTTCGATCAAGGCCAATCCCGCCCGTTCCAATATCTCGCGGCCCTGCTCCGGATGGCTCAAGAGGAAACGCACAAAGGCGCACTCCGCCGAATCATTGATCGAAACGGCGACGATCCGCACCAGCGTGCCCTCGAAGCGACGAATCACTTCGAGCAATTGGCCCACGCGGTTCTCCATAAATACGGTGAACTGCCGCAGCGAGGGATAGTTGCGGCCGCGCAGCGTACCTGGCTCGTTGCCGGTCATTCCGTGCATGCTCATGCCGTTGCTCCCGCCGCCGCTTTTCCCAACCGACCACTTCAGCCTTCCGCGAGCAACGCGCGGCGGACGGCAAAACCACAGCCGTCTGCCGCGCAACTACTGATGACTATTATTGTCCCTCATAAACGTAATGCAATCGCGCGAGCCGCAAAAACTTCATTTCTCGAACAAGGCGACCTTGCCGACACCATGCGATGCACGATACGCCAAACGGCACGCGCTTGACGATCACCGCGAGCGAACGTAGGCTGAGTGATCGCGTTTGCCGCCGTTGAGCCGGCGGATCGGCCTATGACACTGAGACTTTGCAAGACCGCATGAAAACGAGGATTGTTCCTGTGGGCATGTTGTTTCAATCTCTCCGTAAAACCGGCAAGAATGAAAATCGGTCCAGCCGGAGACGGCACGCCATTGGCCTCTTCGCTTCGCCGGCGGCTGACTCTGCGATTGGGTGGAACTATTTTGGGAACAATCGAGGGCAGCGGTTCGGCCGTGCGGGCGTCGCGTTGGGCCGATCGGCAGCGCGCGCACTCTGGTTGAGCGGCGTCATAGGATGCGTCGTGACGGCGGCCTGGGTCAATTCGGCGCGTGCCGCTGATGGCGCCAAGATCGAGTCGCTGTCGATCGAAGTGCCCGCCCATGCGCGCCCGATCGTCGCCACCTGTCCCTTGCCGAAAAACATCCGACTGCCTGAGCAGGGAGTGCGGTGGGCCGACCAAGGGTCGGCCGGTGTCGAGCCGTTGCAGGTTGTGCCGGCGATTTTGCCCGACGGCCTGCCCAGCGAGCAGCAACAGGATCTGATGCTGGCCGCTCCGCCGAGCCCGCCGCAAGCCGCGGCGAATCAACCGGCGCGAAGCTACTCGCTTATCGCTCTCGAACAGGCCCCGCAGTCGCCCTTCCGCTTCCACGAATCGGAGGGCGTTACGCTGCGCATCGAGGAGTCGGGCAAGCCGGTGTTGGCCTACAATTTCGGCACGATCACCAACGAGAAGGTTCCGCTCACCGAGCACCGCCGCAGCCGGGCCTGCTACGTTCATCCCGTCTGGGGACTCAGCGGCGAAATCCTGACCGACGACTTCCCCAAAGATCATTATCACCATCACGGCATCTTCTGGACCTGGCCGCATGTGAAAATCGATGGTCAACAGCACGATCTTTGGGCCGGCGCGACGATCGCCCAACGTTTCGAGCGCTGGCTGGTCCGCCGTTCGGGTCCGTTGGCGGCCGTGCTGGCCGTCGAGAACGGTTGGTATGTCGGCCCGAAGCGCGTGATGCGCGAACGGGTGTGGATCCGTGCATGGCGCGCAACCGAAACAAGCCGGTGCGTCGATTTCGATCTGACGTTCATTCCCGAAGATCGCCCGATCGAGCTTTGGGGCGCCGAGGGAAAAAGCTACGGCGGATTCACGATGCGGTTCAAGCCGGGCCCGCGGAGCGAAACGCTGATTACCGTGCCCCAAGGGAAAACCACCGAAGACCTGCCCGACACCCCCTTGGCTTGGGCCGACTTCACCTCGAAGTTCGAGGGCGCCAGCCAGCGGAGCGGAGCGGCTGTCTTCGTGCCGCCGCACCATCCCGACTTCCCGCCGACTTGGTTGACCCGCTACTACGGCCCGCTTTGCGTCGGCTGGCCGGGAGTGAAGTCGAAGACGTTCCCGCCGGGCGAGCCGATCCGATTGTCGTATCGGGTTTGGATTCATCGCTCGGCGGTGGAACCGGAAGACTTGGCCGCAGCCTATGCCGACTACGAGGCGGCGGCCAAAGTCCGCGCGATCGCGCCGTAACGCACTTGCCTTCGTTCCGTCGCTTCGCAGCCGGGTCCGCCAATCAAGTCCAACGAGCCGGCAGATGACCGCGGCTGCCGGCACTCAATCGCCCCGATTGGGTTCGACGTGAATCACCACCCGATCCAATTGCGGCACGTTCTCGCGAAGATGTCGCTCCAGCCGCTCGCTCAGCTCGTGTGCCGCGGTGATCGAGAGCTCGGCGTCAAGCCGCAGGTGAAGCGAAACGCCGAGTCGCCCGTCGATCGTATTGAGCGAAACGGCATGGGCGGAAACCGAGTCGTCTTCGCCTGCCACGAATCGTTCGATCGCCTCGCGGACAGCGGGCTCGTCGGCCCGCTGCGCCGGTTGCGGTTCGGAGTGCGGCGAAGGCTCGATATGCGTGACGATCCGCCGAACATCGGGAGACGCCTCGCGCAGGGCCGCCTCGAACCGGCTCGATTGCAGGTGGGCTTCGTCGAGCGTTAGCCGGCGGTCCACCTCCAAATGCAATTCAACCGCCCGGCCGCTGCGCTGTTGGTACACATGCACCGAGTGCGCTTTCAGCCCCATGCGGTCCGCCAACCATTGAATCGTTGCGGCCAAATCCTCGCCCGAGTCGGCCTGCGGCTCGATGTGAACGACAACGTCGGCGCCGGGCAGCGCCTGCTCGACGGCCTGTTCGATGGCGTCGGTCAGCGCGTGCGCCCGTTCGAGTGTTGCCGTCCGTTCGACCTTCACCGTCAAATCGACGAAATGCGCCGGCCCGCTTCGCCGCAGACGGACGCGCGAGACGGCCAGCACCCCGGCCACGGCCGCCGTCGCCCGCTCGACCCGATCGCGGAGTTCGGCGGGCACCGCATCGACCAATTCGTCCACGGCCCGCTTGCCCAAACGCAGGCTGACGACGATCACGATGCCCGCCACGGCCAAGGCGGCCGCTGCATCGGCGCGATGAAGCCAGCCAATGCCGAATCGCTGTCCGGCAGCCGCGCAAAACAGCCCTAGCAAGACCACCAACGACGACCAGACATCCGTCGAAAAATGCAGCGCATCGGCCTCGAGCGCTTGGCTGCGATACTTTTTCGCCGCATGGGCCAAGGCCCGGCTCCGCGAGAGATCAACGACGATCGAAAGAACGATCACACCAAAGGCCCACACGTTCGCATCGACATGCGAATCCTCGACGCCGAACAAGCGGCGGCATCCCTCGAAGATGATCCAGCCGCATACAATCCACAGCAGAACGGTTTGCACCAGGGCCGACAGATTCTCGAACTTGCCGTGACCGTAATGATGCTCGGCATCGGCCGGTTGTCCCGAAGTGCGCACCGTCCAAACGGTGATGGCGGCAGCGGCAAGATCGAGGGCCGAGTGGGCCGCCTCGGAGAGAATACCCAAGCTGTTCGTCCATAGCCCGACGACGATCTTCGTCGCCGTCAGCACAACCGCGGCCAACAGCGAGGAAAGGGCCACCCAGCGTTTCTCGCGGTGACCATGCAAATCGAATTCAGGGTGATCGGCCGACATCAAGCAGACTTCCGAAAGACCATTCCGCGCCGCCGGCTGGTCCGCACAGCCGCGGCAGCTTCGGGACGCTGCGATAGTTATAGAGGTGCGGCCTCATGGGGTAAAGCCCGCCAAATTGAGACTCAATATCCATCGCACCGGCGCACCAGCGGACTGTTGCCGGCAATCCACGGTGCGCGAGATCGACCGCTTTCCAAAGAAGAACCGATTGGCGAAAAGCGAAACGACTCGCCGACGGCAACGCCCGAAGCTCGAATCCGCCCGGGGCCTCTTCGCGGCTTATCGCCCGGGCAGGTTCACCCCGAATCGATCAAGCCAAAAAGAACCACGAAAAACGGAACGCGGTTCAAGCGGAGACTGCGCGCAAGAGAGCTGCTTCGCTGCGTCGGCGGCCGCTTCCGCAATTGCGTGAAACGACTAAGTTCCGCAGACTGTTGCCGGGGCAACCCTGTCGCGAATCGATCGAACTACAAAGAATTCAAATAGGCGATCAAATCATCGAGTTCGGCCGGCGTGAGCTGAGAAGTCCGGCCGTGCCGATCGTCGGGATTGAACTTCGTGAACACCTCGCGAAGCGTGGCCGCCCGCCCGTCGTGCAGGTACGGGGCCGTGCGATAGCACTCCACCAAGCTCGGCGTATCGTACCGACCGTCGGGATCTTGCGGCACGCGCGTGCCCACATCGTGTTGCTTGCAGTCGGTCAGCCACGGCCCTTCGTGGCAGACGGCGCAGGCCGCCTTGCCCTCGAAGATCTGCTTGCCGCGGGCCGCGGCCTCGGCGTTTCGGTCGGCCAGCGGGTTCTTTTCGGGGCGGAGCGAGGCGGCATAGGCCACCAAATCCTCTACGTCGCTCGGCTGCGGAACGATGAAATGGCTGCCCAACACGCCGGTCCTCATGCACTCGTGAGGATTCGGACGGGTGGCACGGCGGTTGTGCGGCGCGGTATCCATCATGCCGATCAAGCTGATCACATCTTTGCCGTTGCCGATGCCGTCGCGCATGAAATCCCAAGTCAAGCCGTCGATCCGACCGTCGTCCAAATGGCAAGAGAAACAA
The DNA here is from genome assembly GCA_964631235.1 of uncultured Planctomycetaceae bacterium. GTDB lineage: Bacteria > Planctomycetota > Planctomycetia > Pirellulales > Thermoguttaceae > JARKPK01. The sequence goes on along the minus strand of CAZVZX010000014.1, from coordinate 82,461 downwards.
CTGTGCCAATGTTGGAAACACCGGTTCGCGTCGTGGAAGTAGATTTCGCCGCGCCGGGCGGGCGACGAAGCAGGCTGCTCGCCCACCGCAATCGTCGCCTTCACGCGGTGCTCGACCAAGTCGATCACGCCGATGTTGCCGGAAAAATAGTTGCACACGAACGCTTGGCGGCCGTCGCTGGCCAACGCCAATCCCCGCGGCCCAAGCCCGCCGCTGGGCGCCCGATGGATCACCTCGGCCAAGTGCAGGGCCGTCAGATCATTGGTCAGCAATTCGCGCTTCGAAGGGTCGCGGGCGATGCGAACCCAAATGTTCTCCGCCGTTCCGTCCTTCAGTTGGGCCAACTCGGGCGGCAAGTCGCCGGCCAGTAACCGATGCAATTGCGCCAGCCGAACAACGGAAACCGCGTGAATGCCCGCGTGCGAAACCGCCAACGTTTCTCCATCGGGACTGACGGCCACATCCCAGGGATCGGCCGCCCCGCCGGTCACGTCATCGAGCAGCACCGTGGCCAGGCGGCTGGCCGCGCCCAGGTCGATGATCGTCAGCGCATAGGTGTGAACCCACCCGCGATCGAGCTGGGTGATCGGCAGCGCAAAGCGGCTGACGGCATGCACCACGTAGCCCCAGCGGCCGTCGGGGCTGATCGCCGCTCCGCTGACGGCCGTGCTTCCCGGCGGAAGCACGATCGTACCGCTGAGCGTCAGCTTCTCGGCATCGAGCACCGCCACTTCGGCAGCCAACTTCGGGTTGGTGCCCGCCCCCGACGGCATATAGTTGGCCACCAGCAGTTTCGATTCGTCGGGCGAAATCGCGATGGCAAACGGGTCGCGGGTGACCCCAATCCGCCCGGCAACATTGCCCGAGGCCAAGTCCACCTTCACCACGCTGTGGTCACCGCGGCAGCAAACGAAAAGGGCCTGCCGCTTCGCCGAAAAGGCCAGCGACGACGGCCAAGGACCGACGTTCATCCGCCGCGCAACCCGGCCGGCCGACAGATCGACCTCCGCAACGCAATGGCCCGTGCGCTCGGCAACGAACAGCCGAGAACCGTCCGCCGCCAACGCCGCCGCCAAGGGCTGCCCTTGCAAGGCAATTTCGGCCGTCGGCTTTTGAGAAGCCGCATCGATCACCACCACGCGTTCGGCCGTTCGGTCCACCACGAACAGCCGCGACCCGTCCGGCGAAACGCGCACCGCGATGGGCGAGCGAAACCGCGGCTCTTCGCCCCCGGCATACTGAAACGCCAGCAATGTCAAACCGATCGCGACCAGAGTGTTCAATCGTTTCATCATCAAGCTCGCGAAAGTATTTGATGGAGATGGAACTGCCGAGAACCAAAAGCGAAGCCAACCGGTCCCTCGCGCGCGAACGGCCGACCGCCGCCCACACAGTCTCCGCGGACGACGCACGTTACCCGCAAATGCGTCCCATGGCAACAGCTCAGCCGACGCAACCGAGATGCGCTGCTCGCAGGCGGGAACCTGTGCCGCTTCATTTCTCGCGTCGAAAGAAACGGTTCGGCCGCCCGAACCGCGAGCTGCCGCGATTCAACGCGGCACCGGTCGCGTTGCGATCTTGCAACCGCTCAGCCAGGCGGGATAATCGGGGCTGCATTCGTCGCGGCGGAAGCGAACAGCCGGCCCGGTCGGCCCAAACGACCACGGCATTGCCGATCCGCCAAGGGAACTACCAACGCCAGAATAAGAAACGACAGACGATTTGTCCAGCAGAAAAGCCGGACAAGGACGCGACGCCGGTTGCCAGACCACAACCGGCCTGTACAGCGCCCATGCGCCACGAGAAGGCCAAGCGCGCACCATCGCGCGATCGAAATCAAACCGATGCCCGGCAGGCCCGCAACCCCAACTGCATCGGATCACTGCCGTTGAGCCGAATCAAATCGGCAGAATCCGCACACGATTCTTGGTTTCTTCGACGACAACCAAGGCCCCCGCTTGCAAGTCCGATTCGTGCTGGCTGAGCGCTGCGGTTACCAGGCTTCCCATCTGATCAGGCAGCACGTTTTGTCCGCGCACCTGAAAAACACTCGGACCGGTTTTGTGGGTCAATGCCAATATCGTTCCGAACTCCAAGTCATGCGTAAACACAATGTATCCATTGGCCTCTGCCCAGTCCATGATGGTCCGGTCTGTGGCCTTCGGGTCGCCAACGGTGGACCAGTGCATTGCCGGCCAACCGGCGTTTTGAAGCAGCGGGACCCAATTGGGCGACAAATTCATGTCGATCAAGATTTTGATGCTCATGAGACCGGCAGCGGAACCTCGCGTTCTTCAACCCGCCACGCCGCATACGCAAGCGCCTGATCGATATCCTCGCTTTCCAGGTATGGGTACGCATTGAGGATCTCGTCACGCGAGCGCCCCGCAGCAAGCAGACCGACGATCGTCCCGACCGTGACACGCAAACCGCGGATGCATGGTTTCCCGCCCATCACGGATGGGTCGAGGGTAATGCGATTCAATTCTTTCATGCGTCCAACCTCTCTCCGAGTGATAGCCGGTCGAGCAGATGGTCTCTCACACTACAGGCGAACCGGCGAGAACAGCAATTCGCAAATCCTGTCACCGGAGCCGTCTCTGCTTAGTGTACCGCGCCGCGGGAACTTCAGCACTGGGATACGCGTTGCTCGGGAGTAATCGACTCTGATTCAAACGCGACGTTTTGCCGCATTCCTTTCGAGACTACCCGGCGCGGCCATCGCGACGCAGGGCCGGCCGGCGAATTGCCTCTCGCGCCGGTCGATGAATCAGGCCGAACGTGGGCGCAAAACAGCCCGGCGATTCCCGCAGGGCGCGTTCGTTGGGCGCGAGCGAAGCCCGCTCGAAAGATACGCCCCGGTGCTCCAAAGAACCGAGGAAGGCGAAGACGGTTCGCAACGTTGCCGCAATACCTATTCTTCTCGCGGACTGAAATACTTCTCGCGGGCGGAAACGACCGCCATTTCGCTTCGAGGAAAAGCGGAACATTCCAAGCCGCGCGAGGAATAAAGAGGTCCACAAGATCGCGAAAGGGGCCGCCGGCACAGCGAAGCGGCCGATTGCACGTGATCGCCGTTCAAACCACCTGTTTTTCGCGGTTTTGTTGGAGGCTCAACAATACATACTCTCCCCACTCCGTGCGAGGCAAAGGCAACGCGCAGAGCCGAGAGCACCAAGGGGGGGTATTAGAGCCACTTAGAGGACGATCAGCCGGCAATGATCTTGTTGATCTTCACGCGCGTGTAGAGTTGCCGATGGCCGGTACGACGGCGGTAGTTCTTCCGACGGCGGAACTTCTGAATGACCAGCTTCGGGCCGGGGACAACGGAAACAACCTCGGCCTCGACCGAGCTGCCCGAAACCAACGGCTGCCCAACCACGACCGAATCATCTTTGCGAACCAGCAACACGCGGTCGAAGGTGATCCGATCGCCGGCCGACGCCTCGCGAAGGTCGATATCCAGCTCGGCGCCCTCTTCCACTCGATACTGCCGACCGCCGTCTTCAATAATAGCGTAGATCATGATCCGTCGTCGTCCGTAAGAACAATGTGTCTGTCGGCCGAAAGCCGAGATGCGTTCTTCTCTTAGTGTTCCTCGCGCGTTGAAATGATTGCATTTCTTCGGCAAAGAAAGGAAATCACTTCACGCCGTGCGAGGTCGATCGTTCGTGTGCCGCCCGTGCAACTTCGGTTGACGGTGACGTAGCCGAACCCCACGGTGGCCGCCCAGGTCGAGCAGCCGCCCGCCAGGGAAACCAAGCATTTTACTGAACCGATGGCCGGGCAACAAGGGGCACGGGCACGCCATCGATCGGCGCCTTTCCGTCCAACGCAGCAAAGTAATCGCCACGGGCATTCCGCCAACGGCATCTAAGCGCACAGAAGTACAGTCAATCAGCCTGTTTGTTCAACTTCGCTTAGCAAAAATCACGAGAACAGGTTTCTAAGCCGGTCATCTGGGCCGAGAGGTCTTCCAAGTGCGTGGCCAGCAGGTGGATCACCTCTCCCTGGCGCTGCACCCGCCCGGCGGCCAGCAGAACCACGGCATTCCGCGCCGCCGCGCGGCATCGTTGCCAAACATGGGGACGGACAATCAGATTGGCCGATCCGCTTTCGTCTTCGAGCGTGAAAAACGTAATGCCCTTGGCCGTTCCGGGCCGCTGCCGCACGAGCACGATGCCGGCCACTGCCGCGCGCCGCCCATTTTCGACGGCCGCCAACTCGGCGGCCGAAAGCACCCCGCGCCGCCCAAGCGATGGCCGCAGGAACTTCATCGGATGGCCGCGAAGCGAAAGCGATTGCGTGCGATAGTCGGCAAGCACTTCGGCCGCCTCCGACAGCGGCGGCAGCGGCGATGCCGGTAACGGCACCGAATGCAGCGGTGAAAGTGGCGACAAAGCAGACGCAGATTCCGGCGAAGATGATACCGTTAGCGGCGATGCCTCGGCCGGCTGAGGCTCGTGCCGCGCATCGGGCGGAAGAAGCTCCGTCGGCTCGACCTCGCGGGCGAACAGCGGCAACGGGCCCTCGGCCGGCAGCAGTGCGTCCCACAGCGCGCCGCGACGATCGGGCCGCAGCGATGCGCACACCCCGCCCTCGGCCAAACGCATCAGCACGGCGCGCGGCAGCCCGCTGCGCCGGGCCAGTTCGTCGAGCGAGCGGAACGGCCCGGCCTTGCGCGCGGCGACAATCGCCTCGGCATCGGCGGCCGAAAGATGCTTCACCAGCGACAGTCCCAAGCGAAGCGCCCAACGACTGCGTTCGACCGCAGGCGATTCGCCTTCGGCCTGCGGCAACGTTCGACTCGATTGCGCCGCCGCGCCGCCGGCCTCGGCCGGTTCCAATGTGCATTCCCAACGGCTGAAGTTCACATCGGCCGGCCGCACCTCGACGCCGTGGCGCTGGGCATCGCGCACCAATTGGGCGGGCGCATAGAAGCCCATCGGTTGGCTATTCAACAACGCGCAGAAGAAGGCGGCCGGATAGTGCCGCTTCAACCAAGCTGACACATACACCAGCAGCGCGAAGCTGGCGGCATGGGATTCCGGAAAGCCGTAGTCGCCGAACCCGCGAATCTGCTCGAACAGCGTCTGCGCGAACTGGGGCGAATAGCCGCGGGCGGTCATGCCTTCGATCAATTTGGCCCGAAACTCGTCGATGACGCCCGGCCGGCGCCACGCCCCGAACGCGCGGCGAAGCCGGTCGGCCTCGCCGGGGGTGAAGCCGGCGGCCACGATGGCCAACCGCATCGCCTGCTCTTGAAAAAGGGGAACGCCCAGCGTCTTTTCCAGCACGTTGCGTATCGCTTCGTTCGGGTAGGTCGGCTTCTCTTCGCCGCAGCGCCGACGCAGATAGGGATGAACCATCTGCCCCTGGATCGGACCGGGACGCACGATCGCCACTTCGATCACCAGGTCGTAGAAGTTCCGCGGGCGCAAACGGGGCAACATGCTCATCTGTGCGCGGCTTTCGATCTGAAAGACGCCGATCGTGTCGGCCCGGCAGATCATGTCGTAGGTAGGTTCGTCGCCTTCGGGGATGTCGGCCGGCGAGAGTCGCACCCCGTCGTGCCGCTCGATCAACTGGAAGCACTTGCTCAGCGCGCTGAGCATTCCCAGCGCCAAGCAGTCCACTTTGAGAATGTCCAGCTCGTCCAGGTCGTTCTTATCCCATTGGATCACGGTGCGGCCCGGCATGGCGGCGTTTTCGATCGGCACCAACTCGCACAACGGGCCACGGGTGATGACCATTCCGCCGGTATGCTGCGAGAGATGGCGAGGAAACCCGATCAACTGCCGCACCAGCGTTACCAACCGCCGGCCCAACATGCCCTCGGGGTCGATCCCCGCCTCGCGGCAGCGTTCGGGCAGATCGTCGGCATGGTGATAATGGTCGAGCTTCGCGCAGAGGGCATCGACACGGTCGAGCGAAAGCCCCAGCGCCTTGCCCACGTCGCGCACCGCGGAACGCGGGCGGTAGCAGATCACCTCGGCCGTCATGCCGCTGCGATCGCGTCCGTACTTTTCGTAGATGTATTGCAGCACCTCTTCGCGGCGGCGGTGTTCGAAGTCCACGTCGATATCCGGCGCCTCGGCGCGCTCGCGGCTGATGAATCGCTCGAACAGCAGATCCATCCGCGACGGATCGACGGCCGTGATCCCCAGACAGTAGCACACGGCCGAATTGGCCGCCGAGCCGCGGCCCTGGCACAAAATCCCCCGACGCCGCGCAAACTGCACCAAGTCCCATACGGTGAGAAAGTAGGCCTCGTAGCGCAATTGACCGATCAACTGCAACTCGTGTTCGAGCAACCCGCGCACCCGCGGCGGAACGCCCTCGGGCCAGCGTTGCCGCGCGCCGGCCCAGGTCAGTTCCGTCAAATACTCGAACGGCGTGCGGCCCGGCGGGGCAAGCTCCTCGGGATACTCGTATCGCAGTTCGTCGAGCGAAAAACGGCACCGCTCGGCCGCCTCGGCCGCAACGGCGACGGCCCGCGGCGCCGCGGCGAACAGCGCGGCCATCTGTTGCGGCGACTTCAGGTGCCGCTCGGCGTTCGGATGCAATGCCGCCCGCCGGTCGCCGACGACCGTTCCGTGGCGGATCGCCCGCAGCACATCGTGCAACGGCTGCCGCGAGGCCGCGTGGTAACACACTCCGCCCCCGGCCGCCAGCGGCACGCGCTGCCGCCGCGCCAGATCGCTCCAGCGAGCCAACCGCCGGGCGTCGCTCGGGCCGTGATGCAGCTCGGCCAGCAGGTAGCAGCGGTCGCCGAATACGTCGCGGTAGCGGGCCAACTCGGCGGCGTCGATCTCGCTGCCCTCGAGCGGCCGCCGAGGCGATTCCGCACGACGACGATCTGGTGTTTTCGCATCATCATGTGCTCCGACGTTCGGACCGGACGGATCAGATGGATCGGACGGATCGAATGACCAATCGGGCGACGCAAGCACGCAAGCCAGCAAACCATCGGCGTGCGCGGCCACGTCGTCCCAAGACAACTCGCAGGCGCCTTTCGCCGCCCGGCGGCAACCCACGGTGAGCAACCGCGCCAATCGCCCATAGGCGGCCCGATCCGTGGCCAGCAGCACCGCCGGCCAGGCGTCGCGCGGGTGGATCTCGGCGCCGATCAGCAGCTTCAGCCCGGCCTCTTTCGCCGCGCGATGCCCGCGGACCATCCCGGCCAAACTCTGGCGATCGGTAATCGCCAGCGCGGCGTATCCCAGTTCGGCGGCGCGCGCAACCAGTTCATCCGGGTGCGATGCCCCTTCGAGAAACGTGAAATTCGTCAACGCATGCAACTCGGCGTACATGGCAGATCGCCAATCGCAAACTCGGCAACAACGTCGTCGCGGCGATTCGACTGATTCGATCAATCGAATCGGCCGTGGAGATACCAACGGCGATCGCGCGACCGAAACAGCCAGTAGCGCCTGCCGGACGATGTTTGCACGCGATAATAGTCGCGGGCGATGGTTCGTCCGCGCCACCATCCGGTAACAATGCGCTCCGGGCCGGCAACGGCGACGATCGCGCACCATCGACTACCGTATTGGAAACGCCGCGGCAAGCCGTCGGGCCCGCACAAGACGCGATCAACCGGCTGCGGCGCGCGAAACAACGCCAGCGGCCGCGGCGGAATCGACCGCACCGCGGCAGTTCGCCGCGAAGCGCCGGCATGGCTCGCACAGGCTGCGCCCTCTCGCCGGCGGGCCGTCAATGCCGCGGCGCGCCACCCCGCCTCGGGCAGCGGCTCTTTGGTCAATCGCACGCCGCACACCGCTCGGCCGCCCAATCGGCTGCACAACCGTTCGATCAGGTCCGCGCCGCCGCGCGGAACATCTTCGGTAGTGCGTTCACCCCAAAGAGTGGATTGATAAGAAACAAGCGGCGCGGTCAGCGGAATCGACACCTCGACACGCGACACCGGTCCGGGCAGCGACAACCGCTCGCATTGCAGCGACAAAAGCCCCAGCCACTGGGACGCCGAAGCGCTGGGGGCGAACAAACCGACGGCCAGCGACCCCCCGGGCCGAGCCGCCGCGCCGCAATCGCCCTGCCCTGCCCCGATGCACTCCAGCCGGCAAAACACCCGCAGCGCGCCGCGGCCAACGTGGGCCAGTTGCTCGGCCAGCGGGCGGAACAACCGCTCACACACCGCGACGACTTCGTCGCGCGTGGTCAGCCATCGGTCGTCGGCATCCCAGCAGGCGCGGGGAATCTCCGCCGGCCGACAGGCTTCGATCGGCTCGGGCCGCTGGCCCAACGCCTGTTCCAATCGCAGTACAACTTCGGCGCCCAAGCGCCGGCTCACCTCGCACCGCGGCAGCGCCGCCAAGGCCCCGATCCGTTCGATCCCCAATCGCAACAGCAGCAATGCCGCTTCGTCGGACAATCGCAAGCCGAGAATGCTCAACGCCTCCAGCGCCGTCGCATCGCCCGGCGTCAAGATCAGCAGCGGCAACGATTCCCCGCCTTGCGCGGCGCGCACGGGCGAGGCCTTCGATGCGCGCTTCGGCGCGGTCTTGCGGTGCATGCTGCATTGGTGCGCCGCGGCAAAGGCCGCTCCCACGGTGTCGGCAATCGCCAGTTGGGCGTAAAGCCCCTGACGACGCAGCCCTGCGGCCAACTGCTCGGCCAATGCCCGTTCGCTGCCGAAAAGATGTTCCAGCCCGGTAATATCGAGCAGCAGCGATTCGTCGTCAGGCGAGGCGATGCCCACCAAAGGACTGAACTGCTCGCACCAGGCCGCCCAGCGGACCAATTCGTTGCGGTCGGCCTGCGGGTCGTCGAAGGCAACAACCAGCGACGGCGCCACGGCCCGGGCCTCGGCCAGCGGCATCCCCGGCCGCACGCCCAGGGCACGAGCAGCCGCCGAACAAAGACGCACTCGCTGGCGTCCTTGCAGGTGGGCAACCACTGCACGCGGCACGGCATCAAACGCGCCGGCCTCAGGCTTGCCGCTCATGTCGAACGTGCCGCCAACGTCGGGTTTGTCCGTCGCGTTGGAATGGCCAAGTTCAAACGCGCCAACCTCGAACTTGCTGCTGATTTCGGACCTGCCGGCCGTCGTCGCGGCCAACGCGGGATGCATCGCGGCCCGCGACAACCGCGACACCTGCGGCACCTGCTTGGTGCGGTGTGCTGTGGCGGCATCGCTGCCGTTGGCGTCATGGCCTCGCGTCCTTTCGGCAAGTCGCCATCGTTGAATCGCCCATTGCGGAAACCACGCGCAAAGAACCCGCTTCATCGTCCACCTCGATCTCTACCTCTCTGCCGTACAAACGATGACGTGTTCTGAGCACCGCCACGCGCAATCGCCGGGCCGACGGCAGAGGCAGCGGTTCACCCTCGGCCACGGCCGCGGCCGCTCCCTCAGTTTCCGGACGCAGCGAACCGCCGCTGCCCGCGGCAACCGCGCCGACGAGCAGCCGCACCTCGGCCCACGAAGCCTGTCGTAGGGCATCGACCGACCGAATCAACAACCCCAAAGCCCCTCCCTGCTCGGCCGCCAACTGCAAACGCCGATACACGCGGCCGTCGAGCCGCTCGGGCCACGCCAGCACCGCCCGCACCGCCGACGACCGCAACGCTTGATCCAACGCCCAAAGTTCGTCGGCGTGGGTTTCGGGCAGTACGATGATCAACCGCCGCGGATCGATCCCCCACCGCACCGCCGCGGGTGGATAAAACTGCTGCCGACGATCGACCGCCACGATCAAGCCGCCACTCGACGCCGCCCGTTGGGCCGCCCACAACGCCAGCGTCTCACCTCCCACCCCCTCCCCCTCGACCACCCACTCGACGAGCGTACCCCCCCGAAATCCTCCCTCGGGCAACACGGCGTCTAAGCCCGGCAATCCGCTGGAAAAAACCGGCCGTTCGGCACCAGACGCCCGCGCCACCCGGCCGATTTCCTCCCGCAGCTTATGCAGAATCGCACAGCGAGCCTTTTCATCCATTCCATCCATCGCCAATTGCGATTGATGCCCGAAAAACGCCCAAAACATAAACATCCGTACACATATACAAAAGTACATTCTTTATCGATCGGCTGTCAAGGCGACGAACGTGATTTTCTTGGCGACAACCACCGGCCCCGCGGCCTGCTGTCGGCCATACACATCCGGCATGTCCCGAAGCACAATGATCACGGGCGTTTCCCGGGCATTTCTTCTGCAATTACAGAAACAAATGTCGCCGCAACAATATGGTGGGACATAAGATACGGAATAGATCCGGATAGAAACCAAAAAGAGTTTTCGTCTTGACGGCCGCAGGCGCCCGCCCTACTCTTTCACCCCGGTGATCCCGTCGGGACGGAGCCTACCGCAGCCTTCGGCGGCAACCGAATATCACGTGCGCGGCGCGAAATGACGAAATGACTTCTTTTTCGGGATAGAGGCAAATGATCATTTCCGCCCGGGGCTTTTCCCAAACAATCCGCTGAACTACCGCAGTAAACCGCCGATGTTCCCCATCGCCCCACCCCTCTGCCCGACTGACGCCCGGCCACCAGGCTCCACGTTGTGCGTCATTGGAAAACAACGAGGCTGGGGCCGACAATCGCCTTGCGGGTGGTGCCTGATTCTCTCGAATCTGCTTCCCTCCTGTCCTATCCTCGCTCGCCTGATTTGGTTTTGCCTGATTCCCTGCTCTCTGATTGCCCTCGCCCCGGCTCGAGCGGCTGCCGACGAGTGGGCCGATGTGCGCACCGTCGGGCCGTTGGTCATCCGCGCCGAGTTCTCTCTGACGCCGTGGCAACGGCTGCTCGACGACCTGCGGAGCGTACAAGACGACCTCACCCGAGTACTTGCCGTACCGGCCGCCAAGCAGCCGATCGAGGTCTATCTCTTTCAAGGCGAGGCCAGCTACACGGCCTACTTGCGACAATACCTGCCGCAGGTGCCCTATCGCCGTGCGCTTTATGTTCGGGGGCAAGGACCGGGCATGGTCTTCGCCTATCAAAGCAAGCGACTGCCCGAAGACCTCCGTCACGAATGCACTCATGCCATGCTTCATGCCGTACTGCCCGACGTGCCGCTCTGGCTCGATGAGGGGTTGGCCGAGTACTTCGAACAGCCGATCGAGCATCGGGCGTACGACTGCCCGCACTTGGCCGCGGTGAAGCGTCGGGCATGGTGGGCCATGGCGCCCGACTTAAACGACCTCGAGCGCCGCACCTCGCCGGAAGAGATGGGCAAGGCGCAATACCGCGACGCCTGGGCGATCGTCCACTTCGCACTGCACGGCCCGCCCGAGGCTCGACGCGAGCTTCGCGCCTACCTGAGCGATCTCGCTTCGGGGGCGCCAGCCGAGCCGCTTTCGGCGCGTTGGCAGCGGCATTGGCCCGACGTGAGCACGGCCCTCCGCCGCCACTATAACGGCTGGCAACGACCGAATTGATCGAGGCGCCCGACGTTTGCGCCCGATCTTCGCTCTACCGCACGGCCCGACGCTGTCGCGGCCGATGCTGCCGGAGCCAACGCTGCCGGAGCCGATGCCGCACAGGCTTGTCGGACGCGGCATCGACTGGGGCTACGTCGCCCGCCGCTGGCCGTTCTGATCCACCTGCCACAGTTCGCCGCTGGTGAGATTCATCGCGGTGAGCGATCCGCCGCCATACAAGTACGTATCGATGCACTTCAAATAGCCCAGGTCGAGAATGCGGCCGGTCTTTTGGGCCGTGTGCCCGACAATCGCTACCTTGCCCGAGTAGTGCGGCCCGGGCAGCCGATCACGCAGCGATTGCCAAAGCAACAGCGCTCCGGGCTGCTCGGCAATCGGGGTGCGGGCGTCGTAGTTGGCATGAACGAAAAAGTGGTGCTCGGTTTCGTAGTAGCGCGGGCAGCCGGCCAAAAACGCCAGGTGCGCGGCCGGCACGTCCTCCGGCGCGCGGCCGTAGGAGGCCACGGTTTGCGCCCCGCCGAAGCGCAGCCACTCGTCGCGAAGGTCGAGACGGCCCGCGCAGATCTCCGCAAACAGGTGATCGTGATTGCCCAACAGCGGCACGATCCGCAATGTTTGCTGAAGTTCGATCAACAGATCGAGCGTCCCGCGGCTGTCGGGCCCGCGATCCACATAGTCGCCCAAAAATACGAGCGTGTCGGCCGGCGTCGGCGCAACCCAATCGAGCAACGCGCGCAGCGCGAGCGTGTAGCCGTGAACATCTCCAATGGCGATCAATCGGGCCATGAGGCTTCCTGAAAGCAAACATCCGTGAGGCGCAGCCCCGGCAATTCCAAAAGATGAGGCGTCATCGGCTTCCCAGATCACTTCTTCTCCGGCGGAGGCTGAATCTGCTTCATCTCCTCGGCCGTGAACCGCTCGTTGCGCGGCGGCCCTGGGTTCCAGCACTGCTCCAGAGGACTGGGCTTGAGAACTTCAACCGGAATGACGAACACCTCGCCGCCAGCGGCATCGCGTTCGATCGTTCCACCGGCGCGCACCACCGCCTCGCGAGCCAGCTTTTCGCAAACGGTCACCAGTTCGTCGAAGTTGTAGTCCGTATGGCTGAACTTCACGTTGCGTTTCAGCGACTCGGTGAATCGCGGCGGCAGGGCTCTCGCGCCCATCGTCGTGAAGAGCACGCCGGCCGCATTGCTGGGGTTGCAGTCCGAGTCTTGACCGCAACGGCAGGAAATGATGATCGTTTGATCCGGATCGCGCTTGCCGTAGAGCATGCCGATGACGATATACGCGCCGTTGATCTTGGCGTCGATGTTGTAGTCGCCCTTGCTGCACGAAAAGCGGCGGTACTCCGGCCGATGATACTTCTCCTCGATCACGCGCCAGGCATGTTGCCAATCGTCCGAATTGGCGCGATAGGCGGCGATCACGTCGCGGATGCATTCGGCATACTGGCTCTCGCCGGGAATGCAACGCAGCCCGGCCTCGACCAACTTCATCGGATCGCGCTCGAAAAACGCCTCGGCGTACATCCCGGCCACAAACTGGCCGCCGTACAGCCCGTCGCCGTAGTTCATCAGCCGACCGAACTTCTCGCCCAAAGCAATCGCCGTGTTGGGCAGCCCCGGGGCAATCAGCCCGGCGAAGTCGGCCTCGATCTGGTAGTCGATGTCGTCGGCGTGTTTGTTGAATTGCGGATGGCCGCTGTCGGGCGGGGCAATGCCGGCGCGCAGGTTGTCGCGGCCCGCCTTGTTCGCGTGCCATAGCGGATAGCCGCTATTGGCGAAGTCGATGCCCGCCTGACGAATCGAGCAATCCCAGCCGTGCTTCTCCAACGTGCGAAGGAACGTCATCTCGACATAGATGTCGTCTTGATGAAATTGGTTGACCATCTCCGGCTTCCAGGCGGGCATCGCCTCGGCGGGGATGATCTTCCGATTCCATTTGAACTCGGTCGGCGCGCCCCAGCCGACGCCGCACATTTGGCCGATCCAACCGGCCGCCATCCGGTCGCGATACTCTCCAACCGGCAACCGCCGCACTTCCGCGGCTTCGCCGCGGCCGACCATGCCGCAAACCGCCATCATGCCAAACAGTGGAAGGAGAACCTTCATCGTCATTGCCCTCGCGAACATGTCGAGCAAGTCGTTGATCCGCGCCGATGTGCCGAATGCGTCAATCATTCGGATCCCGATTTCACCCATTCGGCGCCAGCGGCGTTCCGTCCATTCGACCTAGCAACCGCAGTCGATGGATCGGCCCCGCGCTATGTTCAATCAGCATCGGCAGCCGAAACGTGCTCCGATGGTAATCGAACTGGCCGGGCCGATCAACTCTCGGGCAGCAATTCGATGACCAGCAATTGCGGACGGCAGAAGAAACGAATTTGCGGGGCCTCGCCGCGTTCCATGCCGATGCCGCGCGAGACGATCAGCCGCCGACCATCGCCCAGTTCGGTCGTCCCCGAGGCCCACGACCGCGGCACCCAGCAATTGGCAATCAACGGCCCAATGCCCGGAATCCGCACTTGGCCCCCATGCGTGTGCCCGGCCAGCAAAAGGTCTCCATCGTTTCGCCCGCGCGCGAAGTTCGGCACGTGTCCAACGATGATGTGATAGGCGGTTGAACCGGACTGATCGGATGCACTCGCGGCCGAGGCCTCGATCGCCGCGCGAACGGGAATGTCGCGCGCAAGCAGGTCGAACAATCCGTTGTAACTGTCGCCCAACGAAAGGCACGTCAAACGCACGCCGCCGAGCATGAATGCCTCGGTCTGATGAACGACGACGACATCAGTGCCTTCGAACATCGTCGGCCACTGGGGCGAATCGACGTTGCCCGCCACGGCATACGCGCCCAACGGCGGCGCGTAGGGATTCGCCTTGAGAAATTCGTTGATCTTGCGGTACTGTTCATTCGGCATCGGCGATTGAACATAGTCGCCTGCCCAAAGGATCACGTCGGGCTTCTCGGCGAAGGCCAACCGCAAGACTCCCTGCTCGTACTCGCCGAAGTCTTCGGTCTGCAAATCGGCGATTACCACGATGCGCAGCGGCCTTTCGATCTTCGACGAAGCGATCTCCGCCCGCGTGACCTCGAGCCATGTCGGCTCGATCAACCAGATATGGTAGGCCGTCGTCAGCAGCGTAATCGCCAACAAGCCATTAAGCCCGGCCCCCAACCGCCACGAACCGCGCCAGATCCAAGCGGCACCAACCGCCAGCAGCGTTCCGTGAAAGAACACGGCCGCCGAGATCAGCCGAAACACGGCGAAAAGATCGATCCGCTGCCGACCGAACGCCAGCCAAACGGTGGCAACGGCCAACGCGAGGGCAACTGCGGCAAACGCAACGGCCGAAACCAGCCATCGCTTCCATCCCGGCCCGCGACGAAGCAGTCGGAGCACTGCCCAGTCCACCGCCAGCATCATCAAATTGTAGAGCAAGAGCATGGCGGTGTTGAAACGGTAGGTTCAATCAAACGGCAACAATCGATGCTGAGGAACACTCGGCCGCGCCGATCCAGCGCCCTCGCTCACACGCCTAAAAAACAACGCCTCGGAAAACGGCCCTCGGCCCGGTCGCACTGCACATCGAGTCGGCCGGCTCGCAGCGCTCGCAACCGCCTAAATAGTTCCACGCAATTACGGAAGCGGCCGCCAGTAGAGCGAAGCGGCCGATTGCGTAGGGATGCGATTTGAACCGTTCTCTGTTTTCCGCGATTCTATTCAGACCGCTTCCCTTGCGGTTGCGAAGCGCGGGCGTGCGTTGGCATCTTCTGCACAATCGACAACCAGCCCGGTCGGTTGAACATCGCGCGGACTGATTGATCAATTGTTGCATATTGCGGGCGGTTGGCCAGCGGATCGGCAATCCAGCAGCACCAACGGCACAGCGTATTGCGCTTCTTCGGACCGATTGATCGGGGGCGAACGCGGAAACGGCTGACGGTATCGCGCGATCCCTATCTTACGTCACGCGACGTTCAACTGCCGAATCCCACCGCAGACGGGCAAACCGCCCCACAAAAATTTTTCGGTTCCGCCCTTGTGATTTCGTTACAAAACAGAAACCGGCGCCATACTCCGAACTAACTGTCTGCTAATAAGTTGCGGCGACGATTTCGGCCGCCATGCTAGCACCGGCCACCAGGATCAGTGGTCGAAACAACTTGCCCGGTTTCATCTTAGGGAAAAAACGTTTTGCATGATTGACGCGACGGAAGAAAGGGCTAAGATGTGTCGATCTGGACTGTATGTTGTGTCTCCTGCCAACGCGACATACAATATATTGTGGCAGGACGGCGCTTTTGGCCGGTCTAAGGAATCTGGGAAGGTAGGGATATCTGGGGTTCAGCTCACTCGGGCTGGCCAAAGGTTCATCGAATCCTGCCCCCTTCGGGCCGCTGCGTTTCCGGAGCGCCGATGGACAAAGCTGAAGCTCGTTGGAGTGCCGCAACCGGTTCTTTCCACTGCTTTTCGCGCGATTGGTCGCCGTAGTTCGGTCGAAACCGCGTCGAGTGGTGGTGCGAACTGACCGTGCCGACGATTGGCCTGGAGACTGGCTTGGGGCGTTGCGGGCCGTGGGAATCATGGGATTCTCGGTCGGCCTGTCCCCGTCGGTCGCATCGGCAATGGTCGGGTGGCGTCCCCTCGTGCTGCTTACCGAAAGGGAGTGTCGGTTATGGATAGCATGAATTTGCACATTTCGGAGTTGGCGTCTTCCCCGGCCGAGGCGGTGCGAAGCGAAGCGCAGCGGCCCTCTCGCGGCCTGAAGATCGACTCGGTCTTCTGCCCCCCCGAAGTCCGCGATGTGTTCGACACGGTCGAATGGGAGTTGCGCACTGCGGCGATCAAGGGCGAGGGCGATAAGGTTTTCTTCGAGCAGAAGGACGTCGAGGTTCCGGCCGGCTGGAGCCAGTTGGCCACCAACGTCGTCGTCAGCAAGTATTTTTATGGCGAGGTCGGTACACCGCAGCGCGAGCGCAGTGTTCGTCAATTGATTCATCGGGTGTGCCGCACAATCGCTGATTGGGGCGTGGAAGACGGCTACTTGGCCAGCGCCGCCGAGGGCGAATCGTTCTATCGTGAACTGGCGTGGCTGTGCCTGCATCAGCATGCGTCGTTCAATTCGCCCGTGTGGTTCAACGTGGGGCTCTACCATCAGTACGGCGTGCGCGGCGCCATGTGCAACTGGCACTGGGACCGAAAAACCGCTACGGTTCGCCAGCCGGAGAACCCGTACGAATATCCTCAGGCCTCGGCATGCTTCATTCAAAGCGTGGGCGACAACATGGAAGACATCATGGAGTTGGCCCGCAGTGAGGCGATGCTCTTCAAGTTCGGCTCGGGCACGGGCACCGATCTTTCGTCGCTTCGGTCGTGCCGCGAGAAGCTCTCCGGCGGCGGCAAGCCGTCGGGCCCGCTGTCGTTCATGCGGGTGTACGACCAGATCGCCGCGGTGGTCAAAAGCGGCGGAAAGACGCGCCGTGCGGCCAAAATGCAGTCGATCAAAGACTGGCACCCGGACGTGATGGAGTTCATCGAGTGCAAGAGCCGCGAAGAGAAAAAGGCCCGCATCTTGGTCGAGCAGGGCTACGACCCGATCGAGGCCTATGAATCGGTGCTGTTTCAGAACGCGAACTTGTCGGTTCGATTGTCGGACGAGTTCATGCGCGCCGTCGAAGAGGATGCGACTTGGACGACCCACTGGGTGACCAAGCCGGATCAGCCGGGGCCTTCGTACCCAGCACGCGAGATGTTGCGGCGGATGTCGGAATCGGCGTGGCAGTGCGGCGATCCGGGCGTGCAGTACGATTCGACGATCAACCGCTGGCACACCTGCCCCAATTCGGGCCGGATCAACGCCAGCAATCCGTGTTCGGAGTATATGTTCCTCGACGACACGGCCTGCAACTTGGCGAGCATCAACCTGATGAAGTTTCGCCGCGACGACGGCACATTCGACGTGGCCCGCTTCCGTGCCGCCTGCCGGATCGTATTCATCGCCCAGGAAATTCTCGTCGATCATGCCAGCTATCCGACGGCGCGAATCGCCGCCAACAGCCACCGGTTTCGGCCGATCGGATTGGGGTACTCCAACCTCGGCAGCCTGATCATGGCCGCCGGCCTGCCCTACGATTCTCCCGAAGCCCGCGGGTTGTGCGGGGCGATCACCGCCATCATGCATGGCGCGGCCTACCACACGAGCAGCCTGTTGGCCGAAGTAGTCGGACCGTTCGACGAGTACGAGCGCAACCGCGAGCCGATGCTGCGCGTGATGGAAATGCACTGGCAAAAGGTCGAAGAAATTCGCGAAGCGCCGGCCTACTTGAAGGAGGCCGCGCGGCACGTTTGGGACGAGGTGCTCACGCATGGCAAGCGCTACGGTTTCCGCAATGCGCAAGCGACCGTACTGGCGCCCACCGGAACGATCAGCTTCATGATGGATTGCGATACGACCGGCATCGAGCCCGACATCGCCCTGGTGAAGTACAAGCAGTTGGCCGGCGGCGGCATGTTGAAAATCGTCAATCAAACCGTGCCGCTGGCACTGCGAACCCTTGGGTACAACGACGCGGAGATCGCTTCGATCATTGCGTACATCGACAAGGAAGACACCATCGAGGGCGCCGCCGATCTGAAAATCGAGCATTTGCCCGTATTCGATTGTGCGTTCCAGCCGCGCAATGGAACGCGGTCGATCCCCTGGCGCGCTCATGTGCTGATGATGGCCGCCGCCCAACCGTTCATTTCGGGCGCGATCTCGAAGACGGTGAATATGCCCCGAGACACCACGGCGGAAGACATCGCCAACGCGTACATCGAGGGCTGGCGACTCGGGTTGAAAGCCCTGGCAGTTTATCGCGACGGGTCGAAGGAATTGCAGCCGCTTTCCACGCAAACCAAGTCGGCCAAGGCCGAAAAGGAACCGTTGCCCGCACCGCGGCGCGAACGTCTGCCCGACACGCGGCAGTCGATCACGCACAAGTTCAGCATTTCCGGCCACGAGGGTTATATCACCGTCGGCTTGTATCCCGACGGCCGGCCCGGCGAACTGTTCATCACCATGGCCAAAGAGGGAAGCACCATCGGCGGCTTGATGGACTGCTTCGGCACCGCCGTTTCGATGAGCCTGCAATACGGCGTGCCGTTGGAGGTGTACGTCAATAAGTTCTCGCACACGCGATTCGAGCCGCAAGGGTTCACCAAGAACCCCGAGATCCGCATCGCCAAGAGCGTAGTGGACTATATCTTCCGCTGGCTGGGGATCACCTTCTTGCCCGGCTACCGCGAACGGAACAAGTCGGCATCGCTCGTCAGCGAATCGGCGGCGGCAGCTCCTGAAGGCGACGCGGAAACAGATCGTTCGCCCGCCGCCAAGATGGCCGGCGGGCGAGCCGGAACGCACGAGGCAGGCCGCTCGAACGGGACCCATTCGGCACCCAATGGGCGGGCGATGGCGAAACCCGATGGCCGCTCGGCTTCGGCCAAAGTGTCGAGCCCGGCCGAAGCAACGGCCGTACTCTCAGCGGCGTTGGCGGAACGGGCGGGCGGCCGCGCAGCCGCCTTCGACTACGACGGCCCGCCCTGCGACCAATGCGGCAGCCTCACCCGAAGCTGCGGCAACTGCTACCTCTGCGAGAACTGCGGCACCAGCATGGGCTGCTCGTAATCGCTTCCCGAGTGCGTGGCGGCGGCGCGACATTGCCATCGCGCCGGCGGCGCCGTCGCCGCGCACCGGCCGTGTGTTCGCGAGCAACGAGGCCCGGCCGACGTGGCGCCGGCAACCCCCGCTTCGCCCGTTCTCGCGTGCTGAAACAGCCGATTCTCTGCGGCAAGAGAAATCTCGCTTCCGGCCGTGCGAAATCGCGGCAACGCCCTATTCCACCGCCCGACGCGGTTTGACGCACGGATTCTCTTCGTCGCGGCGGTCGATCAGGTACGCCACCCACTCGGCCAAGCGGCGTCCCAAGAGCCGGCATGCTGCCTGAGTCTCCTCCTCGCGCGGCTGCCGGACGGCAATCGCGCCGTAATGGGCCGTGGCTAGCTTCCCTGCATAGTCCGTCACGCCGAACACCAGAAACCCGAAATTGATCAGCACCGTCAAAAGCGACAGGCAGGCCATCTCGCTGCCCCCGCCCCAGCCGCCCGACGACGAGAACGCACACGCGATCTTGCCGTCCACCTTCATCCAGTGCGGGCCCATCACTTCATCCCAAAACCGCTTCATCTTCCAAGAGAGCACGCCCATATTCGTCGGGCTGCCGACGGCCAAACCGTCGCACCAATAGATGTCGTCGGCCGTGGCCGCCGACAGTTCCCGCACGCGAACCTCGACGCCCGAGATTTCTCTCGCCCCCTCGGACACCAACTCGGCCATCCGCGCCGTATTGCCCGTGGCAGAATCGTATAGGACCAGCACCTTGCCCATCGCCTCGACCTCCTAAAGAAAACCGCGAAAGACCGAAAGCGGTTCAAACGGGGATTGCACACAATCGGCCGCATCGTTGCAACTTCGGCCGCGTTCGCCATTGTGTGAGACTACCCGACGGCCCTCCGCAATCAACGACCATTCTCTACCAACTAACCCCGAGTCTTCCGTTCTCGCGACACCGATGTCGGCGACCAACGGGAGCGGGTTCTCCACGGGTGCGGTAGCACCGGTTGGCCGGCGGCCCTGCCGCCACCCGACACCAACCGAAGGTACCTTCTTCTCTCGGGTAACGATGCCGGCGACCAACGGGAGCGAGTTCTCCACGGGTGCGGTAGCACCGATTGGCCCTTCGGCCCTGCCGCCACCTCACACCAACCGAAGGTATCTTCTTCTCTCGGTAACGATGCCGGCGACCAACGGGAGCGGGTTCTCCACGGGTGCGGTAGCACCGGTTGGCCCTTCGGCCCTGCCGCCCGAACGGAAGAATCATCGTTCACGCGCCCGAGGTCCGTCAAGACGCCTGCGGCAATCGAGCGTGGGCAACCGATTGCAGGTCTGACTGAAAAGCACTATTCTGGGCACTCTCGCCTTGCCGGAACGCTTTGCGCGGAGGGCGTCTGATTCTTGGAAAGGAGTTTTTCGCGATGAGAAGCGAATCGAGGCTCGCCGGCCAACTGCGGCCGTTGCGCATCGAACGCCATTTCACCCGTTCGGCACCGGGGAGTGTGCTCATGCAGATGGGCCGCACCACGGTTCTTTGCACGGCCGCCGTCGAGCCGAGCGTGCCGAACTGGCTGGCCGGCAGCGGCCGCGGATGGGTGACGGCCGAATACGCGATGCTCCCCGGCAGCACCTCGCCGCGGAAACCGCGCGAACGCGGAGGAAAGATCGACGGCCGAACCAGCGAGATTCAGCGGCTCGTGGGGCGCAGCTTGCGGGCGGTGGTCGATCTCGAAGCCCTCGGCGAACGGTCGATCCTGATCGATTGCGACGTGCTCGAAGCCGATGGCGGCACGCGCACTGCCGCGGTCAACGGGGCGTTTGTCGCACTGGTCGATGCCCTGCGAAGCATCGACACCCTTTGGCCCGGCCCGAACCGTTTGCCGTTGTTCGACAGCGTCGCGGCCGTCAGCGCCGGCATCGTTGACGGCGAAGTGCTCCTCGACCTCGACTACGCGGAAGATTCCCGCGCCGAGGTCGATCTGAATGTGGTCGTCGCCGGCTGCGGGCGCTTCATCGAGGTTCAGGGCACGGGCGAACGGGCCACATTCTCGCTCGATCAACTGACCGCCATGCTCGCATTGGCTCAGGCCGCTCGAACGACCATCACCGAGGCCCAGCGCACGGCCCTGGGCGACGCCTGGCCGTGGTGACAACGGCAACTTCGGACGGCCGCCGACCATCTCGACGGCGAATCGCAAGATCCCGGCTGCGCCATTTGACCACGCGAGATCGCGCCCCAGCCGAACATTTAGTACTTCAACAACAGATCGAGCAATTTCCGATCGAGCTTGTGCCCTTCGAAATCTTCGTATTCGACATCGGTCCGACCGCTGTCGAGGATTCCGAACGGACCGCGGAAGTTCCACATGGCCCATCCCCAGCCGGCCTCTTGCCAGTTCTTCAGGCAGTCTTCGGCCCAGCGAAGGACAACGTCGTGCGGGGTTTTGTTGTAGGCCCCCCATTCGCCGACCATCACGCCGATGCCCGTCGCTTCGATCTTTTTCCACGGGGCGATATTCTGATCGTAGAGCCATTGCCGCCCCTGAGCCGGCAGCGTGGGGAACGGGCCGTTCGGCTCACCCGGAGCGAATCGAAACGGCTCGATCCGCTGTCCCCAACGCGGAATCAACGTCAGCGATATCTCCGACAAAGCTCCGGGCGCGAACCCCAGCGCGCGAATCTCCAGCCAGTCGCCGTCGGTCACTCGCAACGTCACCCGCTGTGTTCCGGCCGGTATCTTTGCCGTATAGTCGCGATCGTAGAGGTTCTGGTAGATCTTCCACTGGGGCTTATACACCGACTGTTTCCATTCGCCTTCGCCCGGCCCGGGGGTGAACGCCTTGCGGAACACCTCTTTCTTGTCGGCTTCGACAACCAACGTCGCCTTGGCCGAAACCACGCCGACGCGCATCCGCAACTGTGTTTCCGCTGCGAATGGGCCGTCGATCACCATCGGCTGCGAATCGTCGCCCTTTTGCGGTCCGAGGAGCAGTCCGTTGGGCGGAACAAGCCGGGGCCACTGCGGCTCGGGAAAATGCTCGCTATTGACCCAACTGGCCTTATAGTGGCTAATCTCCATCGGGGAATAGCCCCGCGTGGCCATCGCGATTTTCAGTTCTTTCAGCTCCGGCAGGGCGACGGTGCCCCATTGCAACCCGTCCGAAATAATCAGCCGTTGCGGGTCTTCCGCGCGAATGGCCGACGCCAGTTTGCGAACAACGGCAAGGTACTGTTCGGCGGAAACGCCGGCCGGTTCGTTCATCAGGTTGAAGCTCACTCGCTCCGGCGGAATGCCCCGGTAGCGGCGGGCGAACATCGCCCAGTGCTTCGCGCACACCTCCTGCGTTTTCGGATCGGTCCATAGGCTCGTCTTCTCCGGCGGCTTAGCCACTGTGTATCCCGGGGCGCGATGGAAGTTGATGCAGACGTGAATGCCGTACTTCTCGCCCCAAGCGACCGCTTGATCGATCTCGCGCAAGGTCTGCTCGTCGAACTGCTCCCAATCGCCGTCTTTGATCCAGAGGCGGTAATCCATCGGCAAGCGGACGAAATTGAAGCCCCACCGCGACATCATGCGGAAGTCGTCTTCGACAAATGGCTTGCGACCGCTGCCCAACATGAACTTTTCCAATAGGTTGAACCCGCGCCACCGCGGCAGTTTTTCCGGCGCGGCCGGCAAGAACCTCGCGGCGGTTGCCGCCGGACGGGTCGCAGCCTCGGGGCGTTCGGCCCCAGTGAGCAAGGCCGCCCAACTCAACAACATCAGAGACGCTGAAAAAGCACAGAAAAATCGTTTGCGGAGATTCATCAGACAATTTCCTCGATCACTGGTGTGGGCGGACCGCCGAAGCAGCATCTCTGCCTGCGGCGGGAGACAATTCTGGTGTGATCACTCGACACGACAAGGCAACGCCCGTCCGATTTCGTGGCGAAAACCGACGCATCGACGCCGCTTGCCTTGCTCGTCGGTTCGCTCACGAATGGGGCCGGCCTTCGGCCTCTTCGTTCAAGCGGCGTTCGAGTTGGTTGATTTTTTCGACGCGGGCGGCGTGGCGTCCGCCGTCGAAGGGCGTGTTCAGCCAGATCTCGACGATCCGTTCGATCAAACGTTCGCCCAACAAATCGGCCGACAGGCAAAGCACATTGGAATCATTGTGACGGCGCGACATTTCGGCCGCCAGATCATTGTGGCACGGCGTAGCCCTTACCCCGCGAACTTTGTTCGCCGCGATGCACATTCCCAGTCCGGTGCCGCAGATCAAAATGCCCCGATCGACTTCGCCCGAGCGGACCTTTTCGCCGACCGCCAGTGCGATGTCGGGATAATCGATGCCCTCGGGCGAGAACGTGCCCAAGTCGAGCACTTCGTGTCCCAATTGACGCACGAATGCGGCCACATGCTCGCGAATCTCGAAGCCGCGGTGATCGGTTCCCAATGCAATGCGCATGTCTGTTTCTATAATTCGAGGGATGAAATGCGCCGCGAAAGTGCTTCTTCTAATTGAGCGGCACAGCGGCGATATCGATCAATCGGGCCGCCGATCGGATCACAAATGTCCGCCCCGTCGGGAGAAACCAACAGGGTTCTATCGGCGGCCTCGGGCCAATGGCCCACAATGGCTTCGCGATGCGCGCGGGTCATAGTCAGCAGCAGGTCGGCTTGGCGCACCAGGGAATCCGTCAGCGGCTGCGACTCATGGCCCGACAGATCGAGCCCATACTCTTTCATCACCGCCACGGCCTCGGCCGACGCACGCCCGCCGAACATGGCTGCCAATCCCGCCGAGCTGACCATCACGCCCCGATCTTCCAATTCGGCAAGCGAACAGCCCAGCCGATCGGCCAAGAAGCGTTTGCTTAGCAACTCGGCCATCGGGCTGCGGCAGGTGTTGCCCGTACACACCAATACAAGATGAAAGCAAGCCAACGATCGCAATGTCCTTTCCGGCACCGCGCCGGCACGAAGCACCTCCACCCGATTGCCGACGACTTTGACAACGGACGACGCCTGCCCGTAGCGGCATGGGCCATCGTCGAGCACCAAATCCACCCGATCGCCGACAGCGGCTGCCGCATCGCGGCCGGTGGTCGTTTCCGGCTGGCCGCTCAGGTTGGCACTGGTCAAAACCAGCGGGCCGGCAAGGTAGCGGAGGGTCTCCAAAAAAAAGTCGTGTCCGGGAACCCGCAACCCGATCGTCTTGCCCGGCAGAACCGCACGGCGGACTTCCGGCGGCAACCGAGTCAGCAGACTCTCCGGGTGCGCGTCTTCGACCACCAGTGTTACCGGCCCCGGCCAACACCGACGCGCCAGTCGGCGCGCCAGCGGGCACAGATCGGGTACAAAATCGAGCGCTTCGTCCAGTCCTTTGATGGCCAATGCCATCGGATGGCCGTCCGACCGCCCCTTCGCCGCGCAAAGCCGCTCGACGGCCGCGGCATCAAGAGCACTGGCCGCAATGCCGTACACGGTCTCGGTCGGAAAAACGACCAAGCGGCCCTCAACCAGCGCCTGCACCGCCCGATGAACCACATCGCGCAGGTCGTCGGTCAACCGCAGGTCGATCACCGTGGGCATGCACCATCCTCAAGGAAACCTTGTTCCACCGCAACGCCGGCCGATCGTCTTCGTCGCCCGAACAAATTACTATACCGTGATTTGCGACGAGTGGTCAACACGCCGCGCGGCGCAGATTGAATTCAATGCGTCGGCCGCCCTCTTTCTCGGGAAAAGCAAACGACCAATCTCGTTCTGAAATACCCGACATGGCATTGAGTGCGATGCGGGAAACATTCACAATAGGTCCACCCGACAAATGAAGCAATTCGGCTCGATGAGCGAACGTCCCGCGGCCGAGGCGGTTTCGCTGAACTGCGATTATTTCGCTCGTTTGCCTTTTCCGTCGTGATTCACCAACGCACGAGTCGATCAATGAGCAAGCCGCACGAGCGGATCGAAGTTGTTTTTCAGCCGGCGGGACAATCCGCCTACGTGTTGCCGGGCACCCTATTGACCGAAGCGGCAGCCACGGTGGGGCTGGCAATCAATTACCCCTGCGGAGGTCGCGGCACTTGCGGCAAATGCCGCGTGCGCGTCGTCGAGGGCGATGCGCCGCCCGCCGACCGCGATGTTCATGCATTATCGAGCGACGAAATCGCCGATGGTTGGCGGCTGGCCTGCCAAACCCAAGTGTTCAGCCCTCTGGTGGTTCATTGGTCGTCTGCCGCGGCCTCCGCGGCTCAGATTCTCACAAAGACCGTTACGGGGCAGAGCCGCGGGGCCGAGAGGCAACCGATCATCGAAGTTCGCCCCGTTGAGCTTCCGCCGCCGAAACGAGGAGACGATCGGCCCGATGCAGTCCGGCTGGAAGCCGCCCTGGGCACTTCGCTTCGTGCCGGCCCGGCGGTGTTGCGCATCCTGGGTCGGCAGCTAACAAACTGGGGCTACCGCGGGACGGCATTGCTCCGCGGCCATGAGCTGATCGACTTCCTCCCCGAAACAAACCCCAAGGTCTTCGTTGCCGCCATGGATTTGGGCACAACCACGTTGGCAGCCGCCTTGATCGATGCCCAAAGCGAGCAAGACGTCGCCGTGGCGGCGCGGCTCAATCCGCAGCGACGCTTCGGCGATGATGTTCTCTCGCGGATTCAAGCCTGCATCAAGCAGCCCGATCGACTCGCGGAAATGTCTGCCGCGGTCGTCGAGGCGATCAACGACATGATCAGCGAGTTGTGCCGCAAAGCCGGCGTGCCGACCGAAGCGATTTGCGAGCTGACGATTGCGGGCAACACCACGATGCAGCAATTGTTCTTGGGAATCGCGCCGGAGGGGCTCGGCCGCGTGCCCTTCGCGCCGGTCATGGCCCACGGCGTCGAAGCCCTTGCCGCCGACCTGGGGATTTCCATCCATCCGCGCGGCCGCGCCTATGTGTTTCCGGTGATCGGCGGATTTGTCGGCGGCGATACGGTGGCCGGCCTGCTGGCCAGCGATCTGGCCGGCGACTCGGGCCCGAGCCTGCTGGTCGATATCGGCACCAACGGCGAGATCGTCGTGTGGGATGGCCGGCGTCTGACCGCGGCCTCGACCGCGGCCGGCCCCGCCTTCGAAGGGGCCCGAATCTTGCACGGCATGCACGGGACCGAAGGCGCCATCGAGCGGGTCGTGTTCGACGGCGCGTTCGAATGCAATGTGATCGGCGCGGCCGCCCCCCGCGGTATCTGCGGATCGGGGCTGATCGACCTGGCGGCGGAACTGCTGCGTCTCGGGCTGCTGACGCCCCAGGGCCGGTTGCTCACCGCCGAACAGGCTCCACCCGGCACGCCGCCGGACGCGCGCAACCGTTTGATCGAATACGAAGGCAAAAGCGCCTTCCTGCTGGTCGAGGGCGCGCGGTCGCAGCACGGTCGGCCGATCGTCGTCACGCAGCGCGACTTCCGCGAGCTGCAATTGGCCACCGGAGCGATTCGCGCGGGCATTTCGATCTTGCTTGCCCAAGCCGGTTTGAAGGCCGAGCACTTGCAGCGCGTGGTTGTCGCCGGAGGGTTCGGCAACTACATCCGCCGGCACAATGCGCAGCGAATCGGGCTGCTGCCGGCCGAGCTTGCCGCCGAACAGATTCGTTACGAAGGCAACACCTCGTTGGCCGGCTCGCGGATGGCGGCCCTCTGCCGTGCCGCCCGACACTCGGCCGAGGAACTGGCGAGAAAGACCGATCACATCGATCTCTCCACCTCGCCTCAGTTCGCAATGGTGTTCGCCGAGTCGATGCTCTTTCCCGACCAGTGAACGGAGCCTGCGGAAGAAACAGCGGCGAACAATCGAAGCAAGCGGCACTCGCCGGCTCATGCCGTTCAATTCGAACGGACCTCGGGCAGCGCTGCGATGTCGGCGCCCAACGGCCGACCGTCCATCGTCGCCATGTCGTCGCTGGGAAGATCGAGCGAGAGTTCCGCGGGATTCATTTGCCACGCCGGCCGCGCCGGGTCGGGCCGCGAACGCCACGGCACGGCCGCTGCCGTTGATCGTTCGCGCTGCGGCCCCCACAGGGCCGCCCATTCGTCGAAGCTCAACCATTTGGGCGAATCGCTCGGATTGCGACGCAACGCAAGATAATGATCGAACCCGTCGTACAGATTCCCGTCGCCCTGATATCGCAACGATGGCTGAACGTCGGTTGCAGAAGCGAAACCGACGCACTCGATCAGCGCACTAAGCCGGTTGCCGGCCACCACCGAATCGCTCACCCGCAATTCAACGGCGTGCGGGCCCTCTTGCTCGGCCGGGCGACTCCAATGCAACAGCCCGCCCGCGGCCAATGCCGTCAGATGATTCAATTCGACCGACAATCCTTCAACCATCTCTGCTTCGTCGCCGGCCGAACGCTCTTCGATCGCCAGCAGTGATTCGCCGCTGATGAACATGCCGTTGTTCCAGAGCACCCGTCCCGCTGCGGCATCGTCCGCCGCCAACAGATGGACATCGCCTCGCACGACAACGTTCGTCAGCTCGACTCGCGGCGGCGTGAACCAATGCCGCGCGTCATCGGTTTGCGCCAAACGCGTTCGACCGGAAAACCGGAACAACGACCAGCGCTGTTCGGCCGCAGTCGGCTCGCCATCTGCCTCGACCGACACGACGCAACGCTCCATCCGAACAGACTGTTCCGGCGCGACGGCGAATGCCGCCGCGCTGCGACGAACCGCGCCGGCGCTGATCCGCAGATGCACATCCACCAACGCGAGCTTCCCGCCGAAAGTCACCAAGGCGACGGCTTCGAAACGGCTCGCCTCGTTCGCCGGCACTTCGAGAACAACCACCGGCTGGAAGCCTGCCGCCGCCCGAATCGTCAGCCTGCTTTGTGTCAATGTCCGGGGGCACTCAATAACGGCACGCGGGCAGGCCAATTCCACCACATCGCCTTCATCGGCCGCGGCGCAGGCCTGGGCCAAATCGGCAAAGCGGCCGTCGCGTCCTCCTACCCCATCTACGACAAGCACCCGCTGCTTTCGTCCGAGGGGTGCCGGCGGTGCAAGTTCGAGGCGGCCGGCCGAAGTGCGAAACTCGCCCACACCTTCGGTCGTCGGCACAGCCCATAAATCGCCGCCCGGCAACCCCGTGGCGGGAATCAGCGAGTCGCGGTGGCCCGTTCCGCCCGGCGTCGAACCGAACGCCCCGGCACCGGCTGACGGAAACCACGGCGTTCCGCCCACGGTCGCCCCCGGAAGCGTGCGTGCCGGTTCGCCCGTCGGTGCGGCCGGCAGTTCGCCGGTCGCCGGCGGTGGCGAATTGCCATTGCCTCCGTTGGATGCCGGCGGGAGGGACGGATTGCGTGTCGCGGCGGGAGCCCCCGTTGCGGAATCCGTCGGCAACGAGCCGGCGCCTCCAACTGTATCACCCGGCGGCGACGACCGACTTTCGGGACGATCATCGCGGCTGCGCGGCCCCCCGTCATCGGCCGGCAGCGTTTCCTCAGATACGTCCGGAGGACTGACTTCGCGGTCGGGCGGCGTTGACGACCGCGGCATTTCCGCGCGAAAGCCCTCATCGGCAGGAGGCAAACGCATTTCTTCCTTCACCGCCGCAATACCCTGCATGTCGGTCAGCAGCGACGCGGCACGATCGACCAACGGCGTCAACCAGGGAAACGCGGCCACCAACGCAACCAGCAACACCACCGGCACTGCCCAAGGAAGATGTCGATGCCAGCGACGGACACTCGGCTCGCCCCGCCGCACCCACACTCGCTTGTTCGGTCCGATCGGCTGCAAGCCCAACCGTTGGGCCAATTGCAGCAGCTCATCGACGAGCGGCTGCGGCGATTGATAGCGGCTTCGCGGGTCCTTGGCCAACATCTTTCGCATGATGCGGACCAACTCGTCCGGAATATCCGAGCGGAACTCGCGCACGTCGGGCGGCTGATCCGCCTGATGCTGCAGAAGCTTCTGCAACACGGTGCCGGTCGGAAAAGGCGGCCGGCCCGTCAACATGAAGAACAGCGTGCAGCCCAACGAATAGATGTCGCTGCGAACATCCGCATTGCGCGGGTCGCGCGCCTGTTCGGGCGAAATGTAGTCGAACGTGCCCAACGTCACGCCGCTAGCCGTCAGATCGTCGGTCGCATCGACCTGCCGCAGGCGGGCCAGTCCCATGTCGATCAACTTGGCATGGCCTTCGCGGGTGATCAGCACGTTCGAGGGCTTGATGTCGCGATGAACGACGGCCCGTTCCGCGGCATGCGCCAGCGCGTCGGCGATTTGCAGGGTAAAGCTGATCGCATCGGCCAACGAAAGCGGGCCGGTGCGATCGACCAAGTCGCGGATGTTCTCGCCCTCGATATATTCGAAGACGATATATTGCAGCCCATGATCTTCGCCGACGTAGAAGACCCGGGCGATGTTCTCGTGATCCAATCGTGCGGCCGATTGCGCTTCGTTCTGAAACCTCAGTCGCGTTTCTTCATCGGTCGCTTGATCCGGCGGCAGGATCTTCACGGCCACGTAGCGCGCCAGGCGGGTATCGTACGCGCGGAAGACGCGGCCCATCCCGCCGCCGCCCACATACTCGAGCAACTCGAAGTGTCCGAGTCGGTCGCCCGACTCGATCATTCCGTGCAGTATCCGGTAAGCTGAATCGGATACCACGCCCGGCGCGCCGAGCGGCGGACGCTTCGAGACAACGGTGGGCTGATCCATCCCCCCGGGGCGGCCGACGCTGCTGCCCGTCAGCACCCGATCGCCCGACCCGGAGGGCGGCTCGGGATGGCGCGACGTCGATCCGCGAATGTCTTCTCGTCTCTCGCTCATCGGCCAACGCTGTTGCGCCCCTTTGCGGTACGGCTCGCGTCGCAACCCACGACAAACCACCAATCGAACAAAGATCGACTTCTCCGCCCGTGCGCCCGCCCGCGACGCGCGAACCCGAACAGCACTCCCCTTTCAGACGATTGCGACTCTGACGAAGCGCCCCCGAAACGAACGATCGATTCGTTTCGCGAAAAGCCACTCGGCGACGGCGTTGAGGTCCGGCATGCGCCCGCCCGATGCGCTTTTTGAGCATCGATGCCGATGCGGCACCTTGCCCCGATGGAAGTATTGGTCGAACCGACCGATTGCCGAAAAGAACAGACCTGCACCGCCGACGCGCTGCAAAAAGCGGGCGGCACCAACCGCCCTTGTGCCTTTCTATCAGCATAACCTGAGCATGGCGGCCTTGGCAATCTTCCAGCGACTTTAGGCCCACAGAAACGGGAATGCACCAATGACACCGAACCGCAAGCAATCGGGAACCAAGTGCGTTTCTCGCCGCAGACGAGAGACCGTTGGAAACATCTGAAACCAACCCGCCCGCCCCGGGCTGCCCCTGACAACCTCGCGGAAGATGATCATTCCATCGGTTGGTCGTGAACCGATGCCGACTCGATTTCCCGCGAGGCACGCACGTTTTTGTTTGACATGCTCGTCGCAAGTTCGCATAATCGAGCCGTAACATCCTCAGACTCACGGCCATTGAACGCGATTTTCCGCCTGCCGTTCTGCCGAACTGTTCATTCCGTCGGGCGAATGGCCGGCGGCAGGGCGACAATCGCCGCGGTCGTACATCATCAGGCCGCCTCGCCTACCCGGCCAACCCGATTCGGAGGAAAACCCATGTGCGAGTCGTGCGAAGCACGGTTTGAGTCGTTGGCTTCATCCCCGTCTCAACAGTCCGTCCACCGCGAGGGCGTCGATCGTCGCGCATTCCTGGCTGTAGGCGGGGCGCTGGGCGCCGGCGGATTGGTTTCGTCGGTGTTCGCTGCCGACGATGCGGCCAAGCCGCCTGCCCGCCGCGAAAAAGAGCCCGCCCGCGTCCGCGTCGTGTTTCTCTTCCCGCCGGCCCAAGTGGTCAACGACGGCCAAATGGAAGATTCATGGCGGCCGCACCATTGGTTCACTTGGCCGGGCAATCAGTTCGAGCCGGAGAAACAGCAAGAGAAGTTCACCGAGGTGATTCGCAAGATCGCCGACCGCTTGGGCGTCAAGGTGGAGTTCGCCCCCGAGGCGATTTATCAAGAGGCCAAAGCAGCGGCCTGGTTGGAAGAGACTCGTGCCTCGACGCCCGACGCCGTGCTGATCGTCAACTTCTGGAATACGCTGTCAAAGCTGACACTGCGATTGGCCACCGAGGCGGCCCCCACGGCCATCGTTTACCATCCGGTTGGTTCGAACCACCAACTGCCGCCGGCCGAGCTGCGCAAGCAAGACGGGTTCTACTACATTCACTCGATCGAAAACTGGGACGAGATCGAGCGGGGATTGCTGGCCGTTCGCGCCAAGAAGATGCTCCAGCAAAGCCGGCTGTTGCGGATCGGCCCCAACGCCGGTGCCGCCGTGGTCGAGCCGCGTCTCGGCGTCGAAATCATCACCGCACCGGCCGACGAGTACAACGCCATTTTCGACGCCATCGCCATCGATGATGCACTCAAAAGCGAAGCGATGGCTTTCAAACAGCGTGCCGCTCGCGTGGTCGATGTCGAAGACGCCTATTTCTTCGATGCCATTCGCGCCCATCGCACCGTGGCCGAAATGATGCGCCGCTACCAGGCCGACGCGATCACAATCACCTGCCTGCTATTGAAACACCGCAAGCCGTGCGTCAGCTTCGCGCTGAACAATGGCGAACTGGTGCCCTGCGGCTGCGAGAATCACCTTGATGGCACCCTGACTCAAATGCTCGGCCGATGGCTGCTGGAACGGGCCGGCTTCATGCACAATCCCGAATTCGACACCAGCGAGAACCGCTACTTCGGCGCGCATTGCACCTGCGCGGTCAAGCTGCACGGCCCGGCGGGAAAAGAGCAGAACTTTTGGATTCGCCCCTTCTTCCACCAACTGCCGAAGACGCCGGCGCTCGACGTGCAATGGACGCCGGGCGAACCCGTACTGGTGGCCAAGTACCTGACCGACAAGAACACGCTCGTGTGCCGAACGGGACGCGTGATCGAGTCGCCTGCCTCGCCCCCGACCGGCGGTTGCGCCACGCGGGTGCTCGTCGAGATGGACAACCTGCCCGACGTCTGCGAGATGTACAGCGGCACCCATCCGATCATGTTTTGCGGCAACGTCGGCGACGCCCGCCGTTTCCGCGCGTTCGCCCGCATGTATCGGCTGACGTTCGAAGGGAACCTGGCATGAGCGGCGCGGCGAAGCCCGAAGCGCCGCCACGGTTGATCGCAACAAGAAGGCCGAGTCGCCGCCGCGCGATGTCAACACACCCGGCGCGCCGGCATTTCGGCCATCACCACACCCGGCAAATGAAACACTTCAGATACTCGCTCTCTGCGCAGGTGGCCGCGGTGGGATGATCGGGCGCGGCGCCGTGCTGTTCGAGAATCTGAATTTCGCGCCGCGTCTGTTGCGCCACGCCCAAGAGCATTTGCTGAAAGTCGTGCCGCGTTACGTGCCCCGAACAACTGCACGTAACGAGAATGCCGCCCGGCGCGAGCAGTTCCACTCCTAACCGATTGAGATAGTGATAAGCGCGGAGCGCCTCGTCGAGCGTGCGTCCGCCGCGGGCGAACTTCGGCGGATCGAGGACGACGCCTTCGAACGTTTCCCCACGATCGCGCATCGCCTCCATCGTCTCGAAGCACGATCCGCACGCGAATGTCACATGCCGCAGCCCATTGCGCGCCGCATTCGCCTCGGCCAACTCCACCGCCTTGCGGCTCGAATCGATGCCCAGCACCTCGCGCGCCCCGCCGGCGGCCGCATGCACGCTGAAGCCGCCGGTGTAGCAGAACATGTCGAGCACGCGGCGTCCGGCCAAGAATGGCGCCGCCCGGCGGCGATTCTCGCGCTGATCGAGATAGAAGCCCGTCTTGTGCCCCGACATCAAATCGACGGCAAACCGCAGTCCGTACTCCTCGATTTCAACCGGTTCCTCAGGCACCGTCCCCCAATAGGGCCCTTCGGCCAACTCGATTCCTTCGGCCCGAGCCATGCCCTCGTCGCACCGCACCACCACCCCTTTCGGCGCGAGCAACTGCACCAAGGCGGGCACGAGTATCGGCAGCCGCAGCCCCATGCCCAACGAAGTCGGTTGCACGACCACATACGAACCGTAGCGATCGACGATCAAGCCGCTCAGCCCGTCGCCTTCGCTGAAAACGATTCTCGCGGCGCCGCCGGCCGAATCGTACCCAAGCAGACGGCGCAGCGCAACGGCCCGTTCCAGACGAGTTCGCCAAAAGAGGTCGTCCAGTTCTTCGCCGCGATCCCAGGTGAAAAGCCTCATGCGGATGCGGCTGCGGCTGTTATACAGTCCCCGCGCGACGAAGTTGCCCTCGTGAGTGACCAAGTCGGCAACGTCGCCATCGAGCACCGCTCCGTCCACTCGGGCCACCGCCGTCGAAAGAACCCAAGGATGCCGCCCGAAAAACGGCTTCGCCTTCCGAGGCTTGAGAACAACGCGGGCCATCGTCATGCCATTCCGTGACTGCTACGTAAGACCTGTTGGAAGACGCGTCCCGCGGTCTAATGACGGGAAGACGACTCTCGGGTGAGAGGTCACATCTTGGCGATCGTTCTTCGAGCATCAATCGCCATTTCTTCAAGCCAATTGAGGGAGAGTTTAACGAATGGTCAACAGCGGCGGCGACGGCATGCCCGTTTGGATCGCTGCCGACGTCCCCGGCACCGACGAAGGCCG
>CAZVZX010000014.1:0-48701 GCA_964631235.1 uncultured Planctomycetaceae bacterium | reverse complement strand
TTGCTTCTCCGGCGGCGGCTGCTCGCCCGACGGCTTCTCCTTCTCGGCTTTCTCCTTCTCCGCTTTTTCGCGGTCGGCTTTTTCCTTCTCGGCTTTTTCCTTCTCGGCCTTTTCAGCCCGTTCCTTCTCCGCCTTCTCCTTCTCCGCCTTCTCCTTCTCCGCTTTTTCCTTCTCCGCCTTCTCCTTCTCTGCGTTTTCGCGAGCCGCCTTCTCCTCGGCCAAGCGCTTCTCCTCGACCTTCTTTTCTTGCTCCGCCTTTTCGCGGGCAGCCTTCTCGGCCGCTTCGCGCTGGGCCTGTTCGGCCATCTGTTTTTCCTTCTCCGCTTTCTCCCTCTCGGCCTTTTCGCGATCGGCCTTTTCCTTTTCGGCCTTCTCCCTCTCCGCCCGTTCTTTCT
This sequence comes from uncultured Planctomycetaceae bacterium, assembly GCA_964631235.1. Lineage (GTDB taxonomy): Bacteria > Planctomycetota > Planctomycetia > Pirellulales > Thermoguttaceae > JARKPK01. Next base: position 48,306 of record CAZVZX010000014.1, on the reverse strand, counting down.
CGGCTTTCTCTTTTTCGGCCTTTTCCTTTTCCGCCTTTTCCTTCTCCGCTTTCTCTCGTTCGGCCTTTTCCTTTGCTGCCTTTTCTTGTTCCGCCTTTTCACGGGCAGCCTTCTCTTCCGCCAATCGTTTTTCCAATGCCTGTTTTTCCTTTTCCGCTTTTTCCAGGGCGGCCTTCTCGGCGGCAGCCTTCGCGGCAGCCAGCTTGTCAGGATTCAGACGCCCCGACATCAGGTCGTACATCTGTTCGAGCAACACGGAGGTCGGAATGCCGTAGGTTTCGGTTCGGCCGCCGCGGGCAATGTTGATCGCCACGACCTTTCCGCTCAGATCAACGACCGGTCCGCCGCAATCGATCGGACGCATCACAATGTCGTATTGCAGCACGACGGGAAAGTCGTCGTTCCGCCGGCTGATGCCGACGCCGCTTCGATTCTGAACGTCGCGCCGCTGCGTTCCGGGAGTCTCGATTTGGCCCAACTTGACCGGAACAGCCAACACCTGATCGCCGCGACGCACGTTCAACCGAACGTTATCGCCCAGGCGGCGCGACCGCACGGCCTCGATCAACTCGGCGGCACTGGATAGCGGCTTGCCGTCGATGTGCGTCACAAGGTCGTTCTCTTTCAATCCCGCCTTCTCCGCCGGAGAGTTGGGAAAGACCTTTTCGATCTGGGGCGGTCCACTGGCGTCGGTCTTCAGCGATATCCCAAGCACTCCGCTGCTCGGCGGAATCCGACGCGGGGGGACGCTCACCACCCCGACGGAAACCGGATCGTCCGCCATGCCCGCGGCCGCCAGCCACTGGCCCACCTGAGGCACTTGCTTGCTCCATTGCACGCTGGGCAAATCGACGGCATCGATCTTCAGCATGGCCAAATCGAAGGCCTGCGACACGCCGATCACCTTCGCCTCCAATTCGCGACCGTCGGCCAAGCGGCACACGATCTTTCCTGAGACTTCGCTGGCCTTCGTAACAATCCAGCCGTCCGGCCCGACAATCGTTCCCAGGGCCTTATCTTGTCCGTCGCAACGCACGCGGACCGTCGATCGCCGCGCCTCGGCAACCAATCCCGCAAACAGCGACTTGATCTCGTCGCACTCGCGCGCCGGCACCGTATCCTGCCATTGCTCGCCCTTGAGCAATCGTTCCCAATTGTCCACGAACACGTCGATCGGCACGTGGATGTTGATGTCCATCGCCATGCCGATGCGGCTGTGAATGCCGATAATTCGGCCCTCCAAATCAAACAGCGGGCCGCCCGAATCGCCACCGACCAACGCGCAGTCGGTTTGAATGACGCTATCGCTCAGCCGAAGAATCCGGCCCAAGCGGACCACCGGTGGGCGATCCTTCATAAAGCCTAATGGGTGTCCCAACGCCAAACACCACGCGCCCACATGCAATGCGCGCGATTGGCCGCGCGGCAGATACGGCCACTTGCCGGGGTCGGTAATGCGCATCATCCCCGCATCGGCGTTGCCGTAAAGCCCCAGGGTCTTTCCCTTGGCGGTCTTCCCATCGGCAAACAGGAAGACCACCTCTTGCCCGGGCTTGCCCACCACATGACCGGCGGTCAGCACTAATCCGTCTTCGCTGACGATCACACCGCTGCCGCTGTTGCTGCCGACGCGGACGCCGACCGTTGCCGCAGTCACCTTCTCTACCACCGCGCGGACGCGATTCTCTAACGCGCGCAAATCCTCCAGCGACTTCGGCACTTCGGGCGGACCGGCCCAAACGCGACCGCCGATCAAAACGCATGCGGCAAGCAACGCGAAACCGCGCACGAACAAACGCCGGCTCAACACGGGCTTTCTCCCTGTACCACGACCCTCGGATTCTTCATTCCCCCGGCAATCATTTCCTCGATCAATGGGAGCGGGTCTCTCGTCTTCGCAGGTCATCTTGACGTCAGTTCACCGAATCTTTGGGCACACGCATCGCCCGCTTTGGCGAAGCCCAATGGGCCGGGGGCGACGGCACTGTTTCCGTTCCCTTGGCGATCCTGTCGCCCGGCGACGCGATCAGCCGCACGAAACCCGCTTCCGAGACGAACCGACCGCACCGGCCAGGTTCGACCGATTCTCCGCCTTGCTCCGCCGCGCAGCACCGACGCGCAACGCCACCGCCGACGACGGACATCCCCCAGCCTATCCCTTTATTATGCCCAGGCTGCCCCAATCGGTCCACCTAAATTGAACCGCGGAAAACGGAAGGCGATTCCCATGGGAACAACACGCCATCGGCCGCTTTCGCAACCGGGCGGAACTCTTTATTACGCTGCCGGGCTGTAGTCAAGGCCCCGCGTCTCTCCGTCAATGGGCGCGCCGGCCCGCTTTCGCAAACACCCGTGGCTTGATAAGATTTCCTGTCGTCCGCTTGCGACTCGGGCGGACGCCAGACGCCAATGGGCGGCCCGGCGTGCCCGAGTGTCGCAATACAGTGATTTCGGCAGTTCGCCGCCCAGCCTGCCCCAGCGTCGCTGTCCGCAGCGCCAGGGCAATCGGGTCGAAAGGTTCGGCTCCGGTTTTTCGGCGGAGTGCGGCGGCTGCGGCCGGCTTGCTTTGCCGATCGTTACAGGAGAAATCAAGACAATCTCATTCGAGTTCTAAGGGTACCGCGGTGCCGGGGTGCATCGCGGCAGGCTGTCGGGATGGTCGGGCCGCCATCCGCCTTTTCAGATCACGTTGTCTCGAATCGCGGGAGGCTCCGATGCCTGATTTGGAACGCGCGCCGGCCGGCCCGGCTGGTTGTTTGTTGCGGCTCGTGTGGATGTTGCTGGGCAATTTCGTCCTCGCCATCGTGCTGATCGCCATCGCACAGGATTTGGGCGATGGTTGGTTCTCTTCGCTCGATGTGTTGTTCTGGCTCGTCGTGGCCGCAACGATCGCGGCTCGCTACGCCGATATCGCCTTCTTCCAGGGCCGAACGGCGGATAATCAGCCGGCGAATCTCGGCCATTGGCGGCGTTACACCGTGACACTGCTGGCGATTGCCGCGGCCGCCTGGGTCGGCGCGCATTTGCTGTAAGGTTCTCTCGTCGATCCAGCGGCTTGCGGACTGACGAATGCCGACGCGACTCGAGCCTACACCGAGGCGGCATTTGACGCTCGCTTCGTCCTGATGCTACCATGATCGCATCGCGAATCGGGTTGCGTCGCGAATCGACCAACTCACCAGCAATTGCCCGTTGTACACGAGAAATCGTTCCGTTGCTGAGGCCCGATCGGCCGGTTGGATGCCCAGTTGTTGCCGCGCTCGGTGTGAAATGACTTCCTTCTTGCCTCTTGCAAGGAAAGACGATCATTTCAACTCGCCCGGATTATCTCTTGCCTGTTGAAGGAGGATCGATCGAATGATGATGGGGTTCTCTCGCAATTTACCGCCTTCAAGCAATTCGACCAAATCGCCGCAAACCTGCGGCCTTAGCGATATCCTGGGCGGGCCCGCGGTAAGTCGTCGTCGGGTTCTCCAATCGGCCGCGGCGGGAATGGCCGTTTCCGTCTTCGGAGCGGCAAGCGCCGGGGCGGCCGAACAAACAGAAGGGGCCAAAATTGCCGCCGAATCGAAAAAGCGCGTCGGGCTGATCGGCGCCGGCTGGTACGGCAAGAGCGATTTGTGGCGATTGATCCAGGTCGCTCCGGTTGAAGTCGTGTCGATTTGCGATCCCGATCGAAAGATGCTCGACGAGGCCATCGAGATTGCGTCCCAACGACAGGCATCGAAGCAGCGGCCGCGCGGCTACGGCGACTACCGCAAGATGCTCGCCGAGAAAGACCTTGATTTAGTGCTCATCGGCTCGCCCGATCACTGGCATGCCTTGCACGCCATTGCGGCCATCGAGGCCGGCGCCGATGTTTATCTGCAAAAGCCGATCAGCGTCGATGTGATCGAGGGCGAGGCGATTCTCGCCGCGGCCCGCAAGCACGGACGGGTCGTTCAGATCGGCACCCAACGAAAAAGCACTCCGCACCTGATCGAGGCGAAAAAACAAGTCGTCGAGGCCGGCTTGCTCGGCGCGATCGGGCATGTCGATATGTGCTGCTACTTCCACATGCGGGCCAACGGCAATCCGCCGGAACAGCCTGTGCCCGACTACTTCGATTACGAGATGTGGACCGGGCCGGCCCCGCTGCGCCCCTTCGACGGAATGCCGCACCTCCGCTGGTGGCGGACCTTCATGGAATACGGCAACGGTATCGTCGGCGATATGTGCGTCCACATGCTCGACACGGTCCGTTGGATGCTCAACCTCGGCTGGCCGAAGCGCGTCAGTTCCTCCGGCGGCATCTACGTGCAGAAGGAAGGAAAATCGAACATCTCCGACACCCAAACGGCCGTCTTCGAGTACGAGCCCTTCAATGCCGTTTGGCAACATCGCACCTGGGGCGTACCAACCGATCCCGACTATCCCTGGGCCCTGTTCATCCACGGCGAAAAGGGGGTGCTCAAGGCCAGCACGCTGCGGGCCGACTTCATCCCGCACGACAAGAGCGCCAAGCCGATCCACTTCGAGTGCGTTTACGAGCGCGAGCAGTATCCCGAGGACGTCACCGAGCCGCGGATCGAATTGAACGCAGCCCCGGCCACGCGGCGGCACATGATCGACTTCCTCAGCGCCGTGGCAAAACGCAGCCGCCCGGTCGCCGACATCGAAGAAGGCCACATTTCGACGGCCAGTTGCATTCTGGCCAATCTTTCGGCCAAGCTCGGCCGCGCACTGGTGTACGATCCGAAACAACGCACCGTCGTCGGCGACGACGAGGCCACGGCCCTGCTCCGCCGCGCCTACCGCGCCCCGTGGGTTCATCCCGAACCGTAGCCGAGTCCGCTTTTTCGTCGTTCGTTTGCGATTCCCGCCGTTCACTGGAGCCTGCTGAACATGTCTCTCTCCATCCGAAGCCGATCTGATTCCGCCCCTGCCCGAACGCCCGCCTTCGGGCGAACGGCCTTTGCCGCCCAACTTACCCGTAGGATCGCGTTGCCGTTCTGCCTCGCGCTTTTCGCTTTGCCGGGAACGCGGTCAGCGGTTTATGCGGCTGAACCCGAAACCGCACCGCCGGCGCCGACTGCTCAGGCCGACGGCGAGGCGGGGTTCGTGCCGATCTTCAACGGCCGCGATTTGAGCGGCTGGGTCGTCGAAGGCAGCACCAAAGCGGTGTTTGACGGAAAAGAACAAGAGATTTGGACCGTGGAAAACGGCGAAATCCACTGCCGCGGCAAAGGCTTCGGCTTCCTCCGCTACGACAAGCTGTTGAAGGATTTCGTCGTCCGTCTCGAGTACAAAATCGCCCCGAAGGGCAACAGCGGTATCGGCATCCGCACGGTCAAGTTCGGCGGCAAAGCGAATACACGGCCTTCGTATGCGAGCTACGAAATCCAACTGCTCGACGATGCCGGCAAGAGCCCCAGCAAGCATTCCACCGGTTCGCTCTATCGATACGTCGCTCCCGCGGAGAATCCTTCGCTGCCCGCCGGTCAGTGGAACTCGGTGGAAATCGAATGTCGCGGGCCGCGGCTGCGCATCGTCTTCAACGGCAAGGTGCTGCACGACCTAAATCAAACGACCGTCGAGGAAATCAAGAACAAGCCGCTCGAGGGCTACTTCTGCCTGCAAGACCATGGCAGCAAGGTTTGGTTCCGCAACGTGCGCATCAAGGAACTGCCGCAAGACGCAGCGGCGAAGTAGAAGCCGAGGTTCAACCCTCGCGGCGACAATCGGCTGAGAAAATCCGAGCCTACTCGCGCCGAGCCGAGCAGTATCAGGTCGTTCCGGGCCGAATCGGCATCAACCGTTCGGACGCGGGCCGACGTTTCAACCGGCGATCAATCGCCGCAACACGGCCTGAAGGATGCCGCCGTGGCGGTAATACTCCAGTTCCACCGGCGTATCGATCCGCGCGGTGGCCGTAAACTCGATGGTCGCGCCGGCCGCATTGCGGGCCGAAATCTTCAGGTTGGCCCGCGGCGGCATCCGCTCGTCGAGTCCGTCGATGTCGAACGTCTCCTCGCCGGTCAGTCCGAGCGATTCCCAAGTGACGCCGGCGGGCAATTGCAGCGGCAGCACGCCCATGCCCACCAGATTGCTGCGGTGAATCCGTTCGAAACTCGACGCGATCACCGCCCGCACGCCCAACAAATAAGTGCCCTTGGCGGCCCAATCGCGGCTGCTTCCCGTGCCGTATTCGGCGCCGGCCAGCACCAACAGCGGCACATTCTCTCGGCGGTAGCGCATCGCCGCGTCATAAACGGTCATCAGTTCGCCGTCCGGCAGGTGACGGGTCACTCCGCCTTCGGTGCCCGGCGCCAATCGGTTGCGGATGCGGATATTGGCAAACGTGCCTCGCGTCATCACCCGATCGTTGCCGCGCCGCGCGCCGTAGCTGTTGAAGTCGGCCGGTTGAACGCCGCGCTCGATCAAATACTTGCCGGCCGGACTGCTGGCGGCGATTGAACCGGCCGGCGAGATATGATCGGTCGTCACCGAATCGCCCAACGCAAGCAGCACCCGCGCTCCGCGCACCGGCCGGACGGGCGGCGGCTCGGGCGACAGATCGACCAAGAACGGCGGTTCCTGTACGTAGGTGCTCGATTCGTTCCAGGGGAACAGCTCGGCGTCGCCCGTGACAATCGCGTTCCATTGCGGATTCGACGTGAACACATCGGCGTAGCGAGCCGAATAGGTTTCCGGCCGGATCGTCTCGGCCATCAGGGCCGAAATCTCGGCCTGCGAGGGCCACAGGTCGCGGAGGAATACGGGCCGGCCCTCTCGATCGGTCCCTAGCGGCTCGGTCGTCAAATCCAAGTCCACCGTGCCCGCAAGGGCATAGGCCACCACTAACGGCGGACTCGCCAGATAGTTGGCCTTGACCAACGGATTGATCCGGCCCTCGAAGTTCCGGTTGCCGCTGAGCACGGCCGCCGCCACCAGCCCGTGTTCGCTGACGGCCTTGGCCACCGCCTCGGGCAACGGCCCGCTGTTGCCGATGCATGTCATGCACCCGTAGCCGACCGTGTGGAACCCGAGTTGTTCGAGGGCCTTATCCAAGCCGGTGGCGCGCAAGTAGTCGGTAACCACGCGGCTGCCGGGCGAAAGGCTGGTTTTTACATAGGCCGGCACGCGCAGGCCGCGATCAACCGCTTTCTTGGCGAGCAACCCGGCGGCCAACATCACGGCCGGATTACTCGTGTTTGTGCAACTGGTGATGGCCGCAATGACGACCGCGCCATGGCGCAATGGGCGATCGCCGGCACCGTCGCAGCGTGCCGAGGCGTTCAACTCCGACTCGGAAAGGCCGAACCCCCGTTGCTGCGTCGGCGCAGTGAGCGATTGGCGAAACGCAGCGCGGACTTGCGTCAGCGGCACGCGGTCTTGCGGACGCTTGGGGCCGGCAAGGCTCGGTTCGACATCGGCCAGGTCGAGCCGCAATATTTTCGTGTAGGCGGGCACGGGGGCCTCGGCCGTGCGGAACAACCCCTGCCAACGGCAATACTGCTCGACAAAATCGACGTGCCGCGGGTCGCGGCCCGTCTGCCGCAAGAAGGCGATCGTCTGTTCGTCGATTGGGAAGTAGCCCATCGTGGCGCCGTATTCGGGCGACATGTTGGCCACCAGAGCCCGATCGGCCACGCTCATCGCCGCCGCGCCCGAGCCGAAGAACTCGACGAACTTTTCGACCACGCCCTCCGCCCGAAGCATCTGCGTGACGGTCAACACCAAGTCGGTCGCCGTAGCCCCGGCCGGGAGCTTGCCCACCAGCTCGAAACCGATCACCTCGGGCGCCGGCATGTAGAGCGGTTGGCCGAGCATCACCACCTCGGCCTCGATCCCACCCACGCCCCAACCGACCACGCCCAGCCCGTTGATCATCGTCGTGTGGCTGTCGGTGCCTACGAGGGTGTCGGGCACGGCCACCGGTCCCAGCGGCGAGGAACGCACAAACACGCCCTGAGCCAAATACTCGAGATTCACCTGATGAATGATCCCCACGCCCGGCGGCACCACGCGGAAATTCTGAAACGCCTCTTGCGCCCAGCGAAGCAACTCGTAGCGCTCGCGGTTCCGTTCGAATTCCAAGTCGGCGTTCCGCTGCATTGCGTCGGCCGTGCCGAAGAAATCCACCTGAATCGAATGGTCGATCACCAGGTCCACCGGCACCAACGGGTTGATCCGCTTCGGATCGCCGCCCAATCGGGCCATCGCGCTGCGCATCGCCGCCAGATCGACCACGGCCGGCACGCCGGTAAAGTCTTGCAGCACAACTCGAGCGGGCTTGAAGGGGATTTCCGGACGACGATCGGCCGTGGGCTTCCACGCGGCAAGCGCCCGTACGTCGTCCTCGGTCACTTCGAAACCGTCGCACGTGCGCAACACGGCCTCGAGCAACATGCGAATCGAATAGGGCAGCTCGGCCAAACGCACCAAGCCCAACTGTTCCAACCGTCCGAGAGAATACCCCCCGACCTCGCCGATGGCCGTTTGCCGTTTTTCGAAGCTGCCGAACGGATCGTACTTGTTCATGTTCGATTCCACGATTTTCACGTTGTCGTCCGAGTTGTCTGAAGAAAAGGGCGATTTGCGGCACGGCGGCTCGTGCCCAACGCTCCCCTATTGTTCCACACGCCGGCCGTTTTGACGAGACGGTGCGAATGGCAAGGGTAGGCGTCGCCCGCTGGCGGGAGATCGCGCTTTTTTGGGCAGGTTTCTCGCGTAAAGCGTTCGGGCGAAGCGTCTGGGCGGGCCGTCAGGGTGGGCCATTCGCCCTTAAGCGTCGATCGCGCCGGGCGGGGCGGGCCAATAGTCGGGCAGCGGGGCGGTCACTGCCAACGGCTCGCGACTGGTCGGATCGGTTAGTTCCAGCCGGCGCGCATGCAGCGCGATCGCCGCCGATCGAGGATCATCGCACGCAGGGCCGAACGACCGATCGGAACCGTAGAAAGCATCGCCCAAAATCGGATGGCCGCGATGGGCGGCCTGCACGCGGATTTGGTGCGTTCGCCCTGTTTGCAATTCAATCTCGAGCCAACTCGCGTCATCCCACTCGCCGAGCTTCCGGTAGTTGAGAATCGCCGTGCGTCCCTCGGGGTGATCCTTTTCGACGATCTCGGCCCGCGGTTCGCCCGGCACTTTGCGAATGTAGTCGAGCCAAACGCCGACCTCGGGTTCGACACGCCCCGCAACCAACGCCCAATAGAGCTTGCGGACCTGACGCCGTTCGAATTGTTTCGAGATCTTGCGTGCCGCCCGCGCGCTCAGCGCGAACACCATGGCGCCCGAGGCCGGCCGATCCAACCGGTGCGGCACTCCGAGATAAGGTGGAAAGGGCTTCGGGTCGGAAGCCGCGACCCATGCGCGGATGCGGGCTTCGAGACTGTCGATCCCCGGCGGCGCCTGGGTGAGCACCCCCGACGGCTTATTGACCACCAAGCACGGGCCGTTGTGATACAGAATGGAAAAACCGAGCTGATCCATCGCAACCGGCCGCGTACTGCCTGGGCCGAGCCTGCCACACCGCCGAGCGAACGCGGACACGCGCGGAGGCTGCCAAACACAGAAGTCGCCCATTCGGACCGAGCAGCCGCCCGAGTCCGAATGGGCAAAGCGAAATGAGTCTTCGCTGCGGCACACGTGTATTGGCCGCAGCCGACCGATCACACGCCGCCGGCCGGCGGCACTACGAACGGCTTGCGGTATTCGCGCGTCAGCATTTCGTTGGCCGCATTGTTGCCCACGAAGGTTTCCGTCGTCGGATTCATCGTGAGCATCGGGCCCAACGCCATTTGCGTCTTGTCGGCATCGACGTTGTTCGCCTTCAAGTGCTCGATCGTCCGGTCGAGCGTCTCCAGGCAATTGTCGTGGCACTTCACGGCCGCCAACTGCTTCTTGATCTCTGCCAGCGGCATCGGCGCGCCCAACCGGTACGAGATCGTTCCGGTGTGGGCCAAGCCGGCCGACAGATGCCCTTCGAGGATGTCGGCGTTCAGATCGGTATGCTTGCGGCTGCGGACGGCTGCGATGAAATTGCCCGCGTGATCGCCGCCGGCCTTGAACGTTTTGATCTTGTTGCCCTTCTTGTCGAAGGCCGCACCGCCCTCGTAGCTGGTGAGCACCACGTAGCCATCGGTTCCGTAGAAGATCACACCGACCGACGCGCCCAGCAGCGGCGGCGTCTCAAGTCCACGCACCTCGAAGACGATCGTCTTGTCGCCGATCGTATGAATAGCCACTTGGGTGTTCGCCGCATCGCCGGCGTCTTCATAACCCAACCGACCGCCGTAGCTGATCACCTTCTCGCTTAGAGATGTAATACCCAGGCCCCAACGGCAAATATCCATTTGGTGCGGGCCTTGGTTGCCCATATCGCCGTTGCCCCAGTGGTACTGCCAGTGCCAGTCGTAATGGAAACGCGGACGGGTCAACGGGCGCTCGGCGGCCGGTCCCTGCCACAGGTTGTAATCGACCGAGGCGGGCACATTGTAGATGCCCTTCGGCCCGATCGATTTGCGGCGCTTGTAGCAGAGCCCGCGGGCAAAGTCCACCTTGCCGATCTGGCCCGACTGGACGAACTTGATCGCCTCGATCGTTCCGCCCATCGAGCGGCATTGCGTGCCCGTTTGGCAAATGCGGTTGTACTTGCGCGCCGTCTCCACACAGCGGCGTCCTTCGCTGACGTTGTGGCTGACCGGCTTCTCCACGTACACGTCTTTGCCGGCCTGCATTGCCCAGATCGCCGCCAACGAATGCCAGTGATTCGGAGTGGCCACGACGACCAAATCCACGCTCTTATCGTCGAACGCCTTGCGCAGATCGCGTTCGAACTTCACCTTCGAGCCTTGCTTCTCCGAGAGCGAATCGGCTACTTGACGGCCGATCTCTTCGTCGGGATCGATGATATAGCTGAACACGGTGTCTTTTCGAGTGAACCAACGCATCAGCTCGCGGCCGCGGCCGTTCACCCCCAAGAGAGCAATGCTCAGCTTCTCGTTCGGCCCAACCGCTTTGGCTTCGCCCGCGATCGCCGCGCTCGCCGGCCCGACCGCCAAGGCGGCAGCCGCCAACAATGAATCTTCCAAGAAACGACGCCGGGATAGATCGGCCATGGTCTGACTCCCCTCGCAAAACAGGAACAGGCGGGATTAGTGATGAAGTGCAAGAAAACGCGCAGCCCGACACGCCGCAGGTCGGCGACTCGATCCTCAGCCCCCTTTGGCAAAGGCAGACGCCGCTCCCATGATTCTAATGTAAACCAAACGGATTCCGCCAGAATCCGAACGATGATTTTTTGCCGCTCAGCCCAGAACCGTCGTTTCCGGACCTTGCAAGACTTGAGAGGGGGGCTTTCTCGCGGGAGAAGACCGTCGCTTTCCGCACGCAGATCGTGTTGTCCCGCGTTCGCGTCTTGCCGCCATTCCGCCCCTGTACTTTTCCGCCGGGCAAGGCCCCCACTCAGCGTGAACCGCGATGGATACGGTCCGAAGGCAGCCCGATTGCGGCCCGCTACTGCCCGCGGCGTTGTTCGAGCATTCGGATCCACGGCCCGACGTAATGGCCGTTGTCGTGATACGTGCGGCCGCTCACCAGGTTGCGGTCGATCACGCAAGGTTCGTTCACGTAGATGCCGCCGCACACCTCCAAATCGAAGCGGCATTTCGCCACGGTGGCCATCCGGCGGCCTTTCACGCAGCCGGCATAGGCGGGAATCTCCACGCCGTGGCACACGCAGGCGATCGGCTTGTCGGTTTCGAAGAAGTGCCGCGTGATCCGCACCAAGTCTTCATCGTAGCGGATGTACTCGGGCGCGCGGCCGCCCGAAAAAAGAATGCCCGCGTACTCCTCCGGGCGGACATCGCGGAAGGCGACATCGGCCTCGATCGTGTAGCCTTCCCACTCTTTGGTGATGGTCCAGCCGGGCTTCACCTCGTGCATCACCATCTGATAGCGGCGTTTTTCCGGCGCGGCGACGACGGGCTGAAACCCCGCCTCGATCAGCCGATAGTAAGGATAAAGCGTATCGACCGTTTCCGTCGCATCGCCGACGATGATCAGCACTCGGTCCATGGGATCGTCCTTGCTTGAACGAGGGGGAGTGACGGCGCTGCCGCGTCCCCGTGCGGCACACACGGCCGGCGCACAGCGTCGATCTTAGCCGACGCGCCGGCTCGCGGAAACACCCCTCGCGAGAAACCCGGCTACTTGATGCCCGGGCCGGGACGAATCGCGTCGCGGACGATCACGCCCGGGTGGCGCGACACCTTGTCGGTGAGAACCCGCGCGTCGTCGAGAATCGGCCGAAGCTCTTTGGTCAGACGCTCCACATTTTGGGCCGCCCGGTTCAGCGATCGATACAACTCGGGGTCATGCACCAAGCGGCTCAGGGTGCCGTCCGAGTTGTTGACGGCCTTGGCGAAGGCCTCCAATTCGGCAGTCGTCGTGCCCAACCGTTCGATGGCCATTTTAACGTGGGCAATCGATTCCTCGCTGCCCAACGCGCCGGTTACGCGCTTTACGTCTTGGGCCGTTTCCGTAATGACGCGCACGCCCTGATCGAGGTTGCGCAGCGTCTTCTGCACGTCGTCCACCAATGCCGGCACGCGGCGAATCTGATCGCGAATGATCTGCTGCGTTTCCGGATCCCCGAACAACTGATTGGCCACGTTGGCGGCGTCGGAAACGGACTTCAACGCCACCTCGGCCTGATCGATGGCGGCCTTGATCCCTCCGCGGTTCTCCTGGAGAATCACGTTGACGTTCTCCAACGTGACGTTCAGCGACTTGCCCACTGTTTGCAACTGTCGGGCCGTCTCGGTTACCTCGTAGATCGATTGTTGCAACCCCTCTTGCATGTTGCCCAGCACCCGTGCCGGATCGAGCTGGAACGTTCCGTTGATCTTCGAGCCGGGTTCAAGCCGCGCGGTGCTTCTGTTCGGCCGCGTATCGCGAACGAACTCGAGTACGGCATCGCCCAACAGATTGGTTTGCAGTTGACAAACTTCGTCCTGATAAACCATCTTGTCGTTGTCGATCGCCACGGTAACCAGCACGCGGGTGTCTTGACGCCCATCGGCATCCTTGGCGAACTCGACGCTCACGACGCGCCCAATGCGAATCCCGCTTTTGCGCACCGGCGTATCGGGAAGCACGCCGGGGGCTTGATCGAACGAGATATACAACGGGTACGACCCCTGGAGAAGCTTCTTGGGCTCGGCAAACATGATCACCAAAATCGCCGTCACCAACAGCGACGCGGCCACGACGAACCCGACGCGGAATTGCATTACTCGTTCGTCCATGACTGACCTCCCGCCGTCTGTTGCCGCAATTCCATCAGTCGCTCGCGGGCCTCGCCGCGCACGAATTGCGTCACCCGCGAATCCATCACCCGCTCGATCGTCTCCGGCGGCCCGTCAAAAATGATCTGATCCTCTCCCTCGGCCAAACGCGGCACCGGATAGAGCATCACCACTCGGTCGGCCACCTTCTGTGCGGTGCGCATGTCGTGCGTTACCACAATGCTCGTAACCGGATGACGCTGCCGCGTGCTGACGATCAGTTCGTTGATCACATCGCTCATAATCGGATCCAGCCCCGTCGTGGGCTCGTCGTAGAGCATCAGTTCGGGCTCCAAGGCCAGCGCGCGGGCCAAGCCCACCCGTTTCCGCATTCCGCCCGACAACTCGGCGGGCTTTTTTTCCAGCACGGATTCCGGCAGTCCGACCTCGGCCAGTCGGGCCAGCACGATTTCGCGAATCTCCTCGCTCGACTTCTGCGTATGTTGCCGAAGCGGAAAGGCGACGTTCTGCGCAACCGTCATGCTGTCGAACAGCGCGGCCTGCTGAAACAAGAAGCCGAACCGCACCCGCTGCCGCGTCAGTTCCCGCTCGCTCATCAACGCCAAGTTTCGATCGTCGAAGTACACCTGCCCCTGCGCAGGGCGTACCAAGCCGATGATCGTCTTCAACAACACCGTCTTGCCGCAGCCGCTTTCGCCGATGATCGCGAGGGTTTCGCCGCGGGCCACTTCCAAATTGAGCCCCCGAAGCACCTGCTGGCGGCCGAAAACAACTTCCACGCCGACCAGGCGCACCAACGGGCTCAACGGATCCCGCAGATGCGCGGCCAACGGCGTTTTCGTTTCGCTTCGCTTGCCGTTCATCGCACGTGTACTAGTGTTCTCACCTTGGCGCGTTCCATGCGTCGTCGCCCGTCGCCCCTTTTTCGCCGGCAATCTACAGGATCTTCGGTGCCTCGGGCCAAATCGTGTAGTACACCGCATCGAGCAGGATGGCCAGGATCAAGTCGAGCAACAAGATCGCTACGAACGAGTAAACGAAAGCACTGGTTGCCGCCTTGCCCACGCCCTCGGCCCCCGGGTCGCAATTAAAGCCGCGGTGGCATCCGATCAGCGAAAGCGCCGCCCCGAAGAACAAGCTCTTGAACACGCCCGCAAAAAGGTCGAACGCGCCGACGAAGCGGCGCGAGTTCTCCAAGTAGAAATGGCTGTCGATCGGCAAGAGCCAAGTAGCGTAGAAGTACGCGCCGGCCACGCCCATGAAGTCGGCCATGATCGTCAGCGCCGGAATCAGCAGCAAGCAACCGAGAAACCGCGGCACGACCAAGTAGTAAATCGGATTGGCGCCCATGCTTGTCAGCGCGTCGATCTGCTCGGTAACGCGCATGGTGCCCAGCTCGGCCGCCATGGCGCTGCCGACTCGGCCGGCCAGCATCGTGGCGGCCAACACCGGCCCCAACTCGCGGACAATCGACATGTTGATGACCGCGCCCAAACGGGTTTCCAAATTAAGCTGCCGGAATTGCACGTAGCTTTGCACCACCAAAACCATGCCGATAAACGTCCCCGTCAGAGCAACCACCGGCAGGCTGAGCACCCCGATCTGGTAGCAGGCCGGCAACAGCGTCTCGCGGCGGGGCAATCGCGTGAACAACCAACCGATCGTTCGCAAGCAAAAGACGGTGAAATCGCCCACCGCCACCAGCGCGGCAATCATCCGCGCGCCCAACACGCTGACGCCGTCAACCAACGGACGGAGCCAACGGCCCGGAGGCTCGGTTGCGCGAATAGGTTCGATCGCCTGACTCATCGTTCCGTCCTTCGGCCGCCCAGAGTCGCCCCAACCCCAAGGTTTGGGTTTCCAGAGCAGCCCCCAACCGAGATCACTGCCTATCGCTTATCGGCGAGATCAGGCAGGATATTCTTCCTAATCGTCAAAAGCTGCCGGTTTTCGGCCGCGAGATTCTAATGAGATCGTTCGATGCAGTGAATAGCGGAAAGGACACATCCCAACCAACCCATTCACCCAACACACCCCAGACGCCCAAAGCCACCTCGCATACCCAAGCACCCCCCGACAACCGAGACATGCAGAAACGGCAATGACATCCAATCCCGCCGTTGCGGCTTCCAAAATCCGAATTGAGTCACCCTCTACCAGAGGGGTGCCGTTCAAGCTCCAGCCTCACGTATCGGTGCATCGGCGCATCGCGTCTGGCACGACCGGCCCTTGTCGGATGTCTGTAAAGTTGTTAGACTTTGTGGTTTCGGTTTTTCGACTGTAGCGGAACCCTGACCATGAAGCCGGACATCCACCCCAAATACGTCGTTACGAAGGTCACTTGCGGCTGCGGCAATAGCTTCGTCACCCGCAGCACGGTCGCCGAGCTTAAAGTCGATATCTGTTCCGCCTGTCATCCGTTCTACACGGGCAAGCTGAAATACGTCGATACGGCCGGCCGCATCGAAAAGTTCCAACGGAAATTCGCCGGCAGCGGCTACACGAGCCTCCAGCGGGGCAAGAGGAAGACCGAAGAGGCCGAAGCGCCCGCCGCCTCGGAGTGAGCGTATTCTCGGGTCGGCTGCGGCTGACGACGACCGACGGACCGGACCGCCATGCGTGCGAAACTCGAAGAATCTCTTCGTCGCTTCGAGGAGCTGGAGCGGTCGCTTCTCGATCCCGCGGTTCAGGCCGATTCACAGCGATTTTCCGCGGTCGCCCGCGAGCACGGCGCGTTGGCGAAGTTGGCGGTCAAGTATCGCCGGTTCAAACAGCTCAACGCACAGATCGCCGAAGCCGCGGCGATGATCGAAGGCGATGATCCGGAACTGGCCGAATTGGCCGAGGCCGAGCTGCCCCAACTGAAGGCCGAGCGAGAGGCACTGTGGGATGATCTGCTCGAGTTGACCGTCGGCGGCGAGGATGCCGCGCGAACGCGGTGCATTTTGGAAATCCGTGCGGGCACAGGCGGCGAAGAGGCCGCGCTGTTCGCCCGCGATCTCTACGAAATGTACCGCCGCTACGCCGAGAGCCGTGGCTGGAAGGTCGAGGTACTCAATCTCAGCCCGTCCGATCTGGGCGGGTTCAAAGAAGTGACGTTGGGCATCGAGGGCGAGGGTTCATTCCGCGCGTTGCAATACGAAAGCGGGGGGCATCGAGTGCAGCGCGTGCCCGAAACCGAGGCCAAGGGGCGTGTTCATACCTCGGCGGCCACCGTGGCGGTATTGGCCGAGCCGGAAGACGTCGAGATCGATCTGCGGCCCGAAGACTATCGCGTCGATAAGTTTTCGGCCAGCGGACCGGGCGGTCAGCACGTCAACAAGACCCAGTCGGCCGTCCGCTTGACGCACTTCGAAACGGGCATCGTCGTTCAGTGTCAGGATGAAAAAAGCCAACACAAGAACCTGGCCAAGGCGCTGCGCGTGCTGAAAACGCGAATCTACGAGCAAAAGCGGGCCGCCGAGTTGGCACGCCGCGCCCAAGAGCGCAAAAGCAAGATCGGCAGCGGCGATCGAAGTGAGAAAATTCGCACGTACAACTTCCCCCAGAACCGCGTGACCGATCATCGAATCAACCTAACGCTGTACAAGCTCGATTCGATCATGCAAGGCGACTTGCAGCCGGTGATCGACGGCCTGCTCGAATACGAGCGGCAGGAACTTCGCGCCGCGTTCGGGGCCGGCGACAACTAACCCGGCAACACGAAATGCCTCGCCGGGCCGCGTTTTCCCGGCACATGGACTATCTGCGGCCGCAGGCCCTATGGCGGCGGTACCGACATCGATCGGCTCGCCCCCTGGAGAAATCGGAGCCGTTTCGACGTAGAATGCCCATTTCCCCGATCGGCGTTTCGCCGCTCGGCCTTGTCGTTTACGCTTGAGAAGCCTTGAGCCAATGTCTGCCGCGGAAGAAGCGTGGTCGATCGGTCGTTTGCTTCAATGGACGACGGACTACCTCCGCCGCCACCAGGTGGATTCCCCGCGGCTCGATGCCGAAGTGCTCTTGGCCGAGGCGGTCGGCTGCAAGCGGATCGAGCTGTATACCCGTTTCGACGAAGTGCCGGGCGAGGCGGTCCGTCAGCGGTTCCGCGAGTTCGTCCGTCAACGGGCGCAGGGCCGGCCGGTGGCCTACCTCATCGGCCATCGCGAGTTCTTCTCGCTCGATTTCGCGGTGAGCGACGCCGTGCTGATCCCGCGGCCGGAAACGGAGTTCTTGGTGGTGGCGCTGCGCGACCGAGCCCAGGCGGCTTCGCTTCCCTCGCCGCTGGTGGCCGACGTGGGCACGGGCAGCGGGGTGCTGGCCGTTTGCGCCGCCCGATATCTCCCCGGCAGCCGCGTGGTCGCCTGCGACATCAGCCGCGAGGCCCTCGCCGTCGCTGCTGCCAACGCGCAGCGCCATGGGGTAGCCGATCGCATCCGGTTCCTTCAAAGCGACCTGCTGGCCGATGTGCCGGCCGACGAGCCGTTCGATTTCATCGTTTCCAATCCCCCTTATGTGAGCGAAGCGGAGTACGAACGATTGCCGGCCGACGTGCGGCTGCACGAACCGCGAAACGCGCTGCTGGCCGGTCCGCGGGGCACCGAGGTGATCGAGCGATTGGCGGCCGAGGCGGTCGAGCGATTGCGCGCTGGCGGCTGGCTGCTCGTGGAAATCAGCCCGATGATCCATCAGGCGGTAACCGCCGTTTTTTCGTCGCCGCGGTGGGCGTTGGGCGAAACGGTAATGGACTTGGCCCGGCTCCCCCGAGTCGTTCAAGCCATGAAGGTGTGATCGCCGATGCCCCGCTTCCGTATCTTGGCTCTCGACATCGACGGCACGCTGGTCAACAGCCGCGACGAGGTATCGGCAGCCACGGCCGACGCCTTGCGTTCTGCGGTTGCGGCGGGCATTCGCGTTGTTCTGGCCACCGGACGCCGCTACAGCCGCACCGTGCCGCTGGTCGAGCCGCTGGGGATCGATACCCCATTGATCACCGCGAGCGGCGCATTGGTAAAAACGCCCCGCGATCACCGTACCGTGTTCCGCGCGCAGTTCGCGCCGTCCACGTTGAGCCGCACGCTGCGGCTGATCGCGGAACTGGGACATTACCCGCTGGTTTGCGCCGACACCTACGCCTTGGGTTTCGATTTCTATCAACCGCCGCCGGGTGGGCTGAATCCCGAAACCGAAGAGTATCTTCAACTCAATCCCGGCGAAGGCCGCATCCTAGACGACTTCTTCGAGCGCCCGCCCGACGCCTTTGCCGCCTTCGCGCTGGGCACAAAACACCAAATGCTCGCATTGGAGGCCGCCCTGGCCGCCGCGTTGCCGGGCCAGCTTTCGTTGCACGTACTCCGCAGTCCTCGCTATCGGGGATACTTTTGCGAGATCGCGCCGGCGGGGGTAACAAAGTGGTCGGCCGTGCGGCGCGTCGCTCGAACGTACGGCTTCGGCGACGAAGAGATCTGCGCCGTGGGCGACGACGTGAACGATTTGCCGATGATCCGCGGGGCGGGTCTGGGCGTGGCGATGGGCAATGCCGTCGAGGCGGTCAAGCAAGCCGCCGACCGCGTGGCGCCCGCCCACGACGATGACGGCTTGGCCGAGATTGTCGGCTGGCTGATCGATTGAGCAGCCGCCTCAGCGAGTTGCAGCCTGGGCTTGGGCCGCACGAAGCCGCGGATCGCTTAAATCAAGCCGGTAGAGCAGTTGGTTGTAGTCGTAGCGGGGCGTAGCGACGGGATTGCCCGAAAACATCTCCGTATAGGTCCCTTCGAAGTAAACCACTCGCCCGCCCGCCTCGTCGAAAAACACGTGCTGCCGCGGGTTGTAGAACGAGTATTTCGGATGGCTGGCGATCTTCACGGCCGCGTTCCAAGGGCCGGTGATCTGTTCGGCCTCGGAGTACCACACTTCGCCAAGGAACGACTCCGCTTGTTTATCGCCGAATTGCGTAAAGATCATGATCCATCGTTTGCGATAAGCATTCCATTGGATCGACGCGCGATGCGGGACGATCGTGCGGCCGCCGGCCGAATCGCGGAGCAGTAGTCTCGCTTTTTCGCGACTCATCTTCCCCTCGGCCAACAGACGGCGTTCGTCTTCAGGCGCAAACGGCGGCTCCGCCTTCTGCCAGCGGTACTCCGCCGCGGCAGGGTCGTAGCGGAAGGCTTCGTACTGATCCGGATCGAGCAGCGCCTCCCATCGGGCGGGCACGCGCGTCGAGGCCCATTGCTCGATGAAATAGAAGTACTCGCCGTCCGCCTCGCGCACGCGAACGGCATTGCCGCGCGGGTGCCGCCACCGATTACCGGCATCGAACACGGCCAGCTTGACGAACCGCCCGGTGGCATCATCGAAGCGGGCCAGACCGTGTTCGGCCCGTTCGGCCAGGCTTTTCTGCCGCGAATAGTGGGCCACCAGCGTTTCCCGTCGCTGTGGATCGTCGATCGTCAGCAGCCCGAACAGCCAAATCATCCCCGGCTCGTTCCAGGGGCACATCGCGCGGACGCGATCTGGGCGTTTCTCATCAAGCAGGTAGTCCAGCGGGATTCCCTCTTGGGGCGAAAACCCTCCATCGCCGGGCAGCGGGGAAAAGGCCGCGGTGGTTTGAAAGTTGCCCAGCGGATAGTCGGGCAAGCTGGTGTCTCCCCACAGCCAAAAAAGCCGCCCGCGATAGGGCACGGCCTGAACCGAGTCTTGCCCCATCACCCCGCCGCGCCGCTTCAGCGCCGAAGCAGGCACGGGCCGGCCCAACAGCAGGCTGTCGCGGTAGATGCCATGCCCGGTAATGCGATAGAGCCGCTCGGCGATATTCGTGCGGCGTACCTTGACCGTCGCCGTGCGGCCCGGCTCGACCTTCAACCGCACGCCGCGATACCCGAAGCCGTCGGCCGGATGCTCGTAGCCCGGCCCGCCAACATGGAAGAACACCTCCCGGCCGGTCAAGTCAGGCTCGTTGACCGCCGCCCAGCCGGCGCTGTCGGTCCAGTAGCTTGCGTGGTTGACCGTGCGCAACTCGACCAGCGGCACCCCCCTGCCCGTCTCGGCATCGACCACTTGGATTCCGAAATAGCCGCTTCCAACTGATTCCTCGGGCGGTCGGCGATCCGGCTCCGCCGCACACACAGCCGTAGGGGCGATCACCCCACCCAAGCCGCGCCCAGCAACCGCATCCAAGGCGGCCGTTCCCCCGGCGCACCACACCGCCGCACACGCAAATGCCGCGGCTTGGCCGAGCAGGCGCATGAGCAGAGTTCTGCAAACGCTCAAAACCGCAACGCAACACGGCCGATCAACGATAGGCCGGTCTCCGCGGGCCGAGGGCGATCGGGCGGCTCGATTGCTTCGGTGACGATCGATCAAGGCGTTCCTCTTTGTTCTGCGGAGACATTCGGAAACAGTTTGTCAATATCAGAACACGCATCGCCGGCGACGGAATCACGGCCGCTGGTCGATCGTTCGAGCAGCGATCGTCGCGCCGACGCGGTTCTCATTGTCGCAGCGGTTGCTTCGGCTGCAAGACCGGTCGTAAAATAGAGCCCGTCGTCAGTATCGGATCGGTTGCCGATTTGCGACCCTTCGGCCCCACGCGATTCAGCAGTGCCGACGGCTGAGTGATCCGAGCAAGACTCTCGAGAAAGGACCTTCGAAATGAATCGCTTTCGAGATCGACGTTGCGTGCCCGCTGTCGCCCTTTGGTTTTCTCTCGCAATCGGTGTCTCATGCGCGATCGTCGGGAGCGGGGCCGAAACCGCATCGGCAGCGCCCGCCGCCGTGGTGCAAGGCGCGGCCGACGCCGACGGCTTTCGCCCCTTGTTCGACGGCAAGTCGTTCGACGGCTGGCAAGGCGATCAGAAGACGTTTCGCATCGAAGATGGGGCGATCGTCGGCGGCAGCCTCGACAAGCCGATCCCGCGCAATGAATTTCTGACCACGACCGAAGAGTACGGCGATTTCGAGTTGCGGCTGAAGTTCAAACTGCTGGGCGAAAAGACCAATGCCGGCATCCAAATCCGCAGCCAGCGCATCCCCAATCATCACGAGATGATCGGCTATCAGGCCGACCTGGGCCAAACCTACTGGGGCTGCCTCTACGACGAATCGCGGCGGAAGAAGGTGCTCGCCGGTCCCAAGCCCGAAGAACAAGCCAAGCTGATCAAGGCCGGCCAGTGGAACGACTATCGCATCGTTTGCCGCGGTCGGCAAATTCAGTTGTGGATCAACGGGCAACCGACCGTCGATTACACCGAAACCGACGAGACGATCCCGCAAAAGGGCCTGATCGGCCTGCAAATCCATGGCGGACCGCCGGGCGAGGCATGGTACAAAGAGATCGTCATCCGCAAGCTGCCCGCCGCCGCGCCCTGATCGGCTCGGCAGATGCCCCGCGAACCGGCAAACAGGTCGCAGGCCGGCAAAGGGAGTCGGAGGGCTGAACAACGATTCGGGCCGGGCGGACCACGGAGAATGGCTTCGCCACGCCTCCGGTCGAAACACCACGACGAGAGCACCGCCCGTCGGCCGGGCGGCCCCGCTGGCGACCGTAACCCGGCCGCGCCCCTTGCGTGTCGCCGCGCGGCGCGGCAGACTATTCGTTCCCGGTGCGCATTGCGTGCAGCGCCCCGCGCATCGGAGCGCCGCGGTGTGCGACGACGGCCGCTTCGGCGCAATTCGGCTATTGTTCTTCTGAAGGCCGTCGGGGGCTGTCGCCGTTGGTTGAACGCAGCAGATCGTGATTCATTAGCAGCGAAACAGAACGTCGAAATCGATTCGGCGGTAACCGTTTTTCCAAGTACGAGGGAGCGACATTCATGGCCGCGTTTCCGGAAATCTCGAAGATCAAGTACGAAGGTCCCGATTCGAAGAATCCGCTGGCCTTCCGCCACTACAACGAGAACGAACTGGTCGAAGGCAAGACGATGAAAGACCAGTTGCGGTTCAGCGTTGCCTACTGGCACACGATGCGCGGCACCGGCGCCGACCCGTTCGGTCCGGGGACGATGATCCGTCCTTGGGAAGGGGCCGGTGATTCCGTCGAAAACGCGGTCAATCGCGTGCGGGTGGCCTTCGAATTCATGGAGAAGCTGGGCACGCCGTTCTTTTGCTTCCATGATCGCGACGTGGCGCCCGAGGGCGCCACGCTGGCCGAATCGAACAAGAATCTCGATGCAGTCGTCAAGGTAATCAAGAGCGAGTCGGAACGCACCGGCATCAAACTGCTTTGGGGCACGGCCAACTTGTTCAGCAATCCGCGCTACGTTCACGGCGCCGCCACCAGTTGCAATGCCGACGCCTTCGCCTTTGCCGCCGCCCAGGTGAAAAAGGCATTGGAAGTAACCAAAGAACTCGGCGGATCGGGCTACGTGTTCTGGGGCGGCCGCGAGGGATATCAAACGCTGTGGAACACCGACATGAAGCGCGAGCTCGATCATCTGGCCCGCTTCATGCACATGGCCGTCGAGTACGCCAAAGAGATCGGCTTCACCGGCCAGTTCTACTTCGAGCCGAAGCCGAAGGAACCCACCAAGCACCAGTACGATTTCGACGCGGCCGCCTGCATCAACTTCCTCCGCGCCAACGGCCTGGAAAAGTACGTCAAACTGAACATCGAAACCAACCACGCCACGTTGGCGGGCCACACCGTCGAACACGAGCTGGAATACGCCGGGATGCAGGGCTTCCTCGGCTCGGTGGACGCCAACACCGGCGACCTGCTGCTCGGCTGGGACACCGACCAGTTCCCCACCGACGTTTACATGACGACGAAGATCATGCTGGCCTTCCTCAAGTACGGCGGCCTGGCCCCCGGCGGGGTGAACTTCGACGCCAAGGTCCGCCGCGAGAGCTTCGAGCCGATCGACTTGTTCCACGCCCATATCGGCGGCATGGACACCTTCGCGATGGGGTTGAAGATCGCCGCGAAGATCCGCGCCGACGGCGAATTGGCCCGCATGGTCCAACAACGCTACGCCTCGTGGGATTCCGGCATCGGCGCCGAGATCGAACAAGGCAAGCACAATTTCAAGACCCTCGAACAGTACATGCTCGCCAAAGGCGATATCACGCCGAACACCTCGGGCCGGCAAGAGCTGTTCGAAAACGTCGTCAACCGCTACATCTTCTGAATAGAACCGCAGAAATCGTAAAGCGGTCTCAACAGACACAATGCGCAAGCGGCCGTTTGGTTTTGCCCGCGGCCGCTTGCGCAATTGCGCGGACCTTTTCAGCCGACGACCAGCCCGCGGCGGCGCAGTTGGCCGATCAAATCGCCGGCGCCGCGATAAACCACGGCATCGATGCCCGCCGCGGCCGCCCCGAGTTGATTGGCGGCAATGTCGTCCGTGAAGAAAAGCTCGTCGGGCGCGCAGCCCGCTGCTTTCGCCGCGGCCTCGAAGATTCTCCGATCGGGCTTCATCGCCCCGACGCGAAAGCTGAGCACCGCGAGGTCGAATAGTTCGGCCACATAGGCGAATCGCCGATAGCAATACTCCCAATGCAATTCGCAGGTGTTCGACAAGATGCCCATTGGATAACGGCGCTGCCGCAATTGCACCAATAGCGGCAGAATCTCGTGATTGGGCCAGAAGAACTCGGTAGCCGCGCGGCGCAGTTCCGCCTCGGTCGCCCTAGTGCCCGTGCGCCGGCGGAACTCGGCGTAGAACTGCTCGGTCGTCATTCGGCCCAGTTCGAGGAGTTCCTGCATCCCCTCGTCAAACAATATCTGCCGAACCAGGGCCTCGGGCGCGCCGGCCACGACCGCCAACTGGCGCACCAGTCGGCCGTGGTCGAAGCGAACCAGCACCTGGCCCAAGTCGAAGTAGAGGAACTTCAGCCGGCGCTCTTCCGGCACGCGGCGTCTCTCAGGCGTGCCTTCGGCCGCACGTTGCGGCGACCTGTCGGCTGGCGTTGCAGATAGGACCGAAACGTTGTTCTTCATCTGACGGCGCATCCCTTCGCACAACAGTCAACGCTTATTGCCATTTGCGTATTCCCAGCAGCCTCGGCGGGCGATCGCGTGCGATAATCCTCGCGCGCTGAAACGACCGCTCTTCTCCGGCAAGAGAGACATCATTTCACGACGTGCGCGGCATCAGATCGGGCCGAACCGGCTCACCCCGATTGCATTGCCCCCGCCGACGGCCGCACCAACCCGGCGAACGCCAACGCGGCGACGACCATGCTGTGCGCGATGCGTCCCGAGGCGACCATTTCCGTTACTTCTCGCCGCGAGGCCTCGAACACTTCGATCTGCTCGAACGAATCGAATCGGGGCGGCGCGACCAAGCGGCAGCCCTCAGCCAGAAAGAGATGGCAGCGATTGTTCATGATCGCCGGGTTCGACCACACAGCGGCCAGCGGCCGAATCCGCTCGGCCGCGTAGCCGGTTTCTTCGCCCAATTCCCTTAGCGCGGCCGCCGCCGGTTCCTCGCCCGGGTCGATCATGCCGCCGGGAATCTCGATCACCGTCTCGCGCACGCCGTGCCGAAACTGGCGGATCAACACCACGTTGCCTTCGCCGGTCAAGGGGACGACATTCACCCAGTCGGGCGTGTCCAACACGATGAAATCGCGCTGGGCGTCGGCCGGTTTCAGGCGATAACGATCGCGGCGCAGACGGAAGATCTGATAATCCACCGGCGGACCGCTTTCGATCAACGACCAATCGTCCGAGGGCATGGTGCATTTCTACCTTTCAAAGCGACATCAGCGGCAACGGCCGCCATCATACCATGATGCGGCCCGCTCGGCCCAGGAGGAGATCGGCTCGCCGCCGACGGGGGCCTGTGCAAAAGGCATCGATCCGCTGATCGCCGGCGACGGTTCTCGAACCGCCATCGGGCGCCGACCGTCGCCAGCACTGAACGCCCAACCGTTATTGCGCGCCGCGACGACTCGGCCCGCCATCGTGCTTCCAGGCCAGGGCCGCGGTGGGGCAAGCCGCCACACAGGCCGCGGCCGCCCGCTGCAAGGCATCGTTGATTTCGCGCCCCAATGGGGCCGACACGCGCACGTCGAACCCGCGCCCGACGAAGGTCAACCCCAGCGGTTCGCCGGCCGCCCGCGCGATCTCGATGCACAGTCCGCATTGAATGCACTTGCCGGGTTCGTACACCACCTCGGCATGCCGCAGGTCTTGCGCGAACGGCTTGCGCTCGGCTGCAAAGCGCCGCAGCGACGCACCGTACTGGGCCGCGTATTTGCGTAGTCGGCAATCGTCTTGTTTGCGGCAATCGCAGTGCAGGCAACGCGCGGCCTGGGCCGCGGCCTCGCTTGCCGCATAGCCGATCGTCGGATCGTCGGGTTCCGCACGTGGCAATCGAGCGGATCCGGCGGCCAGTTGTGTCAGTTCGTCGGCGGCCATTTTTCCGATGCGGCAATTGAACGGTTCGCCTGGGCCCGCAGGCGTCTCGCCGCGAAGGAATTGATCGATGCTCTCAGCGGCCTCTTTGCCGTCGGCCGTGCTGCGCACGACCATCGCCCTGCCCCGCACCGCACAACCGGCGGCAAAGACCGCCGGCCGGGCGGTTTGGAACCCCTTCGCGGCGACCTCCAGCCCGCGGCCCGAGTGGGCGATTCCCCATCGAGCCGCCTCGTCGGCCGAGACGGCGCCGCAGCACAACAGCACGGCATCATGATCGGCCAAAAGCCGATCGCATCCACCGGCCGGATCGATCGCGCGACGGCAGACGGCTTCGATTCCCGCGGCCAGCAGCGATGCGATTTCCCGCTCGAGCACGTCGCGGGGCAGCTCATGCGGGGTGGTTTCGCGCCATAGTCGCCCGCCGAGCCGATCTTCGCGTTCGTAGATCGTCGCCACGTGGCCCTTGGCAGCCAAGTAGTATGCGGCCGCCAGCCCGCTGGGCCCCCCGCCGACGACCGCCACCCGCTTGCCGCTGGGAGCCGCGCGCGGGGGCAGATATGGATCGCCCGAATCCAAATCGGCGTCGGCCGCAAAGCGTTTCAGCCGGCAGATGGCCACGGCCGCATCAACATTGCCGCGACGACACGCCCGCTCGCACGGGGCCGGGCAAATGCGGCCCAGCACGGCCGGCAAGGCGATGTCGCGTTTGATCGTGGCAATGGCCGCGCGCAACTGGCCCGCGGCAATCTGTCGCAACATCAGGGGGATATCCATCCGCGCCGGACAGGCGAAGAAGCACGGGGCCAGGCAGTCGCCCACATGCTCGCTCAGCAGCAGCTCCAGCGCCGAGCGGCGCATGGCATGAACCTCGGCCGTTTCGCTTTCGTAGCGGGCGCCCTCGACCGCCGGCGTGCCGCACGAGGGAACGACCCGTCCGGTGGAACGATCGCGCACCAAACACACCAAGCATGACGTGAGCGGGCGCACTCCCTGAAGATGACAAAGCGTGGGGATGTCGATTCCCGCCGCCCGCGCGGCATCGAGCACCGTCGCCCCTTCGGGAACGGTTACGGTCGTGTTGTCGATCGTCAGTTGCGGCATGGTCCGTCGTATTCCTCGGCCGAAGCGCAGCGGCCTATCGGCCGGCCGTGTGCTACTCGACAATCACTGCCTTCTCGGGGCACACCTGCCGGCAGGTGTCGCACCGCGTGCAACGCTCGTCGATCACGGCATGTTTCGCGTAGGGAGTCATGGGAATCGCCTGCGTCGGGCATTGCTGCGCGCATAGGGTGCAGCCGATGCACCGATCGGTAATGCGATAGTGGATGAGCGCTTTACACCGACCCGCCGGACACCGCCCGGCCAAATGCTCTTCGTATTCATTGCGGAAGTAGCGCAGGGTGGAAAGCACCGGGTTGGGGGCCGTGCGTCCCAGGCCGCAAATGCTGCCCTGTTGCACTTCGACGGCCAGCCGTTCGAGCTGCTGCAAATCGTCGTCGCGGCCGTGGCCTTCGCAAATGCGATCTAAAATGTCGAGCATCCGCCGCGTGCCGACGCGGCAGAAGGTGCATTTGCCGCACGACTGATCTTGCGTGAACCGCAGGAAGTAGCGGGCGATATCGACCATGCAGTCGGCATCGTCGAGCACTACCAGCCCGCCGGAGCCCATAATCGCCCCGACGCGCGTGAGGGATTCGAAATCGACGGGCGTATCGGCCAGTTCAGCCGGAACGCAACCGCCCGAAGGTCCGCCCACCTGCACCGCTTTGAGCGACCGTCCGCCGGGCACCCCGCCGCCGATCTCTTCGACGATCTGCCGCAGGCTAATGCCCATCGGCACCTCGATCAAGCCGCCGCGGCGCACCTTGCCGGCCAAGGCGAACACCTTGGTGCCTTTGCTCTTGTCGGTGCCCAAGCGTGCGAACGCCTCGGCGCCGTTGCGGATGATCCAAGGAACCAGGGCGTAGGTTTCGACGTTGTTGACCAACGTGGGCTTCCCCCACAAACCGCATTCGGCCGGAAACGGCGGCCGCAGCCGCGGCATCCCGCGACGGCCTTCGATCGAGGCCAGAAGAGCCGTCTCTTCGCCGCAGACGAACGCGCCGGCCCCCTCTTGCACCCGAAATCGCAGCGAATACGGACTGCCCAACACCCCTTCGCCCAACAGGCCGCGCTCGGTGCAGCGGGCCAGCGCGGCGTTGATGCGTTCCACGGCCAACGGGTACTCCGCGCGGATGTAGAATATCGCCTCGTGCGCGCCGACGGCCAAAGCGGCAATCGCCATCCCCTCGATAATCCGATACGGAAACGACTCGAGCAGCATCCGGTCCATGAACGCCCCAGGGTCGCCCTCATCGCCGTTGCACACGACGTACTTCGGCTCGCCGGCGGCCTGTCGGACGCGTTCCCATTTCAGCCCGGTGGGGAAACCTGCCCCGCCTCGGCCGCGCAAACCGCTCTGCTTGATTTCCTCAACGATGCGCGGCGGCGACCACTGCTCTAATACCTTTCGCAGCGCGGCGAAGCCATCGTGCCGCAGGTACTCGTCGAGATCCAACGGATCGATTCGGCCCCCGTGCTCTGTGGCCAGATGCAACTGCGGTCCGAGGAACGCGCAAATCACCGGGTCACGGCGATCGACTCCCAGGCAGCGGCAATCCGACGCGCCGCCGCCATTGGCCCAGCGGTCGAGCCAGCGGACCACCGCCCGCGACGTGCGCCGCCACCAGCCGCGCGGACGAAAATGATCGAGCACGATCTCGCCGGCGTCTTCGGGGCTCACCCTGGTGAACAATTTGTTCCCCCCATCGGGCAGCATCAGCTCGACCAACGGCGTTTGGTGGCACATCCCCACACAGCCGACCCGTTTGACCCCCGCGGCCACGCCGCCCTCGCGCAGCGCCTGCTCGATGGCCTCGTGAACCTTGCCGCTTCCCTGAGCCACGCAGCACGACCCCAATCCGACGCGCACCTCGCCCTCGGCCTCGGTGGCGGCCGACGCCCCGCTCTCCCGCGCCGGCGACTTCCCATTGCCGCGATGGCTGAGAAACTCGGCCAACACATCGCCCACCTGCGCTGGAGCCACCCGGCCGAAGGTGCGGCCGTCGATCTGCACCACCGGCGCCAACGTGCAACAGCCCAAGCAGGCCACTTTTTCGATCGTGAAGCGGCCCAGCGAATCGGTGTCTTCGCCGGGCGCCAGCCGCAATTCCCGCTCGAACGCGGCCTGAACGAGCCCCGCTCCTTTCACATGACATGCCGTTCCGTGGCAGACGGAAATGATATGCTCGCCAACCGGTTTCAAGCGAAATTGGTTGTAGAACGTGGCCACGCCGGTGATGTCCGCCGGCGTGATCTCCGTTTGCTCGCACACCCGATCGAGCGCCGCCCGCGGCAAATAGTGGTATTGTCGCTGAAGCGCCTGCAAAATGCCGATCACCGCTTCGGGCTTTCGCCCCAAGCGCTCGACCACCTGATCGACATAGCTAAGGTCCAACTCCGCCATCATTCGGCCCGCAAACAAAACAGGTGTTTCTTGCCGCGCAGGTAGATCCGTCCCGGTTGCCAGGCCGGGCTGCTGACGCATCCTTCGCCCAACGAACACTCGACGACGATCTTCCCTTCCGTGTCGCTCGGCTCGATCCACCAGGCGCGGCCCGTGGTGTCGATCAAAAACAGCTTTTCGTCCGCCCATGCGGGCGAGGCCGAAAAGGCCGAGTCTTCGAACTCCTTATCCCACAACATCTCGCCCGAGTTCGCATCGTAACAGGTGAGAATGCCGTTCGAGGAAACGATGAACACCCAACGTTCGACGGCCAAGGGACTGGCCGTGTCGGGCAGGTTGTCTTCGCCTTTCCAGAGGACATACTTCTTCGAGGTTTCCTTGTCGCGCGTCAGGTCGCCTTCGCCGTCGGCCTTGATCGCCGTGAGTGCGGGGAATTCGCTTACGGTGTACACTCGGTCGGCGAAAAACGTCGGCGACGGGCCGACATCTTGACGGAGCACCTTCGCCCGCCAAAGCTCGTGACCGTCTTGCGGGTTGTAGCTGATCGCCCACGGGTCGGCCGCAGTGATCAACTGCATCCGCCCGGCAATCTGCGCCGCCAGCGGCGTGGTCCAAGAGTTAGGCACCTCGCGTTTGGCCTCCCAAACGATCTCACCGCTGCGAGAATCCATTGCCAACAACCGCGATTTCGCTTCGCCCGCTTTGTGCCCTTGATCGAACGGCACGATCAACAGCGGCCCGACGGTGAGCAGCGAGGCGGCATGACCGTACGAGTTCTCCGGCACTCCCAACTGCTTCTGCCACACCGGCCGGCCGTCGAGGGTGAAGGCAGCCAAACTCCCATCGGCAAAGATCGCATAGACGCGATAGCCATCTGCCGCGGCCGTCGGTGCCGCATAGCCGGTGGCATCGAGCACCTTCGGCGGAGTGCCCGAGGCCGCCTCGACCGCTTGGCTCCAAAGCAGCCGGCCGTCGTCGGCATCAAAGCAATACACTTCGCGCTTCGTTTCCGTCGCGCCGGTGACGAATACCCGCTTTCCCCAAACAACGGCCGAGCTATTGCCCGAGAGCGGTACCGGCGTCTTCCAAACAACACCGCTGCCCTTCGCCCCGTCGAAGGCCGTCGCACGAATCGCCGCCCGAGCGATCCCAGTTCCTTCCGGCCCGCGAAATCGCGGCCAAGCTGCCAGGTATGCTTCCGAGGAGAACTCCTCTTTCTCGACGGACGTCGCCGGCTGATCTGCCGGCTTCGGCGCGCCGTTGCCATCGGTCGTTGCCCCGACACGGCCCGACGAATCGCCGGACCGCGGCGCGCCGTTCGATATCGGACGGCTGTTCGGCGGGCCATTGCCGGGCGCTGCGCCATCGGTCGCGGCACCGCCGGGGGGGCGATCGCCGGGGCGGTCGGAGGCAGCTCGGTCATTGTCTCCGCGTCGGTCGGCTTGGTTGGCCTGCGCCAGCGGTGAATCGTCGCCAACGTGCCGCGGCAACGGCGACGACACCCCCAGTCCGATGCCGACAATCACCCCCAACAAAAACAGTCCCATCGCACCGACGCTCCACCGCGCCGCTTGCGCCTGCCGACCCACCAGGTCGCCGCCGGCCCCCGCCTGCGGCAACGGAAGCGCGCGGCGCAACACCGAGGCTGTCTTGGCGGCTGCCGCGCACACCGCCGCGCCGACAGCCAAGAGCACCGCGCCGATTGCGCTAAAGGCCCGCTGCCGAAAGTACTCTTGCCGCAATCGCTCATCCAAAAGGCGGACCTGTTCGAGCACGGCCGCATTGTCGGGCTGTTCCCGCGCTGCCAATATGGCGGCCTTGTAGGCCGTGGTTTCCATCGGATGCTTTTCGCCGCGACGGGCGAAATCGTAGAGCATCAGCGCGCCAACCACCAAGGTGAACGCACCAGCCACCACGGCCGTGCGCACGGCGGCTTGATAGCGTTCTTCAGTTGCTTCGAAACGATTTTCCGAATCGGTCATAGTACGCTCGAATCAATGATCCATCGTTCTCAATCAACGCTCGCCCTGAACCGTGGAGCCCGCTCCAACGCCAATCACCCGATCGGCGTTAGCCCCATCGGCGATCAGCGCGGCGGCGGCTCGGTCGGCGGCAATTCGCTTTCGTCGATCAAGCCCAAACGGACCTGCTCTTTCGGACAATACCAGAAGCATCGCCCGCACGATACGCAACCGCGTCGATCGGGTTCGAATTCGTCGCGGCGCGGCCGCATGCACAGTGCAATCATCTTCACGGCAAACACCAGGCCCACCCAGCCGCCGAAGCCTGCCGACGCCCACGCGAACCGCTGCCTGAGTCGCTCGGCATCGGCATAAAGCGATGCGTCGCTTTCGCCTGAGGCCCGAAAACCGTTCGTCGCGTCGGTCGGCACGATGGGCTCGCCGGCGTCTTCGCGGAAAATGCGTTCGGCCAAGCGGACCCGCGGATGCAGCGCCGCCATCGCATCGCGCATCAGCCAGCCGACGGCCGCCCCGACAACGATCAACACCGGCAGCGCAGCCAACGCCGCCAGCAGGCGTCGCCGTGCCCGGGTGCGCTCCGCCGCGTCGGGCGCGCCGGCCGGCGGTTCGATGGCGTTGTACGGGCAAACGTCCTCGCACAATCGGCAACGAATGCACTCATTCGGCGGAATCCGCAAGTGGCGGTACGACACCCGCGAAAGAAGGCCTAAAATCGCCCCCAAGGGGCAGAGGAAGCGGCAGTAGGGCCGGGCGACGAACACCCCGATCAACAACAACGCCCCGCCGAACACCAACATCGCAGCACTGCCGCTCAGGCGAAAGAATCCGACGAACGGATCGTAGCGGCAGATGAGCATCACTCCGCCCGCCGCTGCCGCCGCCACCGCCCAACCCAAATAAACGAACGCCAGCAATCCCAACGAATGGTCGAGCCAGCGGGGAACCCGCGTCGCGCGAACCGCCGCCAGCTCTTGAATGGCGCCCAACGGGCAAACGGCGGCGCAGAACGTCCGGCCGAAAAACAACGTTGAAATCAACGGCAACGCGAAGAAAGCCGCCACCGACCAGGGCAGCAAATAGTTGGCATCGACCAGCGAGAGCACGACGTTCTGAATCGCCCCGATGGAACAAACGCACCCTTGCCGCACGAAGCCGAACCAAACGAGCGATGCAATCGTCACCCCCAACAGCCATGCTCGAGAACGCCGCACCAGTGCCGCGTACGATGCCGCGCCGATCGCCGCCGCCAGCAGGAGCACATCGATCGCTTCGCGCCACGGCTGGCCCGCCGGCGGGTGCTGCGTGTCGGGCACTTCATAGCTGGTGAAGTCGGGCAGCGGAATCTCCGCGCCGCAAACCTCGCCCAACGGGCAAAGAGTCGCCGCAAGAACCGCCGCCGCAACCACCGAAACAATCGCAGCAGCGGAAAAGCGCCCAGTGCAACGTTCGACAAACGTCAACCGCATAAAACTACCAAGTTGCCGGTTGGCCGGCCCCGGCGATTCGTACTGTTTATTGCCCGTGCATCCGAAGTCTCGCCCCCCATCGACACCATGCACCAATCCTGTTCGGCAAGAAACCGTTGCTCCGGCAGAAAGCAAAACGCAACGATGCGCATCGCCCAAGAATAAACCATTGCCGCTCACAGGCTCAATCCGCTGGGCGCGATTATCGCCGCCGCTTGGCCGCCAGGGCCGCCTCGGCCTCGGCGCAGACGTGCGGCAGCAAATTCGGACGGTCGGCAGGCACGCGACGGAAGGCTTGTTTCGGGCAGGCCACCGCGATGGCGCACTCGTTGCAGTTGAGGCAGCGGTCGTGCCGCACCTGCAAATACAGCGAACCGTTCATCAACCGGCAACCGAGTACGCACTTTCCGCAACCAATGCACCTATTTTCGTCAATCGTGTATTCGAAGTAGCGAGTGCCTGCCTTCGCCTCGATGAACCGGCGGATGATCGCATCGACCGGGCACAGGTGGTTCTCCGCTCCGGTTTCCTTTTGGTGCGGCTCGGTTGGAAAGTAACCCGTGCATTCATCGCAATAGCCGCAGCGGGCGAAACAATTCACCGCTTTGACGGCCGAAATGTCCAACACGCAATGCGTTTGGCAGTTGCCGCACGCCATGCAGGCATCGGGATCGATCTGCCACACCTCGCGCTGCGGGCGGCCGCGGGCGAAGGCCCATGCGGCGGTTGCCGCCCCGACTCCCAGCGCGCCGGCGACACGGGCCCCGACGGCCACGAAACGGCGTCGATCCCAAAGTTGTTGCGTCATCGATCCGTCAACTCCCTCGATCACATCGCCCGACGCGACGGCCCAGCCGACGGCGATTCTCTCTGCGACTGTCGGCATTGGCCGTTCAACGGGCACCCGCCGCAGGCCGTCGGCTCCGAACAATTGCGCCCGCACCACTGACGCCGGCCGGTCATCAGCCCACCCCACAACGCCAGCGCGCCGACGACCGCCCACCGCGAAACGCCGCGCAACCACG
Organism: uncultured Planctomycetaceae bacterium; assembly: GCA_964631235.1. GTDB lineage: Bacteria > Planctomycetota > Planctomycetia > Pirellulales > Thermoguttaceae > JARKPK01. The sequence continues at coordinate 14,693 of CAZVZX010000014.1, read as the reverse complement.
CGCGGCGATCGGCCTCGTCAGTGGGCGACCGATCAACCGGATCGTCTTGCGATCGTCTCATTGCGCTTGTCACCAGTGTTCTTCTTGGGGAACCGATCCCGATCTAGTCCCGGCTTGGGTGCCCGTTTCGCGTCTCGCGCCGCGAGGCAGACAGGGTCGGTTGAGAACCTCGCCCACTGTCGCCGCGAACCGCGAGCAACGAATGCTTTCAGTTTAGCGTATTTCGCCGGTCGCGTGCCACAAATACGCGCACCGTTCGACCGGCGGCATCAAGCACGAGCACCCTTCCGTCGGGGAGCACGGCCAAGTCGGCGGGCGTTTTGGCGAGGTGTTGCGGGCCGGCCACCACCGTTTCCAGCCGCCCCTGGCCGCTGTAGAGCTTCACCCGAGTCAAGCCCTTCTCGGCGGTCAGGAATCGACCGTCGGGCAGCGCGACCAGATCGGTCGGATTGCAGCACCCGCAGAAACCGGCCAAGTCAGTCGAGCCGCTGCCCCACGACGAGCGAAACTCGCCCTCGCTCGTAAACGCCTCGACTCGCAAGAGCCGCGGATTGACCACGTAGAGGAGCCCATCGGCCCCAACGGCAATATCGAAGTGATTGAGATCGGTGATCACGAAGCCGAGGATTTTCCGTTGAGGATCGCCGCGCCCGATCTCGCCCCGCACCACGCCCGACGATGGCTCGTAGCGCCACACAACTCGGTTGCCCGAGTCGGCAACGAACACATCTTCTTCGCCAACGGCAATCGATGTGAATCGGGCGTTCGCACCGGGTGGGTTCCAGGCGGCCAGCAATCGGCCGTCGGGCGATCGCACCTCGACCCGATCTTGCAAACCGACGTACAAACGGTTCGGCTCGCTGTGCCGTTGATCGGCCCAGGCGAGGCAATACGGATCGCCGCTCAGTTCGATGGAAGCTCCCGCCGATTTTCCATCGAACCCGAGAACGATAACCTTTCGATCTCCGCCGACGAATACCCGCCCCTCCGGATCGACCGCCAACGACGTCGGCCGCTGCAAGCCCGTCGGCCACTGCGCCGACTCGGAATAGCCGATCAACGATTCGTCGATCGGCGGAATCGGCTCGACCGTGCGGCCCTCGCCCCAGGGATCGACGCGAAACACCGCCCACGCCGCGGCGAACACCCCAAGCGCCACGATCAGCAAGACCGCCCACGAGATCGAAGGTCGAGATTCCGGCACCGATGATTCTCCCTCACCAATCCGCTATCCTCAGGCCCCCAGCAAAACGTCTTCTCCGGTCGCTTCGGCTCAGTCTTGTGCGGGCCGTTCAACTCGACGCGATTCGGCTCGATGTCTATCCACTCGGTCTCGGCCGGTTCACAGGATTTCCCGATCGGTCGCGACTGCCGCTCGCATCAACCAACAAATGCCCCAACACAGCGACCTGCACTTATTGCCGGCAGAGCACTGGCAGATCACTGGTTGCCGACGGTCGATTTGCCGATCCGCAAACACTGCAATCGAGTGAAGTCGCGGACGAGCAACCGGCCATCGACCAACGCCATCGGCCCCCAGGCATCGACGCCGTCTTCGAACAGTTCGGCCTCGGCTATCGGCTGGAATGGGCCGTCCGGCGTGGCCGGCACAAGCGTCAGCTTGCCCCGATCGTTCAACGCCAGCAGCACGCCGTCGGCAATCAGGTAGGGCGCCGCGCCGAACTTCTCTCGCCCGCTGTTCCACCGCTCGTTGCCCTCGGTGTCGAGGCACACCAACCGCTTGTCGAACTGCCGAACGCCGAACAGATGGCCTTGAAAATAGATGGGCGTTTGCTGTTCCGAACTGAACTGTCTCGGCTTCAAACGAAACAGCGTTTCGCAAACGTAGCGATCGCCCTGCCGCGCGAAGCGGAGCATGACCGCCCCCGAGTCGTAGCCGCCGGAGCAAAAAACGCGCCCATCGCCCAGCGGCACCGGCGAGGCGCAGGCCGCCGTGGGCACGCGCCAGGCGGTCGTTTGGCAAAGCAACTCGCCCGTATCGGCCGCCACCAACGCCACGCCGCCCGAGGCCGAATAAACATACGCCCGCCGCCCCTCGATCTCGGTGATGACCACCGATGTATGCGTCGAAAGCCAGCGTTGCGGATTTTCACTCTTCCAGCGGACGGCCCCGGTTCGCGGATCGACGGCCAACAACAGCGACGGCCCGCCGGGGGCCAACACCAATTGGTCCAACTGCTCGTCGTAAAGCGGGCATTGGCCGGCGTACCAATCGGGCACCGTCGCCCCGTGATCCGCCACCAAATCAATCATCCACCGCGCTCGGCCGGTAGCCGCCTCCCAGGCAACCACATGGTATTTCGGCCCGAACGAAATCACCAAATCGCCGACCAGCGCCGGCACCGTGCGAGTGATCCCGTGGTTCGGCGCAATCTCTACGGCATAGCCGTTCCGCCAAATCTCGCGCCCATCGTCGAGCGACAGGCAGCGCATCACGTCGGCCTTTTCCGCCACGTCGTAGTCGAGCAGAAACACGCGGCCTCGGGCCACCGCCGGCGCCGCATAGCCCTCGGCCACCGGCACCTGCCAAAGCAACTCGGGACGGCTTCCTTTCCATCGCCGATCGATCGCCACGGAGGGAACGATCCCGTCGCGTCCCGCGCCGCGGAACCACGGCCAAATGCCGCTCGAATCGCCGGGCCGCCCGGGGCCGACACGCGGTTCGCCCGGCGTCGGCCGAACCAACGCACCCGACACCGATTCGACGGGCGGCGCGCCATCGAGTCCAGGCACCCGGGCCTCGACCGGCACGAGCGGCCCTACCTGAAGCCAAGCGACAATCGCCACCAGGCCGGCCGCGGCACAACACGACGGCAGAATCACGCTCAAACGAAACAACTTCATCCGACTGCGAGTCTTTCACTCTTTCCGCGTTGCGACTTCTTCGCCCCGACCGCATCGCATTACTGCCGAGCGTTCGCACCGCGGTACACCCCGTCCATTCTAATCGCTGCTGGCGGAAACCAGAAGCAATGCGCGGCTTAGGCCCACAAAAACGGGAATACACCCGTTTCGACGTTTCGACATTCGACAACCGCCGTCAGAAAAACCGATGGCGAACGAATGCGGCCGTGCGAGACCGATCGGGTTTGACGGCCGTCGCAAGCGGCCCAACGAAGAGCCGAATCGGTCGCCCCAACCCGCAAGGCTGACCGGCTTTCGAGATTCGCGGCCATTTCGGCCGCCCGGGCGGGCGCGCCATTGCGGCGTGTTCACCGTTTCGGCGACGAAGCGGACAATTTCGCCAGCGTCTCTTTCGCCTCGGCGGCCACTCGGCTTTCCGGATAGTTCTTCAACAATCGCTCGAAGAGTGCGACCGCTTCCGTCGTCGCGCCGAGCTGCATCTGACACTTTCCCGCCTGAAGCAGCGCGGCGGCACGCCACTCGGGAAAATCGTAGAGGATTTCCAAGCGAAGGTACTCGCGCAAGGCGGCCTCGTAATTCTTCTGATGAAAGTACGTCTCGCCGATCCACCATTGGGCCTTGGCCGCCGTTTCCGTCTTCGCCCCGCGGGGCGAGGCCGTCACGCGAGCGAACGCAACTCGGGCGTCGTCAAGCCGCGCTTCGGCGTGCAAACAGCGGCCGATAATGAAATCGGCCTCGTACTGAAGCTCGAACTCGGGAAACTCCTTCGCCACCGACTCGGCCATGGCCCGCGCCTCGGCCCATCGCCCGCGCTGCACGAGGATTTGTGCCCGCCGCAGCGGCACCATCGCAAACCAAGCTTCCTTCTTATCTACGCGCGAGGCCAGCGAGGCCAACACCCGCTCGGCCTGATCGATCTGATCTTGCCGATAGTGCGACTCCGCCCACCAGAACTCGACCCACATTCGATCCGCCCCCTCGATCCGCTGCGCCAGCGACTGGAAGATCGCTTGAGCCGCCGGCCAATCGGCTTCGGCCACCGCCACTTGTGCCCGCAACAAGTCGGCGGTATTTCGCAGCTTTTCCTCAGGCTGGGCGTCGGTCAGCTCCTTGAGCAGTTCTTTCGCCCGGGCATAATCGCCGCTTTCCACAGCACGCTGTGCGAGCCGGTAGCGAACATCGTTGATCAACGGGCTCTTCGGATGCTCCTTGCGAAGCCGCTCGAATAGCTGATCGGCGTCGGCCGGGCGCTTCAGTTCGCGCAAGGCCCACGCCCAGTGATAGAACACGCGATCGATTTGCCCGTAGCGAGGGTAGAGCGTGGCCAGTTTCTCGTAGAGTTCCACCGCCTGAACATCTTGATCGAGCCGGTCGCGCAGGCGAGCAGCGGCGTACAACGCATCAGCATGTTGCTGCGAGTCGGCGTACTTCTCCACGACCGTGTCGAACATCGCCAGGGCCGCCTCGAACCGCTCGAGCTCTTGCAAGGCATAGCCCCGCATCAACGCCGCCTCGGCCGCCTCGGCCGCGGACGGAGGCGGGTCGAGCCGAAGAATCTGGTCGAAGGTCTGTTCCGCCTCGTTGTAGCGGCCGGCCTTGAATTGACTCCACGCCAGCCCGGAAAGCACCCGGGCTCGCGCTTCGCCTGTACCGACAAGCGGAGGCGCCGCTGCGCCGCTTTCGGGAACCTTGCGTCCCGCATCGCGGAGCCGCGCAAAAAGCTGCGACGAGAACTCCGTGTCGCGCGCCGCGTAGGCCGCCTCGGCCAACTGCTCGATCACCGCGGGCAGAAGCGGATGCTCGGCAAACTCGTTCGTCAACCGGCCGTAAAGCTCTTTCGCCCGATCCATCCGTCCAGAACGTGCCAGCGACACGGCCAGCCCGCCCAAGGCTTTCAGCGCCGCATCACCCTTCGGGTTGGTGGCCACGAAGCCTTCGAGCGGTGCAACCGCTTCCGCATAGCGCCCCGTGGCGACGAGCAGCGAGCCCTGCAACAATTGGGCATCGGCCTTCAATCGCCCGTCGGCCGATTCGACCAAGGGCGCAACCCATCGTAAGGCCTCCTCGCGACGCTGCAACCCATCGAGCGCAACAGCGTAAAGATAGCGGTCTTCGTCCGCTGATTGGGCGCCTGCAACCAACGGCCGAAGCAGGGCTTCGGCGGCCTCGAACTGCTTTCTCGCCAGCAGCGATTTGGCGCGCCAACGGGCCGCGCTGCCGGCTAATTCGCTCTCGGCGCATTGACGCTGGAAATCGGCATACAACGCATCGGCTGCGTCATGCCGCCCCGCCTCGACCGCCGCACGCAGCAACCCCAACAACGCCGAATCGAACCACCGCCCACCCTGCGGCCCGCGGCGAACAATCGGCTCGAAGTACTTCTCCGCCTCGACCGTCCGTCCCAGCCTCAACAGTACGTCGCCCGTCTGAACCCGGGCTTCGTCGGCCAAGGGGCTGCCCGCCTGTTCGGCCGCGGCGACAACAACCGCCAGCCGTTCCGCCGCGCGGGCTAGGTCGTTCTCTTCGCGGTGCGTCATCGCCGCCCAGTAGTGCGCCTCCAAACCAACGGCCGCGTCTTCGCCCAACGACTCGAACAATCGACGGGCCTCGCCCCAGCGCCGCGCCTTGTAAAGCGCCCATCCCCGCCCCAACAGGGCGCGCGACCGCAACGGACTGTCGGTCCAGCGAGAAGCGAACGCCCCCAGCGCCTCGGCCGCCTGTTCGTACCGACCCGCCGCGTAGTACATCGCCCCCAAGTGGAATTGCGCATCGTCGGCCAAGGGGCTGTTCGCTTTGCCCGCCAGGGCCGTCAAATATCGCTCGGCTTCTTCCGCTCGTCCCAGCGCGGCCAGCGCGCGGCCCAATCCCAAACGGCACTCGTCCTGCATCGGGCCATCGGGAAACTTCTGTAGCGCCTGTTCGAACCGGGCGGCAGCGGCGGCCGGATCAGCGCGAGCCAAGGCCGTCTCGCCCAAGTAAGGCAAGGCATAGGCGCCGTACCGATCGTCGGGATAAAGCTTGCAGAACTGTTCGAGCCGCTCTGCCGCGCGGCCATAATCGCCGGCCAAGAATGCGATTTCGCCGGAACGAAAGGTCGCCGCCGCCACGTATCGCCCGTGCGGATCGTCTTTGAGATACTGATCGAACAGCGGGCCGGCCTGATCGAATCGCCCCAATTGCACCAGGCTTTCCGCCAAAAGGAATCTCGCCTGATGCCGCCGATCGTCGTTGGGATGCTTGGCGATAAACTCCGCCAGCGCCTCGCCGGCCAGCTTCCATCGTTGCTGGGCATAGTGGCCGGTTGCCACGGCGAAGTCGTCGTCGGCCGCATCGCCCCAAGCAGCCCTTGCGCCGAAAAGCGAAACGCTCAACACCGTCAACAGCCAAATCCAACGCATGGCACGAACATCCGAGCAGCGGCAGAGCTCCGCCGGAATCGCACTCATTTTCGCACCAAACGCCCGTTGATCCAGAGCCGACCCGACACGGTTTATCGTACACCGTTGGGCTCGGCCGCGGCAATGGAAGATCGATGCCGCTTCGGCCCTTTCTCCCGCGAACGGTCTTGGTGCTGCCGACCCTGCCGGAAGAACCAGTGCCGCGAAATCAACGAATGAGCCATCGGCAGAGAAACGAACCAACCGGCGCGAGTCGCGGATTTCCTTGCGAACATCCCGACAAAAACGCACACACCGCGACCGGAAGAACGGGCGCAGTGTGTGCTTGCTGACCAACGAGACTGTCGAATGTCGAATCGATTTGCGACGAAGCACTCCGGCCGACAGCGACCGACGTTCGGCTCGGCGCCGCGGCCCGCGCCGCCTCGATCCGTTTCGCCTTCAAGCGGAATGAACCCTGCAGACACGGTGCGGACGAGCCGGGGACAATGCCCACCGGGCCGCATTCGCAATTGATTTAGTACGGCGACCCCGGACCCGGATCGACATTGCCCACCATGTGCAGGTGGTCGTGGTCGATGTAGATGACCTCTTGGCAATCTTCGTCCACGGTCGTGTACGGCACCGGCCAGCCGACGCGCGTGACTTCCGTGAAGTACACGATGCACTTGTAATGGGCGTGATGCACTTGCACCGGACCGACCAGCGGCATCACCCGCGGCGGATCAACGTAGTCGGCGATCGGCTCGACCACGATCCGCACGTTTTTCCGCTGCACCTCGTGCAACAGCGGCAGGCCGCCCTGCACCATTCGCGCACGCTCCAACGCCCGCATGATCTCGTCTTCCGACGGCGGATCGAGCGCCTGATGCGGGGTTCCGGGCGTGATCGGCCCGAGAATCGGCACCCGCTTGTATCGCTCTTCGTCGATGAAATTGTCTTCTGCTTCCTTTTGGAAATACGGCGAAACGGGAATGGGATAGTTGAACATCCCCAAGCTCGGCCCATTCCAAGAGGTCGTGCAACCGGCGGCGCACGCCAGCATCAGCAGCGACAACGCGCCCAACGCTCCTCGTCTGATCTTGTGCGACATACGTCCCTCGCTTCTATCCCCATTGGTCAGCAATCTTCCCCGTCACCGAGTTGGGCTCGACTTCCCATCGGAATTTCAGCCGATACCCAGCGGCGCAGCCTCTCGGTCTTGGTTAGCTCTATTTATCGTGTGAATCTGTGACGAACTTGCAGGTTTTTTCGATTGCAGCGGAAGTTCGGGAAATGACGGCACTGCTTCCGAAAAGAGAAGATAGGGAACATCGACAACACACACAACTTGAGCAAGCCGACAAGAAGCCAGACCAAGCCCCCTCATTCTCGAAACGCAGGCCGCACACGGAAGAACGAACTGCGTTGTCCGACGCGCTTCGCCACGATGGCTCGGCCCGAGTTCGAACCAGACCGCTCGAAGGCCGAGGAAACGCCCGCCGACGCCGAACAGGCACCATAAGGCGTTACTACAAAAGACGTTCATAAGGCCCATCCACCCTGCGTCAAACAAATCCCCACCGATGCGACCGAGCGGTCGCTCCCGATCCGAAGCCCCCATTTGTCGGCGGAGGATCTGCCGGGCACCTCGGTGAGAAAAGAGAGGAGAAGGGGAAAGCAGCGGGCCCAAGTCCGCGGCCGCATCCCGCGGCAAGAAGAGGTGTTAGTTGACCGCGCCCGGCCCGCTTTGCCCCGAGGCGACGCTGAACGCATCGTCCATCGGAACGACAAAGATCTTCCCGTCTCCGATGTTGCCCTCGGCGCCGCTTCGGGCGGCAGAGACGATCGCCTGGATCGTCCGTTCGAGGAAATCGTCGTTCACCACGATCTCCAAAGCCACTTTGCGGAGCAAGATCGTGCGGTACTCGTTGCCGCGGAAGAGTTCCTTCTGTCCCCGCTGCCGGCCGAAGCCTTGGGCATCGCAGATGGTCAATCGATGAACCTCGACCTTGGCCAACGCCTCGCGGACGGCATCGAGCTTCGGCGGCTGAATGATGGCAATGACCAGCTTCACCTTCGGCTCCCGAGTATCCGCTTTCCGCCCGATATGCCTGATTCGCGCACCATGAAGCGGCCCCTTTCCGGCGCGAGAGAACCGCTCACCAACGCACGCAATCAGTGTATCGTTGCCGTGCGGCCCGCGCCAACGCCGCTGCCGAAACGCCGGCCGCCGTCAACGCCGCCAAATCGGCCGCCGGGGCGCCGGCGCACCTATTGCACCGCCGAACGCGCGAAAGCGCAAAGGGCGACCATGCCGACGGCCTAATCGAGTTTGAGCATACCGCAGTCATCCGTGCCTGAACACGGGGGGATTCGCAGCGGGAGGAAAAGTCGAGATCACCTCAGCGGGACGAACAATTCACGGCTCCAAGCCGGAATACTGGAGCAAAAGCACCCGCCGTCGGGTGCGCCGAACGATCACCTCTCGAACGTAAGCACGGTTGGCGCCCCACGGCTCATGCGGCTGACGGAAATGCCGCTGCACCAATCGGGCCACCGAGTGTTCATCGGGGCAATGGTCCGCGGGAACAACCATCCAATCGACTTGAAGCGTGTCGGAAACCGGGTCGATCATTTTGACGCCTCGCTTCTTCATGGCTGCTTCCTTTCCGTCGGATGATCTTTCGATGCACTCTCACAAAAAGCCGCCGTCGCTCGCACCCGATTGAGGTCAAAGCGAATCGGCGACCGCCGCACTTCCCTGCATCTGCATACTGCGTGCCGATTTGCGGCGGCAATCAGCACTTGGCCGCCCCGGCCATTGGCGGCCGGGCGACGCCAGCGCACCGTCTGCGCTCGGCCGGCACGACTGAGCCGGGCACCGTCTGAAAAGCCGTCGGCAGAGCCGCGCAACCGACCGACAGTTCTTCCGCCCATGCCGAAAATTCCGGCAGCCGAGCTCGCGCAGGTGGCCCAACTTGGAAAAGCAACGCTTGACAGCCGCCGTCGCCCGCGGGATTCGCAAGCTCAACTGCCGCCGCGTCCTACCCTACCGGAGGAGATCACCGCACCCAGAGGAAGGCCGGCCCCTCGACGCCGAAACCGTTCGTCGCGTTGCCCGTGAGGAAACGTGTCGCGTCAACATGTCGCGAGAATGCAACACGCCCTCTGAGGAGTGTTTCGGCGAGTCGCATAAGGCGAGAGGCACCGCCGCGTCCCAACATCGTCGGCGCGGGGCGATCCAACGTCGGCATGAGCGCCCGGAACACGATCGACCGGCCGCAAGCAATACCGTTCAGCGTGCGGGAGCCGCGATCCTCCATTGCCGCGGAACCATGCCAGGCAAAGTAATACGGCAGCGTCAAGTCGCCCAAAAAATGGAACCGGGAAAGCTGGGGATTCCAGCCGGGAAGCACAGGAAGGCCGCTGTCCCGCCCTGATTGCCAATTGTCGCGATTTGGCACCGTCGCATTAATTTGGCGCTGCCGCATTAATAATGCTTCGTCCATTGATCCGGACGGATGCGCACCGTGCCGGTTTCGTTCGCGTGGCTTTGCAATCGAGCACGGCGGCTGGCATAACGGGGAAGGAATTCGCCCTTGGGGTCGAAGGCGCCCTTTTCATACGAATCGCCGGCGGTCAGCGGAACGAAAGCGCCCATGCTCACCTTTTGAGTGAATCCCAACCAAAGCATTTCCGGCGACAGCGAGTCGGCCGCCCGCTTCTCCGGAGCGAAGGCGCCGCCGAACGGTTCTCGAACCAGCGGCGCCATGTGGAGCGTCGTGGCGGTGAAGCAGATCATGATCCAGCCGATCAACAAGGCAACGACCCCGCCGCCGATCTGATCGACGATCTTCAAGAACTTCACCTGGACCTGAGAGACGCGGTTGGTGATTTCGTTCATCACCAAGATCGCCAGACCGAAAATCGACCAAATCGCGATGAAATCCCAAAAGTAGGTGAACGACTGGGCCGCACCGGCCAGCCAGCGGGCCAACGGCTCGAAAAAGTTCATCGCCAACAGAGCCGCCGTGACGACATTGATCAGTCGGATCACGTTGCTCCACAGGCCCTCGTTGTAGAGAAAGCCGATGCAGGCCGCGATAATCAGCAACCAGACGAGCCAAAGGATCATGATCGGGTTATCCCAAAGTTCTGCGAGCGAAACTGCCGGCCGACTCCGCCGAGGCTATTGCTTCATGACGCGCATCAGTTCCTGTAGCGACGTCACACCCTTGGCCACCAAGAGAATCCCCTCTTCTTGCAACGACCGCATCCCGTCTTTGCGGGCGGCAAGACGAACGACATCCAGTTTCGGCTGCGTGGTCAGGGCCTGCCGCACGGCATCGCCCACCACAAGAGCCTCGAAGATCGCCGTGCGGCCGAAATAACCGATGCCGCCACACTTCTTGCATACTTCGCGTTTTTCGTCAGGTTTGGGCACGGGCGGCCGATAGAAGGCCTGCACGCGGCCCGGCGGCAACCCCAATTGCTTGAGCATCTCGGGCGTCGGCGGAAACGCCTCCTTGCATTCGCACAGCTTGCGGATCAACCGCGTGTTGATCACCAAGACGACCGCTTTGGCCAACGGGCCGGCAGGCACCCCCAACGCCAACACCCGCAACAACGCCTCGGCGCAGTCTTTCGCGCGAATCGACGCCAGCACCTGCCGCTTTTCCTCGTTGACGAACTGAAGCAATCGCCCCACCACCTCCTTGTCGGGAAGGTCGCGGGCGACGACCACGTTCGGTTCGGCGCGGATCAGTTTGTTCAACACCGGCAGCGCGCCGCCCGCCGGGTACGTCGTTACGGGCACGTTTTCCACCTGCTCGTACCGGTTTTTCTCGTCCTCGATCGCCACGAAATCGCGCATCAACCGGTCCATCCCGCGCATGGCGACGGTCATTGCCGTCCGCAGACCGTTGCCCGGCATCGCCGAGAACAGCACAAGCCCCTGCTCCTGCTCGAGCAACCCCTTGATCTGCTCGAAGAGTTTGTCGCGCATCCCCAGTTGCAGCAGACTCTCGTAGCGGACCTGCTTTTCTTCGAACTGGAGCAGCACTCGTTCGCCGGTTTGCGTCCCCTGAGAGATGAGCACACCGTTGAAGCGATTGCCCTCGAACTCGGCGGCAAATTGCCCCTCTTGGCGGCTGACACGGTCTTGGGCGTTCAGCCCGCAGAGGACTTTCAGCGACTCCAGCGCCGGATCGGCCTGTTCGCGCGGCTCGGCGGCGCGATCGATCCACACCCCGTCGATCAAATAGCGGACCGCGACCCCCTGCTGCGTGTAGTCCAGCATGATTGTCGAGCTGCGCGCCTTCAGCCCCTCGGCCAGCAGCCGCCGCGCCTCGCGCAAGCCGGGCGTTTGACGCGCCAAACCGAGTCGGGCGGCGTTGTCGCGGTCGGTCGCACCGCCGCGGGCGAACACCTTAACCGGCGGGCCGGTCTCGTGCGGGTCGGGAGCCTCGGCCTTGATCTTCACGCCCACTTTGCCCAATCGCGTGGCGAACCAATGGCGAATGTGATCGCGAGTCATCACGCGCTGGTGCGGCAATACCCGCTTGTTGCGCATCAACACATACGTCGTCAGCGGAGCGGCATAGGCGACAATCAACAGCGGCCAGCCGATCCAAAATGTCGGCAACAGCCACAGCAGCACCATGCCCAAAACGAACGTGCCGACGATCACCGGATTCCAGCGGCGATAATCGAGCTTGCGATGCTCTTGCAGATCGCGACTGACCCAATCGCTGGTATAGACCCACATGAGGAACACCAGCCAAGTCAGCGCGATTTTCGTCAGGCTCAGATAGAATCCCGGCCCGCGCCAATTGGGATCCGGTTGCATGCCCGGCCATTTGTCTTGGGCGCAGGCCTCGGCGGCCATGACGGCATACGCAGCCGCCGTTGCCCAGGCCAAAGTCACTCGTCGCATCATTAGAGAATTCCCGGATCGCGGACTTCGATGCCCTTGAGCGCCATCTTCAATGCCTCGGGATTCGGCGCCACCTCGAAAGCCGTCGGCCGGTCGATCATATCACGCTCGACCAATTCTTTCAAACTCGTCGTGAAATCGAGCATCCCCTCTTCGCGGCCGATGCGAATCGCGTCGGCCAGCTTCTCGTCTTGCTCTTCCAAAATCAGCTTCCGCACGGTGCTGTTGAACACCATGATCTCGCACGTCGGCACGCGGCCCACGCCGGGCATGATCGACGGCAGCAGCTTTTGCGCGATGATCGCTTTCATGTTGAACGCCAGCGCGCTGCGCACCGCCGAGTGCATCGCCTGCGGAAACAGATCGAGAATGCGGCCGATCGTGCTCGGCGCCGTCGAGGCGTGAATCGTGCCGAACACCAAATGGCCCGTCTCGGCCGCCTGAATCGCCGTCTCGAACGTTTCCCGATCGCGCATTTCGCCCACGAGCATCACGTCGGGATCTTCGCGCACCGCATGCTTCATGCCGATGCCGAAATCCTTGACATCCAGCCCGATCTCCCGCTGATTGATCAAACACTTGTCTTCGGTGAAGACGAATTCGATCGGGTCTTCCAACGTCAGAATGTGCTTGCGATAGTTGTGGTTGATCCAATCGAGCATCGACGCGATTGTCGTGCTTTTGCCCGAACCGGTGACACCGGCAAGCAAAATCATGCCCTGCGAAAACTTGCAAAGATTTTCCAGCCCCTCGGGAAGGTGCAAATCCTTGAACGCCGGAATGCGGTTGTTCACCCGCCGGGCCACGAGCCCCAAGTGCCCCATCTGTTGAAGCACGTTGACGCGAAACCGCCATGTTTTGTCGTCCACGGGCACGGTGTAGGCGAAGTCCACCCCGCCTTCGTCTTCGAAGATCGCCACCCGCCGCTCTTGCATGTTCACCATCGGCATCACCAGCCGAACCATCTCTTCGGGCGTGATCGGGCCGCGGTTCAACGGCCGCAGCGAACCATTCACGCGCACCATCGGCGGGCAATTCACCTTCAGGTGAAGATCGCTCCCCTCCAGCTTTACCAACGCACGGAACAGCTTGTCGATTTCCAGTTCCGGTCGCTCTTCCAAAAAACGCTTCTGATCGCCACGCACAACGTTAGCCATGATTCGCCCAACGCCTTCCTCTCAGTCGCTCAACAACTGTTCTTCCGCCGAGATTCCCGGCAACACATCACACCGACAATCACCGCCCCGCGGCCTCGCGGTGTATTCAACATTCGATGCCGCCCGATTTGCCCGGCGTGCTAAATCCGCACTGGAATTCCCCGCGATTGCATCACTCGTTTCGTCTCGGCAATGGTGAACTCGCCGAAGTGGAAAATGCTGGCCGCCAACGCCGCCTCGGCACCGCCCAGCAAAATCGCGTCGGCCAAGTGTTCGGGCCGCCCGGCCCCTCCGCTGGCCACCACTGGGATGCGAACCTCGCTGGTGACGGCCGCGGTGATCTCCAAATCGTAGCCGTCCTTGGTTCCATCCGCATCCATCGAGGTCAGCACAATCTCGCCCGCTCCCAGCTCTTCGACCCGTTTCGCCCAGGCCACCGCCTCAAGTCCGGTGCCGATCCGACCTCCATTGATATGCACTTCCCAGAACTCGCGCCCATCGCGGATCACTCGCTTCGGGTCGATATTCACCACAATACACTGGCTGCCGAAGCGCCGGGCGGCCTGGGCAACGAATTGCGGATCGCGGCATGCCGCCGAATTGATCGAGACTTTGTCGGCGCCCGCATTGAGCAATGCGCGAATGTCGTCGAGCGTGCGGATGCCCCCGCCCACCGTCACCGGCATAAAGCACACCTCGGCCGTCCGCCGCACCACGTCGAGCATGATCTCTCGCCCTTCGTGGCTGGCCGTGATGTCCAAGAACACCAGTTCGTCGGCGCCTTCCTGTTCGTAGCGGGCCGCCACCTGCACCGGGTCGCCGGCGTCGCGCAGGTTCACGAAGTTCGTGCCCTTGACCACCCGGCCGCGATCGACATCCAAACAGGGAATCACACGTTTCGCCAGCATGATTGAATTATCGCCCCTCAGGCGGGCGTTGCAACGAAGCCGCCCGGCAAGCGACCGGTTTCTCCCGCAGAAAAGAATATCAGCAGCGATTCGCCACTCTCGAATCCGTCGATCAAGAGAGTTGCACAACGGCGAAAAGCACCGGGAATGGCCCCCCGGGGAAGCATACCGCGAGCGACCATCGGCAGCGGGCACCGCCTCGCCGTGCCGCTCGAATCGCCGGCGCTCCCCAAAGCTCTGCCGACGCTTCGCCAACGCCGACAAAACGCTGCGAACGCAAACTCGCCCCGACAGCCGATGCCCCTTCGGCGCACTGCCCGAAACCCAGTACTCTACTCGCACCGGGGGCGACGGTCAACCGTGCCGCCGCAACGGGTGCGGCTGACGGGTTGTGGCGGTAGCGGTTAAGCGGCGATTTTCAGGTGCC
>CAZVZX010000013.1:0-112037 GCA_964631235.1 uncultured Planctomycetaceae bacterium | reverse complement strand
TATACGTTGCATCCCGGCAAAAAGTTGGCCGATTCAGACTTTGCAGTTCTCCGGGCCCCCCCAAACCGCCCCGCATCGACCGCTGACCCCAGGTCGTCCGCCCCACACCGACTCCTGCAACCGACGCACGGGGTTTCCCCGAGCCCAAGGTTCTGGCATCATGGTTGTTGTCCAGTCGGCGGGCGAATTGAGCAGTCAAGCGTTTCGAGCGGAAGGTTTCGCCGTAAAGCCGATCGATCGATTCGCAGAGCGTCGCGGGGGACGAACGTTCGCAAACGAGGAGCGGTGGCTGATGTCGAAACCAACCCGTCAGCTTGGATTGCCGGGGTTCGGGCCGTCTGCCGAGGAGATTCGCGAGTCGGCCCGAGATGCGGCGGCCGAACACACCACGGCGGCCGTTGCGCCGCAATCGCCGGCAAGCCTAGCCGGCCAAACGGTTTGGGGCATCGACGCGCACTCGTTGATCCACCAAGTGTTTCATGCCATGCCCGAAATGGCAGGGCCGCGGGGACAGCCTGTCGGCGCCGTCTTCGGCTTCACTCGCGATTTGCTGGAATTGATCGAGCGGAAACCCGATTTCCTGTTTTGCGCGTTCGACCTGCCGGGAAAAACCTTTCGCCATCAGCTTTATCCGCACTACAAGGCCGAACGTCCGGCAATGCACGAGGATTTGCAGCCTCAAATACCGGTCATCCGGCAAATGCTTTCCGCTCTCGGCATCGCCCAGATCGAGTGCCCGGGCTACGAGGCCGACGACATTTTGGCCACCCTAGCGCGGCAGGCCGAGGCCCTCGGCGCCCACTGCGTCTTGGTGACCAACGACAAAGACTGTCGCCAACTGATTTCCGACCATTGCAGGCTTTACAACATCCGCAAGGGCACGTATTTCGATCGCCAGTCGCTGCTCGAGGAATGGGGAATCCGGCCCGACCAAGTTGTTGATTTCCAGGCATTGGTCGGCGACCCCGTCGATCAGATCCCGGGCGTACCGCTCGTCGGACCGAAAATCGCTCGTCAGTTGCTTGAACAGTATGGATCGCTCGATAATATTCTGGATCACGCTCATCAAGTCTCCGGCACCAAGCGGCGAGAGAACCTGATTGCCGCGCGGCAGCAGGCGATGCTCAGCCGACAGTTGGTCCGACTGGAAGACAATGTCCCCATCGCGATCGACTGGAACGCCGCCCGCCTCGGCCGGTCCAATCCCGAGGCGGCTCTGGCTCTATGCGACGAATTGGGGTTCCGCAGCTTGGCGGGGCGAATTCGCCGACTGTTCTCGGGCGGCGTGCGGTCGGCCTCCGGCACGACAAACCTCGGCGGCCAACCGCTGCTCCCCGCCTCAGCGGTGCCTGAAACCAACGCGGTTGAAGCAAGACTGGCCAATACAGTCTCTTTTGACGGAGCCATCCCCCGCTCCGCCGAAGATGATCGCATCCGAGAACACCCAACCGGGCAGCGTGAGGAAGAGAATCAAAGTGCCGGCGATCGGTTCGGCGAGCGTTCAGGTGTAGGCTCCCCCCACCCACCGGAAGGTCCGACCTCGCCAGTGGCGAGCAACGATGGGTCGTCCGCCTCGAGCGAAAAGTTCGTGTCCGTCGCGAGCGACGCGGCGTTGCCGTTTGAAACTGAAGTATCGTCGCCCAACCCGTTCGGCGAGCAGTCTCCCGCCGGCTCCTCTGGCAGAACACCCATCGAGATCGACGGCAACGGCCCGATTACCGTAACGATCGTCGATACGCCGCAAGCGCTGGCCGAATTCGTCACCCTGCTGCGGCAGCAGAAGCGATTTTCGATCGACACCGAGACAACCCATGTGTGGCCGCGGTGGGCCGAAATCGTAGGCCTTTCGTTTGCATGGGAGGATCATCGCGGTTGGTACTTGCCGCTTCGCGCCCCGGAAGGCGAGCGTCGGCTTGACGCAAGCCAAACGCTCGATCAGCTCCGGCCGATACTCGAAGATGCCGCCGTGGCCAAGATCGGCCAAAACCTCAAATATGATCGAATCGTGCTCCGCTGCGCGGGGATCGAACTGCGCGGAGCCGATTTCGACACCATGATCGCCGACTATTTGCTCGACAGCGGCAGCCGAAGCCACAGCCTTGATGCCCTGGCCCATCGCTACCTGAACCATTCGACGATCCGCATCAGCGAATTGATCGGCACCGGTAAGAACCAGAAACGCATGGACGAGGTACCCGTTCGCTCGGTTGCGGACTATGCGGGAGAAGACGCCGTCCTTCCTTGGCGACTTGCGCCCATTCTAAAGAACCTGCTCGATCAAGCGGGTCTGCTTCGCCTATTCGAACAGTTGGAAATGCCGCTGATCGACGTTTTGGTCGATATGGAGTATTCGGGGATGCCGATCGATGTCGAATTGCTAACGCAACTCGGCACCGTCTATCAGCAGCGTCTCGATGAGCTTCATCAAGAGATCATCGAACTGGCAGGGCACCCGCTGAACATCGATTCCCCAAAACAGCTTCAGCATGTGCTATTTGACGAACTGAAACTGCCTCGCGGGCGACGCACGCAAACCGGCAACAGCACCGACGCAGAAACACTCGAAGAACTGGCACGCTTGCACCCGCTGCCGGCGAAAATCCTCGAATACCGCCAGTATGCAAAGCTAAAGGGAACGTACATCGATGCCCTGCCCCGCATGGCGCATCCGCGAACCGGCCGTGTCCATTCGTCGTTCAATCAGGTGGTAACCGCCACGGGCCGCCTCAGCTCGAACGACCCGAATCTTCAGAACATTCCCGTGCGCGGCGAAGCAGGTCGTGAAATACGCGCTGCCTTCACGGCCGGAAGCCCCGGTTGGCTATTGCTCGCTGCCGATTACTCGCAGATCGAACTCCGTGTGCTCGCACACTTTTCCGGCGATCCGAACCTGTGTCAAGCGTTCGCTCGCGGCGAAGACATTCACGCGCAGGTCGCGGCCCGGGTGTTCGGCGTCGGTATCAATCAAGTCGATGGAGAAATGCGCAGGCGGGCGAAGGCAGTTAATTTCGGGATCATCTACGGCCAAGGGCCGGTTGGGCTTGCGCGCGCACTGGGCATCGACCGCCACTCCGCAGCCGAGTTTATCGACAGCTACTTTGCCGGCTATCCGGGAATCGAGCGATTCTTGGAAGACACTCTGGAACAATGTCGTCGAAGCGGATATGCCCGGACCCTGCTGGGCCGCCGACGCCCCATCGAAGGGGTTCGCCCAAGTGCCGGCCGTCATCGCAATTTGGCGGAGCGCACCGCGGTCAACACAGTCATTCAGGGGTCGGCGGCAGACATCATCAAACTGGCGATGCTTGCCGTGCGCCGCCGTTTGCAGAAAGAGGGCATGGTCGCCCGACTGCTGTTGCAAATCCACGACGAGCTGCTGTTCGAATCGCCGCCCGAAGAGATCGACCGACTGGCAGCAATCGTCGCCGAAGAGATGGCCGGCGTTATTCCCTTGGCCGTTCCGTTGAAGGTAGATGTCAAGGTCGGTCCGAATTGGGCCGATATGATCTCGTTCGATCTTCCGAAAACGAGGTAACGACGTATCTGCTGCTGACGGCGGGCATGCGCCGGCCGACTTGGCCAGGGTCGATCAATGGCTTGGGAAGCCATCGCTCGCGGAGAACTGGAAACCGTGCAAACGCGCATCATCGGAATCACCGGCGGGGTAGCGTGCGGCAAGAGCAGTGTCGCAGCAATCTTCGAACAAGCCGGGGCGAGGCGGATCGACGCCGATCGGCTCGGTCACGAGGTCCTTACGGATCCCGCCGCGATTGCAGCGATTCGCGATACGTGGGGTTCGACCGTATTCGATTCACAGGGAAGAGTCGATCGGCAGCGGTTGGCGGCCATCGTCTTTGCACCGGCGCCCGACGGCCCGCGGAATCGAGCCCTTCTCGAAGCGATCAGCCACCCGAGGATTGCCGCTTTGCTCGACGAGCGGGCCGCTCAGGCCGAAGCCGATGGCTGCCCGTGGGTGGTGATTGATGCCGCCTTGTTGTTCGAGGCGGGCTGGAACCGGCGGTGTGTACACGTGGTTTTCGTCGATGCTCCGCTGGCAGTGCGCCGCAATCGCGCGGCCGCCCGCGGATGGTCGAACGAGCAATTCCTGGCCCGCGAGGCCGCCCAATGGCCGCCCGAGCGGAAGCGGGCTCTGGCCGACTGTGTCATCGACAACTCAGGCGATTTTGCCCAAACCGCCGAACAGGTCCACTCGCTTATTGAACAATGGGGCATTCGCTCCGCAAAATCGGGAGATTTAGGGGTAACGAACCCGCCGGAGCCCGGGCCGACGACCGAAAGGTTTCGATAGATCGGCTCCCGATCGTCCGACGCCCCCCGGCTTTTTTTGCCAAGAATCAAGCGGCGGTCAGCCTGCAATCATCGCGACGAGCTCGCACGAAGGGGACCGAAAACAGAGAATTTTCGGTGATCTCGCTAGTCAAACGGCCCGCCTTTCGTGAATAATAAGAACTTGAACCCCTCCTGACTTGCCGTTTCCGTCCGCAAGTCGCCGTTGTGTCTTTTCACAAGGTTATCAGTCATGACTCGTCAAAACCCATCGCGTGCCGACGAGGCCAAAGCCTCGAACCCGGCCGTGCCTGATGGCCCTGCGTCGAATGCACCGCCACCGGCGGCGGCGACCGGCGGGCATCGGGGGCCGGAGCGCCGTTCCGTCCGATCGCAACAGCGACCGGCGAACGATGACAATGAACCGCTTTCTCTCGCCGAGGAAATCGCCGCCGAAGTCGAAGCCAGCGGCAAGACCGTTCGGCAAGAGATCGAGGATCGCTACGAAAAGCTCAAGCAGTTGGGCGACACCCACATTGCCGAACTGCAACGGATGTCGATGGCCGAACTGATCGAAGAGGCTCGAAAGGAGAAGATCGACGATTGCACCGGCGTCAACCGACAGGATTTGATCTTCCGCATCCTCAAAGAGCGAGTGAAGCTCAACGGACTGATGTACGGCGAGGGGACGCTCGAAGTGCTGCCCGACGGCTTCGGCTTCCTCCGCAGTCCCGAGTACCACTATCTCTCCTGTCCCGACGACATCTACGTTTCGCCCAGCCAAATTCGGCGATTCGGCCTGAAAACCGGGGCCACCGTATCGGGCCAGATCCGTCCCCCGAAAGAAAACGAACGCTATTTCGCCCTGCTCCGCGTTGAAGCGATCAATTATCAAGACCCGAATCTGGCGGCCTCGCGAATCCCCTTCGACGATTTGACGCCGATCCACCCCGATCAGCGGATTCGCTTGGAGACGACACCGGAAGAAATCGAAATGCGCGTCGTCGATCTGCTGGTGCCGATCGGCTTCGGGCAGCGAGGACTGATCGTCAGTCCGCCGCGCGCCGGAAAAACCATCTTGTTGCAGAAGATGGCCAAGGCGGCACTGAAGAATTATCCCGATCTTTATGTTTTCATGCTGCTGATCGACGAACGCCCCGAAGAAGTCACCGACATGGAGCGCCAGGTCAAGTCGCGCAATTGCGAAGTGATCAGCTCGACCTTCGACGAGTCGTCGGCGCGCCACGTTCAGGTTTCGGAAATGGTGCTGGAAAAGGCCAAGCGCATGGTCGAGTACGGGCATAATGTGCTCATCTTTCTCGATTCGATCACGCGATTGGCCCGCGCCTGGAATCAGGAATGCCCGCCGTCGGGAAAGCTGCTTTCCGGCGGCGTCGATGCCAATGCGTTGCAGCGCCCGAAGCGGTTTTTCGGTTCGGCGCGAAAAGTCGAAGAAGGCGGGTCGCTGACGATCATCGGCACCGCCCTGATCGAAACCGGAAGCCGCATGGACGAGGTGATTTTCGAGGAGTTCAAGGGGACCGGCAACCAAGAGATCCATTTGGATCGCAAATTGGTCGATCGGCGGGTTTGGCCGGCCATCGACATCAGCCGCAGCGGCACGCGCCGCGAAGAGATGCTGCTCGATCCCGAGGAATACCGCCGAGTGTGCATCCTCCGCCGCGTGCTCAGCGACATGAACCCGCCCGACGCCATGGAACTGCTCGTCTCCAGATTGCAAAAAACCAAGAGCAATGCCGAGTTCCTGATGAGCATGAACATGAAAACCTGATCACTCGGCGACAACGCGGGCGCATCGAATGTTCCACGTTCTGTTTGTCGTGCGCTCTTTGTCGTCGCCGGCATCGCGGTCGGACGAGCAGCGGGCGATCGCGGTTGTGGAGCGGTTTTCGCACAAGCGGTCGAACGGGATGTCGGCCGGTTAGGCCCGCGAAACACCGCTGACCGCGGCCCGGGAAGACAACGATCGGCTTTCGAGCAACGAGCAAAGCGGCCGCGTTCGTCTGGTTTTTATGATGGAATCACTGACTGAACGGCCGAGCGGCAGGCAGTCCGACCGGCGGTGTCGTTGGTCCTGCCGAATACGTGAGTCGGTCGCAAAGGTGTGCATCCGAAATGGGGGTCAGCGTGAAGACATATCAAGGTTCGCCGCCCGATGGCGTTCATGGACGGTTCGGCATAGTCGTCTCGCGATTCAATCAATCGATCACCACCCGGCTTCTTGAAGGGGCGGTTCAAACGCTGCGCGAGCAGGGAGTGGCAGAAGACCGAATCGAAATCGCCTGGGTGCCGGGCGCGTTCGAGATTCCGACCGTTGCCGAGTGTTTTGCGGCCTCAGGCCGGTTTTCGGCGGTGATCTGCCTTGGGGCGGTGATCCGCGGCGAAACGACACACGATCAACACATTAACCGAGCCGTAAGCAACGCGATTGCCGAGATCGGAGTGCATTACGCCACGCCGGTCCTTTTCGGCATACTCACCTGCAACAGCCTCGAACAGGCAATCGCCCGCTCGGGCGGTGCCGCTACGACGGGAAAGGACGGCCCGCAGGCGGTCATCGGGAACAAAGGAATCGATTGCGCCCTGGCGGCGTTGGAAATGGTCGCGTTGATGGAGCAACTCCGTCCTTGGGCGGAAGGTCGTTCATTGAGGAGGCCGCAAGCGTAACATGTCGCGACGTACTCGTGCCCGAACCGTGGCTCTGCAAGTGCTCTTCCAAGACGATTTGAACCCGCAACACAATCCGGCGGCAACCGACGACCTGATCGTCCGCCGCTTGCGCGAACCGGAATTGATTGCGTTCGGCCGCGAATTGGTGGCCGGCGTCAGAAAGAATCGTCGCGAAATTGATCGTCTGTTGGCCGGTTGCGCCGCGCACTGGAGCGTTCACCGGATGAGCGCCACCGATCGCAATGTGCTCCGATTGGGTGCCTACGAGCTGTTGTTCACATCCACACCGCCGCGAGCCGTCATCGACGAGGCCGTCGAGTTGGCCAAACGGTTCGGTACGGCACAGTCCGGGGCGTTCGTCAACGGCATTCTCGATCGCTTAATGCGCGAGCGACGCAGCGGCAGAACGGTTGCCGAAGATGCTCACCCGTCGAACGGCAACACCGAAATCCCGATTGCCGCTTCGGCCGATGCCCACGGCAATGCCTCGAACAACGTTGACGCCGCCACTGTGTCCAACACCGACAACTCTCCAAACAGGCACACGTGCGCCGACCGTCAAAACAAAACCGCGAAAGACGGATAGCGGTTCAAACCGAGATTGCACGCAATCAGCCGCGTCGTTGCGGCTGCGGCCGCTTTCGCAATTGTGTGGAACCATTTCGTCTGACGACGAGAGCAACAACGGCGAAGCCGGGCGCGCGGCAGCCGACAGGCCGCCGCTGCGACGATATCGACCGATAAAGGATGAGTCATGGGACTATTCGATAAGATCAAACAGGGCCTGAAAAAAACAACCCAGTTGCTCAACACCGACATCCGCGACCTGTTCAAGTCGCGGGGGCGTTTGGTCGATCAAGCGTTTCTCGATGAGCTTTTCGAGGCGCTGGTAAAGACCGATATGGGCGTCGAGTCCGCTCAAGAGATCGTTGATGACATCGGAACGGCTTTTCGCAGCCGCGTTGTGGAAATGGCCGATGTCCTTGCCCGCATCAAGGCGATGCTCAAGTCGCTGCTGGCGCAACCGACCGCTCCGATTCGCTTTGCCGATTCGGGGCCCACGGTCGTAATGGTGGCCGGAGTCAACGGCTCGGGCAAAACTACGTCGATCGCCAAATTGGCGCGACTGGTTCAAAGCGAAGGAAAGCGCGTCATCCTCGGTGCTGCTGATACGTTCCGCGCGGCCGCCGTCGAACAATTGACCATCTGGGCCAAACGTCTCGGCGTCGAAATCGTCACCGGGCCGCAAGGGGCCGATCCGGCAAGCGTCGCCCATCGCGCCGCCGCGAGGGCTGTTGAATCGGGGGCCGACCTCTGCATCGTCGATACCGCGGGCCGCCTCCAAACTCAACAGTCATTGATGGATGAGCTGAAAAAAATTCATCGTGTGCTCGGCAAACAATTGCCCGGGGCGCCGCACGAGGTGCTGCTGGTGCTCGACGCAACCACGGGCCAAAACGGAATCAGTCAAGCAAAGCACTTCACCGCGGCAGTCCAGTGTACCGGCCTGATTTTGGCGAAGCTCGACGGCACGGCCAAAGGCGGCGTCGTTGTGGCGATTCGCAAGACCGTGGGGCTGCCTGTGAAATACGTCGGCGTGGGTGAGGGGCTAGACGATTTGACGTTGTTCGACGCCGACGGGTTCGTCGAAACGCTTTTCGCCGACCTGCTCGGCGACTGATCTTCAAACTCACAAAAGCAACCCAAGCCGGCCAGACACAATTAATCCTTCCGCCGGGACACACCAGCCGGCTCGTCGCGACGACGTGCAACGGCTGTTTTCCGGCCTGCGCCGGGGCATGTAGCCGCGAATGATCATTCAAGATCGGCATAATCGCTCAACGTAGGTATGGTCGCCAAGCCTCGATCGAAGCGTTCAGCCTCTGTGTCTTGCTGGCACATCGCCGCAAGGCGAAGTAGAGTAGAATGAAGGGCGGCCGAGGTAATTCGCGGCGAGGGGCGCTTTCCGGGGCAGAGCGTGTCGAGTCGGTCGTCGCAGTTCAGGGTTCGGTTTTTCGGCATGTCGCATGAAGCTCAGCGCGATTCCGCAGATCTACCGGCACTTTCACCGCTGGCGCGAAATCGTCACGGTGTTGAGCAAATATGAGCTTGCCGGTTGGATCGGGCGCGTGGGGCCCGACTTCATCAAAGACTTTCTGAAATCGTCCGGCGGCGAGGCCCTGGCGCGCCAGCCGTGGAACACCCGGGTGCGCATGGCGCTTAGCGAGCTTGGGCCAACGTTCATCAAATTGGGGCAGGTTCTCAGCACGCGCCCCGACTTGGTCGGCACGGCGCTGGCCGATGAATTGCAATGCCTGCAATCTCATGCCCCAGCGCATCCGAGCTCGAAAGTCCGCGAGACGGTCGAACTGGAACTGCGTGCGCCGTTGGAAACGCTTTTCGCCGAGTTCTGCGAAGAGCCGGAGGCATCGGCGTCGATCGCCCAAGTACATTCCGCGCGATTGCTCACCGGCGAACGGGTGGTCGTCAAGGTTCAGCATCCCGAGATCGAACGAAAAATCATCGTCGATCTCGAAATTTTGGCCGGGCTGGCAATTCTGGCCGAGCAGACTGCCGAGTTCCGCAACTACCGGCCCCGGGCGATCGTGCGCGAGTTTCAGCGCACGATGCGGCGCGAACTCGATTTCCGCCGCGAAATGCGCAACATTCAATTTTTCGAACGTGTCTTTGCCGACAATCGGACGGTTCATATTCCGCGCGTTTTTCCGCGCTATTGCACTTCGCGGATTCTCACGATGGAACGCCTCGAAGGCGTAAAATTCGCCGACCTCCCGCGGCAACCGCCTCCCGATTTCGAACCGCGGCTGGTCGCACGACGTGCGGCCGATCTTTGCCTCGAGATGATCTTCGTCCACGGTGTCTATCACGCCGATCCGCACCCGAGCAACGTTATGCTCTTGCCGGGCAACGTCATCGGATTGCTCGACTTCGGCATGATCGGTCGTCTCGACGAAGAACTGCAAGAAGACCTGTGCGACATGTTGATTGCCGTGGCCGACCGCGATTCATCGCTGCTGACCGCCGCAGTGATGCGCGCCGGCCAGGCGCCCGTCGGACTCGACCGCGCTTCACTGGAAACCGATGTCGCTGATTTCGTCGCACACTACGGCGCGATGCCGCTCGATCAGTTCGACCTGAGCGGTGCGTTGCGCGAAATCACGGAAATCATCCGCCGGCATAACGTGATCCTTCCCGCGCCGTTGGCTTTGTTGTTGAAGGTGTTGATTACCTTGGAAGGCACGTCGCGGGCCGTGTGTCCCGATTTCAGCCTGATCGAAATCATGGCCCCGTATCAGCGCCGCCTCGTCTGGCGGAGGTATTCGCCCGGCAGGCAGTGGCGCAAGCTGCGCCGGTTTCAAACCGAGTTGAGCCGATTGATCTCCATGCTGCCTCGAGGACTCAGCGAAATCCTTCAGCAGGTGCAGTCGGGCCGATTCGACGTGCATCTCGATCACCGCGGGCTCGAACCCTCGGTCAATCGGCTGGTCATGGGAATGATCGCCAGCGCGCTGTTTCTCGGCTCGGCCCTACTGCTGCACCGTGGAGTGCCGCCCACGATTTTCGAGGGTATCTCTCTGCCCGGACTCGCCGGCGCCTTATTGAGCTTCGCCCTCGGAATCCGCCTTTGGCGAGCGATCAACCGTTCGGGCCGGCTAGATCAGCGATAAGATCGCGAGCTTGTTGCGAACGGGTGCGCGCAGCGCCCCACTCTCGAAGAACCTGATCGACCCGCTCTTCCAGTTCCGAAAGCCCTTCGAGCAGCGCGGCATGCCGTTCTTCGAGTTCGCGCAAAACGAGAATCGGGTCTTGCGAATCAACGGTAGTCATGGCGAGTTGCCGATCGAACTGCCAGCGCGGGCGCGTGCGGAAACAAACCGGTTCGACAGGGCCAAAAGCCCGAGCGAGCTGACGGCAGCCGGCAATTGGTCATCTGCCGCAGGCCGACTCGCGACAAAACTAGGTGAAACGGAAAGCGGTCCAAACGGGGACCGCACACGATCGGCCGCTTCGCTGCACTGGCGGCCGCTTTTGCAATTGCGCGGAACGATTCAGTCCCAAATAATCGTGGCCGCACCGTCGTAACAATCGTCGCCCCAGGCACAAAGCTTGATGCCGGGCCGATCCCGCGTCAGCCGACATCCAGATTGCCTGTTCCACCCAGCATGCAGAACCGGCATTTGCGGACGAATTTGCCCTTTTGCGCATGTCACAAGGGTTGGGCGAAACACTTAGTCGCCGATGCCCTGATCAGAATCCTGCCCAGCACCGAAGACGCGGAGCCCGTGGCAAGTACGGCAAACAGAGCGGAATGTCGCGAAGTTAAATCAGCGATCAAGATCGGATCGCTGAGAAACGGGAAGCGGCACATTCGGAAACCGACACCCTCGGCTGCCGTGATGCAGCGTCGGGCATTACTTGGAGTTTAGGACGCCCTTTGCCGCGGCGCATTCCCGGCACGCGATTGTTTCCGATGCTGTTGCAGCGTCTTCCACTCGACCACGCCGCAGCGATCGGCCCATTGCCGCCATTGTGCAACCAACTCTTTCAGTTGCTTCGGGTTGTCGTCGGCCAAATTCACCAGTTCCGTTCGATCGCGATCCAGTCGATACAATTCCCAATCGCCGCCGGCCGGCGCCACCGCTTTCCAATCGCCGCAACGGACTGCTTTGTTTCCCTCGTGCTCCCAAAACAGGCTTCGAGGCGAATCGTTCCCGTCGGCGGCCTTCCGCTCGGTAAGCACTGGGACCAAGCTGCGGCCCTCGCACGGAAGCACTGCATTCTGGCCGCGACGCTCGGGGTACGTCGCACCGGCCAATTCGACCAACGTCGGCATGACATCCACTACATGGCCCGGCGCGTGGATCAAACGTCCGGCAGCAGCCTCGGCCCCACCGAATTGCTCGGTGCGCTTCTCGGCGCGCATCCCGGCAGGCCAATGTACGATGAGCGGGGTGGCAATGCCTCCCTCATGGGTGTTTATCTTGAAACGCCGCAGCGGCGTATTGGCCGCATTGGCCCACTCCAGCCCCACACTCGCGTACGACCGCCCGGTGCCGATCGGCGCCCCGGTTTTGTCGCGATTGAAACCGCCCGGTCCGCCCTCGGCTGAACAGCCGTTGTCCGACAAGAAGAGAAACACCGTGTTATCGAACTGCCCGAGTTCCTTTAGCGCCGACACCAATCGGCCCACGTTCTGATCAATGCAGTCGATCTGGGCTGCATAGACAGCCATGCGGTGGGCCAGTTCGCGCCGTCGTTCGGCCGGAAGCGACTCCCACGACTCGGCCTGCTTGTCGCGCGGACTGAGCTGCGTGCCCGGCGGCAGCAGACCCATCGCTGTTTGTCGCTCGAAGCGGCGACGGCGGACCTCATCCCAGCCGACTTCATAACGTCCTTCATACTTCTTTATGTCTTCTGGTTTGGCCTGAAGCGGCCAATGCGGTGCAATGTGCGCAAAGTAGAGAAAGAACGGCTTCTGCCCCGCCCTCACTGCGGAAGAAACCATGTTGATTGCCTGATCGGTGAACACGTCGGTTACATAGCGACCCTCGGGAAACTCGACTCGCTGCTCGTCGGAAACAAAGAACACTTCTTTGCGAAGCTCCAGCGCTTCGCGGAAATACACTCCGCCGCCTGACGGAGTCCCCCAGTAGTGCCGGAACCCTCGGTCGAGCGGCCACTGCCCCGGCCGCGAGCCGACGTGCCATTTGCCCACCATCAGCGTGGCATAGCCCGCCTCGCCGAGCACTTCGGCCACGGTAACGCAGCGGTTGTTGAGAAAGCCGCGGTAGCCCTCCAATCCGTCGTCGCCGGTCATGTGCCCGATTCCGGCCTGGTGTGAATAGAGCCCGGTAAGCAACGCGGCACGAGTCGGGCAACATCGCGCGGTGTTGTAGAACTGAGTAAAGCGCACACCGTTCCGGGCAAGGGAGTCGAGATGAGGCGTTTCGATCTCGCCGCCATAGCAGCCGAGATCAGACCAGCCCATATCGTCGGCCATCATCAGTATGATATTCGGCCGTTGCGGTTCCGCCGAAACCGCAACGGCTGCGCACAAAGAAAGAGAAATCGCCGCGATGATTCCGCTTGTCCATCTCATCTGTCATTCCTCCTACCGTCGCGAGCCATTCCCAGCGGAGTCGATCGGGCCGGCGCTGCGCCGCCTCCCACCCCACCGCTATGCTATCCAGACCCCACACGCGCCACTGCGCGAAATGCCCGGTTCCACGGCTTGGCCATCCGCCGAAGAGATTGTTCACACAATCGAAAACGCAGCCAGTGGCGCAGCAACGCGGCCGAATGCGTGTTGTCCCCGTTTGAACTGTTTTCCGTTTTTTTGCGATTTCGTTCAGGCGTCGCAACCGGCTGCCGCACCCACGGATTTTACCCGCCCCGCCCCATCGCAGCAAACTGGCGGCACGAGTCTCGCTGATCACTGCTCCCGAGGAACGCGTGCCGATCTCTCCCTCTTCCTAAACGGCAGCGTTCTGGAGCCACCCCGGCCCTGTCAGAACCTCGCCAACAGGTCTATACTGGATTAGGTTGACGTACTGGGGAATCGCGTTCAGACGACGTGAACCGGCCAACGGTGCGGACTGACGACCTACCCCCCAGGCTCCGCGATTACGGATATTTCGGCTTTCCGCGATCGTCTCTAATAGCGTTTTCCCCCTGATCGAGCCACGAGAATGAGGGCGCTGCCCATGTCCGAACAATCACACCCGCAAGACGATCACTGGTTTTCGCTCATGTCTCAGTTGGGATTGACGCCGCCCGAGTCGGAGCGAGGCGCTGCACGTGAAGCAGAGCGGTCGGCCGAAGCGACAGTCGATGTCGATCGCGTTGAAACCTCCGCAGCCCCGCCGTCGCTCCATTCCGCGTCAGGCGAAGCCGACGACCGATCGAGCTCTGAGGCACAGAACGGCCCAGCTTCATTATTCGACCAAGAGGACGCCGGAGAACAAAACGTTCAATCTGCGTCCTTTGCAGAAGCTTGTTCGGAAAGCGTGCCAGCCGCCACCCAGCTCGGAAGGGATTCCGCGCAGTGCAAACCGTTGAGCGAGCCTCGGCCGACCACCGATTGGGATCTGCTGGCGGAAGAACTGGGAATTGCTCCGGCCAAGGAAGCAGAGAATACATCGGCGGCCGCGCCGACTTCGGAGACAGCGGCCGGCGAGGACTATGTCGCTACCCCTCAACGCGTCCAGCAACGGATCGAAGTCTTCGAGAGACGCAGTGAGCCGCGAGCCGCATCGACGGAAACAGCCTTCGGAGAAGGACTGCTTTGGCAGCCAACGGCCGAAAGTCCGACGGAGCCCGACCGGAGCGAGAGCGAGCAGAAATCGGCGCATGGCGGCGTTTTCGATCTGACGGAGTCAACAGATTCCGAACGAGTCGTCGCCAATGACGAAGAAAATCGCCCCCCGCGCGATGGGAAAAAGCGAAAACGCCGGCGGCGGAAAGCAAAAGCATCGCGCTCCGGGCCGGAGTCGCGCACATCGCCGTCGGATGTCGCAACCAGCGAGATGAACGAAGAAGCGGAACCGCTCGACTCCGTGGACGCTGAGCCGGAGTGGATCGACCGAGAAGAAGAATCGGAACTCGATGCGACCGACGAACGTTCCGTGCGCGGCCCGCGTCCCTCTCGCGATTCGCGCGGCGAACCCCGAAAAGCCCCGCCGGCTGAAGAACCCTCTCGACCGGCGCGTGTTCGTGGCGAGCGCAACGACGATGATTCCTTCGACGACGAAGCGGAAGACGACGAGCTTCGCCCCGCGCACAAGCAGATTCCCACTTGGGAACAAGCCGTCGGCTGCATCATCCAGGCGAACATCGAGGCCCGAAGCCGGCGCGGCGAGAGCTCTCGGAACCGCGGACGCCCAAGCGGCCGGCGCTAGACTCGTTCGGCCAAGCCGATAGCGCGCTATTTTGTTTGCGCGGGCTTGGTTTGCTTGGGCACGATGGAGATCTCCATCGCATCGCGTTTGCCCCAGGGCAGGTCCATATCGAACCATTCCGTGCGGCTTTCGTAGTTCGTGCGGACGAAGTCGAGGTAGTCCTTCATGCTTGCCGCGCTGATGCCTGCGTTGTCTGCCACAATGACGGCACCGGGCGACAGCTTGTCCTTGAGGCCGTCGATGCAGCCGAAGTAGTTCGGGCCATTGCAATCGATGAACACGAAATCGATCGGCCCTTGCAGATCGCGGACCACTTTCTTCGCATCGCCGACCTTGACCTCGATGAGATGATCCAGCTTGGCGCGGCGGAAGTACTCTTGCGCTTCCTTCGCCCGCTTAGGATCGATTTCGATCGTGATCAGTTTCGGCTGGTGTTCGGCCGTTCGTGTCTTTTCAAGCTCGCGGGCGATCCATAGCGCCGAGTATCCGATCGCCGTGCCGCACTCGACCACTGTCGTCGGCCTGCGCTGGCGGACCAGTTCGGCCAATCGCTTGGCTCGCTCGACGCCGATCATGTAGATCGTTTCATCAAGGCACCGTTTTTCCACTTCGGCGATTACGGCCGATGCCGGATCTGCCGCTTCCGCGCCCGCCTTGGCGGTCGAGGCATCCGGAACGGCGGCGGACGGCGCCGCCGAATCGGCGGCACTGACACGCCCTGTGTCGCCCAGCAAAAGAACGCAAGCCGAAAAAAGGAACGATGCCGCCGGCAAAGCTCGGGCCGCTGCTCTGCCGGCCGCCCGCGCCGAAGCGGAGAGCGTTCCCATGTACTCAGTCCCACCGGACGCCACGTGCTGAAGTTGATGTGTTGCCAAGATCATTACGTCCTCCTACTGCAAAGACTGCTTCAGGGCACGAGTCTCATCGGGGCTTACGGCAAAAGAGCATCGTTTAATCCGGGAATCCCTCTGCGGCCATCATACCGCACGGAGTCGGCGGCAGACAACTTCAACGCGCCTCGCGCCGTTGCAGCCAAAGATGGATGACGGGCGCGCCGAAGCTATATGGCTTGCCGATGATATCGAGCAGCCCGTCGCCATCGACATCGGCCAACCGCGACTCGTGATGGGCCTTACCGACATCGATCACCTGCTCGATGAATCGCCCTTGGCCATCACCCCAGAAGATGCGGGTCTTGCAATTCGGCCCTGCGCCGGGATTGCCCATTTCGCCCGAAAAAACATCGAGCGCGCCATTGCCGTCAATGTCGGCCAACTGGAGAGTGTGGCCATGAATGACTCGATCGAGCAACCGCCGGGCGATCCATCTCTTTCCGTCCCACTGGTACCAGTCGATCGGCCCGTCTTCGTCGCCGGGCGAAATCACCACTTCGCATCGCCCGCCGGGAATGAGCTGCCCGGCCGCCATCCGGACAAACGGCCGCGGGGCGATCACCTCGGGCACAAACCGACCGTTGCCGCGATATTTCCACCACATGCCCGCGCCGATGATATCGGCAAGCCCATCGCTGTCGATGTCGGCCGCCGCCAGCCCCTCGTGCGGTTTGCCCGATTCCCAGCGGAAGATCGCCCGATACGACCACGCGCCGGCTTCTCGCGGCTTGTCGGGGAACGGCGCGAGAAACAGGCTCTTGGCGGCCTTGCTCCACCAAACCAAGTCAAGCCGGCCGTCGCCGTCAAAGTCGCCCACAACGGAATCGTGCTGCGACGATGCGCCATCGCCGACCTTGATGGTCCGCCGTGTCCACGGCGTGTTCGGATCGAAAGCCGGTGCGGGGTTTTCCCACCACCACACCTCGTCCGACTTGTAATCGCCGGTGAAGATGATGTCGAGATCGCCGTCGCCATCGACGTCGGCCACCGAGCCGCCGGCTTCGATGTTCAGCCGTTGCCGATCAATCGCCAGCTTCGTCCAGCCGTCTTTTCCCGTCGAAAGCCAACCGGTTACGGAAGGCGATTCGGTTCGCT
This sequence comes from uncultured Planctomycetaceae bacterium, assembly GCA_964631235.1. Taxonomy (GTDB): domain Bacteria; phylum Planctomycetota; class Planctomycetia; order Pirellulales; family Thermoguttaceae; genus JARKPK01. Next base: position 95,152 of record CAZVZX010000013.1, on the reverse strand, counting down.
CGGCAATGACGAAGTCGGCGCGGCCATCGCGGTTGATGTCGAGCGTCAGCAAGGCCGTCTGTTGCTTGCCCGGCCCGGGCGAGGGCAGATCGCCCCGCTGGCTCGAACGGTACTCCCAACGAATGGCCGGAACACTAATCACCGGCTCAGCCGCCCGTGCAAACAACACCCAACACCATGCCCCCGCGATGCCTGCCGCAAACATAAGGTGTCGAATCATTAGGACATCTCCCGGACAAACCGAAGAGCAATAGGCCGGTCTGACCGCCGCATTCGCCCCAATTCTTGGCAACACGACAAAGAAAGAAACACGGAAAGCCGGCTATTCTGTGGCTCGGCTCGCGCCCGAATCGCTCGGCCTGCCGCCGAAGTGCCGTCAGCACGGCCGAAGTGTTCATCGGCGCCGACCCAATGCGCCGACAGGGCGAAAGTCCGTTTTGCCGTCAGCCAACGGCAAAACCGGATCGTCGGCACCAGTCGATCACTTCGCTAATCGACCGTGTGTCGCAAACCGGAAACTGGCCGTCGTCGGTATGGGCATCGCCCGCCTCGCCGTATCCGCCGGGCACGGTCGAGCTTCCCGCACTCAGGTGAGTTATGCAAATCTCGGCCAAATGATTGCGCAGCGGCTCGCGCTCGCGGGTCGAAAGCACAAGTTCGGCCGTTGGAAAGGCCACCCGAAGCGCGCAAAACATGCGCACCAATAATTCATCGGAGACAGGCGACGGAATCTCGAAACCCGCCGGTCCCTGGTGAATCCGCGGCAGACTGAACGCCCAATGGCACTCAGGAAAGCGGCCGCGCAGGTAAACCGCGTGTCGAATCATCGCAGTCAGTTCCTCGCGCGCGTCTCCCAACCCTAACAAGATGCCGAGATTAAGCCGCCGCACGCCGGCCTCGGCCGCTCGTTCGACGCCTTCGAGCCGCCAGTCGTAGCATGCCTTCGGCCCGCGAGGATGAAACCGCTCGTACAGCTGCCGATCGTACAACTCTTGATAGAGTGTTACACCGTTCAATCCGGCCCGAACCAGTCGCGCGTAGTTGCCCACCGATTGCGGAGCGACTTCAACATCAACCGTCAACCCCATCTGGGCGATAGCCGCGACGACAGCCTCCAAGTAATCGATCGATGCCAAGCTGGGGAACTCCCCGGCAACCAACAGCACTCGATACAGTCCGCGGCGCCGCAACAATTCGGCCTGCTCGCAGGCTTCCTCCACGCTCAAATGACGCCGCCCGATGCTGTGCGGGAAGCGAAATCCGCAATAAAGGCAATGATTGACGCATCGGTTCGTCAAATAGATCGGCGCATAGAGGTGCATCCGCCGCACCGAAGACGCCAACGGGCGCGACGGGGCATCGAGCGATCCGGCCGTCTCGCCGGGCGCCACCGCCCGATGCGCCCCTTGGCCCGGCATTGCGATCGCGGAAACGCGGTCGTCCGTTGCAGCGAGCGGCCCGTGCTCCAAGCCGTGCGGCCGGGGCATGCGTCGTCTGCCGAAATGCTCGTCGGTGAGCCGCTGTGCGCGCGCCACGACCGTTTGCAGCGGGACCCGCGAATTAAGGCACTCGCGTGCCCTGTACTCTTCCGGCGGCGGACAGAAGGTGTTCTCCAAGGCGACGCGCGCCGTACGCGCCGCCAGCCGCGGCCGATCGGAGAGCCGCGCCACCAGATGATCAAGCACCTCGGCCAGGCGGCACACCATCGGAGTCCATTGGGCCCCGCAACGTCGCAAATGCGTATAGCGCCACCGTTCGAGTCGGTCGGCAAGCCGCCGCCGCTCATCAAGGGCCGCCTGTTCCTCGCCAATGATGATCGCCGCCGCCCGTTGAATCAGCGCCGCCTGCCGTTCCGCCCACGGACCGGCCGCGCGCAGCCACTCGCGCAACAGATCAAGCAGCGAGTCCACTTCGAGAAGCATGGCGATCCCCCGAACGTCCGTGAGGGAAAGGCCGGTCGCGTAGTTCAGTTGCGCTGCAAAGATGCCCGATCCGATCACCCGATCCGCGCCGTTCCAGCCCAAGAGTTCAATTTACCGCTTCAGGCCGAACCACACAACTCTTTCACGGCGAAACCACTCGCGGTTTCAGCGGGAATCCAGTCGAGTGATCGCCGACGCCGAATCGCGACAACAAACCGCCCCCGGCTCTTGCAGCCGCGCCGTGCGCCGCTGCCAATCGCGAAGGAACTCCTCTCGCCAGCGATTGACGGTTCGCGCGCCCGGGTAATTCCCTTCGGCCAACTCAGGTTCCGCGCGGTCGATCCAGTAGTTGACGTCCTTGGCAGCCCGCCGGAACGAACCGCCCCAATGATCCGCTTCGGGATTCTCCGGCTTCCCGCGCAACAAATAGAGTACCGAGGGCGTGTCGCCCATCTTGATGTCCGCCTTCTTCTTGACGAAGAGGTCGCCCAAGGCGCCGAACCCCTTCACATAGCGGGCCACGAACTCGCGGTTGCCCAGGTCGCCGTCTTGTTTGCCGCCGACATACATGCCGCGGAACGTCGTTTCCGCCTCGATCAACCAGAGGTCCGGGTGCTTCCGCACCACATAGTCTCGGGCGGCCTGATCGCTGCGCCGATTCCACGAACTGATGAAATAGACGCGCAGCTTCGGCTTGATGCTCGGATCGTCGTGCAGCGCTTGAGCAACGTCGGTTATCGCCCCCCAAACAAGCACCCACAGCGGCCGCGGATCCTTCGCCTTTGCCCGTTCGATAATCCACCGTGAGCCCTCGGTCGGCTGCGAGAATCCTTCGGCCGGTGCCGGATCGATCGCTCCCTGTTTCGTAACGGCGCGCAGCGAGGCGGGTGTCGGGTACTTTTCCGAGTGCCGCCGCAGCTTCGGATAGTCTGCCTCGTACGCGCGGAGCACTTCGAGAATATGCTCCTTGCGGCCCGCATGAGGCGGCGATGAGATCAAGCCTTCCGTATCGAAACAATCGGCATAAAGGAGATAGTGAACCATCGACTGGAAGTCATCGGGGTCGGAGCCGCCGATGTCGGTCGAAACGATCACGCGAAACCGCTCGCCAGCCAATGCGCCGCCCGAGGGTGACTCACCGGCCGATGCCCAATCGGCCCTGAGACTAATCTGCACCGCGGCCATTAGCACGAGGATTACTGTCAAACAACGACAGACTCGATCTCTTCCGAAACGCATATCTCGTTATCTCCCTAGTTAAGATCGCGCGAGAGCAGCAACACCGAATCGCCCGGCACAGGCGACGCGAGGTCGCGCGTGTAGCCGCCGCTGATTTGCTTGCGGTCGGTCGGTTCAATCCATTTTCCACTTCGCGGATCGAACCAGCGAATCTTCCAATCGCCTCGAGGCAGATGAAGCCGGCAGTTAGCGGGCCGCTCGGCCGCATTGGCCGTTTCCGGCTGTCTCGAATCGGGATTGGCCAGGTAGGCGATGATCGTCCGCTCGCCCGCAATCACCTTGACCGCGTGCCCGTCGTTACCAGCCATCGCATCGCAGGGGACAAGGCCGACAAGCGTCAGCCTCGCGTCGTCGAAAAAGCGACGAATGTGCCGAAAGTCCGCAGCGCCATCATCGAGGCGGCCCTCGCGGACCGCGGTAAGATAGCCGTGGACGCCTTTGGTGCCCTTTGAGCCGTCGTATGGCTCGAAGGTATTCAGGCCACCGTACGTCGCATGGCCTCCGCTGAGCAGCGATGCCCACATCAAGCGGCGAAAGAAATAGCGATCGTGCTTCGGCGAGATATAAAGGCCGTAGCGGTCTTCGTCGAGCACGACCGGCGACTTGGTGATGGCCCGATACTGAAGGATCAACGCTCCGGCGACTTGATCGCGGTCTTCCAATGTAACGATGTCGGACCAAGGCGACTTGATGAACGAGTATCCCTGGAATCGTTGCTGATGATTGGTAATCAGCGTTCCCCACGGCTCGCGCCGCCGCATCTCGCCGCCCAAAAGGTTGATAGTCGCCGGATCGGCATTGCGATTGCCCGAATCGGGCGAAATATGGCTATCATTCGAGATACACCAGTGGATGTTCGGCAGCGCGGAAAAGCGCGCCTGGGCATAACGGGCAATAAATAACGCCAACCGATCTTTTTGCCCGCATCGCCGCAACTCGGGCCAGTCCTCGGCATATGGGATCAACTGAAACTGGATGTGCGGGTGTTTTTCAAAAGCGTAGAGCAGCCGGCGCTCGATCTCATCCCAATAGGCCAAATCCAACCCGCTGCGGTCTGGGGCAAGAAGTGCTCCCACATCGTGCCTGCCCCGCGCGAACCAAGTGCGAACTTTGGTGAAGCCCACCTCGGCAGCTTCGTCGATATACTGCTTCCACAGCGGTTCGGTATCAATGACATAGCGGTAGGCGGTATCGCCCAGATGAAGGAACCAGCGGCCGTCGTCGTAGGCAAACTGCCGGGGATCGTCGGGATGGATCCGCAACTTGCCCGGTAGAGACGACTCTTTAACGTCGAAGACTCCCTCTTTCGCATTGAGCGACGAGACATTCGACGTGGTTTGCCATCGCCATCGGCCCACTTGCGAACAATAGGCCCGAATGATCCAGCGGTTGTCGCCCGCATAGAACCCCTCGGCTTCGGCCTTCGAGCCGTCGGGCAAGGTGAAGGCAACTGATAGTTCGACATCGAAGAAGGGGTTTCCGTCAACCCGATCCGCCCTGAGCACCTGCTGCCAGTAGCCCCGATGCGGCGACTTGCCGGCATCCGATTGCGACCCATCGCCCTGCGCGCGCAGGCTCATCCCCGCTACCCCCAGTCCAACCGCAGCGGCCAGCACCGACGCAAACATCGATGGCCGTCGCAGCCACCAGGGCCGGCGTCCGATCAGAAGCAACCCGTTCTTCATTTCTTTCTTTCCTCTCTCGCCTATTCCTCGTCGCTAATCGCGACACCGCGGTTCGCGGCACTAACCCGGCAATACTCGGTACGCGATCACCGAGACTCCACCGCACGCCGGGCGGCAGTGGGTGTTCGCGCTCGCGACCAGAGCCAGTCATCTTCCAACGCGAGCGGGGGCGGAACGGCTAACGGACTGTCCCGGCGGGCCGAACGCCTTGGCGGCGGAATCGAGCACCAGCACCCAGTCGTTGCCGCGGCCCGGTTCGCCCGGCGGGTCGAATTCGACGCCAGCCCCTTGGCCCGCGCCGCCCTCAACCTTCCGCACCTTGATCGTGGCCAAGGCCTCGAACTTACCGTCGCGCGGATTGAACCACCACGGAACCACCTGCTCCGCTTGGAGCTTCTCGACGCGAATCCTCATCGTCTTTCCCGTCGGCGCATAGATTAGTGCGAACGCCCCATCTGCGGCTCGAGCGGCACGGCAGTGGTCGGCACCTTCCGGGTTCTCGCCGACGAAAAGCGATTGATCGGGCACAAGTGTTTGCCACGGGCGCGATTCGAACAGCCGCCGCATCAGCCCCATCTGCCCCGAACCCGGATGACGCAGCGCCTCGCGCCACGGCGTGCGCGCCGCGGAAATCGGCTTGCGATCTGGTTGCCACATTTGCCAGATGTTATGGTCGCCGTAGGTATGGCCGCAGGCGCCCGAGAGCATCGACCAGTAGGCCGCCTGCCGCACGTCCCACTGGTCGAACCAGCCCTTGTCCGGTTTCCAGTCGATTGGATGATCTTCGTAGCGCGGTTCGCCGTCGAGCACGGGCTTCGTCGGTTTTCGCTCGTAGGCGCTGAGCGTCATCTTGTAGTTTGGATAATTCTCGCTCCCGTGGCCCGACTGAAACATGTTGAAGCTCAACCATGGCTCCTCATGGAACCACTGAGCGGAACTGGCGTTGCCCTGCGGGTGGAAGGTCATCAGGTGCGTCCCGCCGTCGCCTTCCGCCAAACCGGCCGCCATAGCGCGCGTGATTTCGCGATGGCGGTCGTTTTCGATCGGGCGATCGCCGCCCAGAATCCAGATGATCGGCCGATCTTTGTACCGCCGCCCAAGCCACCGGCCGTACACGCGCGCGTTTTCGGGAGTGAAAATCTCCGGGCCTTTGCCCCACTTCTTGTTCCACTTGTCGCCCCAGGTGGGCAGCATACCGATGAAGATGCCCAACGCTTCGGCCCGTGAAACGACATAATCGACATGCTTGAAATAGGCCTCGTTGGGCTTCGTCGGATCCCGATTCACCAGCGGCACGTCGCCGTAGGGATTGGGGGCCTCCAATCCGTCCAGTTCAGCCAACACGACGGCTTGGATCACAGTGAAGCCCTTCTGATCGCGATCGCGCAAGTAGAGATCGACTTCCTCCCGATTGAGCCGATGAAACAACTCCCAAGCCGTATCGCCCAGGTAGAAGAACGGACTTCCGTCCGCCCGAACCAACCATCGGCCGTCGTCAGAAACCTTGAGGCGATTGCGAGAATCTGCTTGCTCGGCAGCCGCCGATCTGCCAACTCCGGCAATCGCACCGCCCAACAGCACACCAACCGCGATAGCCGCCAGCAGGCAGCAACGAGCCAATGCGCCGCTAATCCCAAATCTCGTGTCTTCTCGGCAAATACTCCAGCGACCAACGGGAGCGAGTCTTCGGTTGGGTGCGGCAGCATCGTTCGGTTGGCGGCGCTGCCGCCCACTGTTTTGCTTGCAAACCATTTCCATCTCCTGTAACCTTGCGACCTTGAAGCGTCGTTCAGCAAATTGATAGACAATGAGAATCGCGCGTCTTGAACTGATGGACACGTATGTGCCGACGTGATCGTCGGGCGGATGGCAACGGCGGATCGGCTCCATTGTAATCCAAAAAGCCTTCGCTTTCGATCGGCCGAAGATACGCGCACGACGCCGACCTGCCACCGCCTAAGCCTCGGCAAGATGAGGGAAGATAGCGCAGCACAGGCGGCCATGTTTGCGTCTCGTTCCTCAACGCTGGAGTTCCGTTCTTATGGTGTCTTTACTTCCGATCGTAGCCACCGCCCTGCTGTCTGCCGCCGGTCCGAACGCCGCCGATCTCGACAAATACTTGGCCCATCTCGAACCGAACTACAGCAACGAACATCAGATGCTCGGGACTGCGTGGAACGGGCCGGGCTATCATTCCAAGATTCCCAACGGAACATGGGTTCACACGACGCGCGGTTCTCTAGACTACGCCCTAGCGCTCTTAGCCCGCGGACGCGCCGAAGACGTTCAACGCGCGGAGAAGATCATTGCCAAAGTCATCAGCCTTCAGGATCAACGGCCGCAAAGCCGGTCGCGGGGCATTTGGCCTTGGCTGTTGGAAGAACCGATCGACAAGATGGAGGCGCCCGACTACAACTGGGCGGACTTCTGCGGGGCGGTCCTTGCGCAAATGCTCCATTCTTATGGCGATCGACTATCCGACGACCTGCGCGTCAAGATGCGAGACAGCCTTCGATTGGCAGCCGAAGCGATCAAACGGCGGAACGTCGGCCCCGACTACACGAACATCGCGTTGATGGGCGGAGGAGTGTGCGCGGCGGCGGGCGAACTGCTCGACGACACCCCCCTGCTCGAATACGGCCGATCGCGGCTTCAACGGCTGGTTGAACACACCAAGCACCACGGCAGCTTCAACGAGTTCAATAGCCCGACCTACACAATGGTCGCGCTGCGCGAGGCGGAACGCACGCTTCTTCTCGTCCGCGACGAACCAACCCGCGCCGCGGCCGAGTGGTTGCGCCGCCGCGCATGGCAAACCATCGCCGAAAGCTTTCATCCGGGCACGTTGCAGTGGTGCGGCCCGCACAGCCGCGCCTACTCCGACTACATCGATCCGCCCACGGCACAATATATGAGCAGCGCGATCGGCATCGACATTACCCCGCACCCCAAGGCCGCCGGACGCCGACCGATTGCCGAGCCGAACTACTTCGCCCTGCCCTGCCCCGATGAGTTTCGGCCCTACTTCCAGCGGCTGACCGAGTCGCCGCATGATTCGTGGCCGCTACGAGCTACTTCCTCCGACCAAGTGGAAACCGAGAACAAACCGGCCGCGGACAAACCGCAAAGCAGTCCATCGCCAGCCGAGATTGAACGGCAGTGGGTCTTTATCAAGCGCAGCGACGGCGCTCCGGCGGTTTCGGGCACAGCGTGGTTCGACGGGCAAGCATGCTTCGGCACGGCGAACACCTCGACCTTCTGGACTCAAGCTCGGCCCGTGCTTGCCTATTGGCGCACCGACGCCGACCCGGCGGTCGTCTTTCGCTTGCGGTTCTTCCACGACGGACGCGACTTTGCATCGATGGGTTGCACAACCGTTCAACACCGCAATCGGGCCTTGGTCGTCGTCTCGCCGCGGCTCAATCATGGCAGTTGGCATCTGCATCTCGATCGGCCTCGCGACGGCATCTTCCGCGCGAAGGATTTTCGGCTCGTCTGCCAATTGCGCGGCAACGGCAGCGCCGCCGCCCAAATCGCTGAGAACCAGTTCGAGCTTCGCGCCGGCGGTCATCGCGTGGTTGTCCATGCGGTGCCGCCCCGAGGCGGTGACCAACCCGTCGTCTGGCGCACCGAGCGAGAAAACGACTCGGCCCATTGGTCGGCCGTGCTCCACGAGGGAGAAGAGCGATCCTTCGATTGGCGCAATCCTCCGCCGTTCGTATTGGCCCTGGGAATCGAACTGCTGCGCGACGCGGAACAACCCAGCGTGTCGCTGCCGAAGTGGAACGATACGATGACAGGAATTGCGTGGGAATACGGTGGAGACCACGTTCTGAAGATCGATCTTCCTTCTGCGGCGAAACGTTAGGATCGCGAATCGGCTCGTCGAGCCGCCCCCCACTAGGACTGGCGGGCTGCGGTGCTGCGGCGGTCCCGGCTGCAATTATCTTGACGAAAACCATTCGGCAGTGCAGCATGGAATGATTCCCGCCAACCGCATTCCGCTTGCGTCCTCGGGCAAACCTCGATGAGCAGTCAGCGATTCTTACTCGTGCTTACGGCGATTTTGTCCGTCGTTGGCGTTTCGGCAATCGTGTCGGCCGCCGACTGGCCGCAATGGGGCGGCACTCCGTCGCGGAACATGGTTTCCGTCGAAGAGCGGCTGCCGTCGAGTTTCGAACCGGGCAAAAAACGTCCCGACGGCTCGGGGATCGACATGGCCACGACGCGCAACGTGCGTTGGGTGGCGAAGCTCGGAACAGAAAACTATTCCAGCCCGGTGATCGCCGACGGCCGCGTTTTCATCGGGACGAACGACGCCTCGCTCGACGATCCTCGCTTTGCGCCGACGGAAGGCGGACTATTGCTTTGTCTCGATGAATCGACCGGCCGGCGATTGTGGCAGTTGGTCGTGCCGAGGCTCGAAATCGATCGGTCGAAGGTCAGCGAGGATTTCGACTTGATGAACCTCGGGATTTGTGCGACGCCGACGGTCGATGGCGATCGCGTCTATGTCGTCACCAATCGCTGCGAGGTTCTCTGCCTTGACGCAGACGGAATGGCCGACGGCAACGACGGACCTTATCGCGACGAAGCGACGTTTTCGATTCCTGCCGGACAGCCCCCTGTGGAATTGAAGCCCGACGACGCCGACATTGTGTGGCAATTCGACATGCTGCGCGAGCTGCCCGTCTTTCCGCACGATGCCACCAACTCGGCCGTTGCGGTCTATGGCAACTGCGTTTACGTCGGCACCGGGAACGGCGTTTATGACGGCAAGGTCGTCTTGCCCACCGCGCCGTCATTAATCGCTCTCGACAAGCACTCGGGACGGTTGATCGCCAAAGACGACGGCCGGATCAGTCCGCGAGTCTTTCACGGACAGTGGTCTTCGCCGTCGCTCGTGACGGTGGGCGGGCATGCTCTGGTTCTTTACGGGGGCGGCGACGGGGTTTGCCATGCCTTCAAAGCCGTTGCCGGAGCTCCACCCGAAAACGGATTGCTCGTCAACGTTTGGGCGCTTGATGCAAATCCTCCCGAGTACCGGACGCAAGACGGACGACCGATCGACTATTGGGCGGGCGACCGCCGCAAAGGGCCGGCCAACCGCAACGATGGACAATACGTCGGCCCAAGCGAGATCATCGGCACACCCGTCGTCCATGCCAATCGGGTCTTTGTAACCATCGGGCAAGATCCGCTTCACGGCCGAGGACGCGGCGCACTGACTTGCTTCGATCTGAACCGCGCAAACAACGACCCCGACGACGCTTGCCTATGGCGATACACCAATATCGAGCGCAGTCTGTCAACCGTCGCAGTCGCCGATGGGTTGGTTTACGCGGCCGATCTGTCCGGCAAACTCCATTGCGTCGATGCCGAAAACGGTACGGTTCATTGGATCCACGATACGAAGCAAGATATCTGGTCGTCGCCCTTTGTGGCTGATGGAAAGGTCTATCTCGGCACCCGCAAGAGCTTGCACGTACTGGCGGCCGGAAAACAGAAGCAACTTCTAGCGGAAATACGCCTTGGTTCGCCGGTCTGGTCGGTTCCGGCGGCTGCCAACGGCGTCTTGTACGTCGCCTCGCAACGCTATCTTTGGGCGGTGGAAGAGAACGACCGCTGACGGCCCCCGGCGTGCGATCCAGAGTCGGCCGGTCTCGCCATGAGAATAGCAGGTCGCGGCCCGCCGAGAGCGATCGACCGTGAAATGGCATCGACCACGCAACGGTCGAATCGCAGCCGGCACAGCCCGCCGCATTGCCCGCCAAGCGAGTGGACGACGCCCTGAGTGATCGAGGCTCGGTCAACCTTCAGCAGCGGCGATGCGCGCGCAATGGCCTCCATCGCGTTTGGCAGCGTACAGCGCGCGGTCGGCGGCGGCCAGAAGTCCCTCGGCCGAGTGCCGCCCATCGCTGCTGAGCGCAATGCCTGCGCTGGCGCTCACGCGGAATTCGCCTTCGGGCAACAGCAACGGTGCCGCCAGAACCCCGAGGATTCGCTCGGCGGTCGCCAGAGCGGTTGGCCCAGCGTTCACATCCGCCAATACGACAGCAAATTCATCGCCGCCATAACGAACAACGAGGTCGGACGGGCGAACCGCTCTCTGCAATCGTTCTGCCGCGGCGCTGAGCACTCGGTCGCCCAGCAAATGCCCCCATTGGTCGTTGATCGACTTGAACCCGTCGAGGTCAATGAACACCAACGAGAAGACAGCCCCCTCGGACAGAAGGCGATCAAGCAGTGCCCACAGCGCGCGGCGATCGGGCAACCCGGTCAAGGCATCGCGGAACAGATTCCCGGAACGATCGGACCACTGTGTCCGACAAACACACGTTCGGTCGTCGTCTTTGTTGTCTTCCGCGACCGCCGCATGAGCTTCTTCCGTTAATCGCGCCTTCGATACCACAAAAGGGGATAAGCAAGGCCGAAGCGAGGCATCCGACGGAGAAACGCCATCCCGCTCGAGTCGTTGGGCTGTGTGCAAATCCACTACATCCGTCGATTCAATGTCGCCGCCCGAGGCATCGATCAACAACCAAAATGCCTTGTTGCCGGAATTGAAATATCGGCAGATCAGTCGCGTCGTCGCTTGTGAGCTGTGAACGACTCCCTCCTTGACGATAACGGCCCGATCGTTTGAGGTCGCTTGATTTTCAGCGATCAGCCACCGGCCTTGTTGCTGGTTCCAATGAAGAGTCCATGCAGTTGGTGTCTCCGCCACGGCAGAGGCGGCAAACGGCTGATCGGTCGCCTGCCGGTTCTTCGCCGAAGACTGCACATGAGGCTCAAGCTCCTTTAACAGCGACCGGATGTCGGCGGGCAACCGCCCGCTGGGACACAACACTTCGGCCTGACGGTTCATCGCCAACGGGCCGGAATCGCCGACCGCCACTACCACCGCCGCCCGCGGCAGCACATCGAGGAGCAAACGCACCATCTCGACCGGCACGGCTTCTGTGCCACTCTGAGGCTGGGTTCTTGCTGTCTCGTCCATCCGCAATACACCTGCTCGTGGGATCCGACGGCAACGCCTCGCGTCGCGTGTAATGACTCAGCGCTCGAGCTACACGCCTCTGGAAGCCGGCATTCGAACGCATGATCGGCCGCGGTCTAATCTAAATAAAACTGCGATAAACGGAAAGCGGTTCAAAAGGGCTACGGCACGCCAGAGGACCGCTTCGCTGCGTCTGCGGCCGCCTCCGGAGTTGCCTGAAACGCTTGAGCATCGCGGCCGCCACGGTGCCATGCGACTTCCCGAAAAGGCCCCCTTATAAGCGGGCGGTGGCGACCGGATCATCGCCCAAGGTGTCCACTGCCGCCTTCCATTTTGCCAAGTCGGAACCGAAGAAATACCCCGACAACGAAATCGGAGACATTGATGATTTAAGTGGTTAATTATCGACGTTCTAAATACTTCCATTACAAACTAATGTTTCATTGTTCGCCCAATAGGGGGGAACAATCGATAAAATCTTCGCAATCGGCTCGTTCGGCAGCTTATAATGGTGGCCATAGTGGCAATTCGGCTCACGGGACCGTCCGCTTGCGAGGCATCTCGGCCGGACTCCCTCAAGGAGGGATGACCGATCCGCTCTTGGCTGGCTCGCGGTCCGCCAGAGCTTTGTTCAGACGACAGAACTGTCGCCAGATGAGCCAATCGCCCCCCAGTGGGGCGTCGCTCGAACTGTCTCGCGTTCGCCGCTTGATTCAGAAGACAAAGGGTCTGCGAATGATCGCGCCGGCACATTCGACTCCGCAAACGACTGATTGGGTTCGGGTGTTTTGGCGTCGCAGACGGCGGGCCGCTGCCGTGTTTCTGGCGGTCTTGGCGATCGCAATCGCTTATCAGGTTCTGGCGCCGCGCAGTTATCGCTCGGAAGGCAAGTTGCTCGTGCGCCTCGGACGCGAGAACGCGATGCTCGACCCGACCGTCGCCCCGGGCCAACAAGGGCTTGTTGCCGTCCCGCAGTCGCGAGAAGACGAGATCAACTCGATCGTCGAGGTTTTGCGAAGCCGCGCATTGATGGAAGGTGTTGTGGATGATCTCGGGCCGGCGGCAATTCTCGGCCCCGAAACCGCAGAACCGAAAGTCCCGGTGACCACCGGCGGCGTGCGCGGTTGGGCAACTCAGGCGGCAAGCCAAGCACGGCGAATCGCCGGCGGCGCGGCCGCGTGGGTGAAGCTGCAACTGCAAGGCACACCGTCGGACGACCGAGAGCAGGCGGTACAAAAGCTCGAAAAGTCGCTGCGGGTGCAATCCGTGCGGCGGTCGAACGTCGTGGAGATTTCGTGCGACTCGTATTCGCCCGAACAGGCACAGAAAATCGTTAACGCGGTGGTCGATCGATTTCGCAACGAGCACTTGCGGCTGAATCGCGCCAATGGCACCCGCGAGTTTTTCGAGACGCAGGCGGCCCAAACGCGAGAACAGCTCGAACAGATAACCGCGGCGATTCGCGACCTGAAGTCGTCGGCAAGCGTGACGGCCGCCGATGACCAACGACGGCTCCTTGCCGCCAAGCTCTCACAGTTCGAAGTCGAACGAGATCGGGTGACCACGGCCCAGGCCGCCTCCGCAGCCCGAATCGCCGCGTTGCGATCGAAACTGGCTCAACTGTCGCCGACCGAGACCACCGCCGAAACCTCAGGTGTGGGCAATCTCGCCGCAGACACGATGCGAAGCCAGTTGTACGCTCTGGAAATGCAAGAGAAAGAATACGCGTCGAAATACACCGACAATCACCCGCGATTGATCGAGTTGCGCCGCAAACTCGCCGAGGCGCGCGAAGTGTATTCGATGGAGGAACCGACTCGGACACAGGTAACCGTAGCGCCGAGCAAGGCGTACCAAGAGGTTCAAACCGCGATTCTCGCTGAGGAACCCAAACTCGCCGCCTTGCAAGCCGAGGCCGAGGGTTTGCAGCTTGCGGTCGCAAGAACACGAGAAGAAATTCGAGCGATGAACGAAGCAGACACTCGGCTCGTTCAGCTTCAACGCGAGGCCGATCTACTGGAAACAGCGTACAAACGGTTGTCCGCCGGCCTCGAGGAGGCGAGAATCGACGAGGCCTTGCAGGGCAGACGGATGTCGAACATCAGCGTCGTGCAACAGGCCAGCTTCGAGCCGAAAGCGGTCTGGCCGGCGCCGATTCCCGTACTGGCTTTGGGGCTGGCAATCGGCGGCATGGGGGCATTCGCGGCCGTTGTCTTGGCGGAGCGGCACGACCGCCGGGTCTATTCGCTCGACGACATTGAGCTTCCCGGCGGGGAGCCGGCACTTGCCGCCATGCCCCGATTCGAACGAGAACCGCTTCAACATGCGGCCAATTGATTCCGCGATGATTTTGCTTTCGCAGAGTGGGAAATAGGGAAACGGCATCTGCCGGATTTCGCTTGTGCGGCACGATGGCAGCCGCATTCGTCTTTGTCAGCGCAAGGGAACATTGGTTTGAGATAATCAACAAGGTTATTCACCGAGCAGCCGCCCGCCGAAACGTGCAAACGGGCCCGAAGCTTATCCGCACTGCCGTAGTACGATCAAGGTTGGTTGAAGACCGATGCCAACGGACCTGTTGCAACAAATCGAAAAGAATCCAGTTCAGGCCGCATGGCGTCTCCCCGCCGGATGGCAGCGACGCTACGAGGCGCTGTTGCATCAAATGGGACTGCTTGCCAAGTTGAAGAGCGCCCCCGAGAAGATCGCAGACGAAACTTCTGGTCGAAAAACGGCCGCCGGAGTCAGAGTCGGTGTAGCCGCCTGCATCGGCAAAGAAGGGGCGAGCACCGTGGCGGCTCACTTGGCCGCGGCCGCGGCCGCGGTTGGCATCCAAACCTTGTTGGTCGACACGTGTTCTTGCCACAATCCCTCGCAGCACGCGCGATTCTCGGTCTCGCTGCATCCCGGCTGGGCCGAATTCGTGCAAACCAGCGGCGAACAACCCACAGCGATTCTGCCGCTGTCGGCGAACCTTTGGCTGTTGCCGGCAGGAAAGCGATCGGCGCAAGCGACCCGCGCTCACGATGTTTACGAGTTGCACTCGGCGGTGAAAGAGATTTCAGCAGGTTTTGCGATGACCCTGTTCGATCTTCCGCCCGCCTCGCAGAGCACGATGACTTTGCGATTTGCCGGCGTGCTCGACGGTTTGGTCTTGGTGGCCGACGCGGGGCGGACCTCGCAGTTGCAGCTCCGCCGGGCAGCCGAATTGGTGCGAAGATCGAATGGGCGTCTGTTGGGCGTCGTCCTCAATCGGGCCGACCCAAAATGACTGCCCGCTGGGCCGACCGATTCCCTAGGCTTCCCTAGGCGCGGAGAACTTCCTTATGCGTGGAAAACAGCAACCGTCGCTTATGCGACAGGCGACAGAGGAGTTCGTCGCAATTTCTGCGGAATGAGCAAACGACCAAGACCGACGGCTCACGGTTGTTTCTCATTGCCGAGAGCAGTGTAACGGCCGATGCAAACATGTACATCGAAGCAGAACTAGACATCGCAGCGATGGCTCTTGTTCTGCGACAAAGCGATTCACTGGCGGCCGATCCGAGAAGATGTTGCACCGTTGGAGTTGTCAGGCATGGGGTTCTTTAGACGTGTGATCGGCTGGGCGTTCGCCGAGCATTGCAACGGCTCTTCGGGATTGCTCGGAACACAAGAGTTTCAGCGCAGTTTGCGGCGGGAACAGGCACGGACGGACCGCGGGGCGGATCCCTTCGCCCTGCTTGTGATCGCGCCGCCGCAAGGGGCGGATGCGACCTTGACGATGAAGTATGTAGCCGAGGTGGTCGGCAAACGCATTCGGCAAACCGACGAAGCGGGCTGGCTCGACCGCACTGTCATCGGCATCCTTTTGCCGAGCACGCCGGCCCAAGGGGCCTGGACCCTGGCTGATGACATCTGCCTTGCCATGCCGCTCGACGTCGAGCTGCCGATATGCCGCGTCTATGTTTACCCTCCTCCCCGTCCCCCGCGAAGCAACGGAGATCAAACGGCCGACGTGCAACAGGCGGGCGAATCGCCGGTCGGAGCATTGGACACGTTGTTGGCCGTCGGGCTTCCGTGGTGGAAGCGCGGGCTCGACATGATCGTCAGTTCCATTGCCTTGCTGCTTCTCGCCCCATTGCTGGCGGTGGTCGCCGTTGCCGTCAAGCTGACTTCGCCGGGGCCGGTATTCTTCCGACAACTCCGCAGCGGGCTGGGCGGCCGACCGTTCGTGTGCCTGAAGTTCCGAACAATGGTTGTCGATGCCGAAAGGCGAAAAGCCGAACTGATGGCTCGCAACGAACAAGATGGGCCGGCCTTCAAGATTCGCAACGACCCGCGAATCACCCGCTTGGGCAAGTTCCTGCGGCAGACGAGCATCGATGAGTTGCCGCAACTCTGGAACGTGCTCTGCGGCGACATGACGCTGGTCGGTCCGCGACCATTGCCCGTAGCGGAGGCCGAGGCGTGTCGCGGCTGGCTGCGCCGCCGCCAAGATGTTACCCCTGGGCTGACCTGCATTTGGCAAGTTCACGGCCGGTCGAAGGTGTCGTTCATCGAGTGGGTGCGCATGGACCTGCGCTACAGTCGATCGCGGACGCTATGGCACGATCTGAAACTGATCGTACAAACCGTGCCAGCCATGCTGCTGCGACGCAATGGTTGTTGATTGGTCGTTCTCCGAGGGCCTTCCCGGTTTGCCATGATCTTGTGACTCTCGCTCGCGCAAGCGCAGCGATTGATTTAGCGCATTTTTGCGGGCCGATACTCGCCCTCTCGTTGCGTCCGAAGACCAATGACGATTACTAACAGTTCTATTCCGCCGCCAAGCACATTGCCGCAGCGCCGGCGCGCGAAGTTGCTGTTGCTGGCCTATGCATGCAGCCCGAGCCACGGTTCGGATGAGGCCGTCGGATGGAATTGGGCGATCCAGGCGGCTCGCTTCGCCGATACATGGGTGATTTGCGAAAGAATAGCCTACCAAGACCTCGTCGAGGGATACTTGCGCGAACATGGGCGTCCCGAGGGCCTGAACTTCATTTTCGTGGAAAAGCCTCGTTGGCTGCGCGCACTCGGACGCATTCCGGGTTTCTATTATCTCACGTACAACTGGTGGCACCGCCGGGCATTCGCTGCCGCGCGGCGATTGCACGAGAAACACCGTTTCGATGCCGCACATCAATTGAACTACTGCGGCTATCGCGAGCCAGGCTATTTGTGGAAGCTCGGCGTGCCCTTCCTTTGGGGACCGATCGGCGGCACGCAGAACGTGCCGTGGCGATTCTTGCCGACGCTTTCGCTGCGATCGGCCGCAGCCGAGGCGATTCGCGGCGTGTTGAATCATTTGCAACTTCGATTGAGCATGCGGGTGCGAAAGGCAGCAAGCCGGGCCGCTGTGCTGATGACGGCCAATTCGACCACGCAAAACGATTTCCGTCGCGTTCACGGCGCCGACTCGATGCTGCTGTGCGAGGTGCAATTGCCGCAGATGACCGGGCGAATCCGCCGAGCGAACCAGCGTGGCGATACGCTTCGGTTGCTCTGGTCGGGCCTGTTTCATGAGTTCAAAGGTTTGGGCCTTCTCCTCAGCGCGCTGGCGCTACTGCCGCCCCGAACGCGCTGGCAGTTGGACGTGGTCGGCGATGGTCGGAGCCGAACGCGATGGATGCGTCAGGCCGCACGCTTGGGATTGACCGATCGGATCACTTGGCACGGCTGGCTTCCGCGCAGCCAGGCGCTGGATCACTGCCGTCGTGCCGACGTTTTCGTCTTCACCAGCCTTCGCGACACGACCGGCACGGTCGTTCTCGAAGCGCTGGCCGCCGGGGCCCCGGTTATTTGCCTCGACCATCAGGGTGCTGGTGATATCGTCACCGAGCACTGCGGAATCAAGATTCCCGTCACTCGCCCCATCGAGACGATCTCCCACCTTGCGAAAGCGATCGCCGCTTTGGCTAGCGATGCAAATCGCATCGAATCGTTGAGCCGCGGGGCGTTGGCGCGCGCCGCCGAGTACATGCCTGCAGCGCGAGACGGCATTTATCTCGCGGTGTTGCGCCGCGTGCTGGGAGAGGGGTTCCTTTGGGAACCGCGAAGCGTCTCTGAGAACAACGGCCGTGAAGAGGATGACGCCGTCGGCCGGCCGAGCGAACTCAACGGAAGCGGGCAGGCCGAACCCGACGAGGCTTCGTGCGAATCGACAACGTGCGGGGGAGGTGGGGGATGAACTTGGCAAATTGGGTGCGCGCCGCCGGCGGTCGAACGGCTGCGATACTATCGCGGCTGTTCGGCGATCGCACGCGCGGGGCGCCGGCCATCTTGTGTTATCACGGCGTGTTGCCGACGCCGCTGGGCCTTAGCCCGGGCGCGTTTCACTGCACGCCCGAGGTCTTCCGCGAACAGCTCGCCGGCCTGCAAGAGAGCGGTTACCGCTTCGTTCCGCTCGCGGAAATGCTCGCGATGCAGCGCGAAGGTCGGTTCGCCCCTCGCACCTTGGCGGTTACGTTCGACGACGGTTATGCGAACGTGTTCCACCGCGCGTATCCCATCTTGAAGGAATTGAACATTCCGGCGACCGTTTTCGTGTGTACCGGCTTCGTAGATTCAAAGGAACCGCTGCCGTTCGATCCGTGGTGCATCGCTTATCGGCAGCACATTCCCGCGGACGACTATCGCCACCTTTCGGAAACCGAGTGCATCGAATTGACGGCCGACGGTCTAATCGATTTGGGAACGCACACGCATACGCATGCCGACTTCCGTGGGCGCGCAGATGCCTTGCGTAAGGATTTGGCCGTTTCGTGCCAGTGGCTATTTGCTCGATTCGGCAGTCGGCAGTATCCGTTTGCGTTTCCCTTCGGGCGAAGGTACACGGGGCACTCGAGTGAGGAATTGATCGCTGCTGCGATGTCCGCCGGCGTCAGTTGCGCGCTTTCAACCGAGTGCGGGTATGTTTCGACCGCCTCATCCCCGTACCACTTGGGCCGGTTTCTCGTGTATGCCTGGGATTCGGCCTCAACGCTTCGCGGGAAATTGAACGGCTATTACGCCTGGATTCCACGTTGGCAATCGCGACTGTTGCGAAAACGTCCGACGGCGCCAATGCCGGAACCGCGCCCGGCCGATTCTACGACCAGGGCCGCGGGCGTGCGGCACACCGTTCGAGGAGTATGATTTTCGTGGCAAAGGAAAGCACGGCATCAATCCCGAACGACTCTTCCCTGCCGGAAGCCCGCGCGGCTCGGCCCGGCAGGCCGTGGTTCTCGATAAGCGCTGCGCGCACCGTTGCGTTGGCGCTGGTCGATCAGGCTGCGGTTAGCGGCACCCGCTTCGCTGCCACGATCTTCGTCGGCCGCTGGGCCGGCAAAGAGGCGTTGGGCGACTACTACCTTGCCTTCTCGATGGTCATGCTCGCCTTGTGCGTGCATGAGGCGTTGGTCGCTCTGCCGTACAATGTGTTCGTTCAGCGATGGTCGGCCGACTCCGCCCGAACCGGTCGCTACACGCATGCCACGCTGCTGCTGACGGTCTATTCCGGATTGATCCTGGCGGGTTTCTTCGCCATCGCCGCCGCGGTCATCTGGCTCGTGGGGCATCCGGTGGGCTTCGGCCCTGTCGCCGCCGCCGCAACAGCGACCGTACCAATGTTGTTCTTGGTGGAGTTCGCCCGCAGACACGCCCTGGCGCATTTCGCGCCGTGGCGGGCCGTGCGGATCGACTGGGCCTGCGCCGTCATTCAGGTGGGCGGGTTGTTTCTGCTTGCCCGAATGGGTTTGCTCACGCCGGTCAAAGCCTATTTGGTGTTTGCCGCTGGTTATGCCGCCGTCGCGGTCGCGTGGTGGTCTGTCGGCGGGGCGCGCGGAGGGCAACCGACGTCGATCATCGCAACGACGGTCCGCCATTGGCGGTTCGGTCGGTGGGTTTTCTTAACGCAGTTGATGCAAACACTGCGCGGTGCCGCGGCGCCGTGGATCGCGGCGCTGCTGCTGAGTAAGGCCGAGGCGGGCCAATTGGCCGCGTTTCTGACGATCGTCCTCTTGGCCAACCCCTTCCTGCTGAGCATCAACAACATCCTTTCGCCGAGCCTGACGCGGACGCTGCGGCGAGAAGGCCCTGTCCGGATGCGATCGGCGCTGGTTGCCGGCACGGCCTGGCTGGCATTGGGCATGACCGTTCTCGGCACGCTGCTGGCGGCCTTCAGCCCCCCGGTTCTCGCCCTACTTTTCGGCACGGAATACGTCGATCGAATGCATGTCGTGCCGGTGTTGGCCTTGGCCATGGTGGTCGAGGCGGCTGGTATGCCGTCGATCAACGGACTGTGGGCGTTGCGGAAAGGCCGCGCGAACTTCGCGGCCAACGCCGCCGGCGCATTCGTTACGATTGCCGGCTGCTTGCTGTTGACACTATACGATGGAATATTCGGCGCGGCCTGCGGATTGGTCTTGGGCCGATGTGTTTCTACGCTGTGGCAGATGGCGGCCTGCTGGCAGGCAATCGACCATGTGGCCGAACTGCCGCAAAGTATCGCGGCAATGGACAAGTCACTTCAATAGTCGAGATGCAGCCCGGTAACGCCCTGATCGACGGGTTTCCGCCGACGGGGCCAAGATCGGTGAATCGGCGCGGGAGCAACCGACCTGTGTTTGCCATTTATGTTAAGTTCCGGAACAGCTCCGGATCTGTTCGATATTAGACAGTTGCGGAACTAATTGATCTTTACCGTGACGGAATCATCGGTCGCGCAACGCTGGTCGTGGTTCGAGTGGGCTTCGGTGATCCTCGTATGCGGTTACTGGAGCATGACCCGATCGTTCGCGCATTTGGGCATCGCGCCGCTGTACGTGGGCGAGGCCTTCCTGCTGGCGGTGGCCGTTTTCCGCTCGTCGGCGCTGCAGGGCGTGTGGATTCATCACCTTACCAAGCGCACGCCGATCACGGTACTATCGGTGCTGTTGGCCGTGTCGTTATGCTTCGGTGTGTTGCAATCGTTGCGTGGGATCATCGAACAGCACAACACGAAAATCGCCTTACAGAACCTGGCGTTTCACGTGTACCCGTTGTTCTTCTTCCCGGGCATGTATTTGGGAGTCAGCCGGCCCGACATGTTGCCGCGCGTGGCACGATGGGCGGCATGGACCGTGGGGATTTACGGAGCCGCCTACATTGCGGTTCTTTCGCCGTTGGGTTTGGCCGAGGGCGGTGCGCTCGTCGGCGACGACGAGAATGCCGTCGCCTGGGCCGGGCAACCCTCCGGTGCCGGCCCAGCATTGCTGGCCGTTGCAGCGTTTGCGCCCTCGGCCACTCGAGCCGCAGTGCCGTTGGCCCTCAACGGGTTCGTGGTTCTGGGCATTCAGGTTCGGGCGATCTGGATGGCGCTGGCGGCCGCTTTTCCACTGTGGGGATTCCTCACCGGAAAACTCCGCTGGGTGCTCGCTGCGGCCGCGACCGCGACCGTCGTGCTCGCAGTCACGTGGGTCTTGGATGTGCGCATTCCGGCTCCAACGGGCCGAGGCGGCGAGATTTCGGCCCGCGGCATTGTCGGACGCGCCCTTTCCGCCGTTTCCCCGGAACTGGCCCAGCAGTACATTCCCGATCCGGAACGCTACGCAACGACGGTTTCGTGGCGCACCCAATGGTGGCGATCACTGTGGCACGTGGTGCATCGCGATCAATGGTGGATTCTCGTCGGCCCAGGTTACGGGTATCCCATCTGGAGCCATCACCCAGAGGGCGATTTCGACGTTCCACTTCGCACTCCGCATAACGTGTTCGTCTATGCGATCAGCTACACGGGATGGGTCGGCGTTGGGCTGTTTGCGGCCGTGCAGGCCGCACTAGCGACAGTTCTTTGGAAGGCCTATCGAGTTTCCGGCCAACCGTTTGGGTTGTGTTATTGGGTGATTGTCATCATTTGGGCCACGTTCGACAACTTCCTCGAAAGCCCGCAGGGAGCGGTCCCGTTCTACTTGCTTGCCGGCATGGCCGCCGCAGCGGTGTTGCGGCCTCCGTTGATGCAAGATCGAACGAATGAGTCCACCGAGTCGCCTTCTATTCCGCAAAACAACGAATCGCCCCAAAGCGGCTCGCACCGCAGGGAGCAGCAGTTATGAACCGGTTATCCGTTGCCACGACTACGACCGAATTCGCGTCGTCGACCAATTGCCGCGGCGACGCCCCGTTGCTGCGCCGGGATGAGCCCGAACGCACTCCCCCTGCGCCGCATTGGCCGCCGAAGGTCGACGTGATGGGCGTCGGCGTGAGCCGCACCGACTATGCAGAAGCAGCGGAGACGATCGTCGCCGCAGGCCGGCAACGGCTTTCCGCGGTCGTTTCGTGCCATCCGGTGGCGGGCGTTGTGGCTGCCATGCGCGACGCGGAACTGCGGCGGCGCGCCAACAGTTTCGAGATGATCACGCCCGACGGCCAGCCGGTCCGCTGGGCGATGAACTGGCTGCGCTCGGCCGGGCTGCGCGAGCGAGTGTACGGTCCGCAGTTGATGCTCGAAGTCTGCCGCCGAGCCGCCGCGGCTGAGGTGGGTGTCTATCTCTACGGCGCGACGCCCGAGGTGGTCGAACGGCTGCGAGCGAATCTCGCGGCGCAGTTCCCCGAGTTGAAGATCTGCGGAGCCGAATCGCCGCCGTTTCGCCCGTTGACACCGGAGGAAGATGCCGCCACCGTCGAACGCTTCAACCAGAGCGGGGCCGGCATCGTCTTCTTGGGCTTGGGCTGCCCCAAGCAAGATCATTTCGCCTACGAACACCGCGCGCGCGTTCGTGCCGTCCAGATCTGCGTGGGGGCGGCCTTCGATTTCCATGCCAGCATGAAACCGATGGCGCCACGTTGGATGCAGCGATACGGTTTGGAATGGCTTTTCCGGCTTTGGTGCGAACCCCGTCGGCTTTGGCGGCGCTACCTAGGCGCAAATTCCTATTTTGCGGTGCGATTGGCGGCTGAGTGGGTTCGTTGCCGCGTGCTGCGGCGGCAGCCGTCGGAGTTCCAGTCGGCCGATGGCGACGGCAGTGCGGTCTTTTCGGCGCGCGTCCGCGCTGACGACAACGCACGATGAAGAATCCAGGCCGTTTCGCCGCGGTTTCAGCTCTGCGTTGACGGCAATTCAAGGCACAACTGCGATAAACGGCACGCGGTTTAAACGGAGGCTGCACGCAACAGAGCCGCTCCGCCGCGCCGGCGACCGCTTTCGCACCTGAATCAAACGGTCTTGTATTCGGCGGTGTGATGTGGCTGCCGTTCGGGGCCGTTGTTCCGAACGGCTGGGGTGTTTCCGAGGAAAGTCGGGCCGATTATCATTGCTCTAGAAGAATGATGCGAGGGGAACCAGCGAGATCCATCAACGAACGACATCTCATTTTTCCGCAAGGTAGGCACGCGGCAGACGACCGACTGGATTCATTCTCGTCGCAAGGCGGTGGGGCCGCCGACCGATCGGTACTGCCGCAGCCGAGAACCCGCTTCCGTTGGTCGCTCTAATAATGGCCGAGAAAACAAGAAATCCGGCGTGAATGACATAAAGAAATGGCCCGATCAAACGATCTATCGCCCGATGAACGCTATGCCCCTTGGCCGCACGTGCAGGCATGGATTCTCGCCTGCGCCGTGTTTCCCTTACTGTGGATCGGCGGAATGGTGACGACTTACGAGGCCGGCATGTCGGTCGAAGACTGGCCGACGACCTACGGTCATTGGTTCTACCCGATCCAGAAATGGATCGCCGGCCACTGGGACATGTTTCTCGAACACGGCCACCGAACATACGCACAGTTTGTCGGCCTTTTGGCGGTTCTCGCCGCGGCAGCCCTTGGGATGAAATACCGATCCCGTGGGAAGTGGCTGCTTGCGGCCGCGCTTCTGGCCGGCGTGGCAGTGCAGGCCACGCTCGGCGGCTTTCGGGTGCTTTGGGACGAGCGATTGCTGGCCAAGGTTCACGGATGCGTCGCCGCGGCCTACTTCGGACTTTGTGCAGCGACCGTGGTCGTCACTTCGCGCCGCTGGCATTGCGGGCCCGTCGAGCACTTGGCGGGCGCCGCAAGCGTGCGGCGTTGGGGTTTGGCCGTAACCGCCCTGCTTTATCTCGACATCGTGCTGGGCACGCAATTGCGGCACAACGTCGGCGGCGAAGCACCGGCTTGGTTCACGCTTTGGCTCTGGCTGAAAATCATTTCGGCAACGGCAGCGGCGTGCGCGGCAGGCTTTTTGGCTTTCGGACTGCTTCGGCCGAGCGAAAGTTTGCGTCTCAGCCGACGCGGCCGCTGGCTCTTCTGGGGAATCATCGCCCAATTGGTGCTGGGCGCCGCCACGTGGCTAGTCAACTACGGAGTGCCGGCCTGGTTCCGAGAATACCTGTTTCCCTGGTCCTACGCGGTAACGGCCGAGGGCTTTTGGCAAGTTCAAGTCACGACGGCACACGTGGCCTTCGGGTCGCTGCTGTTCGTTCTTTCGCTGAGCATCACGCTTTGGGCGCACCGGATGGCCGCTGCCCGCGACCAGATCGCAAATGACTGAACCATCCGTGAAAACGGCGCCGCAACCGGAACGATCGCCGTCTGGGCATCAAACCAACCGCGTTGGCCCCAATCTGGAAATGGCCGTGCCTCACGAGCAATCGCCGCCGATGGCTGAGGGCAGTCGCACCGGCGCAAGCGAAACGCGAGAGACCATTGCCGCGTGGGTCGCCCTGTTGCGACCTCGTATTCTCGGGTTGGTGGTCGTCGCCATGGCGGCCTCGGCCTGGCTTTCGGGCCAGGCACAACCATCGGTGCCGGCCGTTGTTCACATTCTTTGGGGCACGTTGTGGGTGATGGCCGGCTCGGTTGCGTTGAATCAGGCAATGGAAAGCCGAAGCGATGCGATGATGCCGCGGACCGCGCACCGGCCCGTGCCGGTGGGCCGGGTTTCCCGTCGTCAGGCCGCTTTGACCGGGGCCCTTGCCATTGCGGCCGGTTGCGGCTATCTGGCATGGTTTGCCGGGGTTGCGGTCGCTTTGGTGGCCGGTATCAACGCCGTGGGCTATGTCGGCCTCTACACGCCGCTCAAGTCGCGGTCGCCGTGGCAAACTCCGGTCGGAGCAGCTGCCGGCGCGCTGCCAGTGCTGCTGGGCGCGGCCGCCGCCGACGCCATGTTCAGCCTTCGGGCCCTGACATTGTTCGGGCTGCTTTTCTTCTGGCAGTTTCCCCATTCGATGGCCATCGCTTGGCTCTATCGCGAGCAGTTCGCGGCCGCGGGCACGCGGTTGGCCGTCGTGGTCGATCCCAGCGGCCGGTCGGCCGGTCGCTGGGCCTGCGCTGGGGCCATTGCCCTGCTGCCGCTCGGACTGGCGATGACAGCCGAATACGGCATTGGTTGGGCCGCGGGCGCCGGGATGCTCGGCTTGAGCGGGTTGGCCGTTGCCGCCCGCTTCGCCGCACAGCCCTCCGACCGAACGGCGCGAACCCTGCTCCGATGGTCGCTGGCCTTTTTGCCGGCAATCTTGGCATGGGCTATTGCCGCAAAGCATTGGCAATGATCTACTTATGTCGCAACCGCTTCAGGCGGCGTTTCTTTCGTGCCGCACGAAGCGAGCGCGTAACGCTTCGTGCCGGTGCATGCAGGCCAACTCCGGCACGTGGCGGTACGGGCTTTTGCGCAACGAGCTAAACCGTTTCGAGAGAAGCCATTCCGTCCAAGGCCGCCGGCGTAAACGGTCGCAGATTTATTGAGAGCAAACGCAAACCTGCGGGAACTTTCCAGCGGGCGGAAACGTCTGATCAGGTAGTTGGGCTCGTTGAAGCACTGTTGTTCTTGAAGGCTGGTGTATCTTCACGGGCGCGTGCAAATACCGAACCGGCGCCTTCGGGCGGTTCGGCGATAATCGTTGCGAAGGATCACGATCAATCAGACGACGAATCCGTCATCTCGATTGACAAAGGAACTCTTCCGAAGTTCTCACCGAAGAAAGGACTGCTCCTATGAGTCGGCCGTATCTGCCGTGGTTATGTGTCGGATTGATCGCGGTGGTATGTTTAGCGTCGATCGGCGCCGGACCGCGTGAAGACCAATGGAAGAAGGTGGACCAAGCAGTGGAGAAGGGACTGCCGAAAACGGCGATCGAGCATCTCGATCCGATCATTGCCGGGGCCATTCGCGACAAAGCCTATCCCGAAGCGATTCGGGCCATCGCCAAGAAGGTGGCGTTGATCGGCACGATCGAGGGCAACAAACCCGAGGAAAAAATCGTTCGGCTCGAAGCCGAAATCGAGAAAGCACCGGCCGAAATGCGGCCGATGATGACCGCCGTGTTGGCCCATTGGTATTGGCACTTCTTCCAGCAGAACCGCTGGCGGTTCGTGCAGCGGACGGCAACGGCGCAATCGCCGGGCAGCGACATCAACACCTGGGACTTGCCGCGCATCTTGGCCGAGATCGACAAGCAGTTCACCAAGGCCCTGGAAGCCGAGGAGGAACTCAAGAAGATCCCGGTTGCACAATACGACGAGCTGCTCGTCAAGGGCAACATGCCCGACTCATATCGGCCCACGTTGTTCGACTTCGTCGCCTTCGAGGCCCTGCAATTCTATTCCTCGGGCGAGCAGGCCGGCTCGAAAGCGGAAGACGCCTTCGAGCTGTCGGCCGACGGTCCGGCATTCGCCCCGGCCGACGAATTCCTTAAGTGGAAAATCGAGACCACCGACGAGAACTCGCTGACGGTCAAGGCCTTGCGTCTTTATCAGAAGGTGATGAAGTTTCACGAGGACGAAAAGACGCCCGACGCCTTCCTCGATGCCGATCTGGGTCGGCTGGCTTTCGCCCACTCGAAGGCCGTGGGCGAAGAGAAAGACGCTCGCTACAAGGCCGCGCTGAAGCGATTTGTCGATCGGCACGGCGACCATCCGGTTTCGGCGCTGGCGCGGCACTATTGGGCGTCGGTTCTGCACGGCGAGGGCGACTGGGTCGAAGCCCGGCGGATTGCCCAGCAAGGCGCCAACGCTTTCCCGCGCACTCCTGGCGGCAACTTGTGTTTCAACCTCGTGCAGCAGATCGAGCAGCCCGAGTTGGCCGTGGTGGCTGATCGCGTGTGGAACAGCCCTTGGCCCACACTCGACGTGCGCTATCGCAACATCAAGGAGGTCCATTTCCGCCTGGTGGCCCGCGACTGGAAGACATGGATCACCAAGTACGATGCCGGGGCGCGTTGGCTCGACGAGGCTTCGATGAAAGCGGCTCTCACCGATGCTCCGGTGAAGCAATGGTCCGCCCAATTGCCGGCCACCGAAGACTTCCAGCAACGCGGCGAAGAAGTCGCCGTGCCCCAAGACATCAAGCCCGGCTGGTACTTCCTGGTGGCTAGCATTCGGCCCGATTTCGCCCAGAAGGACAACATTATTCTCTTTCGCGCCGTTTGGGTAAGCAAGCTCGGATTGGTGCTGCGCACCCGCAGCGGCGAGGCGACGATCGAAGGGTTCGTTCTCGACAACGACTCGGGCGAGCCGATCGCCGGCGCCGACGTGCAGATCTTCATCAACGACAACCGCAGGGGCGGCTACGGACCGGCCGGCCAATCGGTAAAGACCGATCAAAACGGTCTGTTTCGGGCGGCAGGTCAACATCAGCGGTCGGCGATGGTGCTCGTCTCGCACGGCAATCAAATGCTGGCCAACGAAGACGACCTTTATCTCTACCAAGGCGGCGGCCGGCAACGGAGAGCCGAACAAACCATCTTCTTCACCGATCGATCACTGTATCGCCCGGGCCAAACAATCCAGTACAAGGGAATCTGTGTCGCGATTGATCACGAGCGCGACGATTACTCGGCCGTCGCCCACCGCGACCTGACCATTGTCTTCGCTGATCCGAACGGCAAGGAAATAGCCAAACAGAAGCAGCGCACCAATCAATTCGGTTCGTTCAGCGGCAGCTTCACCGCTCCGCGCGATCGGCTGATGGGGCGGATGCAAATCCGCGTTGAATCCGGCCCGCCCGGCGGCACAGGGTTCAATGTGGAAGAATACAAGCGGCCCAAGTTCCAGGTGGAACTCGACGCACCGAAGACGCCCGCCAAGCTCAACGAAACGGTCCAAATCACCGGCAAGGCGACGGCCTACACCGGAGCGGCCATCGGCGGGGCGAAGGTCCGTTATCGAGTTGTCCGCGAGGTTCGCTATCCCGACTGGTGGTACTGGTTCTGCTGGTGGATGCCCCGCGGCGGCAACAGCCAAGAGATCGCCCACGGCAACACAACAACCGAATCGGACGGCTCGTTCAAAATCGAGTTCGTCGCCAAGCCCGACTTGAGCGTTTCGGAGAAAGACGAACCGGTGTTTCAATACTCGGTAACGGCTGAGGTGACGGACACGACCGGCGAAACACGGGTCGGCGACCGAACCGTCAACGTGGCCTACACGGCATTGAAGGCCTCGATGTCGGCCCCGCAATGGCTGACCGCCGACAAACCAATCGAAGTGACAATCTTCACAACCACGCACGACGGTGAAGGCCAGAAGGCCGAGGGCGCGGTCAAGGTTTATGCGTTGAAGCAGCCTGCCAAGGTACAGCGGCCGAAGGCGCAGGGCGTTCACGTGCCGCGGTTCGAAGGCCGCCGCAAGCCGGCCAAAACCCCGCCGCCGCCCGACCCGGCCGACATCAACTCGTGGGAGTTGGGCAACCTGGCGGCCGAAGAGGGCTTTACGACCGACGCGAGCGGACGAGCCGTAGTCAAAGTGACGTTGAAGCCCGGGCCGTACCGCGTCATGCTGGAAACGCAAGACCGCTATAACAAGCCGATCAAGGCGGTGTTGCCGCTATTGGTTCTCGACCCGAACGCCCGCACACTGCCGGTCAAGTTGCCCAATTTGGTCGCGGCCCCGAAATGGGCGTTGGAACCGGGCGAGGAGTTCATGGCCCTTTGGGGCAGCGGCTACGATAAGGCCCGCGCGTTCATCGAAGTCGAGCATCGCGGCAAGGTGATTCAGGCGTTTTGGACCGAGCAGGGCGCTTCGCAGCAGAAGGTCGTCCAAAAAGTCGATGAAGCGATGCGCGGCGGATTTACGGTCCGTGTGACGATGGTTCGCGAGAATCGCGGCTATGTATCGAGCCACTATGTCAGCGTTCCCTGGAGCAACAAGCAGTTGAGCATCGCTTGGGAACGATTCGTCTCGAAGCTCGAACCGGCTCAGAAGGAAACGTTCACGGCGATTATCAAAGGCCCCGACGCGAAGAAGGCGGCCGCCGAAATGGTCGCCACGTTGTACGACAAATCGCTTGACGCCTACTTGCCGCACAACTGGCCGAGCTTCGGCGGTCTGTTCCGCAGCGATTATTCGAATCTGAATGCTCAATTTCAGAACACGAGCCAATGGCTGAATCAAATCGGCTACTCGCTCCACCGCGAATTCCGCGATGGCTCGATCTCCTATCGCCAGTTCCCGCCCGAGCTGACAGCCAATTTGTGGGGATACCAATTCGGCCGTCGCGGCGCGCTGATGTTCAAAGGCGGCGGAGGAATGGGCGGCATGGCCGCGGACGGCGCCGCCATGCCGGCAGCCGCGGCACCCCTGGCTGAAATGCAGTCGGGCGGCGCGCCCATGGAAGGGGCGGAAAGAGAAGCCGCGAAACACGAGATGAAGAATGCCAGCGCGGACAGACGAGCACTTCGCAAGGCCGCCATCGGAGACACGGACAAACCCGGCTCTGTCGGCGAACCCGACCTGAGCAAGGTGGCCGCGCGCACCAATTTGAACGAAACGGCCTTCTTCTTCCCGCATTTGGTCTCGGGCGAAGACGGCACGGTGCGCATGGAATTCACCATGCCCGAGGCGCTCACCACGTGGAAGTTGATGGGTTTTGCCCACGACGAGAAGCTCCGATCGGGCATGATCGGCGGCGAGGTGATCACGGCCAAGGACTTGATGTGCCAACCGAACCCGCCGCGGTTCCTCCGCGAGGGCGACGTGCTGGCGTTCAGCGTCAAGGTGTCGAACCAATCGGCCGGCCGGCTCGCCGGCAAGGTACGTTTGACCTTCTTCGACCCCGTAACCGAGAAACCGCTCGATGCGGCCCTGGGCAATTCGGCGGTCGATCAGGCCTTCGACATCGCATCGAAGGAATCGGCCTCGTTCACCTGGCAAATCACCGTTCCCGACGGCATGGGGCCGGTGGCCTATAAAGCGGTTGCGGCTTCCGACCGACTGAGCGACGGCGAACAGGCGATGCTGCCGGTGTTGTCGCGCCGCGTGTTGGTCACCGAATCGCTGCCGCTGCCGATTCGCGGCCCGCAAACCAAGAAGTTCACCTTCTCACGGCTGGCCGATTCGGGCAAGTCCGACACCCTACAGCACCAAACGCTCACCGTGCAAATGGTGTCGAATCCCTCCTGGTACGCCGTCATGGCGCTGCCATACCTGATGGAATATCCTTACGAATGCAGCGAGCAGGTATTCAATCGCCTCTACGCGAACTCGCTGGCGCGGCATATCGCCCTGTCGAGTCCCCGCATCCGACGGGTGTTCGATCAATGGCGCGATACGCCGGCGCTGGATAGCCCGCTGGAGAAAAACCAAGACCTCAAGGCAGTGATGCTCGAAGAGACTCCTTGGCTCCGCCAAGCTCAGGCCGAAAGCCAGGCCCGCCGCAACGTGGGCATCTTGTTCGACGACAATCGTCTGAACGACGAGACCGCGCGCCTGCTGGCCAAATTGGCCGAGATGCAACACGAAGACGGCGCGTGGCCCTGGTTCCCCGGCGGCCCGGGCAACGATTATATCACGTTGTATATCACCACGGGCTTCGGGCGGCTCCGCCACTTGGGCGTCAAGCTCGATGCCGCCGCTGCGATCAAGTCGCTTGCCCGGCTCGACGGGTGGATCGACCGCATCTACCGCGATATCCTCCGTCATGGGCACAAGGACAAGAACAACCTCTCTACGACGATCGCCCTGTATCTCTACGGACGGAGTTTCTTCTTGGAAGACAAGCCCATCGCGGCCGAACACCGCGAGGCGGTCGATTACTTCCTCGGGCAAGCGAAAGCCCATTGGTTGAAGCTCGACGTTCGCCAATCGCAGGGCCATCTGGCGGTGGCGCTGAAGCGGTTCGGCGACATCGAAACCGCCCGCGACATCATGCGGTCGATCAAGGAACGCTCGGTGAGCAACGAAGAAATGGGCATGTTCTGGCGCGATCTGGAGCTGTCGTGGTGGTGGTATCGCGCCCCGATCGAAACCCAAGCGATGATGATCGAGGCCTTCGACGAAGTGATGAACGACGCCCAGGCCGTCGAAGACTGCAAGGTGTGGCTGCTCAAACAGAAGCAAACCCAGGATTGGAAGACTACCAAAGCCACGGCTGATGCGATTTACGCTTTGCTGCTTCGCGGAGAAAACCTGCTGGCGGCCGACGCGCTGGTCGAGGTGGCCCTTGGCGGCCGCGCGATCAAGCCCGAAAAGGTCGAGGCCGGCACCGGCTTCTACGAACAGCGGTTCGTCCGCGGCGAAATCACCCCGAAGATGGCCGAGGTTACGGTCAAGAAGACCGATCCCGGCGTGGCGTGGGGCAGCGTGCATTGGCAGTACCTGGAAGACATGAGCAAGGTAACTGCGTTCGAGGGAACGCCGCTGAAGATCACCAAGAATCTCTTCGTCCGCGAGTACGCCAAGACGGGCCCGGTGCTCAAGCCGATTGCCGGGGCGGTCAAAGTGGGCGATGAGATCGTGGTGCGGCTTGTGCTGCGAACCGATCGCGACATGGAGTACGTCCACCTGAAGGACTATCGCGGCAGCGGCACCGAACCGGTCAATGTGTTGTCGCGGTACAAGTACCAAGACGGCTTGGGCTACTACGAATCGACCCGCGACACCGCCTCGCACTTCTTCATCGATTACCTGCCCAAGGGAACCTACGTGTTCGAGTACGCCGTCCGCGTGGTACACAAGGGCAAGTATCAGACGGGCTTCGCGGCCATCCAGTGCATGTACGCCCCCGAGTTCAACAGCCACTCGGAGAGCATCGTGCTTCAGGTGGAATAAGCCGCACGGCCAACGGCGGAACGACGCGCAGATTGCACGGCCTCGGTCGGAGTCGACTCGATTCCCTCCGGGGCCGTGCCCTTTTTCTTGCCCTCGCCGGCTTGCCGGCGACCGCCGCTGATCAAATCGCCGCCCATCGCCCCCGGCATCGAGAAAGAGCAGTCGGCGCGCCCTCGGCCGTCGGTCGGCCGCTGCCGTCTCCGATCGCCCTCATCAAGCGGCATCAAAGGCCGTTCGAAAAGCTTGAATGCCTCCGGCAGACTACTCGAACGATCTCGGCTGGCCGGTAGCCGAAAGCACGGCGTTCCAAAGCTCGCCTTCGACGTTAACCCGCCGTTTCTGGCCCACCGACATCGCAATCGGCACATGCACGAAGGTGCCGCTGAGGTGCCCGAGCAGCACGCCGGTTTTGCCCGCCATCGCGGCATGAACCGCTCGGCGGCCGAACTGATCGCAGAGGATGTCGTCTTCGCAATTGGCCGGCACGCTGCGAATAACGTAGCTGGGGTCGATGTATTTCACGTCCACCGAAGGACCATTCTCGGCGAAGTATTTCAGAATCGCTTCTTTGAGCACCGGGCCGATATCCGGAAATTTCAAATTGCCCGACGCATCGCGTTGGGCGGTCTGCCGATCGACCATTGCCGCCCCGACTCCTTCGGCGACGACGATCACGGCATGTTCGCGTTCGAGCATCCGCCGTCGAAGCGTTGCCAAGAATCCCTTCGGACCGTCGAGCCGCAGCGGGACTTCGGGGATCAAGGTGAAATTGACCTCTTGGCTGGCCAGCGTTGCGGCCGCGGCGATAAACCCGGCCTCGCGCCCCATCACTTTGACCAGCCCGATTCCGTACCGCGGCCCCTTGGCCTCGACATGGGCACCGGCGATCACTCGTTCCGCTTCTTCCACGGCCGTGGTGAACCCGAACGTGCGGTCGCAAAACGCGATGTCGTTGTCGATCGTTTTCGGAATCCCTACGATGGCGATCGGCAGCCCGCGGCGCGTGATCTCTTCGTACAACGCATGTGCGCCGCGTTGCGTGCCGTCGCCGCCAACCGTAAAGAGGATATCGATCCGCCGGTCTGCGAGGAAGTCGGCCATGACGGCCGGGTCTTGCGAACCGCGCGACGTTCCCAAAATCGTGCCGCCCAGTTGATGAATGCCCTCGACCATCGAAAGCGTCAGCCGCAACGGCTCGCGCCCTTGCTTTGGGTTCAGCCCCTGGTATCCGTAACGGATGCCGAGCACCTCAGGCACGCCGTAGTTCATCGTCAGTTCGAGAAAGACCGAGCGGATCACGTTGTTCAACCCCGGCGACAGCCCGCCGCAGGTAACGATCGCCGCCCGAGTCTGCGCCGGATCGAAGAAGATCCGCTGCCGAGCACCGGCCTTCTCGAAAAGAAGTTCCTCTTCGGCCGGACGGTCGAGATGGTGGTCAACCTGTGCGCGGACGAAATGGCCTTCGCCGACGAAGTTCGCAGCCGCCCTGCCGCGTTTCGTTTCGGCGCAAAGGGGTGAATCATACCGCGGCTCGCCCAAAACCGGTGACCGAACGATTCGCATGGCCAACGCTCCTCTCGCTGACGAAAAAAGCCGACGCCCCAAATTGTTCCACGCAATTGCGAAAGCGGCCCCGATCGCAACGACGCGGCCGATCGCGTCCCCTCCCGGTTTGTACCGCTTTCCGTCTTTCGCGGCTTTCTCTAGTGATTCGTGGTACCGGCGCCGCCCCCACGGCAATGGCGCACCCGCAACGCCGCTGCGATATTGATCTGATCTTCGCAGCCGTATGACGCTTCGGAAAGGCCCCTCGCGTCCATTTCTTCTGCGAGTGATACTCGTTTCTCCCACAGCTTTCCGTCGCCCCTCTTGCCCGGGGAACAGCCTGAAGCGACAATACGTCGTCTGAGCCGTTCGACCGGCGAACGCTGGTCGTTCCCTTGGACGCATCCGCGTCGATGGCGGCCGTCGGTCGAAGGCTTTCGGATCGAACCAGGCATTGAAAACGCGAACACTCTGCCGGAAAGCGAAAGACAATGGTTGATAAACCCCGTGTGATTCTCTCCGGTTTTGCGGACGAATCGGCCCTCGACAAGACCGCGCCGCAGCAATTCGCCGTGTTTGCCGCGCTGGGGCTACAGTATTACACAATTCGGTTTATCGACGTCGGCTCGGGCATCAAGAATGTCATGAAGCTGACCGTTTCGGAAATCCAGAAAATCCGGCAGTTGCAAAACGATTTCGGCCTGAATGTCTCGTCGATCGGTTCACCGATCGGCAAGGTCAAGCTCTGCGACGTTGACGACGGCACGAAGAACGTTTACATCCCATTCAAGAAATACCTTGCGCAAGACGTGAAGAAGGTCTGCGAGCTAGCGCACGCCTTCGAAACGAAATTGATTCGCGGATTTTCCTTCTATCATCCGAAAGGCACCGACCCCCGCGATTACCTTTCGCAAGCGGTCGATCAGCTTGGGCAAATTGCCGAGGTCTGTCACCGCTCCGACTTGACGTTCGGACTGGAAATCGAGGCCAATCTCGTCGGCTGCCGCGGCGACCTGTTGGCCGAAATCTACCGGAAGGTCAATCATCCGGCGATGGTGCTCATCTTCGACGCCGCCAACGTCATCGTGCAGGGGTTCGGGCCGCAGGAGGTTTACGATCAATACGAAGCGATGAAGCCCGGCCTCGGCTGGCTGCATATCAAAGACTACCGAGATCCCGGCCCAGTGGATAAGAGCGGTCATGTCAACGAAGATAAGTTGGCCAACTTCGTGCCGGCCGACCTCGGCGATGCCGCTCATGAACGCATCCTCCGCGACTTTGCCGGCATCATCCCGTCCTTGGAGCGAAAGCTTCGTCGCCGGGGCGTGCCGGGCGTGTTTCTCGATCTCGAACCTCACGTCAAGGGCGGCGGCCAGTTCGGTGGCTTCAGTGGACCGGACGGAATGGGCGTGGCCCTCCGCGGCCTTTGCCGCGTGCTCGACTACGTCGGGATTGAATACCATCTCCGCGATTTCGAAGATGTAAAAGCCTCGCGCGGTTTCTAAAAGCTCGAATTGCCGATGAGGCGAGGCCCCGGGCCGCCGGTCCCGCCTCGCCTAGCCTACTCCGTGAGATGAAAAGGGCATGAAGCCGACCGACGTTCATGCGACTGGCGTGCTGACCCGTGAGCAATGCCGGCGCGTCGATCAATGGGCCGTCGAACGATACGGCATTCCCAGCATTGTCTTAATGGAAAATGCCGGCCGCGGAGTCGTTGACGGAATGCTTCGGCTCGGTCTGCCGGGTCCATGGCTGATTTGTTGCGGACGAGGCAACAATGCGGGCGATGGTTTCGTGATTGCTCGGCATGCGGAGATTCGCGGCATTCCGGCCATCACCCTGCTCTTCGCCGACCCAGACCGGCTGACCGGCGACGCAGCCATCAACTACCGCA
Source organism: uncultured Planctomycetaceae bacterium (assembly GCA_964631235.1). Classification (GTDB taxonomy): domain Bacteria; phylum Planctomycetota; class Planctomycetia; order Pirellulales; family Thermoguttaceae; genus JARKPK01. The sequence goes on along the minus strand of CAZVZX010000013.1, from coordinate 59,873 downwards.
TCCTTGCGGCCTCTGGAGCCACCATCGTCGTTTGCGGCAATCGGTTCGATCCCGTCGTTTTCGACCGATACGCGACCGATGCGGGCACGATCGTCGATGCCCTGCTCGGAACCGGCTCCGTCGGCGCGCCGCGCCCGCCGTTCGACGAGCTGATCGCGCACATGAATTCCTGCCCGGCCCGGATCGTGGCCGTGGATTTGCCTAGCGGACTCGATTGCGATACCGGCGAGGCCGCGGTGCCGACGGTTCGCGCGCATTGCACGTTTACCTTCGTCGCCCAAAAACCCGGGTTTCTCGCTCCCGGCGTCGAGCGATTCACCGGCTCCGTTCACGTGTGCGATATCGGCGTTCCGCCCCGGCTGATCGCCGAGGTGGCTTCGGGCGGAATTTGCGGCGTCTGAGCTCCCGCACGGAACAAGATCGCTCCCTTGCGGCGATTGCCTCACTGCAATCGGAGCGTCCAGCTTTTGATCGCCGGCTTCATGCTCTATACTGGGAGATGGTTGAGGATCGACTTGGCGTTCAACAGCATGCTCGTGATCCTCGGCAGCGGGAGGGCGACGGAGGTGCCGCGTCTGTTCAGGCAAACGGCCGCTCGTCCGTCTCGATGCGATCGTCGTTCCAAAGGCAACAATCGACTTGGAAAAACGCCCGACCCGCATCATTGCCGTCGGGTTACAGCAAGGATTCGAAATGTTCAAGGGAATTGCAAACTTGGCTTCGATGCTCAAGAGCGCCCAACAAGTCGGCGCGAAGATGCGCCAACTCAACGAACAATTGCAAAGCAAGAGGGCCGTCGGCTCAGCCGGCGGAGGACTGGTTGAGGTCGAATTGAACGGTTTGTTGGAGGTGTCGCGGTGTTCGATCGACCCGAAGCTGATCGAGCAAGGCGATCGCGAGCTTTTGGAAGACCTCGTGATTGCGGCAATCAACCAGGCAATCGCCAAAGGGCGACAGCTTCACGTCGAGGCGATGCGAGAAATCACCGGCGGCCTCGAACTGCCGGGGGTGCAAGAGGCAATCGAGAAGTTTGCCGGCATGGGCCCCGCCGGCGGCGATTCGCAGCCGCCGAGTTAGTCGCTCGGTTTGCGGATGCGCGGCGGCAGGGCTGATCGGCCGAAAGGGTTTGGCGAGGGAAGCGAGTCGGATTATGCCGGAAGTGAGCCAATCGGTCACCGAGTTGATCAACGAACTGGCGAAATTGCCGGGCATCGGCAAGAAATCGGCGGAGCGGCTGGCGTATCATCTGCTCAAAACGCCGAAAGCCGAGGCGTTGGCGCTGGCTGAGGCGATTCGTCGCGTCAAAGAGAACGTTCGCTATTGCAGCGTCTGCTATAATTTGGCCGAGGAAGAGTTGTGTTCGATCTGCCGCGATCCGCGGCGGGATCAAGAATTGTTGTGTGTTGTCGAGCAACCTCGCGATTTGCTGGCGTTGGAACAGGCCGGCGTTTACCGCGGCTTGTACCACGTTTTGTTGGGACGGATCGCTCCTCTGGAGGGAATAACGCCCGAGCAGCTCACCATCGACGCGTTGGTGCAGCGCGTGCGCGGCGGAAAGTTCCGCGAAGTGATCATGGCCACGAATCCGACCATCGAGGGAGACGGCACGGCGTTGCACATCTCGAGCCTGTTGGGCGATTTGCCCATCCGGATTACGCGATTAGCCCGGGGGATCACCAGCGGCAGTGTGTTGGAGTTTGCCAACAAGGAAATCCTTGCCGATGCCCTAACCGGCCGTCAGGCGTTTGATTATTGAAATGGATGATTGGAACCGCGGGGAAACGCGGGCAGCTCGGCCGAAGCTCAGAGGAAGGTCGGGCCGAATCGCTTCGCCCGTCGTTCTCGCTTCCCATCGTAGGGAGTACACTGGGAACGGCTATCTTCGAGCCGCTTTTCGACGACAGGTGGATGGATATGCGACTGTCACTCGGCCAAGACATGCGGATGGCGCAGAAGCAGATTCTCGCCCCGCGGATGATCCAGTCGATGGAGATTCTGCAACTGCCAATTCTCGAGCTGCAAGAGCGCATCGAGCAGGAGTTGCAGGAGAATCCGGTTCTGGAGCTGCGCGAAGAAGAGCCTGAGCTCCCGGCCGACGCGGGGGACGCCGACGTCCGCGAAATTCCCGACGCCCCAACCGAGGGCGAACGCGAACTGGTCATTAACGAAACGACTCAAAACGAAGATGACTTCGAACGCCTGTGCAACATGGACGAGGAGTGCCCCGAGGCGTTCAACGAAAGCGTCTCTCAATCGCGAGGCGGCATCGAGGAGGCCGCCGAACGCAAGCATGACGCCTTGGCCAACACACCTGCCCATCAGCAGACTCTTCAGGATTATCTTCGCGATCAATTGGCGTGGTTCGACCTCGACGAACCCACTCGGACGATGGCCGAACGGATCATCTATAATCTCGATCCGAACGGCTATCTCCAGGGCCGACTGGAAGACATCCTCCCGCCGACCGCCACCGCCGAAGATTTGGAACTCGCCCGAACGGCGCTGAAGCTTGTTCAACGGCTCGACCCGCCGGGCGTCGGCGCGCGCGACCTGCGCGAGTGCCTTCTGCTGCAAGTTCGGCCGGGACAACCGTTTGAACAGGAATTGCGGACGCTGATTTCCGACCATCTTGAAGACATCGAGGCCAATCGCCTGCCGGCGATCAAACGCAAGACCGGCTGGTCGATCGAGCAGATTCAAGAGGTTGTGGCCGAACTGCGCCGCCTCAATCCGAAACCGGGGGCCGATTTCTACGACGAACCCGTTCAACCAGTGACTCCCGACGTTTATGTCGAGCAGGATGAATCGGGCCGCTACGTCGTTCGTTTGGACGATGCTCGGTTGCCTTCGCTTTACATTAGTCCGTATTACCGGCAGCTCCTTGCGTCGGGTCAAGCCGCCACCGAAGCCCGCGATTGGATCAAGCGAAAAATCAACTCGGCCCAATGGCTGATCGAAGCGATCGAACAGCGACGACAAACGTTAACCAAAGTGGCGCAGGCGATTGTCGACCACCAAACCGAGTTTCTCAATCGAGGGCCGGAACACATCGAGCCGTTGAAGATGCAACAGATTGCGGATAAGGTGGGCGTCCACGTAACCACCGTCAGTCGAGCCGTGGACGACAAATGGATCCAGACTCCGCGGGGTATCTTCCCCCTGAAACGATTCTTCTGCGGCGGCACGGTTGGGGCCGACGGCGTCGAGGTGGCCTGGGACACCGTCCGGATGAAGCTCCAAGAGCTGATCGACAACGAAGACAAGAGCAATCCTCTCAGCGACGAGGATCTGATGGCCAAAATGGCCGAGCAAGGAATCAAGGTGGCGCGGCGCACGGTGACGAAGTACCGCAAGGCGATGAGAATCCCCAGTTCTCGTCAACGGCGCGCCTGGACCGAGAGTTCGGATGCGAAGCCCGGCGACACTGACTCATGACTGGTCCGGCCCGTCTTTCGGGCGATACGGCAGGCCCCGCGGCGTGGTTCTTTTCCTCCGTGCCGCACTCGATCGCCACGGCCGTGGTTTTTCAATTGCGGTTTGCTTCGTGCCGCGGGCAGTGGGCGGTCAGTCGGGCTGATTCCTCGGTTGCAGTTCGATTACGGAAGTCCCGATGCTGTGATGCGCGTCTCGCAGGCCCTTTGATGCCCCCGTCAGAGGGTCGGGGGTTTGCGTCGTTACGCCGAAGGCCGATAATACCAATCTCGGTATGAAGCGACGCTTTACACCAGGCCGTTGAAAAAGTCGAACGTGCCGGCACTGCAAATGGAGTCTTCACCGATAGACTCGAACGCGATCATGCCGTTCCGCAGAGCTTTTTCAACGTGCGATCCATCGAGGGCCGCTTCGTTTTCTGGCAAGCGAACGCGGAATCGCATTGCTTCAACACGGAAAAGGCTTCACAGGCACCGGAAAGGCACGGACGACCATGGCAGACGATCATCGCCCTGAAAAGCCCGAGCGGCGACCGCCGCCGACCGGCGATCTTCTCGACCGAGCGCCCCCGCAAAACCTCGAAGCGGAACGGGGTGTGTTGGGCAGTCTGCTGTTGGTGCCGGAGCTGTGCGACGAGGTGGCAACGATCATTCGCCCGGACGACTTCTACGCCGACGCCAACCGCAAACTCTACGAAACCATCTTGGAGATGCACGCCGGCGGACAGCGAATCGACGCCACCTTGCTGGTCGAGCGGCTTCGCACCAAGGGCCTGCTCGAATCGATCGGTGGAATGGCCTATCTTTTCGAGGTAGCCCAATCCGTGCCCCATGCGGCCAACGCGGTTTACTACGCAAAGATCGTCCGCGACAAGGCCACGCTTCGCCATCTGATCTTGGCCAGTACCGAAACACTCCGCGACGCCTACGAGGGTTGCGACGAACCCGACGCCCTGCTGGCCGATGCCGAGCGGCGCATCTTTGCGCTGCACGACGCTCGGACCACAGACCAAGTGTCCGACATCCAATCCCTGCTCATCCAAGCGTTCGAGCGGATCGACGCCCGGTTGAATAAGGGCGAAGCTTCGTCGGTGGCCACCCATTTTACCGATCTCGACAATCTCACCGGCGGCCTGCACAATTCGGAGTTGGTCGTGTTGGCTGCGCGGCCGAGCATGGGCAAAACGGCCCTGGCCATGAACATTGCCGAGAACGTGGCGATCAAGGGCAACAATCCCGTGCTCTTCGTCAGTCTGGAAATGTCGCGATACGAGCTGGCGCAACGCATGCTCTGTTCTCAGGGACGCATCGATGCAACGAAGTTCCGCAGCGGGTTTCTTTCCGGCGCCGATCGCGAAAGCCTCACCCGCGCGGCCAACAAGCTAAGCCAAGCGGCGTTCTTCGTTGACGACACGCCGGCACGCACCGTCACTCAAATCGGCGCCTGTGCCCGGCGGTTGCGCCGCAAGAAGGGCATCCGGCTGGTCGTGATCGACTACATGCAGCTCATTCAGCCCGACGACCCCCGCGATCCTCGACAAGAGCAGGTTGCCAAGATCGCGCGACGGCTGAAACACCTCGCTCGCGAGCTGGAGATTCCGGTTCTTTGCTTGGCGCAATTAAATCGGCAGGTCGAAGCGGGCAAAGAAGGTCACCGTCCGAAGCTAGCCCACCTGCGCGAATCGGGCGCAATCGAGCAAGACGCCGACGTGGTGATGTTCATCCACCGCGAGGAGTATTATCACACGCGAGAAGAGGCCCAAGAACTCGATTTGCTCGGCAAGGCCGAGGTGATCGTCGCCAAACAACGCAACGGCCCGACCGGCGAAGTGAAGCTCGCCTGGTTCGACAAATACACGCGGTTTGATAACCTAAAAGAAGTGCCGAACGAAGATTTTGTCGAGTATCAGGCCGATACGTTCTGATCGGCCGACCGTCGTTCGTTCCATTGGCCCTCGCCCCCAACGGAGACTCCTGCCGTGGATCGATTGGCCCGTTGTTTTCTACGACCGGCGTTGTTTGTTGCTGCCATCGTCTTGGCGAGTGCCGGAGCCTGGGCGGCCCAGCCGCGGACGTTCGCTGAAGGCCGCTGGGGCGACGCCCGCCTCGAGTACGTCGGCGATGTGCCTGTATTGCATGTCGCCGGCAATCCGAAACAAATCGGTCGGCAGCAAGGCGCCCTGCTCGGCGAGGCCGTGCGGCGTCTGACGAACTTCCCGCAAACGGTGGCGCGGGGTCTGGGGCTCGAACCACAGATCGACCGAGTTCTGGATCAAGGTGAAGTGCTATGGCGGCGAGCGGGCGCCGACCATTCCCTCGAACTGACGGCCATGGCCGAAGAGGCGAAGGTCGATCTGAAGTTGTTGATCGGCGCTAATACCTTGATGGACGTATATCGGGCCGGTTGGGGCTGTTCGTCGCTGATCGTCCTGCCGCCCCAACGAGGTGCGAAAAGCCCGCTCTTCGCCCGCAATCTCGATTTTCCCTCGTTCGGCATGCTTCATCGGTACAGCCTGGTTACGGTGTACCGCCCCGAGGGCAAACAGGCGTTCGCCACGGTGGGGTTTGCCGGGCTGATCGGTGCGCTTTCCGGCATGAACGAATCAGGACTCGCCATCGCCGTGCATAATGTCTATCGTTCTGCCGATGGATCGCGCCTGTTCAACCCCGAAGGCGCCCCGTACACGCTGGTATTCCGCCGCATTCTCGAAGAATGCAAGACCGTCGATGACGCGGAAAGAGTGTTGCGATCGTCGCCGCGCAGCACGATGCTCAACCTGGCCGTGTGCGACCCGAAAACAGCCGCTGTTTTCGAAATCACGCCGAAAACCGTTGCGCGGCGCAATCCGCAAGACGGGTTGCTGCCCTGCACCAACCACTTTCGAACGGAATCGTTGACCACCGGCCTGGGGTGCCGGCGTTACGAAACGCTGCTGACTGCTCAGGCGAATCCTCGACGCATCGACGTGGCCGTCCTTTGCGACTACCTTCATCGCGTGAATCAGGGCGTGCTGACGATTCAGTCAATGGTGTTCGAGCCGGCCGACCGGCGATTGCACGTAGCGCTGTCGCAGCCGCCGGTTAGCGACGGTCCATATCAATCGCTCGAGCTAGCCCCCTGGTTCGATCGGACTGCCGAACGGCACTAAGGTCTCGAGCAAAGGCCGGCGCCGTCATCCGGGGCAAACGCCCGGCGGGCGGCGCTACGCCGGCCTGTGACAGGCGCAGAGGCTCGCTCGCCCGTTTTGCAGTTGCGCACAGCGTCATCCGACGTTCTTGCTGAACCCCGGCGTCGCGCAAACCGGGTAGATACCCTGATCGTCGGGCTTGGTGGGCGGTTCCATCTCCCAGGTGCAGTCTTCCGGTTTAGGTGGAAAGAAGAAATCGGACGACGATGCCTGCTCCCACGTCACCTCTTTGCCGCTGTAGCAGGAAAGCTGTCCCATGATGGCCACCAGAGTGCTTCGGGCCATGTAGTCGCCGCAATTGATCGGTTTGCCGTCGCGAATCGACTTGAGAAACTGCCGGTGCTCCTCGACATAGGGATTGGGATTCGGCCCCTCGAATTTCCAGGGCTTTTCGCCCGTGATTCTTCCCGCCAAGGGCAACGCCGTTCCTTTCGAGCCCATGATCACGCTTGACGTTTCGTTGTAGCAGTTCAGCGTGGTGCGGCAAAACGCATAGAGACGAGTGCCGTTGGCGTAGTGGTACACGACGGAATGGTGGTCGAACACATCGCCCAGCAAATGCTGCGACGACGAACGCCCACCGAGTCCGTGGCAACGAACCGGCGTTGTCTCCTTCAGGGCCCAAGTGGCGCGGTCGAGATTATGAACTAGCGATTGCGTTACATCATCGCCGCACAGCCACGAAAAGCGATATTGATTGCCGTACTGCACTTCCAACTCGCGCAACCCCTTGGGCCGTTGGATCGCGCCGTACGGCCCGCGAATGAAGTTCTCTTCGATCGCCACGATCTCGCCGATTTGCCCGTCGATCACCCGCTGAATGGTCTCTGCGATCGATGCTGAAAAACGGCTTTGCAGCCCGGAAAGCACGCCCAGATTCTTCTGCTTCGCCTCCGCGCACGCCCGTTGCAACACCTTGATGCCATAGGGATCGATGGCATGCGGCTTTTCGCAGAATACATGCTTGCCGGCGGCAACGGCCGCTGCAACGTACATCGGATGGAACTTCGCCGCGCAGGCGATCAGAACCACGTCGCAGGCGTCAATCACGTGCTTGAAGCCGTCGATTCCGCCGAAGCAATGATCGTCGTCCGCCAGCACCTGCTCCGGCTTGGCTCGTTTGAGCGCATCGCGTTTTCCGACTGCCCGATCCCGAAACAGATCGGCCACCGCGGTCAATCGCACTGCCGGATCGGCCTCCATGGCATCCGCTGCCGCTCCCGCGCACCGTCCGCCGGCGCCAACCATCCCGATGCGGATCACGTCGCTGCCGGCGGCATGCGCCGAACGGGAAAGCGACAGACTCGCCGCCGCAATTCCCCCTAAGGCCGCAGAACGCAAAAAGTCGCGCCGCTTCGAACCGGCCGCACCGACAGAACTCCTTAAGCAAGATCGTTGGCTCATGGATCGTTCTCCCACAAAAAACCACGAACAACGGAAAGCGGTTCCAACAGGCACTGCACGCAATCGGTCGCTGCGACGGCGGCCGCTTCCACGCATGCGTGGAACGATTAAATGCGTTGGCTCGATCAAGTAACCCGAATTACCTCGACCAGGGATTGAACTGGCCCGATCGCCGACGTCGTTTTTCCTCTCTGTTTCGAAGCGACCGCAGCGAAAGGATCGCTGCAAAAGGCCGTCAAAAACAGGCTCACTGGCGGGAAATACCGTTGCGAAATGTTCTGCAAGCGATTTCAATGTATTTGGCCGGCCGATCCAATGCAACAACCAAGCCGACAACATTGGAAACCTTTTTCCGCGCAAAAACTTGGTGCGGGTTGCAAGGTCATCGATCGTTGCCTTCAGCGGCCAAGTTGTTCCCCGGTCGAAACCGCGCCTCGACCGTCCTTTCCTTTTTTGCACAATAGCACCATGATGCGCATACGCTCGACACTCTCGATTTCTCCAGTGAGAAACACGCCCGTCGGCCGGCTGGGCATCGTGGTGCTGCTAGTCGTCGGGACGATCGGCGCACAACGATGGGCCGCATGCGCGGCTGCCGGCGATCCGGCAAAGCCGACCCGTCTGCCGGTCGAATCGCATGCGAACGATTCCGACTTGGCCCTGTATCGCTTAGAGACCACGCGTCGGGCCGTGGCCGACTTGGCCGCCGACTTCGCCAACGAATATCCCAAGGCTGAACACTACCTCCGTCGGCTTGATCAGATCGAAAAAGTCCTCCGCGAGGGCAGCGTCAAAGCGGTCGAAGAACTCGCCCAGTTGCAGCGCGAGGCCCTGTTGGACAATCCGTTGGTCCGTAATCTGTCCGAGATTCTCGTCGTCAAACGCCGCAGCCTTGTCGAATCGGCTCCGTCGCTCGGGCTGCGTTCGCACGGCGGCAACGCTGGGCTCGAGTACGGCTTTCCGTCGAATCACGAGTGCAACTCGTCGCTGCCGAAAATGGGCTACGACAACGAGCTTTGTGCATTCAATCCGAACGATTCGCTCGCCCCGTGGCGCACCGTATTTCGTCCTGTCGATCGCGGTTATGTCGGCGAGGCGGACGTGCATTGGAACGCCGATCGCGTGTTATTCACCCAGTCCGATGCGAAGCATTGGTTCGTGGCCGAAATCGGAATCGACGGCAAGGACTACCGGCGAGTAACCCAGATGCCCGATGACGTCGATGCCTACGATGCCTGCTATTTGCCCAACGGCAAGATTGTGTTCGGCAGTTCGGCGCCGATGCAAGCGGTGCCGTGCTGGCACGGACAGAAGGTCGTCAGCAATCTGTTTACCGCCGATGCCGACGGCCGCAACGCTCGCCGGCTATGCTACGACCAAGATCACAACTTTCACCCCAGCGTCACGCCCGATGGGCAAGTGCTTTATCATCGTTGGGACTACACGGGCATCAATCACATCTTCATGCGGCAACTGATGGTGATGAATCCCGACGGCACGGGTCAGCGGGCGATCTACGGCAGCAATTCGTGGTTTCCCAACGCTTTGTACTTTCCGCGACCGCTGCCGACCGCGCGGGGGAGGTTTGTCGCAGTGCTATCCGGTTACCATGGGCCCCACCGGATGGGCCAATTGGTCGTACTCGACGTGAATCGCGGCACCCGCGAACATACCGGCATCGTTTGCCGGATTTCCGGTCGAGGAGATCCGATCGCTCCTCGCATCCGCGACAATCTCGTGGCCGACGACTGGCCCAAATTCCTGCACCCCTTTCCGCTGAGCGACAAGCACTTCTTGGTTGCGGCGCAGTTGCGGCGGGGCGGGCGATGGGGCATTTATCTGGCGGACGTATTCGACAACCTCGTACTCGTCGCCGAGCGGCCCGACTTCGGTTTGTTCGAGCCTGTGCCCGTGCTTCGTCAATCCGTCCCGCCGGTCATCCCCGAACGAATCGATCTGACGACTTCGGAGGCGACGACCTTCATTCAAGACATTTATCAGGGACCCGGCCTCGCCGGCGTGCCGCGGGGCACAATCAAGAGCGTGCGCGTGGTGGCCTACCACTTCGGCTATCCCGGACTGGCGGGGCCGGATGTGGTCGGTTGGGGCGGGCCGTGGGAAGTCATGCGCATCCTCGGCACGGCCCCGGTTCGCGAAGATGGCTCGGCGGCGTTCCGCATTCCCGCCTGCACGCCGATTGCAATCCAAGCCCTTGACGAACACGGCAAGGCCGTGCAACTGATGCGCAGTTGGTACACGGCCATGCCGGGCGAGCAGGTCGGGTGCGTCGGTTGTCACGAAGACTTGCGGGAATCGCCGCGACAGAGCGCGTTGGCGGCATTCGACCGCCCGCCCGACACGCTTCGCCCGTGGTACGGCCCGGCACGCGGCTTCAGCTTCGCCCGCGAGGTGCAGCCGGTGCTCGACCGTCACTGTGTCTCCTGCCACGACGGCTCTCAGCCCGGCCTGTGCGACCTGCGCGGCGCAGAGGCACGCCCCGACTATCGCGGCCGCCCGCTTTCCGCACTGGCCGTCCAACGGCTGCATCCCTCGTTGAAGCCCTGCGAAGGGTTCGTTCGCTACACACCATCGTACGAAGTGCTGGCGCCGCTCGTTCGTCGGGTGGGCATCGAAGACGACGTGAGCCTGCTTGTTCCCGGCGAGTACTATGCTGATACGAGCCCGCTGATTCAGTTGTTGGCCAAGGGACACGGCGGCGTTCGTCTCGACCGCGAAGCATGGGAGCGTCTATTCACTTGGATCGATCTGAACGCCCCATGTCACGGCACATGGCACGAGGCCTTTCCCATCCCCGAAAACATCCACAAGCGGCGAATGGAGCTGCTGCGGCTCTTCGGCGGTCCGGCGGATGATCCCGAGCAAATCCCGCCGACCCCGGGCTATTCAATCGCGTCTTCGGTGAATCGAATGTCCGCCCCGACTGCGCCACCTAAACCCGTATCGCCTTCCGGCACGGTCCACCTGATCTCCAAGCAACAGCAGGCATCGTCGCCCCCAGAGGCGTGGTTTGGGGCAATCGCCTGTTCGGCCACTACCCAACCCGACGATTGGCCCTGGCCCCCGGGGATAGCCGAAACGCGGCAAGAGGCTCTCGGCATCACTCGCCGGGAAATCGAACTCGCGGCCGGCACGAAAATGGTCTTCGTCCGCATCCCGGCGGGTCAATTCATGATGGGCGACGCGAGCGGATTGCCCGATGAACAACCGCGGCCGGTGCGGATCGAGCACCCCTTCTGGATCGCTGCCACAGAAGTCACCAACCGGCAATACCATTGCTTCCATTCCGCGCATCGATCGGGCTACTACGCAAAACGTCACATCGAACCCGACGATCAAGGATTGCCGCTCGATTCGCCCGAGCAACCGGCAGTCCGGGTGTCGTTCGACGACGCTCGAACGTTTTGCCGCTGGCTGTCGGAGAAGGCGGACGTGCAATGCCGACTTCCCACTGAAGAAGAATGGGAGTACGCCTGCCGAGCAGGCAGCGGCAGCGCGATGGCGTTCGGCGACATCAACGCAGACTTCACCCGTTGGGCCAACTTGGCCGATCGTTCGTTCGGTCCAGGCGAAAAACCCTTGATCACCGGCGGCTTAGAGCACTTGCTCATCGACGGTGCGCTCTCGGCCGTGCGCGAATTCAACGATGGCTTCGTCGTCACCGCCCCGACGGCGAGCTTCCGCGCCAATCCGTGGGGCCTGTACGATATGCATGGCAACGTCGCCGAGTGGACCGAAACCGACGCCCCCTTGGCGGCGATGACCGAGAGTCCCAACCCGGCAACGTCCCCTTCTTTCCCCGGGAAAGTCGTTCGCGGTGGATCGTTTTACGACCCGCCGGTTCGGGCCAGATGCAGCTATCGGTTGGTGTACCCGCGTTGGCTGCGCGCTATTAACGTGGGTTTCCGTCCAATTCTGATCGATCGGCTTCCTCAACCGCCGGTTGATCAGAACCAATCCAACTCGCGGCAAGCGAACTGATCTCCGTCGGTACCAGTATCCCGAGAGGATGGATTGCAGCACGACAGCGCTAAATCGCCTCGAAAGTGAAACCAGTAAAGCTGGGTATTCAAACCGGGAAATACAGTAAGGCTGTTGTCCTTCCCAGATTATCAACTGCCACGACTTAGCGTTGTCGTATTGCGTTGGAGCGACTAACGAACACCCAGTGCGAAACAGGCAAGAGCAACGCTCTAATCACGCAGCGAGCACCATCTTCGCCACAGCACCGCTTTTTCCTATCCGCCCCAAACACCGACCACCGCCTATTCGTCCCCGCCTTTCTTGCCCTTCGCGGCTAAGGTTGGTACATTCTCACTCTCTTACCATAGGCGGTTCTCTCCTGCGAGAAAGAGGCCATTTCGCGCCGCAGGAATTGTAAAACGACTTGCGTTTGCGACATGGAGGTCGGGCGTGAGCCAGTCTCAACGAATGTCGTCGCCCGGGGTTCCGCGGGCGGCTGATCCGTCGAATCGCCCCCGCGCTCGGTGGGGCTTTGTCGGCGCACTGCGATTGCGCTTCGGTCGTCGCCCGATTCGAGCGAAGATTCTCATTGGGTTGAGCGTTCTCTTGCTGCTGGTCGGTCTGTTAGCGGGCGGCGGATTATACACGACCTACGCTTACCGGGGATTGGTCAAAAGCCTGAGCTCTCGCGTGGGTGAACTGCCGGTCGCTGCCGAGCTGAACCACCATGTCGGCGATTTGCGCGTCACATTGGGAGAATTGCACGGCCTGCACATGGCCTACCGGCTTCAACCTCACAGCCCAACGACGGGATCGGGAGAGCGACTGCCGTCGCGGTTGTGGCTTGTTCGAGACTTGTTCCGCAGTCAAGTGGACGAGGTGATTGAGACTCTCGGGCGCTATCAACGGCAGCTCGACCATAAACTCGAAGCGGATTTCCAAATCGCCGACAACGAGCCCGAACGAAAAACCGTCGAAGCAATTCAAGCGACGTTGCGGGTGGTTCGAGAAACGACCGACGATTCCAATTGGATGCTCGAAGGCGAACGCGTCGCTCAACTCGATCGCGAGCTGGCCCGCCTGCAATCGCTTTCCGCGCAATTGCCCAGCCATCTGCATAGCAAGTTGGCGGGATTCTCCGACGAGGTTCGCGGAGAGTACCGAACGCTGATCGTCGGCACCTGGCTGATGAGCGTCATCACCGCCCTGCTTCTGGCGCTGCTCGTTCATTTATTCTTTCGCTGGGTCTTTATGCCGTTGAAAGTTTTGATTAACGGATCGCGCCGCGTGGCGAGCGGCGATTTCGACCATCGCATCGAACTGAACACCGGCGACGAGATGGCCGTACTCGCCCAAGCGCTCAATGACATGACCGCCCGCTTTCAAGCGATTCGCGACGATCTCGACCGGCAGGTTCAAGAGCGGACCAAACAGGTCGTCCGCAGCGAACAGTTGGCCAGCGTCGGGTTCCTGGCGGCCGGCGTGGCGCACGAGATCAACAATCCGCTGGCTTCGATCGCCATGTGCGCCGAGTCGCTCGAGGGCCGATTGCAGGCCGTTCTTCAGGGGCGCGCCGCCGAGTGCTCCGATGCCGACTCGACACAGGCAACTGCGACAACCGATACGCATCCGCCGCCGAATTCCGACGACCAAGTGGCTCTGCGCTATTTGCGGATGATTCAGCAAGAGGCGTTTCGCTGCAAAGAGATTACCGAAAAACTGCTCGATTTCGCCCGAGTCGGCCCCACGCGCAGGCAAGAAGTGGAATTCGGCGAGTTGGTACAGGGCGTAATCGAGATGGTGCGGCATATCGGCGCCTATCAGCGAGCCCACATCGAGTTCGTCCAGGGATGTCCGCTCGTCGTCGCCGTCAATCCGCAAGAGATCAAACAGGTAGTGTTGAATCTGTTGACCAATGCGTTGGACAGCTTAGACGATGGCGGAAGCGTGACCATTACCTTGGCCAAGCGAGGCGACTGGGCGGAACTGATCGTCGCCGACACCGGCTGCGGCATGGACGCGGAGGTGCTCGAACACGTCTTCGAGCCTTTCTTCACGCGGCGACGAACCGGCCAACGCCAGGGGACCGGACTGGGGCTGTCGATCGCGTACCGCATCGTCGCCGATCACGGGGGCGCCATCGAGGGCGAAAGCCCGGGGCCCGACGCCGGTTCGACCTTCCGCGTCCGTTTGCCGTTGGCGCACACGGCCACTTGGGCGCGCGCGGCGTAAGCGGGCAGCGTCGCTTCCCCGTTGTCGAATGAAAGATTGACTATTGAGAAAACCGCCGAACAGACGTGTTTCCGCTCCCCCGAAGCGTCACTGGCAATCACACGTCCGTTCAGCTTCCGTTCGGCCCAAATGCAAGGAATCTCGTTGTGATGACGATCAGTCCGCACCGACGACTCAAGCTGCTTTTTGCCGATGATGAACCTTCGCTGCAAGAGTTGATGCGTTGGGAGCTGCCGCGGCTGGGACATGAAGCCACGATCTGCCCCGACGGCACAACCGCCTTGGCTGCGTTGGAACGCAATCATTACGACTGCGTGTTGGTTGATCTCGACATGCCGGGAGCCAATGGCATCGAGGTCATTGCGCGAGCCAAGCAGCTTTCTCCCGAAACGGAAGCAATCGTGCTCACCGGCAAGAGCTCGTTGGAAACAGCCGTTGCCGCACTGCGCCACGGCGCCTTCGACTACTTGACCAAGCCCTGCCGGCTGGCCGAGATCGAGCGGGTTCTAAAACGAGTGGCCGACAAGCGCGAACTGACCAACAAGTATCGCGCGTTGAAAGCGCGGCTGGATCGAATCGAGGGAGAGCCTCGGCTGATCGGCCAATCCGAGCCGATCGAGCGCGTTCGGCAACTGATCGCCCTGGTCGGCCCGAGCGATTCCAACGTGCTGATCCTCGGCGAAACCGGCACCGGCAAAGAGCTGGCCGCCCGGGCCGTTCACGATCACAGCACCCGGGCTGACGGCCCCTTTGTGCCGGTCAACTGCGGCGCTCTGCCCGAGAACCTGATCGAAAGCGAACTGTTCGGCCACCGAAAAGGCGCGTTCACCGGCGCCGACGAACACCGCGTCGGCCTGATTGAAGTCGCCAACGGCGGCACTTTGTTCCTCGACGAAATCGGCGAACTTCCCAAGGCGATGCAGGCGAAGCTGCTGCGATTTCTCGAAAGCGGCGAAGTGCGGCGCGTGGGCGAAAACGAACCGTTCCGCTGCGATGTCCGCGTTGTTTCCGCCACCAATCGGCGGCTCGACGAGATGGTTTCGGCCGGCGAATTCCGCGAGGATCTCTGGTTTCGCATCAACACGTTCGAGATCGCCCTGCCCCCGCTGCGCGAACGCATCGACGATATCGAGCTGCTCGCACGGCACTTCCTGGCACGGCGCGGGACGCATCTGGGGCCCGACGATCCCGTGTTCGATCCCGAGGCCGCCGCGGTCCTTAAACGCCATAGCTGGCCGGGCAATGTGCGCGAACTGGCCAACGTGATCGACCACGCGTTGATCCTCTGCGCGCAACCTCCCATCCGGCAAGAGCACCTGCCTCAACGATTCAGCGCGCCGAAGCCGACCGCGGCCCGGACGATCTCGACCGTCAACCTTCGCGAACTCGAAGTGCAAGCGATCCACGAAGCGCTCAGTCGGCACAATGGCAACAAAGCGAAGGCGGCCGAAGAGCTGGGCATCAGTCTGAAAACGCTCTACAACAAGCTGAATCAGTCCAACGCTTTGAGCAAAACCGGCTGAGACGGGCGGCGGCACAGTTGCAGCCGATAGGCATGCTCGTCCGGTGCGCGACATACCGTGCGTCGCCTTCGCCAGCGGCAACGACGGCACGACTGCAATTATCAAGTGCGGCCGCTGGATGCGCGCACCATTTGCCGCAACGCGGCAAGTTCTCGTTCGTAACCGCCGCACAGAATCGGAAAGCGATACCAACTCCGCGGATCGAGGTTCTCATCGTCTAGGTGGAATGACGGAGCGTAGCGTTCTCGCTTCCATTGATTGCGGCACCACAGCCGAAAGAAACGATCGACCCACAGGTGGATCTGATCGGCCGAGAAGTCAGGGAATAAAGGTCGAACTGTCCGAAATACCTCGATCGGTGATAGACGGTCGCGAATGGCGGCCCGCTCGATCGCATCGAGCACGGCATACGGCATCAAGTCGTCTTCGTCCGTTTGGTGGCGATCAGGAGGGCGCAATTCGGCCGTCGGCGCTTGCCGAGTTACGTCGGCCAACTCGGGGATTGGCCCCAGCGGCTCAGGGCCCGCCGTTTCGAGCCACCGAAGCCATTGCAGCAAGAACGCCTTGTCGATGCCGGCGATCGGACTAAGCCCCCCGCACGTGTCACCGTCCATCGTGGCGTACCCCACGGCCGCCTCGCTGCGATTGCTCGTAGCCAGCAGCAGTGCGCCGGCGACATTGGCCAAGAGCCACACGCTCGGGCCGCGAGCTCTCGCTTGGATGTTCTGCAACGCCGCGTCGTCGCGCTGCCAGTCGAGCGGTCGGCCGAGCACCTTTTCCACCGCCTGCACATAGCCATCGACGAACTGATCCACATCAATGATCGAGAACCGTGCGCCGACGGCTTCCGCAACCCGTCGAGCCGCCTCGCGGGTGGTCGCGCTGCTGTTCCGCGTCACCTGATAAACACAGTGCAGCAGTCGGCCCACGGCCTCGCGCGGTGATTGCGCCTCATTCAATCCCTCGATGTGGCCAAGAGCCTTGCAAAACCCGTCGCGGCCCAATTCGCGCCACGCCCATTGCACCATCATCGCCGATAGGCACGTAACCGCCGACGAATCGGCCCCGCCGCTCAGACTGACAACGAACCCCTTCGACCGGCTCTTGCGCAAGTAATCGAATAACGCCAGCGGGACGGCACGGGCGAATTCCTCAAATTTGACCCGATCGCCCTGCTCCCACGGCTCGACCGCGGGCTGAACCGGCTCCGGCGCAACGTCGGGCCAGCGATATTCCACTTCCACCTCGTTGGGCGATCGATCGCCCAATCGCGGTTGGTAGCTGACCGATTGCGCCGCGGCCATCCGAGTGGCCTGCACGTCGAACACTGCCGAGGTCAACACCAGCGGGCGGTAGGAAAACCGCGGCCCCAGCGCCAGCAGCCTGCCGCCCGAGGCCAAGATCGAGCCGCCGTCGTAGATCACCCGCCCGGCTTCGTTGCCGAGAAGGTTCGCATAAACGTAGCTCAGGTGAAACGCCCGCGATCCCTCGACAACCATCCGCTTGCGAACCTCATGTTTGCCGAATGCGAAATGGCTCGCGCTGGGGTTCAGCACCACATCGACGGCCTGTTCGGTCATGGCCGCTGCCGGCCGCCCGGCTACCCAGGCATCTTCGCAAATCTCGAAGCCGATCCGCACCCCTCCGCAATCAAACACCAGATCGCCGATCGGATATTCGGTACCGCCGACATCGACGAAATCACAAACGTGGGTAGGCCACGGCTTGAACCATCGCGGCTCGTAGTGCAGGCCGTCGCCCGACAAGTAGCGTTTCGCCGCGAAACCGACGATCGCCCCATCCACCAGCAAGCACGCGCAATTGAACAAGGCATGCCGGTGAAGCATAGGCAAGCCGACACAGGCGATCAGCCCGCGCGACGCCGGCGCGATTTCTTGAAGGACTTCCAATGCCGTCGCTTGCAGGCCCGAGCTCAACAAGGCGTCTTCGCAGCCGTAGCCGGTGATACAAAGCTCGGGAAGGCAAAGCAATGAAACTCCCGCCTCTCGGGCCGCCTCGAACGCACTGGTGATGTGTGCCGAATTGCCCGACCAATCGAGCGGCGTTTGATTGAGCACCGCCGCAGCGGCACGAATGCGCGTCATGAGAACCTCGATCGCTCGCTACATTGATCGCGCAATGGAATGATCTCTTTCGTCATTAAGAAGGTCATCCCATTGCACGCAAGGTATAAACGCCCATCCCTAACCGTCGTCGGCGACGGTGATCTCCGTCCGACAGGGAGAAACCCGCCATCCGAACGCTCAGAAGAATGCTCTGTCCCAGAATCACAGCTACGACCCGAACGTCGGCCGGACGGTTCCGGGCATCCATGCATCTTACGGCATCGCATCGGCCGGTTGAAGCCGTCCGACGAGCCGGCGGCAGGGCCTATTCGCGCCGACGCCGCTTGGGAGCCCATCAAGTTCAACAACCGAGGCCATTCTATCCCTTGCGACGCAAGTCCCGTTTGCCAAGCCAGATACGATCATGGCGGCTGAATCGTGATGAATTCGGTACGCCCGGCAAGTCCGGCGGCACGCAACGCCATTGAAGAGGAAATCAGAACAACAAGTTCTGCGATGTTCCGCCGCACTCGCTCGTGCTTCTCGATAACAAACATATCGAATACACTGACGGAGCCTCGATCGTTCGAAAGGGCAAGACCAGCCGACATCCGCTTGTTCTTCCACGTTGGGGAAGTTGTTGTGATGCCGATGCAGACCATCACCGGCCGTCGATTCGATACAGGCCAGCCCGTGCGGCTGCACTGGCGGGACGAACGGATCGAACGCTTCGAATACCTTCGCTCCGATTCGGAAACGCACCGACTTCCCTTCTTGGCGCCGGGCCTGTGCGACTTGCAGGTCAACGGCTGTGTCGGATGCGAATTCGCCTCGCCGGCATTGCGTCCGGCCGACGTGCGCACCATCGCCGACGCACTGCTTCGCATGGGTGTGACATGCTTTTGCCCAACAGTGACGACTCAATCGCATGACGTGGTCGCTCACGCCGTCTGCACGATTGACGAAGCATGCCGAACCGACGCGAAGCTCGGCCGACGGGTTGCCGGAATTCACCTTGAGGGCCCCTACATCTCGGCCGCAGATGGTCCCCGCGGGGCACATCCGAGAGAATACGTCCGGCCGCCCGATTGGGACGAATTCGTCCGCTGGCAGACGTTGGCCGGCAACCGGATTCGCATGATTACGATCTCGCCGGAATACCCGTCGTCGGTCGAGTTCATCCGGCAAGCCGTCGCGGCGGGCGTTGTTGTCGCTTTAGGCCACACAGCGGCCTCGCGCGACCAGATCCTCGCCGCCGTCGATGCCGGCGCGTCGATTTGCACGCATTTGGGCAACGGCGCGCATCCCGTGCTTCCGCGACACCCGAACTACCTTTGGGATCAGTTGGCCGAAGATCGGTTGACCGCCGGGCTGATTGCCGACGGATTTCACCTGCCCGACGAGGTGTTGAGGGTGTTTCTACGGGCGAAACAGCCGCATCGCTGCTTCCTGGTGAGCGACTTGGCGGCCCAAGCCGGGTTGCCTCCGGGGCGCTATCGTGGCGGGCTGTGCGAAGTTGAGTTGCTCGCCGAAGGAAAGTTGGTCATCGCCGGCCAGCGACAGCTTCTTGCCGGGGCGGCGGCACCGCTCGGGGTGGGAATTGCCCGAGTGATGCGTGCGGCCGGGCTATCGCTTGCCGAGGCCGTTCGCCTTGCGTGCCACCAACCGCGCACGATTATCGGTCGTGCCGCAATGGACTTCGCGCCCGGCGATCCCGCAGACCTAGTGCTGTTCCACGTCGATCCCACGACAGCCGACAACAGCCGGTCGTTCCGGGTCGAACAAGTCGTTGTCGATGGCCGGCCTGTGGTGACGGATCGGCTCGACAAAGAGGTATCTGACTTCGAGTAAAGTAACCCCATATGACACATTCGCACGGGTATGTGTAATGTAACCATTCCACAGAACCTCGGGGCGCAACTCCAAGCGATTGAAACAATTCGGTCGCACTAACGCACCGGGGCACACAGGCGAACCGTTCGGCCCTGCAATAATCGCACCGACGGAGCCGGTCGGAACGTGCGTTATCGGCCGCTTTACGTTACGGTCGCAACGTGCTAGGCGCAGGCCGAGATTGAGCCTTGGCTGTCCCCCCCCACGATCGACCATCGACGAAAGCGCGACTGGGGAGGGTTGCACGACGGCATTTGATCGGGATAATACCGCCGACCGGCAGCACGAACTGTTCCGTCGATCACTTCTATTATTACCGGAGCGAAAGCCATGCTCGAAAGCACTACGCCAGTTGTGGCGATCATCATGGGAAGCGACAGCGACTGGCCCAAGATCAAGCCTGCTGCTGCCGCATTGGAAGAGTTCGGCGTGCCGTATGAAGTGCGCGTGATGAGCGCGCATCGCACCCCGGCGCTGGTTCAGCAATACGCGACCATGGCCGCCGCTCGAGGGCTGAAAGTTTTGCTGGCCGCTGCCGGCGGCGCAGCACACTTGGCAGGCGTAGTTGCCGCACACACCACGTTGCCGGTGATCGGCATTCCCGTCGCCACAGAGTTGGCCGGCGGGCTCGATTCGTTGCTTTCGATGGTGCAAATGCCCGGCGATGTGCCGGTAGCAACGGTCGCTGTCGGCGGCGGCGGACCTCGCAACGCCGGTCTGCTCGCGGTAGAAATTCTTGCGCTGAGCAATCCGACGCTTCAAGAACGCCTAACGGAGTTCAAGCACCGTCTCGTCGAGAAGGTTTCGGAAAAAGACGCCGCGCTGCAGGCCCAAATCGGCAAGTGATCGCATCGGGCAATCGACGAAGACAGGGAAAGCGGCACTGGGCCGCCCCGCTGCGGCAGCCTCGCCGCCGACACAGCCCTGCCATTTGAACGTCGTTTGCTCCTCTCCCAACGCAGCGTTATCGCCTTGTTGGGACGGGCCTTTCTGTTCGCGTATGCCCTGCGAATCCGGGAAAACGCCTTAGACCCTGCAAGACGCTCGGAACGGCCGCGAGGGCTGCCTTTGCCCGATCGCCGTTCCGCGGCAGCTCGCGTGGATACGCTTCATGCAGGGCCGGGTTGGCCAAGGGCGCTGTGCTCGATCAATGGTTATGCCGCATGGTTCAACCCAGCCTTGCACGCAGCGTCGACCCTAATCACGAGATGCCGCGAATCGGCCTGCGTCGGCCCCGTCACTTTGGTTCGTCGTCGCGATCGGCTGACGGGAACGTTGCGATACCTGGCGATCACCCTGTGCCGAACGAGACGGAGGATTCAGCCGCACGTGCCGGCCCAACCGGCTCGGACGTTCGGACCGAGCCGGTCAGACCAACATTCGGTCGTCTTCGGTTGATCGAAAACGAAGCAGCGGTCGATTCACAAATCAGAAGTCGATCCCCAAATAGAGTCCCGGTCGGCTATAGTAGAAACCGGCATGAGGCTGCGGGCGAGCCACGCACGGAGGCGCAACATAGACCGGCACGGGCGTCACCACGCGAGGGACTAACACCGGTGCCGGTTGATAGATGTGAATCGGTTTCGCCACGTGACGACACACCGGCGCCGGATGATGATGTCGATCGACCTGCACGTAGCTCGATCGGTAGTAATTGGGGCGAGACACCTCGTGGTAGTGACTGCGATAGTACTGATCGGCAGCGGCCTGAGCGGCCCAGCCCATCAGACAGATCGGAACAAACAAAAGGGTCCAGCGATTCATCGTTCCATTCCTTTCACTTCGGGAGGGCGGGATTCGAACGTCGAGCGGTTGCCGCGGCCGGGTTCCTCTCGCTCGACTCAACGGATCATGATATCTCGCAATCGGTGTGCCAAAGACGAAACATTTTCACAAATCGTTATGCAGAATGCACTTGTCGAAACATAGAAATAACTTGGCCCGCAAACAAGCCTGTCGTTTGTCATCATTTTGACGACAGGCGAATCTAATGCGCATCACAACCGCTTCGTCCCTGAATGCATCGCCCAGCCCCGAATTCCCGACCGCCCGAAAGAAGAGATGACGCCGGCCCTTGATCGTCAACCGAATCCATCACCAGAAACGCGCGATGGCCCCGCGGAAATCGGTATCGAGGGATTACCAATGGAGCAGCGACGAGACGAGCCTTGGTTGAATATCGTTCTCTACAAGCCCGAGATTCCCTACAACGCGGGCAACGCTGGAAGAACATGCGTTGCGTTGGGGGCCAAACTTTGGATGGTTCGTCCGTTGGGCTTCGTAATCGACAGCAAGCACATTCGCCGAGCGGGGCTCGATTACTGGCAACACCTCAACTACCAAGTCGTGGATGATTGGCAGCAGCTTTGCACACTGCTGCGGCCCGAACGGATGTGGTTCCTCACCAAAAAGGCCGAACGCCCCCATACCGACGCCCGATTCTCGCCGGGCGACGCATTGGTGTTCGGCAGCGAGTCGAGCGGGCTACCCGATGAGATATTGAACATCTACCCGGAACGCTGCCTGCGATTGCCCATGCGTCCGCTGGTCCGCAGTCTGAACTTGGCCGTCAGCGTCGGTGTGGCCGCCTACGAAGCGTGGCGTCAATTGGGCGGCGCCGCCGATATCCGTTGACCGCCCCGGCGCAGGCGAGCGACCTGCCGCTTGACGAATGGTCGGGGTCAATCGCGCAGAGCAAGGCAACTGTCGCATCCCCGCATTTCGCCGAATCGGCCACTGTCGATTCGGCTCAGCGACTCGCCGTGACCGTTCCGTCAAGATCGACAGTCACCCGACGAATTCCCACGGCTTTGCCGGAAAAGTCGTCCACCTCGACTACAGTGCCGTGCAACCGCACGTCACCGCTGGCGACCTCAAACGGTGTCGGAGTGAACGTCAGGGCCGCTTGCCGAACACGATCGATTCGGCGGCCGAGAATGCTCAGGTGCGGCCCAGTCATGCCCACATCGCATTGGAATGCGGTTCCGCCGGGCAAGATTTGCTCATCTGCCGTGGCGACATGCGTATGAGTACCCAATACGGCGCTGACGCGGCCGTCGAGATGACGGCCCATCAACTGTTTGTCGCTGGTCGCCTCCGCATGAAAATCAACCAACGCGAAGCGTCCATCCCACGCCGGCCTATCGGGTTTGTGTTCGTCCGCAGCAGAACGGGCCTCGTCCAACAGCCGATCCGCGGCTCGAAACGGGCAATCGACCGGCGGCATAAACGTTCGGCCGAGCAGGCAGCACACCAACACTCGATGGCCCGAAGCCGTTGTCGCCACCACCCACGCCCGCCCCGGGGCCTCTGGCGGATAATTGGCGGGCCGCACAATCGGCTCAGTGGCCAACAACGGCAAGATTTCGCGACGACGATAAACATGGTCGCCCATCGTGAGAACGTCGATTTCCGCTTGCCGCAACGTCTTGTAGATCTCGGGCGTCAGGCCGGAACCGCCCGCTGCGTTCTCGGCATTCGCCACGACAAGATCCAGCTTTTCGCGATCGCGAAGCATCGGCACCACCCGCGAGCAGATCGTACGTCCCGGGCTGCCCACGATATCGCCGATGAGCATCATTCGCATTGAATCGCCCTCGTTGCCACTCGCTCCGGATGTCGTTTTCGCCCGCCGATAAAAGATTGCGGCCGGCAGATGCGGATTTCGCACAGGGGCCGGCGGCCACATGATAAGAACGGTAATTAGCCCTGCCGCCCCTGCCGCAGCCCGCGGGTATCTTGTCCTCTCGACAAAGACCACAGCGACCAACGGGAGCGGGTTATCACACGGGTGCGGCAGCACCGGTTGGCCGGCGGCCCTGCCGCCCTGTGCCGCAGCCCGCGGGTATCTTGTCCTCTCGACAAAGACCACAGCGACCAACGGGAGCGGTTCTTCACACGGGTGCGGCAGCACCGGTTGGCCGGCGGCCCTGCCGCCCTGTGCCTGCGGACGATGGGCGAATCGCGGCCTGCTCCTGCTCGCCCGCAATATGCTGCCAGCGCACCCTCGCGGCCGGCGTCAGAACGATCGCGGCCAAACGCGAGCCTGGACGCGACTGGGCAGCCCTTGAATCCGCAAGAAGCCTTCCGCGTCGGTTTGGTTGTAGCTTCCGCCGCCTTCCATGGTGGCGATGCCTTCGTCGTACAAGCTGTTCGGGCTGCTGCGGCCGGCCACCGTGATATTCCCTTTGTAGAGGCTAAGCACTGCCTCTCCGTTAACCGGCTTTTGGGCCTCTCGAATCATGGCCATCAGCGCGTCCATCTTCGCGTGATACCAGAAGCCGTAATAGACCATTTCGGCCACTTCGGGGCTGAGCCGATCGCGCAGATGCGTCAGATCGCGGTCGAGAGTCAATTGCTCGACGATGCGATGGGCCGCGTACAGCAGGGTCATGCCCGGGGCCTCGTACACGCCGCGGCTCTTCATGCCGACGAAGCGGTTCTCGACCATATCCACCCGTCCGATCGCGTTGCGCCCGCCGATCCGATTGAGTTCTTTCACCAACTCGGCGGCCGACAAGCGATTCCCATTGACAGCAACCGGAATGCCCGATTCGAAAGCAATCGTTACCTGCTCGGGCTGATCGGGTGCTTGCTGTGGCGAAACAGTCATGCCGAACTCGACCAACTCGCAACCGTTGACCGACAAGTCTTCGAGCCGTCCCGCCTCGTAACTGATATGCAGACAGTTCTCGTCCGAACTGTAGGGCTTCGACACCGTCGCTTTGACCGGAATATTGCGTTGGCGGCAGAACTCGATCATCTCGCTTCGCCCGGGGAACTGGCGACGAAACTCCTCGATCCGCCACGGAGCGATTACGGCCATGCTCGGCTGAAGCGCGTCGGCCGCCAATTGGAACCGACACTGATCGTTGCCTTTGCCCGTGGCGCCGTGGGCGAACGCCTGGGCGCCCACTTCACGCGCCACTTGCAAGCACACCTTGGTAATCAGCGGGCGGGCAATCGACGTGCCCAGCAGATACACCCCCTCGTACTTGGCCTGCCATTGCATCACCGGAAACGCAAAATCGCGGCAAAGCTCCTCTTGGGCGTCGATAATGCGGGCCGACTTCGCCCCGACATTTTGAGCCTTCTTCAAAATCGCCTGGCGGTCTTCGCACGGCTGCCCTAAATCGACGTACACCGCGTGTACATCGTACCCCCGCTCGATCAGCCAACCGAGAATCACCGAAGTGTCCAAACCACCGGAATAAGCCAGTACACAGCTCGGCATTTCTGACGCCTTTCCATTATTTCGAAAATTGACCGACGAATTGCGGCCACGCCGGCCCCCGGCCGCTCGGCGCGCGTCCACGGTAAACAACACCGTTCGGCCGCCGCCCTAACGCATCGAAAGCAGGATTCGACGACTCTTACCGCTCGGCGAAGGAAGTCACTATTGTCGATTCGGGGCGATTTTCGTGCAAGAGGGCGGGCAACCCGCCCCGAATTGCGCGGATCGACCACGGCTGAAAGAAGATTGAACAGCGCACTGGTAGCGGAAGGTCATTCGCTCACATGCCCCAGCGATAATCGCACGCGGTCGAGACGGGAACAACGCGAAGCAGCCTCGACGCTAGGCTTGCCGCCGCTACCCAAGTTGAGCGGGCCGATTCCGAATGAGCACGCCCATTCCAACTCAGCCGCCTTCACGACTTGCCGCCCGTTGAAGCCATTGCGCCCGGAGCCGCATCGCGGGCCGCACCGAGTCCGGGGCGTCGCTGCGATAGATTTCGATTGCGGCCGGCACTTCCTCCAATCGTTCGAGCACGCGCCCCAGGTTATATCGGGCGGCCGCCGTCCACGCGCGATCGGCATCCACTGGCAGCACCCGCTCTTCCAGATAATGCCTGGCCGACGCGAACCTCTCGCGTTCGTAAGCCACGAGTGCGAGCCAATAGGTGGCGTCGAGTTTCGTTCGTTGCGCCAACTGAACCTGGAGGTTGATCATTGCCTCGATTTGCGCGATCTCTGCTGCGCGACGGTCCTCGGGCAACTGCGCAATCCGCTTCTCCTCTTGTGTGACGATCTTTCTCAACTCTTCCCGCAAGTCTTCGTTGGCCGGACGGGCTTGCTGATACCAACCCGACGCGCTGTCTTCTCCGACAAGCTTGCCCTTCAAATGCAAGAGACGGCCACGGCGTAGCGGCACCGAACTGCCGTCGCCGTAAAAGTAGCTCAGTGCAAGCAACCGTTGAATGACCTGTTGAGCCGTGAATTTGCGGCGGGCTTCCCATGTCCGCCACGGAAGCTCCCACAGCCCGACCTCGGCCACCTGCCCAATCGCACGCCAGCGCGCTGCCCGCGCCGATGGCGACGCACTGAGAACAACGCGATCCGTTCCGGTAAGCCGCAATTCGATCAAGCGGCTTCGCATTGAAAGAGAAAACGGCGACGCATCGAGCCAGACGGTTACGCGTTTGAGTTGCTCCGACCGTACCGGATACGCTCGGCCGTCCGGGCCTTCGATGTCGTGTTGGCGGAGCACCGCGTCGTCTTCGGCCAGTTCCGCCAGGGTGGCGGGCTGAATCCGCAAACGGCCCTCGGCCCACGCCGCACCGCCCCGTTTGGCCAGCGGCAGACGCAACACCGGATCGAAGACATAGATTTTATCGCCGCTGAGCACCCCAACGGCCCAAGGCTTTGTCTCGCCACTCTCGTCGGTCAACGCCACAACCGCAGCTTCAATCCCTAGTTGCCGGGCCATCAAGATGAAGACCCACGCCCGCTCCCAAACCGATCCCCGCCCGTACAACAACGCTTCCCAGGGAACTTGAGGCACATCGCTCGGGATGCCCGCGGGCGTCAGATCGTCGCCGATGTTCCGCACGGTCCAGTCGAAGAGCGACTCTGCACGGCTGACATCATCGAGGCGGTCGCCGTGGGCCCATCGGGCCACATCGCGCATCCACATCGCTTCAAGCAAGGCAAAACCGTCGTAGTCGTCAAACCCTAGCGCATCGAGCCGTTTCAGTTCAGGCAACTCTCGCAGCGGTGCGGGCAAGCCGGCGAGCAGCGGATCGACGCTCCATTCCACCTCTTTGGCCGACGCCCCCTGCATCCACAAATTCAGCCGATCAACAATCTGTCGGAGCACCGGCGGCTGAGGCCAAGTAGCCCATAGCGGATCATTCTGCGCCTGACGCAACGCTTTGGCCGGATTCTGCGCGACATCCATCCGTCGCACCACCTCGGCGAACGATCCGCCGGCGTCGAACTCCTCCAATGCGTTCAGGCTGCTGATGGCCGACGCAAATAAGTCGTCGCGATAGACTCGTTCGGCCCGAGCGCGACCGGCGGCGCTACCGGTTGCCCCCTGCCGGCCGCACCCGCACAGCCCGACGACAATTGGGACAAACAACAACGCCAAAAGACTAACCGCACGCCCGCGACGTACCGCGTTCATAATCCACTCTCCGCCGCGTATCGCAAGGCCAACAAACGATCGATCATGGCCGGCATGGCGTCGAGCGGAACCATGTTCGGGCCGTCACTGAGCGCACGGTCGGGATCGGGATGAGTCTCGAAGAATAACCCATCGACGCCAATCGCCACAGCCGCGCGGGCCAACGGCTCGACCATCGCCCGGCAACCGCCGGTGGCCGCTCCGAGCCCGCCCGGCCGCTGAACGCTATGCGTGGCGTCAAAGACAACCGGCGCTCCCAGCGACCGCATTTCAACCAACGCCTGCATGTCGTTCACTAGTCGGCCGTAGCCGAAGAAAGTGCCGCGCTCGGTCAACAGCACATTCGAGCAACCGCCGCTCGTCACCTTCTCGATAACGTACGCCATATCGCCCGGAGCCAAGAATTGCCCCTTTTTCACGTTCACCGCTCGACCGGTCGCCGCGGCTGCCTGCAACAGATCGGTTTGCCGGCACAAGAATGCCGGTATCTGCAACAAATCGCACACCTCGCTTACCGGCCCGGCCTGCTCGGGCAAATGGACATCGGTAGTGACGGGCACACCGAATTGCTCGCGAATCCGACGCAGGACCGCCAGCCCCCGCTCCAATCCCGGCCCCCGAGCCGACGACCTGCTTGTGCGATTCGCTTTGTCGAACGACGCCTTGAATACCAAGCGAATGGGTCGCTCCGCAGCCATATGAACCAATTGCGCGGCAATGTCGATCGTCAGCTCTTCGCTTTCGATCACGCATGGCCCCGCAATCAACAAAAGCGGTTCGCCGCGGCCACAGCGGTACGGCCCGACGATCGCCGGGTTCTGCGGCAATAAACTGGGGCTGGGTGTCATGTCAACCATTCAATGAAAATCGAAAATGCAAAACACAACAAAAGATCAGCACACCACGACCGTGCGGTTCCGCGATCACTATCTCTGATCCCCGTTTACCCCGGCGGTTCCTCCTAAAAAGCCCGTTGATAACACCCTTTCGGCGAATTCGGCCCGCGAATTCCGCGGAAATCACACACGTTCGCGAATCCAAGAACGACTTCTTCAACCGGCCGTTAAGGCAAGACCTTCAGGCCGGTGCTTTCCCATAAGGCTCCGGACGACGGCCTCCCCTTCCCCTTCTCAAGCAAATCGGCTGTGATGTTCGCAGATCGAACCGATTCGTTGTCGGTAACGCCCCGCCCCGATTGCTCGACCGCGAGGAACGAACGTCCATCAGCCCGGCAAATGGCAGCCGGCGGACAGTCCGTTCAGAAGAAACCACCGGGTCCGCGGCAAACCGTCGAACGAAGACGCGCCGATACTCCCTCAGAATGACCTTCGATTCGTCGCGCGCCAAGTTCCACCCCCCGGGGCGAACGATCCATTGCTGCGCGGCAAACACTCCAATAACGTTCGCCCTTCGATTGGCCGTGGCGCGAGGGGCGTAGTGCAGCCGCTCTGTTCGTGGTTCATTAGACGCCCATTAAGCGCCGGTGAGCCACAAACAGACAGCCTGTTCACCAACCGACCTCAGCTTGCAGCCGATCGGCCAGGATTCGAAAAAAAGCCGCCGTCAGCCCACACCTCGGTCATCCGACCTGCCGCATGCTCTTTGCTCAATACGAAACCGGAAGCGTCATTGGCCGATGAGATCTGTGTTACAAACCGCAATTCCGCAGTCGGCCGCAACACGACCTTCAGGTTGCCCAAGAAGCGTTTTTTCCGGGGCTTCCCTGGCGAAACCGCAAGCCGCCCGCCGAGTAACGCCGAATAACGCCGAATAACTCAATTCTCTGTGACAACTCCGTCGTTGTTCCGAAGCGATTGTCAGCAGCAAATGGGGTGATCTTCTTCACGTCATTGGTAATCGGCCGCAACGCCGCAAGGCCGCCGAAAGGGGATTTCCGTTTGCAACCGAAAGCCCTTACACAACTCAAATTCCATGCAAACGGAACAGCCCGCCACTTCAGAAACCTGCTTCTAACACCGCATTACCGTAACGATCGCCGATCGCCCGTCCGGGCCTTTTCACCGGGGCCAGCGGACAACCAGTCGCCACCAACGCCCGAAAACTGTTCCGACAACGAACACTCGCTACAGCATAATGGAACAGGTCCGCCCCAAACGTATCGCAACTGCGAGTGTCCGGAAAAACACCCGTTTCCTTAAAGTCCTACCAAAAAAGCACATACAACCTATTCGCCGCCATACCCACCGGTTTGGCACAACGTATGCAATCTTAACGAATCGTGTTCGCCGTCATTGACGGTGATCCAATCGCAGGTCTGGCCCGTGGGGCTTCTGACGTCGGTTTCCGAACGGTCGCCTTGCCCTTACCGTTCGGATTGCCACTGTGGGAGGTGGCACGTTGGAGGCCCCAATTTTTTTGTTAATTTCTGGCACGGCCACGACGTAAACTACGCTTTCAATGGGAACGCGATTGACTCTCGGCGTTTTTCGGCTCGAAACGCAACGAGTCGGCCGAAAGTCTGCCGCCGAATAGGCCCAGGGCATGGCCGCGCCTTTCGCCAACAGCCCGTTGAAAAACACGATTCCAGAGAATACTTCGGAGAAGGCACAGAACCGCAAATCCGAGAGCCGTTTTTCCAACGGGCCGTTCAAGCATCTGCCAAGAGGGCGGTCTTCGGCGGCAAGCCGTGCCCAACGCCCACTGCGATCGAGAACGTCCCATGGTCGCAAAGACTGAATCGCGCAGTGCCATCGAAACGCCTGCTTCTGAGTCGCCGGCAGCCGCAAAGCCGTCGAGCGCGGGCCTCGTTGCCCTCGTTCAGAAGTGGGGATTGGCGATCATCGCGCTCGGTCTTCTCGGGGTAGCGATCTTCCTGGCGTTCAATCGCAAGGAAACAGCCCCGCTTGTCGATCCAACACCGGCACCTCCGCCGGCCGAAATCGACCTGGGACGCTTCGCCGTTGCACCGATCAATTCCGGCGGCAATTCGCCCGCCATGATCGAATTCCGACTGCACATTACCTTCGACGATCAGCGAGACCAAGCAGCTCGGCATCAGCTCGCCGCGCGGCAGTTCCGAGTTCGCCAGCACGTCGAAGAGTTGCTTCGGCGGACAACGATCGACGACTTCGACAACGCCGCGCTCGTCGGGCTGAAACGCCAGATCCAGTCTCAAATCAACGACTGCCTTGAGCTTCAGGCCGTGCGCGACGTGATCATTACCGACTTTCGGCTGACCAAGTAGCCCGCCGCCTCCCGCGGATTCCGCTTGGCCGGCCGCTCTCTGAAGGTACAGTATCCGGCCCTTTCTGGTCGTGCCGCTCGGCGACGGCCGCTCACTGCCGAAATTCAGCCTTCCTCGTTCTCTTGAGCCAAGTCGCGCAAAAACCCGATGGCTTCGCTCAGGGACGGGACAGCCATTCCGATCTGGCGCCCGGCGGCATCGCATTGCGCCAATAGAACCAACTCGTCAAAACTCTCGTGCGATTCCAGCCGACGCCGCGATCGAACGCCCAGCGTACCGTTGCGAAGAAGCAGCGCATCGACATGATGCTCAATCAGCCAAGCGGTACGGGCGGTAATAAAACCTTGAAGAGCATCGAGCGCCGCAGCCACATGGTTGAAACGGTCAAGCCCCTTGCCGACATCGTGGAGCAAGGCTGCTGTCAGAAACTCCTCGTCGTAGGCCAGCTTCTCACGCGCCAGCGTAAACACCTGGAGACTGTGATAGAGCAAGTCTCCCTCGGGATGACTCTCTTGGGGCTCGCGAATTCCCTCGAGCGGAGCAAGGAGTAACTCGTAGATCTGAAAACGATCCGCCTCCATGCGGTTCCGTCTCCGATCAACGGGCAAGTCCTCGTAGAGGGCGCGAACGCCCTCCCAGGCGCGAATTCGGACAAGCTTCTCTTCCGGTATGGCCATGAAACGAACGCAACGAAAACAACAACCGTATCCCGCCGATCGCTCCGCGGGTGATCCCGAATCCCCTTGAATCATACCCCGTTGCGGCACTGCGACGCTACAGCAGCCGCTTTACGGTGTCGATTGCCGCCTCCCGAGGAACCACCGCCTGTCGGACGAAATCCGTTCCATCGATCGCTCTGCCGCCTATCTGCCGATGCGATGCGCATGACGCCCCGCCGCCTAAATAGTCCCTCACAATCGCCTGAGCGACCGCCGTTGCAGCGAAGCGGCCGATTTCTGGCGGTCCCCGTTCGAAGCACTTTCCGTATTTCGCCGTTTCTTCGAGGCGAGAGCCGGATGAAAATCACCGGCAAGCACTAATCATCGACGAGTATCGGGGCGGGGAAGCTGCCGAGCACTTCCATGCGCAACGCATGACGCCCCAAGGCGGCCACGGCACGGCGAACCCGGGCATCGTGATTGTGGCCTTCCATTTCGACGAAGAACAAGTACGCGCGCTCGTGCCCCGGAATGGGGAACGATTCGATCCATGTCAGATTCACCGAATTGCGGCGAAAAACATTCATCGCCTCGGCCAGCGCGCCGGGCCGGTGCTCGACTTGGAACCAAATGGCCGTGCGATCCTTGCCCGATCGTTTGGCCGGCTCGCCGCCGATAACCGCGAACCGCGTCAGATTGCCCGGGTTGTCTTCGATGTTCTCCGCCAACACCTCCAGACCGTAATAGCTCCCGGCCTGGCGGCTGGCGATTGCCGCCGCTCCGGGCTTCTCTCGCGCCAGTTGCGCTGCCGTTGATGTGCTGGTAACCTCGATCGTGCGGGCACCGGGCAAGTGCTGAGCCAACCAATTGCGACACTGCGAGAGGGCCTGGGGACGGCTATACACCTCGCGCACTTCGCTGCGACCGCAGCGTCCCAAAAGTGTGTGATGAATCCGCATTTCGATCACACCCGTAATGGTGGTCTTGATACGGGTGAACATGTCGAGCGTGTCGGCCACTCGGCCGTCGGTCGAATTCTCGATCGGCACCAATCCGTATTGAGCGTGCCGCAATTGAACCTCTTCGAAAACCGCCGGTATCGTGCCCACCGGCACGTACTCGACACATTGGCCGAAACGATGCAGCGCCGCCAAGTGACTGTAACTATACACAGGTCCCAAAACAGCGACTCGCAACGGATGCACCAAACTGCGGCAACTGCTGTACAAGTCGCGCAGAAGCGATTCGATTTGCTGCGTGCTCAAGGCACCGGGGAACCGTTCGGCCAACTGGCGCGCCGTTGCCTGGGCACTGTCCAGCTCAACGGTGCTGCCGTATTCCTCCGGAGAAAGCTTTGCCAGTTCCACCACAAACTGGCCCCGCTGCTGAATCAACTCGATCAACTGCATGTCCAGACGCATCAGACGGTTGCGCAGCTCGGCCGCCGTGACCGGTTTTTCCCGACGTGGCGAACGCTTTCGTTCAGCAGAAGACTTTGCCATAGTGACGAATTCGCAACGTTTGTAGTGGAGAGTTGAGGCCCAAAAGAGTTCACACCCCGGCCGTCGTCAAGACGGCATCTTCGTCCGCGACACGCTCCAGTCGATCAAACCGATCAGCTAATCATCTTTTCAAACGCACACCCCCGGTAGTGTGCCCTGCAACCCTTTGGAAAACTCGTTCTTGGATTCGCAGTGTCTTCCGCGCGAAATCCACGGGCCGAAATCTCGGATAGAGAAGACAATTCCGTTACAGTGCCCCTATTTCGAGTGATAATCGCCCCATAGTCCCGTGTCAACCTAACCCACGGCAGAACGGACGCTGGGACACGAACTCTATGCCCACCATCCAGTTAACGACTGCCAAAATGACAGTTTTGCGCGATTCTCTTCATCCAGCCGCGTCGAAGACAACTCATGCCAAACTAACGCAAGAATCTATCCAATAACACCTTACGACGCCAAGCGACAACAGGGGCACAATATCGGCACGGCCTTTGCCCCATCAGCAAGCTGCAATGACAACAATTGCCCACGGGTGGCAACTGCCCCCGAAAACAAACGGAAAGGATCATCGAAGATGGCCCAAGGCGAAAAAATCATTGGCATTGATCTCGGGACTACCAACTCGGTCGTGGCCGTCATGGAAGGCCAGAAACCGAAGGTGATTGCCAACGCGGAAGGCAACCGGCTGACTCCCAGCGTGGTGGCATTCACCGACAAAGGCGAAGTGCTTGTCGGCGAGCCGGCGAAACGGCAAGCGGTCACCAATCCGCACCGAACGATCGCTTCGATCAAACGGTTCATGGGCCGGCGTCATGCCGAAGTGGCCGCTGAAGAAAAAATGGTGCCCTACAAAGTGGTCGGCGGGCCGGACGACTACGTGCGCGTCGAGGCCGGCAACAAGACGTACACGCCGCCGGAGATCTCGGCTTTTGTGCTTCGCAAGCTCAAGGAAGCCGCAGAGGCATATCTCGGCCACAAGGTCAACAAGGCGGTCATCACCGTGCCCGCCTACTTCAACGACGCTCAGCGACAGGCGACCAAAGACGCCGGACAAATCGCCGGCCTCGAAGTCGCGCGGATCATCAACGAACCGACCGCAGCCTCGCTTGCCTACGGACTCGATAAAAAGGAAGGCGAGAAGATCGTCGTCTTTGATTTGGGCGGCGGCACGTTCGACGTTTCGGTGCTCGAAGTGGCCGATGGCGTCTTCCGCGTCATCAGCACCAGTGGCGACACGCACTTGGGCGGCGACGATTTCGACAAGGTACTGATCGACCACGTCGCCGACGAGTTCCGACGCCAACAGGGGATCGACCTGCGGAAAGACCCGATGGCGTTGCAGCGGCTTCAGGAAGCCTGCGAGAAGGCCAAGAAAGAGCTCAGCTCGGCGCAATCGACCGACATCAACCTGCCGTTCATCACGGCCGACGCCAACGGCCCGAAGCATCTCCAAATGTCGATCACCCGCGCGGAGTTCGAACGTTTGGTTGACCACTTGGTCGAGCGCTGCCGCGGCCCGGTCGAACAAGCGATGAAAGACGCCAAGCTGCGCTATTCGGACATCGACGAAGTGGTGCTCGTCGGCGGATCGACCCGCATCCCCAAGGTGCAAGAGCTGGTGCGGTCGATGTTCGGCAAGGAGCCTCACAAGGGAGTCAATCCCGACGAGGTTGTGGCCGAAGGCGCTGCGATCCAAGGGGCCGTGTTGGCCGGCGACGTAAAAGATGTTCTGCTGCTCGACGTGACTCCGTTGAGCTTGGGCATCGAAACGCTCGGCGGTGTCATGACGCGGATTATCGAGCGAAACACCACGATTCCCAAAGAGGCCAAACAGATTTTCAGTACGGCCGACGATAATCAAACGGCTGTTACCGTAAAGGTCTATCAAGGCGAACGTCCGATGGCGGCCGACAATCGGCTGCTCGGTCAATTCAACCTCGAAGGCATTCCTCCGGCCCCGCGAGGCGTGCCGCAAATCGAAGTCAAGTTCGATATCGACGCTAACGGCATCCTCAACGTTTCGGCCAAAGACTTGGGAACCGGAAAAGAGCAAACCGTGCGGATCGAGCAATCCAGCGGTTTGAGCAAGGAGGAAATCGAACGCATGCGGCGCGACGCCGAATCACATGCCGAAGAAGACAAGCGAAAACGCGAGTTGGCCGAGGCGAGGAACCAAGCGGAGTCGATGTGCTGGCAAGCCGAAAAACTCATCAAAGAGCATGAGGCCAAGCTTTCGGCAAGCGACAAAGAGGCGGTGAATCGCGCGATCGAACGCACGCGCAACACCGCCAAGTCGGACAACATCGATTCAATCAAGTCGTCGATCCATGAACTCGAACAGGCGTTGCACGCATTGAGCAAAACCCTTTACGCCAAGGCCGGGCCGCAACCCGCGGGACCATCGGCAGGTCCGGCGGAAGGCGGCGGCAACGACGACACGATCGACGCCGAATTCGAAGTGAAGAAGTAGGCCCTGGCATCAGGACGTCTTGCCAAACGACCCGCGGTGCCGCCTTCGTTGATGGCGGCATTGCGGGCGGCTGACGGCTGAAGCGGTCGGGACTGGGGATCAATCTGCGCGCGTCGGCCCGCGAGGCGCCGGCGGACGCGCGGTTGAGCTCGAATTCTATCTTGCGGAGAAAAGGACAGAGAGAGACAATCGCTCCCGAAAAAGGATCGTGCGGGAAAGGAGGCAAAGACCGATGTTCTCGAAGGTCGCTCTTTGGGGTGCGATTGTCGCCGCTTTGGCGATGATTGCCGGCGGGGGCACTGCCCTTTATCTGATGTGGCCCGAAAAACCCGGGCCGTACGGTTGTTTCGTCGGCCGAGTCGAGGCGGTTTGGGAGTCGGACGGTCGCACCATGCGGCTGCTGCAACCGCTGACATACGTCGATCCGGCAGGGCGAACTTGGACCGCGCCCAGCCAGACGTTGATCGACGGGGCATCGATTCCGCAAGCGTTTTGGTCGATCATCGGCGGACCGTTCGAAGGCCTGTACCGAAACGCCTCGGTCATCCACGATGCCGCCTGTCAACAGCGCGACCAGCCGTGGGAAGACGTCCACCTGATGTTCTACCACGCCTGCCGCTGCGCCGGCGTTAGTGAAAAGAAGGCCAAAATCATGTACATGGCCGTCTATCACTTCGGGCCGCGTTGGCTGCCGAAAGGGGAACTGCCCGATCGGCGTCCCGTCGCAGCATTTCGCATGGAAATCGACGAGAAGGACGTACAACGGTGGGCCGAATTTGTGGAAAAGAACAACCCGAGCCTGGGAGAGATCCGCGACATGAAGCTGTTCGATCCGGCCGACATACTCGGGCCGTAGAACCAAGCGGGCGACTGCGTCGAACACCCCCATCTGCCGCAGTCGCTCCGCGGTTGTCTCTGGGAGACAGATCATGGCATTTCGATACGACAAGCTGACCATCAAAGGCCAAGAGGCCGTTGCCAGGGCACAGGAATCGGCCGATCGCGCAGGCCATGCGCAGATCGAGCCGCTGCACCTGCTTTCCGCCTTGTTGGCCGAGGAAGACGGCATCATACGCCCGTTGCTCGACCGCGTGGGCTGCAACCGCGCGCGGCTCGAACAGATGGTTAGCGCCGAACTGGGCCATCGTCCCAAGGTTTCCGGCGGCTCGGGTCCGCAACCCAGCCGGGATCTGGTCGAGGTGCTCGAGACGGCTCAGCGAGAAGCGGACACGATGAAAGACGAATTCGTTTCGACCGAGCACCTGCTTCTGGCCCTTGCGAAGGTCAAGTCGAAGGCCCAAGAGATTCTGACGCTTGCGGCCATTTCCGCCGACGATCTGTTGAAGGCCATGCAGGCGATTCGAGGCAGCGCCCGGGTCACCGACCAGACGCCCGAGGGCAAGTTCCAGGCGCTGGCCCGATACGGCATCGACCTGGTGGAACGGGCGCGGCAGGGAAAGCTCGATCCGGTGATCGGCCGCGACCAGGAAATTCGCCGCGTGATTCAAGTGCTTTCGCGGCGAACAAAGAACAACCCGGTACTGATCGGCGAGCCCGGGGTGGGCAAAACGGCAATTGCCGAAGGCCTGGCATTGCGCATCGTCAACGCCGATGTGCCCGAGAGCCTGAAAGACAAGCGAGTCGTGGCGCTCGATTTGGGCGCGTTGGTCGCCGGTACCAAGTTCCGCGGCGAATTCGAAGAGCGGCTCAAGGCGGTGCTCCGCGAGGTTACCGATGCGGGCAATGTGATCCTATTCATCGACGAATTGCATACGGTCGTTGGGGCCGGCCGCGCGGAAGGCGGCGCCGACGCCGCCAACTTGCTCAAGCCGGCCCTTGCCCGCGGCGAACTGCGATGCATCGGCGCTACCACGCTCGACGAGTATCGCAAATATATCGAGAAAGACGCCGCCCTCGAACGCCGATTCCAGCCGGTGTACATTGCCGAGCCGTCGGTCGAAGACGCTATTGCCATCCTCCGCGGACTGAAGCCTCGCTACGAGGCGCATCACAAAGGTGTGAAAATCAAGGATTCGGCCTTGGTTGCCGCCGTCCAGCTCTCGCATCGCTACATTGCCGACCGATTCCTACCCGACAAGGCCATCGACCTGATGGATGAGGCCACCAGCCGCCTCGCCATGGAATTGGAGAGCGTTCCGACCGAAATCGACCAAGTGCAGCGCCGATTGATGCAGTTGGAACTGGCCGATCGCCAATTGGCCGAGGAAACCGAAGAACACGCTCTCCAGCGGCGCCAAGAGATTCAAGAGGAGATGGCGGAATTGAAGCGGAAGCTGGCCGACCTCCGCAAACAGTGGGAATTGGAAAAGAGCGGCCTGGGCGATGTGCAACAGATTCGTCGCCAATTAGCCGACGCAGAACTCAAATACGACCAATTGGCCGCGACGATCAAAGAGCACCACGCGCGGGGCACCCCAGTGCGCGAGGAAGAATACCAACGCCTTTACGAATTCGACCTGGCGCGGAAGCGGCTCGCCGAGCAGCTCGAACGTGCCGAATCGGAGAAGCCCGAGGGCAATCAACGTCGCCTGCTTCGCCGCGAAGTGGGCCCCGAAGAGATTGCCGAAGTGGTCAGCGCGTGGACCGGCATTCCCGTCTCTCGAATGATGGAGACGGAACGGGCGAAACTCTTGGTTCTCGAAGAACGCCTGCACCAGAGGGTGGTCGGCCAAGATGAAGCCGTCGAGGCCGTCGCCAACGCCGTGCGGCGAAATCGCTCGGGCTTGCAAGACCCGCGGCGGCCGATCGGGTCGTTCATCTTTCTCGGGCCGACCGGCGTCGGGAAGACCGAGCTTTGCAAGGCGTTGGCCGAGGTTCTCTTCGACGATGAAAACGCAATGGTCCGGCTCGACATGAGCGAGTTCATGGAACGGCACACCGTCAGCCGTTTGATCGGGGCCCCTCCGGGATATGTCGGCTATGAAGAAGGCGGGATGCTCACCGAGGCGATTCGCCGGCGTCCCTATTCTGTGGTTCTGCTCGACGAAATCGAGAAGGCACACCGCGACGTATTCAATATCCTTTTGCAAGTGCTCGACGACGGTCGCCTGAGCGACAGCCACGGACATACCGTGGACTTCACCAACACGATCATCGTCATGACCTCGAACATCGGCAGCCAGTTGATCCAAGAGGTTACCCGCGAGGGCGGCAGCGAACAGGAGATGCGCGCCGCGGTAATGGAAGCCGTCCAGTCTCGGTTTCTGCCCGAGTTCCTCAACCGCATCGATGAAATCTTGATCTTCCATCCGCTTTCGCGCGAACAGATTCGGCGTATTGTCGAAATCCAAATCGAGCGTTTGCGCAAGCAATTGGCCGAAAAAGGCATCACGCTTGAAGTTACGCCCGCCGCACTGGCAGCCATCGCGGCGCAAGGGTACGATCCTCAGTATGGAGCACGGCCGTTGAAGCGGGTGATCCAGCAGCGCATCCAGAATCCGTTGGCCGTCGAGCTGCTCAAGAACGAGATTGTCGAGGGCGCCACCGTGCGAATCGATTGCCCCAACGGCGAATTCACCTTCGATTGCCGAAAGCCCGAGTAAATTGATCAAACCGCCCGAGGCCGACGGCAGCAAGTTCTTGAGCCATTGCCGGGGCGGACTGCTTCGCGGCGGCCGGATCTGAACCGTTGGGTCGCTCGTTGTCTTCGGTGACATCATTTGTTTCCCGTTCGCCGGCAAGGCTCACCATGCGGATCGGCCGCCGGGTCAAGCCGTTTTCGAACACTCACCCTTTTGAAAGCCGTTTTCGGGCACTAACCCTCTTGATTTGGAGCTTCATGATGATTCGCACCGGATTGATCGGCTTGCTGGTTGTATTGAGTCTTCTTTCGGCCGCAGCAGCGGCGGATCTGCCCGCCAGCGAGCCGTTGTGGCCCGCCCGCGCTCCGGGAGCCGTGGGTGATCGGCCTGAAGACATTCCGACGCTGAGAATTTGGCAACCGTCCGAGAATCCTGCGAAAACAGCCGTCGTTGTCTGCCCGGGCGGGGGTTACGGCCATTTGGCCTTGGATCACGAGGGCAAACAGATTGCTCAGTGGTTGAATTCGCTGGGAATTACGGCCGCCGTGCTGGAGTATCGCCACCGCGGGAAGGGGTACGGCCATCCCGCCCCATTGACCGACGCGCAACGGGCGATTCGTCTGGTGCGGTCTCGGGCCGCGGCGCTGAACATCGAGCCTAATCGGGTCGGCATCATCGGCTTCTCGGCAGGCGGCCATTTGGCATCGACGGCGGCCACGCACTTCGACGCAGGCAACCCGCAGGCCGACGACCCGGTTGATCGCGTCAGTTGCCGTCCCGACTTCGCCATCTTGTGCTACGCCGTGATCGCCTTCGGAGAACCGTTCACCCACAGCGGTTCGCAGCGTAACCTTCTCGGAGCCGACGCGCCGCCGGAGCTTGTCGCCCAGTTCTCCAACGAAAAGCAGGTAACGCCCGAAACACCGCCCTGCTTTCTCTGGCATACGGACGAAGACCGCGTGGTGCCGCCCGAAAACAGCGTCATGTTCTATTTGGCCTGCCGCAAGCATAAGGTTCCGG
Organism: uncultured Planctomycetaceae bacterium; assembly: GCA_964631235.1. Classification (GTDB taxonomy): domain Bacteria; phylum Planctomycetota; class Planctomycetia; order Pirellulales; family Thermoguttaceae; genus JARKPK01. The sequence continues at coordinate 20,349 of CAZVZX010000013.1, read as the reverse complement.
CCGAGCTGCATATCTATCGGAGCGGTCAACACGGGCTGGGGCTGGCGGCCAATGCCAACGGCGCAAACCTTTGGCCGAAACAGTGCGAGCTTTGGCTGCGCGGACAAGGCTTCCTGCCGAAGAAACAACCATAGCCGACCTCGCCAAAGCGGCGGCTCACACGGCCGGCGCGGCGCAAACGCGCTGGCCCTTCCCGAGATGACTGCCAACGAGCCGGCGGTCGCCCGACTTTTTGCTCGCAGAGCTTATCAATCAGCTTGGCCGGCGCGTGGCGACGGGGCATTCGGGAATTACCCCAATGATAATGGGCTGACGGCCGATGACGCCTCGTTCCGACATCCTGCTGATCCAACTGCCGATCCCACCGCTCGGCTCTCAAGCGGCATCGGAGAATGTGCCGTTGGCGGCCGGATGCTTGGCCACGGCGCTGCCACCCCACAATCGCGACGGGTGCGAGCGGATCGCCATCTTCCCGGGCGAAGAAGCCGGCACGCTCGGTGACGCGGCCTTGCTGCACGCCGTCGTGCAACGTGCCCCCGCCGCCATCGGCTTCACCTGCTACCTGTGGAACATCGAACGAACCCTTTGGCTCTGTCGCCAGATCAAAGAACGGCTGCCGAAAACAACTGTTCTTCTGGGCGGCCCGGAGATTCAGCCCGATAATCGCTGGGTTTGGAATGCTGGCGGTTTCGATGCAGCCGTTGTGGGCGAAGGCGAGGAGACCTTTCGCCGATGGCTCGACATGAGAAACCAACGTTCGGCTTGGGCCGATGTGCCGGGGCTATGGGTCGGGCCAACGTTCGCTCCGCCGCGGCAGCCGGCGCCGCCCGTTTCGCTGGCCGCGCTTCAATCGCCCTACACGGCCGGGCTACTGATTCCGCACGAAACGATGTGGCTGGAAACGGCCCGCGGCTGCCGCTATCGCTGCAAGTTCTGTGCATACCATCAGGGCCGACGCACGATTCGGTCGTTCGCAGAGGCGGAACTCCGAGCGAACTTGCGTCTGGCGATCCGCCATCGCGTGCGAGAAGTGTTCCTCCTCGATCCTACGCTCAACCAACGGCGCAACTTCGCCGGCTTCATCGATCTGTTGGCGGAGGAGAATCGCGAGCATCAGATCCGTTTTTCGGCAGAGCTTCGAGCCGAAGGCATCGATTCAGCTCTCGCGCGAAAATTGCGCAACGCCAATTTCGCCGAAGTCGAAATCGGCCTGCAAACGGTCGAGCCGGCCGCCCAAGCTGCCATTGGTCGCCGAGTCGATCTCGACGCCTTCGCGCGCGGGGCGCAGGCGATTCGAGCGGCAGGCATTCGCACCCGAACCGATTTGATCTTGGGACTGCCCGGCGACACCATCGATTCGATGCGACGGGCGATCGACTTCCTGGTTGACCGCGAGTTGTTCGACGAACTCCAGCTCTTTCCTTTGTCCCTGTTGCCGGGCACGCCCTTGGCTGCCGAGGCGGAGCGATGGAAACTACAAGCCCAACCGCGACCTCCCTACTACGTCGTCGCCAATGCGGCGGTCAACTGGATCGAAATCGCCCAGCTCGTGGAGGAGACGCAACGGCGGCTCGGCATCGAATACGATCCGGCCCCCCTGCCGCCCCCCTATTGCGAAGGCGAGAACGACACGGTCGCCAATGCCCGCTGGCTTGCGAGAAATGCCGGCGCGAACGCATGCTGGACGATGTGTCGCGTCGATCTCGATCACGCGCCTCGCGGCAGCCGCTGGCAAGAGGCTTTGGCCGCCCCGCCCTATCCGGCCGTTAGTGCAACGATCTACCTCCGCAGCCGTCGGTTTGCGATGGCGAGGCATCGAGCGGCCGAAATCGTCCGCTTCGTGATCGACCAGAACCCATTCATTACGCTGACAGTGGTCCTAGAGGCTGAAGAACACCCTGAAGAAATCACGCCCGACTTTTTGGCCCAGCTCCACGCACTGTGCCGTGAGAAGGTCGGCTATTTGGATCGGATGCTGAGCGTGCAAACCGACCGTCGCCGCGGAAGCCGCCGCATCGTCGTAGCCGTGCCCGACACTTGTCGCGTGCGCCTCGGGCGACGGTGGAAGCATTTGATCGAACCTTGGGCGAACATCATCTGGCGGAAAAGCCCGCCTTCGCGCACCAAGAGAATAGACTCGCCCGCCCACGACTGATCAGGTCCGCAGAGTCGCTTCAGCGACCGACCAAACCGGGATCGGTTTCTGCTGTGATCCCGATCCAGTCGCCGGAAAAACGAGCAGAGCGAAGAATCAACGGCCTCGCTCGCGGTCGTGGGAGCTTCGTTCCGATTCGCTGCCCCGTTCGCTTCTCCCCCAACGGGAATCCCAACGACGGTCGCTGCTGCTGGAACTGCCGCTCGAGCTGCTTCCGCTTGAACTCGATGTCGGCCCGCTTTTCGATTGGCTCGTCCCCTTTTCCACGCGCAGAACCTCTGTGGGAACGATGAAGCCATCGCCGTTGACATCGTACTTGAAGTACTCGGTCAACTTGCTTTCGCTCCAATCCTGGCTGAACTCGGCCATCGACACCTGCCCATCGCGATCGGCGTCTTTTTTCAGGAACCACTCGGGCATGCCGCTCGGCAACCGCTCGACCGGCGACGGGAAGGGCAACCGATATGTAGGCTGTTTCGGTTCCGTCTTCTTCGATCGTTCGCGGTCTCGTTCCCGGTCCCGATCGCGGTCGCGGCTGTCGCCGCCAGAGCTTCCCGAATGCGACCCCGACTTGCTCATTTCCACCAACCACTTGTACAACTCATCGAACGAAATCGCCCCGTCGCCGTTCTTATCGGCCGCCTTGGGGTTATTGCTCATTTCGTTGTACTCATCCCGTTCGAGCACACCATTGCGGTTCTTGTCGTACTGGCCAAAAAGCTGCTTCGCATAGTCGCGATAGCGTTGATCGTCGCTGTGCCCCGACGAGCTGCCGTTGGCCGGCGACGCAGGGCTGCCAACGGTACCCGTCGTTGGAGCCGTCACCGGCCCGAAGCCCGGAACCGCCGGTGCAGCCGCGGGAATCCCGAAGCCGGGAACAGACGGTGCCGGGTTGGTCGCTGAGCTAGCGTTTCCCGAAGATCCTGGGGGCGCACCCGGCGGACTGCCGCCCCAAGGCCCGCCGGGAGGGCCGCCCCACGGGCCTCCCGGTGGTCCGCCCCAAGGACCGCCCGGCGGACCGCCACCCGGGAAAGGTGCGCCAGGCGGCGGACTACCCGGCGCGCCCGCTTGTTGCACCGAACTGGTGTAGTACCGTTGCAATCCCTCGCGCACGCGATCTATCGCGACGGGATACTGCACCGGAAGGTTGGCCCGCTGCAACATCCGCTCAACAAAGTATTGCCGCCGTCCCGAGCACTCGTCCGCTTCAAGCACGCCATTATGGTTGGCGTCCAATTCGGCCAAAAAAAACTCGGCCCGGCGAAACCGGTGTTGCGCTTCTTCGGCCGAACGCGGCGGCTCGTCACGATACTGAGCCAACACAGCCTCGCAAAAAAACACGGCGCCGAAGACAATCGCTAACGGCATCCGACATGAGCGAAGGCACGCGTCCATAACCGTCGTCCTTAGCAAAACAAATCCTCACCATCATGTAAGCGGCCGCCGTCGCAACGACGCGGCCTTCTTGCAAACTATCCCCATTTGAACCGCGTTCCGTCTTTCGCGGACTCGTTCAACCCAATCCAATCGGCCGCCGGCGTTCCCGCAATAGTCAGAAGTCCGTAGAAAAGGTCATGCGGATCCAACGGTCCGATGGAACTCGCTATGAAACTCACCGCCATCGATGTTGGCTCGAGCGACTACTCTCGGGCCTCGCCATCGCACAACGCCTCCCGGTCACAATCAGTGACGCTAATCGCCACGCTGCCGTGCGGCCAACGTCTCTCGGGTAACGGCATCGGGAAGCGACCGACAACCTAACAACTGAGGCGGCATTATTTTAGTGTAACGGCCCTTGGCACACGAGTCGAACCGATTTCTCCTTTGTCGCTCCCGCGAAGCCCCATGCCGACAGGTCAGCTCGCCACATCCCAAAACGCGGACGCTCGCAGTTGTACGGGCAGCCGTCGCGAGGATTCGGACAACGGGGCTCGCTGCCTGGTCGCAAAAACCGGCCGATCGAACCAATTTCGGTGACCTGCTATTACAGCCGCCGAGACACCGCCGTCGTACGCATTGAACCCGACGATCCACCGGCAGAGTGTCTGTCGCTGTTCGCCACAGGATTGAACACCGAAGTTCCCACGAAGTAACGTGTTAGCCGCACCCGACTCGCAAAATAGTCCCACACGATTCCGAAAGCGACTGCCGTCGCCACGTCTCGGCTTGCTTGCAAGCCATCCCCCGTTCGAACCGACTTCCGTATTTCACTGTACTGCCCATATTACCACGCTTTCGGGGCCTTTGCCGGTTCTGATTCGGACAGGTCGGGTGCGCCGGAAACCTTCCACGGCAGCCCGTGATCGGCGAATCGGCCGAAACCCTGGCATGCCTATGGTGTTATAGACTGTGAAGGCGCACTGCGGCCGTCGCATTTTCAGCGCCGACTATTCAGACCCCCCGTCTTATCAAGAAGGGAGTGCGAAGATGAGTCGAGTTTGTACGGTACTGGGAGTCCTTGTATTGACGTTGTTGTTTGTCGCCAGCGCTATGGCGCAGCCCGGCGGCGACCGGCAGCGGGGCCAGTTCGGCCCCGGAATGGGTGGCCCTGGCGGCCCCGGCATGGGAGGCCCGTTGCAACTGCTGCGACTGGAGCAGGTGCAGAAAGAAATCGAATTGGTGGACGACCAAAAGGCGAAATTACGAGAGCTTGGCGAAGCGACCGCCCGCGAAATGCGGGAGGCCTTCTCCGGTTTCCGCGATCTGTCCGAGGAACAGCGTCGAGAGCGGATGGAAGAGCTTCGCAAAAAGGCCCAAGATCGTGAAGCCGAACTGGCCAAGAAAATCGAAGCCATTTTGCTGCCGCACCAGCTCAAGCGGCTGAAGGAAATCAGTGTCCAGATCCAAGGGATTCGCGCGTTGAATTCGCCCGAGGTCGCTAAGGAATTGGGCATCACCGACGACCAGAAGGCGAAGATGGAAAGCATCCGTCGCGAAGTGACCGATCAGTTCGCCAAGATGCGAGAAGAGATGCAAGACCTGTCGCCGGAACAGCGCCGCGAGCGTTTCCGTGAGATGGGCGAGAAGTTCCGTGAAACCCAAAAGCAGGTCGAAGAGAAGATTCTCAACGTCTTGACGCCGGAACAGAAAGAGAAGTTCGAGGCCCTCAAAGGGAAGAAGATCGACATCGACATGCGCCAATTGATGGGCGGATTCGGCGGTAATCGTCGCGGCGGCGAGGGTGCGGCCCCTGGCGAGCGCCGTCGGCCCGGCGGCGGTGAACAAAACTGAGCGTCACTCCGCTTCGTTGATCGGGGTTTGAGCAGAGGCGATGACTCGCCTCCTGTGTCCACAGAACGAACCTTTCCCCCAGTTCGGTCTATGGCTTAGCCATCGACAATGGGGTAGCATGATTTTTCGGGTGTTGGGCTACGGCAGCCCTCCGATCTGATCGGGGGGCTGCTTTGCCAGTTGGGTGGATGATTCCGCGTTCCAATCTGTGCGACGAAGGTAGCGCGATCGCCGGGGCGTCGGCATCGCGAGTCCCGCGTGGAAGAATTGTCGCTACCGGGTGATTCACTCGCGGAGTCATCCTGCCGACGAGCCCACGCGCGGCCGTCAACGCTACCGTTGCGTCTGGCGGGCACGCGATCTGCATGACAGACACGGGGCCCGCGAGTACCATTGTTCTTGCGTGCGTTCGGTCGGCCGACCGCTTCCCGCAACGCCGACGATGGTTCGTATGTTGTTTGCGCAGTCGTTCGAGCCGCAACGCCAACTGGGAGAATTATCGCTACGCTTGAGGCCGGCTCTGGTTAAGATAAATTGGAGGGGGAGCCAATACTGAGCCGGGCTTCGACGACGAGTACCTTCCTTCGTTGCTCACAACCGACCGTTTGCCCCGCCATCTCCTCCTCTGAACAAACGACTCGACCGCCAGATGCCGACTCCGCGCGAGCCGCAACGGGCAAGAAGCGGACGCATGGAGCGGGCGGCAGCCGTTTCGCCGCGAAAGGGAAGTGAACCCCCGAATGGACGCTACCGAAATCCTGTTGAAGAAAGGCTTGTTATCTCCACAGCAAGTGGAGCAGGTTCGCGCTACGCAGTTCGAGGGATTGCGTCCCGATCAGACGGCCGTTCGTCTCGGATTCATCAAGGAAGAAGATGCGTTGCGCGCCATCGGCGAGGCCCTCGGCCTCGAGTTTGTTGACCTGGCCGAGGCGGAAATCGATCTCTCGCTACTTAAAGGTTTCCCCACCCGCTTCATCCATCGCGCGAGTCTTTTCCCGATTCGCCGTTGCAACGGGTCGCTGACCGTAGCTACCTCCGATCCGTTCAACCTTTACCCGATCGACGAGCTTAGCGCGGCCACCGGTTTGAGCGTTGTCCCGGTTCTTGCCGCTTCGAGCGAAATCGCCAAACTGATCAAGACGCATTTGGGAGTGGGCAGCGAGACGATCGACGGTTTGTTGGCGCAAGCCAGCGACGGGGTCGAACTGCTCGAAGAGATCGAAACGGACGGCTCTGAACTCTCGGAAATGGCCCAAGAGCCGTCGGTAGTTCGGCTGGTCAACGAAATCCTGCTCGAAGCGATTCAATCGCGTGCAAGCGACGTTCACATCGAAACACAGCAACACGGCCTGAGCGTCCGTTACCGTATCGACGGGGTTCTGCATCCGCAGCCGATCCCTCCCGAGATCAATCGTTTTCAGGCGGCGATCATCAGCCGCCTGAAGATCATGGCCCGGCTGAACATCGCCGAACGGCGATTGCCGCAAGACGGACGAATTCAATTGAAAGTGTCGGGCCGCGATGTCGATGTGCGCGTTTCGGTCATTCCCATGATCCACGGCGAAGGGATCGTTCTGCGCTTGCTCGATAAAGGGGCGATGGAGTTCTCGCTGCGCAAGCTCGGCATGGAGCAAGACACCTACGATACCTTCCACGAACTGATTCAGTTGCCCCACGGCATCATTCTGGTGACCGGGCCGACCGGTTCCGGCAAATCGACGACCCTGTACAGCGCCCTGCTCGAGATTCGCAGCGGCGAAACCAAAATCATCACCACCGAAGACCCGGTCGAGTATCAACTCGACGGCATCAACCAGATTCAAATCCATCCGAAGATCGGCCTGACCTTCGGCAACTCGCTGCGCAGCATTCTTCGACACGATCCCGACATCATTCTCGTCGGCGAAATCCGCGACCTGGAAACCGCCGAGAATGCCATCCAGGCATCGCTTACCGGGCACCTTGTCTTCAGCACGCTCCATACGAACGATTCGGCTGGCGCGTACACGCGATTGGTCGATATGGGGGTCGAGCCGTTCCTGGTTTCCAGCACGGTCGAGGGCGTCATGGCGCAGCGGTTGGTTCGCGTGCTCTGCCCCGAATGCAAAGCGCCCTACCATCCCCGCCGCGAGGACCTGCCGCCCGATTTCCCCTGGGATCGGCTTCCGCCCAACGGAGTACTCTACCGTCCCGTCGGCTGCCGCCATTGCCGTCAAGTGGGCTATGCCGGGCGCGTCGGCTTGTTCGAATTGATGGTGACCACCGACCGTATTCGCCAGCTCGCGCACGAGCGAGTCAGCACATGGGAGATCTATCGCGCGGCCCTCGAAGAGGGCATGCGCAATCTGCGCGACGACGGCTGGTTGAAAGTGCTTGACGGCCGAACCTCGGTTCAAGAGGTTGTCCAAGCCACAAAAGCCAACACCGTACGAATGACCACGCACAAGTAGCGACGCCATGCCCGATTTCGCTTATGTTGCACGCGATACTCAAGGCAAACGCGTGAGCGGCACGATCTCGGCCGTCAGCCCCCGCGAAGCGGCCGCCGCGCTGACGAGCCGGGCACTCTTTCCTTTGGAAATCCAGGCTGCTCAATCGGTCTCGCTCGCCCGAGTGCGCCGGGTGCCCGCCCAGCTTCTGGCCACCACTTACGCCCAATTGGCCGACTTGCTCCGAAGCGGCGTTCCATTGCTGCGCGCAATCGAGGTCTTGCAAAAGCAAGCCTCCCATCAAGGTCTGCGGCAGATACTCGAGCAGGTGCATCATCAAGTGGAAGACGGCGCCACACTCGCCCAGGCGATGGGCCGCTTCACCCACATTTTCGGCGAGATGGTGGTCAGCATGGTTCGGGCGGGCGGCGAAGGCGGCTTTTTGGAAGAAGCCCTCGCCCGCGTCGCCGAGTTCACAGAAACGCAAGAGGATCTCAAAAAACGAACGATCGGCGCGGTGGTCTATCCGGCCGTTTTGGCCGTCGTTGGCACCTTGGTTGTTGCCGGGCTGATCATCTTCGTTGTTCCCCGATTCGCCGAGCTTTTCGCCCGACTCCGCGAACGCGGCGAACTGCCCGCCCTGACCGATGCCCTGCTTTGGCTGAGCGGCGTTCTCCGCGTGTGGGGCATCCCGCTGACTGCGGGCTTGGCGGGCGGCGTTTGGATGTTGCGCCGATGGCTGCGCACCGCGCGCGGAAAGGGCTGGTGGGACGCACTCAAATTGAAGATTCCCGTAGCCGGCGGCATCTTTCTCGACTTGGCTGTTTCGCGATTCTGCCGTGTATTGGGAACGCTGTTGCGCAACGGTGTTCCCATTATCCGCTCGTTGGAAATCGCCGCTGACGCTGCGTCGAATCGCGTGCTGGCGTCCGCCCTGCTTGAAGCGGGCGAGAGCGTCTCGGCCGGTGAAACACTGGCCGAACCGCTGGCACAAAGCGGCCGCTTTCCGCCCACGGTCATCGAAATGATCGCCGTGGCCGAGCAGGCCAACAACCTCGAGAGCGTCTTGCTTTCGATCGCCGATGGTTTGGAGAAGCGCACTTGGCGCAAGCTCGACTTAGCGGTTCGCTTGCTCGAACCGCTCCTGTTGGTCATCATGGCAAGTGTGGTGTTGGTCGTGGTCATTGCGCTGTTGCTGCCCGTATTGAAGATGAGCATGACGGTGTGATGTTTCCTCTTCGCTCCGATAACCGGAGCAGGCGATAAGAAAAGCCTGGAAAACGGAGAACGGATCAAACGCGAATGCGTAACATCGGCCGCCGGCGAAAAATAGATGGAGCGATCTGAAGAATAACGCAAAAGGCGAAAAGCGGCTCAAACGCAAACCGCATGCAATCGGCCGCGTCGATGCGACGGCAGCCGCGTTCGCAATCGGATGGGAGTTTCGAGGGTCTTTCACAACGAACACGTACCGAAGTTTTGGAGGTGATTTTATGAACCGTCGGATGGCATCGCGGCGTCGCCGAGGCTTTACGCTGATCGAGGTGCTCTTGGTCTTGGTGATCCTGGTGCTGTTGGCATCGATGTCGGTGCCGCTCTACCAGTCGTACCAACGGCAGGCCAATTTCAAGGCAGCCAAGAGCCAAATTGGTTTGTTCGAAACGGCCATCGAGGGCTTCCAATTGAACATCGGGTCGTATCCCACAACTGAGCAAGGGCTCGGCGCACTGCTTGCCCCGCCGGCCGATCTGCCCAACCCGGCGAAGTGGGAAGGTCCGTACCTCAAAGGCAGTGAAGTCCCGCTTGATCCGTGGGGCACCCCGTATCAATATCGTTTTCCCGGCGACCGTAACCCCAACGGCTACGACCTCTGGTCCATCGGGCCCGATCGCACCGATGGCACCGAGGACGACGTGGGCAATTGGTAATGCGGCCTGAACACTGCGACACGATGGGGTGCCGCAAGCGAAATCATTCGTTCTCGCCCCATCGGGCGGAGTTGTTCCCGCGGTTCGCCCCCGATCGAGCGTCCCAAGGCGAAGCAATCTCATTATGATTCACTTGCGGCGTTTGAGATCGATGCGACCAGCCAAGCGCCCGGCGCTGACGTTGATCGAAGTGCTGCTGGTGCTGGTCGTGCTCGTCATTACGGCCGCCTTCAGTTGGCCGTTGCTGACGCGCGCATTCGAATCGCAGCGATTGCGGTCGGCGGCCGACTTGGTCAGGTCGAGACTGACACGGGCCCGGATCGAAGCCATCGAGACAGGCCAAACATGCCGCTTTCAATACAGCATCGACGGACGAAGTTTCTCCATCAAGACGGAGGGCGAACGCGAAGAGACGGCAGGCGACTCTGAGTTGCAGGCGGCCCTCGGAGTAACTCGTGCCGAGCGTCGCCTGTCGGGCGAGCTGCCCGAAGGCATCACCTTTGCTCCACCGCCCGATGCGGACATGGCGATGCCGGCGAGCAACAGCAGCAACTCAGACGATTCTTCGAGTGAGGACGCCCAGGGCCATTCCTGGTCGCCCCCAATCTATTTCCATCCGAACGGCACCGCGTCGAGCGCTACCATCCGGCTGCGCAACGCGCACGGCCGAGCGTTGGAATTGACGCTTCGGGGGGAAACCGGTGTCGTCACGGTGGGAGATGTGTTCGCGGACGAGTCGTTGTGAGGTTCAGATAGAGAGAACCGACGTCGGCAAGGCGGAACGTTGATCTGCCCCCGGCATGTGTTCTGCGACAGTCGTCCCGCGGGGCGGTGGCGGCTCCGGAGACCAACGATGGAACATGAACCAGTGCGTTGAACCGTTTGGCTTTGCTCAACGGAAATCGAGGTGGTTTGCCATGCAACGCAGCGAGCGGCAATCCCGCAGTCGGCGGCTTCACGGCCAAGTTGGGCCGGTTGAGCAATCGCCGCCAGCGCGCTGCAGTTGCGGCTGTCGGACGGCGATCGGCAGGCGCCGCATCGACCAACGCAAGTCAGGCGGCTTCTCGTTGCTCGAAGTCATTCTGGCCCTGGCCATTCTCTTTGTTTCGGTGGCGATTATCGGCGAGCTGATGCGGTTCGGGCTCAATAGCGCCCGCGCGGCCCGAGACAAAACAAAAGCAATTCTCCTTTGCGAAAGCCTACTGAACGAGATTGTGGCGGGAATCACTCCGGCCGAGTCATTCACCGATGTGCCGATCAGCGACATCGCCGGCGAGGAGGACGCCAATTGGACCTGCTCGATCGAAGTCCAGTCGCTGGATAGTTCCGGACTGGTCAGCGTTACGGTCTTCGTGCGTCAGACGACATCCGATGACCGTCCGCCGGTCGAGGTCTCGCTGACCCGTTGGATCGCCGACCCATCGTCCAGCGGCGCATCGTCGACCGAAACAGAGTCAGCCTCGGCTTCGAGCACGGAGGGCGGGCAATAATGACCTTGATCTTTCGAAAAGCAAGACGACGGCACGGGCAGGCGTCGCCAATGTTGCGGCCGAGAGCGGCCTTCACGCTCTTGGAAATGCTGCTGGCCCTCGGCCTGTCAGCCGTGGTCATCGCGGCGATTGCCATGGCGGTCGATATCCATTGGCGCGTGCTCGACGCCGGTCGTCGCGACGTGGAAGAAGCCCAGCTCGCCCGGGCCATTCTCACCCGCATGGCCGACGATATACGCGGTGCCGTGCAGTACGACCCACAGCAGGCCGAAAAGTTGCTGGGCCAAGTCGTGCCCTCGCCGACCGACGCCGGCGAATTAGCCTCCGCCGCAGGGCTGAATGCCGCGGAGGTTCAGTCCGCGATGTCGGAGATGGGGGGCGATTCTACGGACGCCCCGTCTTCTTGGGTGCCCCCCTCGATTCCCGCACTGTACGGTTCGACCGACGTGCTGCAAGTCGATGTCAGCCGTTTGCCTCGGCTCGACCAAATCAGCGCAGCCGTCGGGGCCGATCCGCTTTCTCCCACGGCGCAACACCTAACAGATGTCCAGAGTATCGCCTATTACCTTGGCGATGCCGGAGTCGCGAGTTCCAGCCAGCCAGTCGACGGGGCTTCCGCTGCGCCGTCAGGCACCGCGTCTTCGGGCGGTCTGTTTCGCCGGCAGCTCGATCGAGCGATCACCGCCTGGGCCGCCGAACAAGGAACGCTGAGCAACGTTGATGTTCTCTTGGAACCGATCGCGCCCGAGGTGACTCGCCTTGAGTTCAGCTACTACGACGGATCGAGTTGGTACTCGGAGTGGGATTCCGTGGCCGCTGGCGGCCTGCCCACCGCAGTAGAGATTGCCATTGCCTTGCGCCGTCCGCCCAAGGCTCGCGGTGCCGCCTCGTGGTTCAGCGCGTCGGAAGAGAACGAGGTCGAAGAATCGGGGATTTACCGCATCCTGGTTGTTTTGCCCGGCGCGCACGCGCCCTCGCAAGTACCCGAAAGCACGTCAGGCGAAGAGGAAGGCGACATGACCGACGAGATGGACGGCGAGGCTTCGGATTCCGAGTCGGCAATGGAGGATGAAATAGGCGGCACAGGTGGCGGGGACGGCTCTGCCAACCGCGGCCGCAGAAACATGGGAACGCAGCCGCCTGGCGAGGGTCAGGACGATCCGTCGGCCGACGATGGCGGGCAGCGATCGCGCGGACGGCCCGGGGGCGGCATGGGCGGTCGTGGCGGCGGGTTTGGCCGTGCCGGAGGAGGAGGGTCAGGTGGTGGTGAGGGCGGCTTCGGACGCGGAGGCGGCGCCGGCGGCATGCCCGGGGGCGGTCGCGGAGGGTTCACGCCAGGAGGTGGCGGCGGAATGCCTCGCGGCGGAATGGGTGGTGGAATGGGCGGAAGCAGAGGCGGCGGTATGGGCGCTCCCACGGGGCCGACGGGCTCTGCCGGCGGAGGAGGCGCACAACGATGATCCGATGCACTCCTTCGACGAAAACAACTGTGCTGAGACATTCGGGGCAAGAACCGCTCGCTCCCGCAGCAGTGCCGAAGCACCGGCGCGCATTGGTGCTCATTCTGGTGATGGTGGTCGTCGCCCTGCTGACCCTCGGCGGCTTGACCTTCTCCGAATTGATGCTCAATGAGCACCGTGCCGCCGTCTTGACGGTTCATCAGGCCCAGGCGCGTGCGGCGGCAGACTCGGCTATTGAAGCGGTCCGTTATTTCCTCGCGCAACCGATCGACGTCCAGCTCGAGATGGGCGGCTGGTACAACAACGAGCAACAGTTCCGCGGAGTGCTGTTGCGCGACGACGAAGACCCGCGCGGACGAAGCCGATTCTCCATTCTCGCGCCAACGGCCGACGACGGGTCAGGCTTTGCCGGCATTCGTTACGGAATTGAAGACGAATCGACCAAACTCAATCTCAATGCCCTGGCGGCAATCGAGAAGAAAACGCCCGGGGCGGGGCGAGATCTGTTGATGGCGTTGCCCGGAATGAGCGAAGACATCGCCGATGCCATCCTCGACTGGATGGATGCCGACGACGAACCTCGCGAATTCGGTGCGGAAGTGGACTACTACCTGGGGCTCGATCCGCCCTATGTCCCCAAGAATGGGCCGTTGGAAACGATTGAAGAGCTGCTCTTGGTTCGCGGCGTCACTCCGGCACTGCTCTTCGGGGCCGACGCCGATCGCAACGGCTTCGCCGATTCGGATGACGCCTTGATTTCCGCCGAGGGCGTGGACAATTCTGATGGGCGGTTGAATCGGGGCTGGGCCGGTTATCTCACGCTGTATAGCTTGGAGAAGAATACCCGCCCCGACGGGTCGGCTAAGATCGATGTCAATCAGTCCGACATGCAGAAGCTGTACGATGAACTGGTCGAGGCGCTCGGCAACGAAGACTGGGCGGCGTTCATCGTCGCCTATCGGCAAAACGGCCCATACACCGGAACCAAGCCCGGTGAATTGATCTCGGGCAAAATGCCCGACTTGAAACAAAAAGGCGTGGTGAAGCTCAGCACCATTCTCGACCTGATCGGCGCCCGCGTGCAGGCCCGGTTTCCCGGAGAGCGTCAAGCGGTTGTGTTGGAACCGGTCTTCCCCGAGGTGCCCGGCGTAATGAACGTCTATCTGCCGCTGCTGATGGACAACTTGACGGTGAATCCGCAGAAAGTGATCCCGGGCCGGATCAACATCAACCAAGCGCCGCGCGCCGTGCTCGAAGGCATTCCCGGCATGACCGGCGAGTTACTCGACACGATTCTCTCGCAACGCGAGGTCGATCCGGTTGCGCGCGACCCGGGCCGCGATTACGAGACATGGTTGCTCACCGAAGGGCTTGTCTCTCTCGACGAGATGAAGACGCTTATGCCCTTTGTTTGTGCGGGCGGTTCGGTCTTCCGAATTCAAGCCGTCGGATACTTCGACGGCGGCGGACCGTCGGCCCGCGTCGAGGCCGTCATCGACACCACCGAGTCGAAGCCCAAGCTGATCTTCTGGCGCGATCTGACCCACTTGGGCCGCGGATTCTCGCTCGAGACTCTCGGCGTAGGCGGATTCTGAAGCGGAACGGCCCGCAGAAACCGCGATCAACGGCGTGCCGACATCCGGCGGAGATTCCGGCTGCCGCAACAGACCGCGGAGCTTTTCTCTGCAAACGGCACGACTGCGTCCAAGTTGCAGATGGCTCACGGCGGAAAGGAAAAGCCGGCGCGCCTCAACAGCGCGCCGGCTTTCATGCCCGAAGCCTTTTTCGATCTGCCCCTTACCGCTTGCGAAGACCGAATCGATCCACCGGTGCGCTGCACTGCCCGCTTTGGCGAATCGCCCCCCGCCGGTCTTGCGGCGGCTGCCTACTTCTCAGCCGAATTGCTTCGCGGCAAGATTACGTAATTGTGGCCCACGGCATTCCATTGGTACGGAAATGCGCGGTTTGTCGATGCCCAATAGGGCGAATAGTCGCCGTTGAACGGGTCGGGCGAGCTTCGCGGTCGCGAATTCGACATGCCGAACCAACGCATGGCGGCCAATCGGTTTTCGCGTTGCTGTTGCTGGAACTCGGCGTTGCGTCGCACCGCCAAACGCGGGTCGCTGTAGTTCTTCATATACTGCTCGTAGAACCACATTTCGGGCGTCGGGGCGACCTGCCCGGTCACGATCGAACCGCCCCCGGCAACCGGTCGTCCCGACGGCTGAGTCTCAGCCGCTTGGACGCTGCAACACGCCAATGCAAATGACAAAACGATGAACAGCCTCATTTCCTATCCCCCCTTGAAGGCCGAACAACTCCGCCTGCGGCACGTTGTCCCGCTAGGAAGAGATTCGGATGCGCGAGGGCCTTCGGATTAGAGAACTTTTGGCGAAAATGCGGAAAGCAACGACTGCACGAGGACTGCGGGCCTCTACAGCCACCGCAAGGCGGAGCCAATGGCAAACGAGAAGACGGCCCAAGCCGCTCAGTAGTTCGGCGTCGGCGGGCGGTAGTCCGACCATCGTATCGTTCGGAACCAATCGATCGTGCGTCGAAGCCCCTCGCGCAACGGCACCGTCGGCTGCCACCCGAGCCGTTGTCGCGCCAGAGTGATGTCGGGCTTGCGCTGGGTTGGATCGTCGGCAGGCAAGGGCATCGACACGAGTCGCGATCGTGCCCCGGTCAGTTCGATCACCAACTCGGCCAATTGGCGTATGGTGAACTCGTCGGGATTGCCCAAGTTGATCGGCCCGATGCAATCGCTCGGACTGTTCATCATGCGCACCAGCCCTTCGATCAAATCGTCGCAATAGCAGAACGACCGCGTCTGTGAACCCGATCCGAAAATCGTGATGTCCTCGCCGCGAAGTGCCTGGCGAATAAAGTTGGAGACAACGCGGCCGTCATAGGGGTGCATGCCCGGGCCATACGTGTTGAATATCCTTACGATGCGGATATCGATTCCGTTCTGCCGGTGATAGTCCATGAAAAGCGTTTCGGCAGCGCGTTTTCCCTCGTCGTAACACGCCCTGGGCCCAATCGGATTGACCGCCCCACGGTACGTTTCCGGTTGCGGATGTACCTCGGGATCGCCGTACACCTCGCTGGTTGACGCTTGGAGCACCCGGGCCCGACATCGTTTCGCCATGCCCAACACATGAATCGCTCCCAACACCGACGTCTTCATCGTCTTGATGGGGTTGTACTGGTAATGCCCCGGGGCCGCGGGACAGGCGAGATTGTAGATCTGATCGACTTCCAGGAACAACGGCAGCGTAATATCGTGCCGAATCAATTCGAAGTTCGGCTGGCTGAGCAGATCGGCAATGTTCGTCTTTTGGCTCGTAAAGAAGTTGTCAACGCAAATAACATCGTGCCCCTCGGCCACAAGCCGCCGACAAAGGTGCGAACCCAAGAATCCGGCGCCGCCGGTAACCAAGATGCGTTTGCTGTTCGCCACGAGATCCTCCTCCGCAAGCCGCGAGGCGCGCTCGCCGTTTTCGCGTTCGCATTCGGCGAAATCGTCTTTCTAAACAGTGCCACACGATTGCACAATCGGCCGAGGTCGCAACGACGCGGCTCTATTACGTGCCAACCCGTCTGACCCGCCTTCCAGCTTCCGCGTTTTTTTTTAGCGAAAAGATCGCCCCCCACGGATTAAGCTTCGGTCAAACCGTCGCGCACCGCAAGCAACCGTCCCCTGTGGCACGGGCACCCGCAGGCATAAATCAACTTGTTACGCCGGTTGAAACGGGAAAGCGAGCCGAGCCCCCCCAGAAATCCCGTCCGAAGAATCCGATCCCCCCTCCCCCGTCGAACATTCGGTCATTATTTCAGCTCTCTCGCAAACAAACTATTTCTGTCAGATCTGCTGTCACATTGCCCTTGAGAGCCGGATTTTTTAGCATTCACGTTGCAGAAACGAACAAATAAAGAAACTCCCCGGCAACGTGCGACCGAGAATCTCAACAACACGCCGCCAAGAATCTGTAACGCCTTTATCCAATAGACGTTACGAATACACAAGTCACCGAGAAACCACCAGCGATGCCCGCGACACTTTGACAAACGGCTCCACCAAAACGGGTCACACCTTTCTGAAATCTCGTATTATCGGATCACACGAGCCCGATTGCTGCTGGCATTGTTCGTCGATGCTCGTTAATATATCATAACTAAAGTAACTTTTTCTGACCTACTTCTAGCGGGGGTGGGTCGCATTGGCGTCGCAAGACGGCGGGGGAGGTCTGTTCTCACGGTGGCGTTTGAGTGACAGTTTGGGCGGCAGAGTGGTCTTTGTGGGGCGGACTTATCTGCGATTATAACCCCGCAGCAACTAATAATTCTCTGAGGTTGCTGTTCGTCTTCTGTCTGTTCGTGGGTTCGGGTTCTGCGCCCACGGTTCTCTGATTGAGTGGAAAACTGAGATCGTCCGACCGTTGATTTTCTTTGTTTTCCACAGGGGAATCCGTGTGTCAAATCCCTCCATCACCCTCAGTCACCACCGGTTCGAACATTCTCCCCGGGTAGCGATCCTTTTGTAGTCAAAGTGTGCCCGTTTTCGAATGGCAGGGGAGGTGTGCATCGTGGTGAACGACGACGTTTTCGTGTTCGTGGTTGATGAAGACGCTGCGGCGCGCGACGCCGCTGGGGCGGTGCTTCGCTCTCGTTTCCCGCAAACAGAGTTTTTCGGCGACATCGACTCGATGCTCCGTCGTTTCGTCGCGGGACGCGCCGTCTGTGTGCTGGCCGATCTGCTAACTCAAGCACCCGGCGGAGTCAGTCCAATTCGCTATCTCAAGCAACAGGGCATCGACGTCCCCGTCATCGCCTGCTCGACGAACGCCGGGCTTTGGGATGTTGTTCAAGCATTTCGCGAGGGCGCGACCGATTTCGTTCAAAAACCGTTCAGCGAAGTTGATTTGCTCGGTGCCGTCACCCGCGCAGCAGAGGCCGCGCGTCGTATTGCCGGCTTGGTTCAACTGAAGACTCAAGTGCAGGACCGCTTGAATCGCCTCTCGCCGGGCGAACGCGAGGTGCTCGAGTTGCTGCTTCAAGGCTTTTCGAACCGCGAAATGGCTGCTCAACTGAATATCAGCGTTCGAACGGTCGAAGATCGGCGCGCTCGACTCATGCGAAAGATGGCCGCCGACTCGCTTGCCGAAATGGTTCAAAAGGTTACTCTCGCCGGTTTCAAAGCGGAAGGAATTCCCGCCGCCAATCGGCAGAAGCGTCCCAAACGAAGCAAAACCGGTGACACTCGCGAGGCCGATGAGTAATCCGCTTTCGGTCCAAGCTGTCAATCGAGATCGGCCGGCTGTTCCTCAGACCAAAGTCGGGCGAACATCCGTTTGCTGATCTGTTCATTCAACTTGAGCCGTGTGTGCGCGGTGCGAAGAGCTCCGGCTTCTCTCACAGATGTCGTTCTCCGCGGGGCCAACTCATCCGACATCGATCGACCGATGACACAAGGCGGCGGGCCCGGCACCCGACCATCATCGCCACGCTGGCCCAAGACTCGCTCTGGTTAGTCGCCCGAGCATTCTCCGGACGAACAAGACGCTCGCAAGCATTCACGGTTGAGCGGCGTCGGAACAACGCGTCCACCGCAGTCCGACGCTGGCGATTAGCGGCTCACTTCTGCGGCGCAGCCGCGGCGCTGAGATGACGAGCAATTAGGGTAAGCAACGCCTCTCGCCGGATCGGTTTGGTGGCGAACTCGTTGCAGCCGGCATCGAGGCACTTCTGTTTGGCCTCGCTGAAGGCATGCGCGGTCAGGCCGATGATCGGCATCGAGAACCCCTCCGCTCTCAATTGCCGCGTAGCCGCGGCACCGTCAAGCAGGGGCATCTCCAAGTCCATCAGAATCAGATCGAAGGGGATGCCGCCCGATCGCACCGCCGCACAAACCTCGAAGCCGTTGGTCGCGCACTCCACTGTTGCGCCCGCTTTGCGCAAGATCAAGCTGATCAGACGCGAGTTCTCGACGCTGTCTTCGGCCAGCAAGATTCGCCTGCCCGAGAGATCGAGCGACGCGATCGAGTCGGAGTGCGAATGTTCCTCCCGGCGGACGGCGTGTTCCAACGAAGCGTCCACCGAGGCGGAATCTTCCGACGCGGTATTCCCGATCGGCAATCGCAGGGTGAACGTGCTGCCGACACCAATTCGGCTTTCGGCGGTCAATGTGCCGCCGAGCATCTCGGCGATTTGGCGACTGATCGCCAGCCCCAAGCCCGTGCCGCCGTACTTGCTGCTGATGTGTCGATGCGCCTGAACGAACGGCTGGAATACGCGCGACAACTCCTCCTCGGTCATTCCGATGCCGGAATCCTCGACGGCGAATTCGATCTGCTCCGGGCACTCGGCAACGCGACGGATCAACAACCTCACCCGCCCCGCCTCGGAAAACTTTACGGCATTCCCAAGAAGATTGATGAGGATTTGCCGCAAACGGCGTGCGTCGGTCACAATCGACTCGGGCAGCCCCTCCGCCGATTCCACGGAAAAATCGAGCCCCTTCTGGCTCGCCCGTTCTTGAATGATCGGACAAACAGCGCTAATCGCCTCGAACGGCGAGCACGGCTGCTTGTCGATCGTCATGCTTCCCGACTCGATTTTCGACAGATCGAGCAAGTCGTCGATCAGGTGCAGCAGATGATCGGCCCCCTGAACGATTGTCTCAAGCGACTGCCGCCTAAGTTCCGGCGACATCGCGTCGTCGTGGCGCAGGATTTCGGCATAGCCGAGAATCGCTGTCAACGGCGTGCGCAGTTCATGACTCGTGTTGGCCAAGAACATGCTTTTCGCCTGCGAGGCGCGCAGCGCCTTGGCGGCGTATGCCTCGATCTCGCGATTGGCCCGTTGCAACGCGACGGTGTAGTCGTGCAGCTCGCGTTCGCGTGCGCGAAGGGCGTCGGTCATTTCAGCCGCCATCTTCTCGGCCAAATCGCGGGTATGATGCGCCGACCACAGCAAAGCGAACAACAGCCCGCTGACCGATAATCCGGTTAGAAAAACAACAATCGGCCATGTGCGATCAATCGATGCCTCGAAGTCGGGCTGCGAAGAGACCTCCAACCAATACGCGGCGGCAAGCCCCGACATGCTCATCGCCCGGTGGAACATGGGCCGGCGGTGGTCCGTTGCAGCAGCCGATCGGTTGTCAAACAGCAACCTGGCGGCCGCCGGTGAACCGCCGAATAGCCGCACTCGTAGATCCGGTGTAACGTGGTCCCAAAGATTGCGCGTCAGTTCAGCCAAATCGACGACGCCCACGGCCCAACCACGAAGTTCTTCCGTTTCGCTCCGTCCCAGAGCATTCTTTGCCGCGATCTTCGACCCGGTCACGGCTTCGTCTGCTTCGGATTCGTTCGCTTCCGCTTCGCCCGTATCGGCATCGCCCTGCTCACGAATCTCGTCATTTCGACTTGGCAACTCGGCCGGGCAACCCACCGCGGTTTTCTTCTCAAGCCCGACCGGTTGAAGCATCACGATCTGACGGCCGACATCGGAGAATGGCAGCGTGGCCAGCCCGTCAGTCAGGCCATGTCCGTTGCCGACTGAACCAAATGTTTGTGCATAATCCACGGCCTCTTCGAGGGCGTGGCAATTTTGACTGGCGCGATCTGCGGGGTTTGGGTAAAATGTCGGCCT
>CAZVZX010000012.1:16353-114580 GCA_964631235.1 uncultured Planctomycetaceae bacterium | reverse complement strand
AGGGAACGGCCGACGACGGCACGGCATCGCTCTTTGGGAATACGACGTTGTTTACGGGCGGCGGCGTCTTCGCCCGGGCTGGCGGTTTTGTTAGCCAATCGAAACGTTGTCGGGCACCGAGATCAAGACGGGCCGCGAGCTCGACGCGGAAACCGGCCTGTTCTACTACCGCGCCCGCTACTTCTCGGCCGACCTCGGCCGCTTCCTGTCGCGCGACCCGCTCGGCTTCTCCGCCGGGGATTCGAACTTATATCGGTATTGTACGAACAGCCCTCTGCTTCTGATTGATCCGAGCGGTGCGGCGGCAGAGGAGAAACCGGCATCTGCTGCGTCTGAGCGTGCGAAGCAGTTTGAACAGCTCTTGCCGATGTGGCTCGACGCTCTAAAGCGGATTTCAAAAGAGACGAAGGATGTGGAGCGATTCGGCGCAATTCTGATGGCCGTCGACGCGAAAACACAGCCGCTTTACAAGTTCACAGAGTCGGTTACAAGCTGGCAGAAAAACCGAGAAACGGGCGAGCTACGCGGGGCTTACATGTCATTCCATCGCTGGTGGGGCTCAAAGACGATGCAAGGCGGCTTCCTTCCGATTCCCGACGCCGATGGAAGAATTGATCTGGATCAAAAGACAATTAGGATCGACCGCCGGTATAAGATCGTTTATTCGTGGCATACACATCCTCGCGATGGGGATCCTTGGCCATCGACTGATGATGGCAGAATGTGTAAGAATCACGACATCGTCGGAGCGATGGTTCGTTACATCGCTCGCCTACAAGCGGGAAAGACGCTGGACGATTGGTCTGTTTGGATTGTGGATGTGGACGGAAAGGCATATGAATACAAACCACCCACAAAGAGAACCGTCGAATCAGAACGCGGTCAGTAGAAGCGCGGCGCAAACAATATCGCTAAAGCTCCTGCGCTGGTTCGTACTTTCTGCATTGATGTCATATTTGAGTCTGGTAATCGTCGCAAACGGATGCGGGCCGCGAGAACCTTCTGCCAGTCGATCTGACGTGATTGACGCAAACAGTCCGAGTACGCCCAATGTGGTAGCGAGCAACGAACGATTGCAGACGCCGGAACAACGAGCATCGCGAGACTGCGATGACGCTCTTGAGCCGTCGGATGACGGATTGACGCGATACCCAAACGAGTTTTATCACGCTTCGATCGTTCAAATCCTTGCACATCGTGAGCGATACCACGGGCGCGAAGTGCAAATCATGGGCTTTTTACGCGTCAGGTTTGAAGGCACTGCGATCTATCTTTCGAAGGACGACGCTGAGTACGGAATCACAAGCAACGGATTTCACGTTCTTCTCAACCCGAGGAAGTACGCCGAATACGACAAGTGTTGCGTGTTGCTTGAAGGGACTTTCGACAAAGACAACATGGGGCATATGAGTGCCTGGCAGGGTTCTTTGTGGAAGATCAAGCGTATTCACAAACTGGAGAAGCAGGATTAGTGAAGTGGCCCCCGGTTGTTGGACCACCCGATATGTTATAGTCGGCGCGGGGAACGAGCCGATCGGGAGGTTGCAGAACGCCAAGTCACGAAGATGGCGGCACGGAAGCGGTCGGGGCCGACTGGGCCGATTCCGCCCACGATGCCGTCGGCAACATGACCGCCTTCGCCCGGGTTGGCGGTTTTGTAGCGTTTCGAAGCGTTGTCGGGCACCGAGATCAAGACGGGCCGCGAGCTCGACGCGGAAACCGGCCTGTTCTACTACCGCGCCCGCTACTTCTCGCCCGACCTTGGCCGCTTCCTGTCGCGTGACCCGATTGGGTTCAAGGGAGATTTTCAGAACGTCTATCGGTACTGTGGAAACAGGCCGACGATCTTTGTTGACCCGAGCGGGCTTGACATAGAATGGCGGAGACGACTTGACGGCCATATTGTCAAGTATATGGTCGTCAGACAGAACTGGCGACCGCCTAATTGGATCGCAGGCCCGTTTTATCCGGGGCCTTGGGGCCAGTTTGCCGACGCGACAAGCTGGTCTTTCAGTTCAGCGTGGGGAGCAAGTACGACGGTAGATCTGAACGGCGGCAGTGTATGCAATACGATTATCCCGAGAAGAACAGGCAGCCTCAATGCGGGTGAGATTCGTGCGAGCGTTTACCTCCGGCCGGGATGCTATGAGGTTCTTTGGAATTGGGAGGTAATGTCGAGCGGCAACGCCACCGCTGGCATTGCAAAAGTCGTTGCCCCGAACGGCAACAGAAGTGGCAAGACGCTGGTACTTCCTCCGGCAATTCTTACGCCGGGGTTCCACGCGACGGGAGTCGAGAAAACGCGAGTCGAGGGTGGTGGCAGTTGGTTGTTCGGGTATCGCGAAGTGTTGATCGCAATCTACAGCCCCACGCTTTCTCGGGCTGACTCCATCGGCTCGGATGGAACGACGGCGCAGAGCAGCACAACAGGCAGAATAACGATCTTGCAGATAAAAAAGGTGGGAAACTAGCCCGATTCCATATTATCATGCTAATGCCATGTTGATTGGTGCCGAAAAGAGGATATTCCAGTTTGTCGCAATGGTCTTCGCGGCGGCGCTGCTTTTGGCAGCGATCTGGGCGTGGGTATTGAATTCCGCTCGTCACAAGACAATACAAGCCCAACGCGCGAGGAACTTGAAGAGACTATATGTGGCGCTAGTCTGCTATGCCGAGAAATACGGTGGTCTACCGCCATCGCATACCACTGATGCCTTCGGCAAACCGATGCATAGCTGGCGAGTTCTTCTGTTGCCCTTCTTGGACCGGGAATCTGTTTACTCCCGGATAGACTTGAACCAGCCGTGGGACAGCCCAGCTAATCGGCGCATAATGGAAGAGATGCCTGAATGCTACCGGTCTCCCTTGGAAACAGGACCACGCGGGACGACAGCAGACTACTTCGCTGTTGTGGGGCCGCACGCGCCGTGGTGGAGCGCCGAGCAAAGCAAGCCCTGGAATACCGGCGGTTCCGACGAAGTCATGCTGATCGAGGTGGTTGGCTCGAAAACGCCCTGGATGGAACCGCGTGATCCAACGCTCGAAGAATTGCTCGATATGCTCCGGCCTGACCGCGGCAAGAGTGCCGACAGCAGCTGCGAGGCCGACATCATGTATTTGACGGTCAGTGGCGACGTGCGCATAGTGGATCCAAAGGCTGACCGAGAATCCTTGCTAAAGCGATTTCTCGGCAGGACTAAATAGAATCGTAATTCAGTGGTTCCAAGTTTGGCTGAATTTGAAGTGGACCCCGGTTGTTGGACCACCCGATATGTTATACGGCGCGGGGAACGAGCCGATCGGGAGGTTACAGAACGGCAAGTCGCGAAGATGGCGGCATGGAAGCGGTCGGGGCCGACTGGGCCGATTCCGCCCACGATGCCGTCGGCAACATGACCGCCTTCGCCCGGGCTGATCAGCCCGGCTTGGACTTGGCTTCTTTGAGCTCTTTGATTCGGGCCTCGACGCGCACGCGTTGCAAGCCCGAAAGCCCGTCGATCGCCCGAGTGTACCAATGCAGTGCGCGGGCTTGGCAGATCGGTCGCACGGCCGGTTCGGCGTTCGAGGCGGCCTCGAACCACTGATCCGCCAGTGACAGCGGTTCGCCGGCCGACTGGCCCTCAGCCTCGACCAGTTTGCCGATCGTTGCATCCGCTTGCGCGAGCGATTGCAGCCCGCGGCGCCAATCGTTGCGCACCAAGCAGTAGTAGCGGCCGACGATTCGCAGCGCTTCGACGTTGTCGGGTTGTTCGGCCAGTTGCAATTCGGCCTTGTGGAACTCGGCGTACTGATCGCGGCGCTGCTCCGCGTCTTTCATAACGGCCACGGCCTCGCGCACGGTTTCCGAGTCGCGTTTGCCGTCTTTGGTGTCTTTCGTGCGCAGCGCCAGTTCGCGGGCCATGTCGCGGGCGGCGGTGGCCAACGCCACCGATTCGTCCATGTGGTTCTCGTCGGCGGCCTTTTGGGCCATTTGAATCGAAAGGCGGATATACTCGCGTGCCACGGCGGCGTCGCGGGTTCGCTTGACGGCGCGGGTGATGCCCGAAAGCGCCAGCGACGGCCACGAAACGCGATAATCGCGGGCGATGGCCCCGACGGCGGCCTCGAATCGGGCCGCGTCGCCCACCTCGATCGCCTGTTCGTAGGCCTCGTTCAACAGGGCATAGCGCGCCACGGCGTCCGACCGCTCTTGACGAGCGCGGCGAAGCAATTCCTCAGGCAGCGCCTTGCGCTTGGGCGTGTTGACGGCGGACGAATACGCATCGGCGAACAACTCGCGGATCGTTTTGACCGCCTCGTCGAACGCCGGCCCGCTGGGAACCTCGTGGCGCGGGTCGGGGCGGGTTGGCGGCTGGCGGGTCGGGGGGACGGTGGGTTTGGTCGAGCTGCCGTTCTCAGGCGGCTGAGCCGGCCGTTCGCCCGGGGGCTGCGCGGGCGGCTCCGTCGGTTTGGCAGGCTCCGTCGGCTCGGTTGGCTCGACCGGCATCGGCCCATCTCCCGGTCGCGCCGGCGGTTCGCCCGAGGGCTTGGCCGACGGCGGTTCCGATGGTGATTCGGTGGCCGACGGATCGGCGCCGGGCCCCGGCATGCGCGGATCGGTCGCCGGCTTTTCGGTTGGCGGTTGGGAACTGGGCTGCGATGTGCCGGGTTCCACGATTGGAGGTTTCTCGACCGGCGGTTTCTCGCTCGGCGGTTTTTCCGCCGGCGGCGCACCGACGGGCGGCTTCACGGTCGAAGGTTGTTCGGGCTGGGGTTTCTTGGAAGGTGGTTTAGGCTGTTCGCCCGAGCCTGCCGGTTTCTTGGAAGAGTTCGTCTGCGGCGGTTCGCTCGGTTTGCGATCGTCGCGGGTGGTCTTCGCCGGTTGTTTCGACGGACTCGATACCGGCGACGGTTTGTCGGGCGTCGGGGGCGCGGCCGGGGCCGAGGTCTCGGTCGGGCTTGCATCCGACGGCACCGATTGCTCGCCGGGCAACACGTTTCGGACAGACTGCCGCGCCGCCGGATCGAGGTTCAACCAAACGATCAGCCCCAACAGCACAAGCACCGATATTGACAGAACCACGATGAGCACGGTGGAAATGGGAACACCGCGCGGGGGCGAACCGGCCTCGACGGCAATAGCCACCGGCTTGGCCGCGACAGGCTCGGCCATGCCGGCGACGATGTTCGGCGGCGCAATCACCGGAGGGGGAACATTCGGCGTGCGGGGCGGAGGCAGACTGTGGCCTGCCACCGGCGCGGCCGTCGGAGCGAAAATCTCTGCCGCGCGCGATACCGGCGGAGCGCCGGCCTGCTGCCGAAGGGCGGCATCGTAGGCCTGTTTTTTCGCGGGATTGAGCAAGCAGATCTTGGCCGCGGCCAATTCGTTGAGAATCCGTTGCGATTCGGCGCTTCGCGGCCCGGTTTGAAAAGTGCGAACGTGGGCCATCTGCCGGTCGGCGGCGTGGGCGATCACCTCCGGATCGTCTTCAAACAAGGCCAGACCAAGCAGCGCATAATGATTCGGCGGCCGTCGCGGGTCGCGAATCCCCAGCCAATTGAGATACGGATCGAAGCCTTCGGCCATACCGCCATTATGCGGTCGAGACCCTTCGGCGGCAAGCGATTCCTCGAGCCCACAATAACGGGAATGCACCCCTCGATCCCGCCGGAAACGACGACCAATCGGCAAAGAGCCTGCCAGAACGACGGAATCGCCGTGCGCGGAAAGCCGGGGAACGGGCTACTGGGCACGCGACTCAACAAAACGGCGAAAGACGAAATGCCGTGGCGGCAGACGCGGCACGCGAACGGCCGCATCGCTGCGCCGTTGGGCCGTTTTTGGAATGGTTCGGTCCCGTTTCCGGCCGCGCCGTCGCTGTCGTGTTCTGCTCGGCGGTCGGCTTGCCTACGGTTGCCCTTGCCGCCATTGTTCGACCTGCTCGGTCACCGCGGCCAAGGCGCGGAGCGGGTCGGCATCAGTGGCTTCGAAATGCCTCGTGCAGTTCGGATTTCCGCCAATGGCCACCTTGCAGAAACAACGATACAACTGTTGCCGTTCGCCCCAGGTTTCCAACAGAAGGTAGGTTGCCCCCAAGTCGTGCAAGCGGCGTTGGAATGACTGAAACTGCTCGCTTTGGTTCCGATCGCCCAGCGTGTCGCTGGGCAACGCGCCCACCGTCGCCGAGGGCACCGCGGCAGGCGTCTCGACACTCGGCATCGGCAGATCGGATTGCCGGGGGGGTTCCATCGCTGCCGCTGCGGTTGGCAGCTCGCCGGAAACCGCCTGATAGCTGACAGGCATCACGCTCGGCCCTCGATCGTCCGGGCGGCGCGCGGCTGCCCGAGAAGCTTCTTCGCTCCAAGCCGATGCCGCCGACACCGGCCGGTGTGCCGGCACCGCCGGGCTGCGGGCATCGTCAACGGGTGCAGAAGTCGCCGGCATCTGCCCGCCGGCCGCGGCGCGGTCGGCAACGCGATCAGACACGCCAAGCGGAGCGGGGGCAGTTGGATTGTATGATGCTGCCGGCGCATACCCTTGGGTTGAGTTGTCGTGGGCGATCAGTCCCGACGGCCCGACCCGCGGATCGGCCGGATTGGCCTTGTCGCCGCCCGACTGCCACGGCGCGGTCGAGTTGAGCGGAGGCACGGCCGTTGCCGGAACCGGCTCGAATTGCGGCGCCGACAACGGTGCAGGCGCAGTGGCCGGCTTGACGGCAGGCCAATAGCGCGAAAACCAATCGCGAACCGAATCGGGTAGCACAGCGCTGCCCAATGCCAGCATCGGCAGAGCAGCCAAGACCGCAAGGATAACGACGGCGCGCAGCACCGTACCGGAAGAATGTCTGCTCATCGGGCGACTCCCTTCGACCGAATCGACTGGGAACGAAACCGCGACAAACGAAAAACCGTTCAAACGCGGACTGAACGCAAGAGAGTCGCTTCGCTACGGCGGCCGCTTACGCAATCCCGCGGAACGATTCCGTCTCGCTCGTCGCGTTCGAAACGCGACGGGGCCCGCTCCGGCTCCCTCTTGTCGGCGGAACGAGCGGGCGGAATCATACCCGGGGGCCGATCCCCGAGGCAACCGCAGTTCGGCGCCCGCCCGAGAAGACATTTGGCCCAGTGTGGCAGGCAGCGTTTCCCTCCTTGCGGTGCTTATACTGGTTCCTGCCGCCGACTGCCTCCCTTCATTGAACAAGACAATTCTTCCGAACGCCGCCCACGCGATCGCCGGTCCTTTCGGAAATTGGACGCACCCGCCGTTGCCTTCCTTGCCCGAGAATCAATAATGATTCGCATGGGTTTCATCAATCTCGATCACAATGCGACCACGCCGATCCGCCCCGAAGTAGTCGATGCCATGCGGCGGGTTTGGGAGCAGCCGTTGGGCAACCCTGCCAGCCAACATGGTTTAGGGCAGGCCGCTCAAAAACTGCTCGAAGAAGCCCGGCGGCGCGTGGCCGCCGCGTTGGGGGCCGATCTTTCGGCGGCCGCGGGCGACCGCTTGGTGTTCACCTCTGGCGCCACCGAGGCGAACAATTTGGCGCTGTTGGGAATTGCCCAAGCGCGGCGGTCGGCCCCGGGACAGGTGATTATTTCGTCGATCGAGCACCAAAGCGTGTTGGAACCGGCCGAGCATCTTCTCGAACAGGGATGGCGGCTCGACACGCTGAGCGTCGATGGGCGCGGGGTGGTCGCGGTTGATCTCTTCGAACGTTGGCTCTCGGCCGAGACGGCTGTGGTCAGCGTCACCATGGCGAACCACGAAACCGGGGTGATTCAGCCGATCGAACACCTGGCCGAGCGCTGCCGCGCCGTGGGCGTGCCGTTTCATACCGACGCGGTGCAGGCCGCCGGCAAAATGCCGATCCGTTTCGGCGAGCTCGGGGTGTCGTCGCTGGCAGTCGGCGCGCACAAGTTCGGCGGCCCGATCGGCATCGGTGCCTTGCTCCTGCGGCGCGACGTGCCCATTCGGCCGTTGATGTTCGGCGGATCGCAGCAACGATCGATTCGGCCGGGCACCGAGTCGGTGGCCCTGGCCGTGGGAATGGCCGAGGCCCTGGAACTGAGCATCCGCGAAGGTTATGCCGAGGCCGCCCGCATGCGGCGATTGCGCGAACGATTCGAAGCCGCACTTCTTGCGGCCATCCCGGGAACAACGATCAACGGCGCGGGCGCAGCGCGGGTGCCTCAAACAAGCAGTGTCTCCTTTCCGGCGGTCGATGGCCAAGTGCTGCTGGTCGCCCTGAGCATCAACGGAATCGCCTGTTCACTCGGTTCCGCGTGTTCGAGCGGGGCGGCCGAAGTGTCGCCCACGTTGATGTCGATGGGACTTCCTTTAGAGCGGGCCTCGCGCTCTCTGCGGTTCAGCATCGGCCATACGAACACCGAAGAAGAGATCGATGCGGCCGTTGGACGAATCGCGGCCGTATGGAATCAGTTGAAAGACTGACGCGCAGGGCAATCGGGCGCATCGCGAGGAATCGGCAGCAAACGAATGCCCAAATGCCGCTTTTCGTGACGGCGGAACGGCAATTCCCCAAAGTTCTGCCGCCGAAATGGTCGTTTTTCGCCCGAGCGATCGAAGACATTTCGCGCCGCGCAAGAGATCGGCTCTCTATCGGCTGGTTCTCGCGCGAGCGGCCATTGATTGGTACTTATCGGCTTCGGCGGCGGCACCCAGTTGGCGGTGCATGGCCGACAGGTTTCCGTAGGGCACGGCCAACGCGGCGTTTTCGGCCGCGCCTTGACGAACCGCCTGCTCCAATAACTCGACACCGCGACGAGTCAGCGCCAGGGCTTTATCGCGTTTGCCGACTTCCCAGTACGAAACGCCCATGCTTACAAAGGTTTCGCCATGTCGGCCGATGTCGGCGGCAGCTTCGGGCGGTAGCGGTTTTTCCAACAAAGGCACCGCTTTGTCGAACCAAGCGACCGCCGAACGATGGTCTTTCTGCCGCAGCGAATAGACCGCGCCCAGCCGGAAGTAGAGCCGGCCGAGCAGGTACTCGGTGGCAGGCGAACGCTGAGGATCGGCGGCGCTGAGGTGTTGCACGGCCAGTTCGCCGTATTTCAACGCCGACGAGTGGTCGTTGCGCATCTGAAACGTTTGCAGGGCGTCGTAGAGCGCCATACCCAAGTCCCAGCGCAATTGCGACTGCCGCACGGGGTCGTCGGTCGCCGCAATCATCTTC
Organism: uncultured Planctomycetaceae bacterium; assembly: GCA_964631235.1. Classification (GTDB taxonomy): domain Bacteria; phylum Planctomycetota; class Planctomycetia; order Pirellulales; family Thermoguttaceae; genus JARKPK01. The sequence continues at coordinate 105,404 of CAZVZX010000012.1, read as the reverse complement.
TCGCCGATGTGAACCACCGCCTTGGCCCAAATGGTCGGATCCACTCCGCCGCGCACTCCAACGCAGGCCGCCAACGCTCGGGTGCATACGCGGAATCGCTGATCTTCGCCGGCGCCTTCGCGGGCAATCAAGTCGTCGGCGGCGGCCGCTGCGCGCTCCAACCAATGGGGCACGGCGGCCTCTTTGTCTTTCCATTCGCCCCACGCAATGTCGTGGGCCGCGCCCAAATGGGCGTCGATCAGCACTTCTTTGGCCGCAATCCGAATCGCCGGGTGCTTATCTTCCGACCATTGATCGGCGAGCTTGACCGCCTCGGTGTGCAACTGCAACGCCTGGCGATAGTTGGGCGCCGGCCCCGACGCCGAAAGATCGCCCAACAAACATAAAGCACGAGCCTTGACGTGCGGCCGCTTCTCGGCCAACGCCACCGCCCGCTGCGCCTCTTGCATCGCCTCGACCATCTTCCCCTGACGGGCAAGCACCTGCGCGCGGCTGACCCGATATTGAGGATCGTTCGGCGCAAGGGCCACGGCCTCGGCCGCGGCGGCGGCCGCCTCGTTCGTCTTGCCCAACGAGGCCAGCGCCCGCGAATACAACCAATGCGCTCGGGCGTTCTTCGGATCGAGCTTCAACGCCTGTTCCAGATCGAGCGCGGCCGACTTCGTGCGGCTTTCCAGATCGGTTTCGGCCCGCAACACGAACGGCTCGGCGCTGATCGGTTCGAGGATGATTTGGGCCACTTTCATCGACGGCTTGTCGTCCACGCTCGGTTCAAACGCGAACAACACGCCGCGTTCGGGAAATGCTTGGCCGAGAATCTCGCCCAGCTCATTCGAGACAAACACCGGACGTACGTCGCTCAATTCAAGCTGCTTGGCCACTCCCGAGGCCGGAAACGCCTCGGCAAAGCGGATCATAACGGCAGCGACCGTATCGCCTTGGTAATGCACTTCCACCCGCTCGAACGGGTCGATTTTGAATCGCTGAATCAGCAACCCGTCTTGTTTGCCCATCTCGCGCGGCAAGCCCCACGCCTTTTCGACCTCGGCCAGCTTGGTCACCCCAGGCGTCACGCCGCTGAAGCTGGCCGCTTCGACCCGGGCGGGCCCATCGCGCGGCTCGGCAACCGGGCGCAAGGGCTCGTCTTCGTGCGCCTGCTTCGGCTCATCGCCCGGCGCTAACGCGCTGTTCGAGCGCTCGCCTGCCGGTGGCTCGATCGCGGCCGACTCTCCGGCCGAACGCGGCATCGGAGGTTGCGGCCCCGGTGAAGACGCGCGCGCATCGTCGCCCTGGTCGGGCGAGATCGGTTCGTCGGCCGGCACTGGTAGATTATCGCGATCGTCGCGGGCCGATCCTCGATCGCCGCGCCATGTCCGATCGCCGCGCAACGTCGCTTCTCCGCCGAGGGGAATGCGCGCGTCGCGAGACGCCGAATCCGTCGGCTTCACCGCCGGGGTCGGTTCCCCGGGCATTGGGGAGCGTGCATCGTTGAATCGGTCGGACGAACGGGCTTCGGCGTCTCTCGTCTGATTCGGGCGAGAGGCCAGCAACGGCGAAGGCAGACCCGACGTCTCGACATCAACGTCGTCGGGCACTGCGTGCCGCAACGGCCCGCCCGGCTGCCGACGCAGATCAACGCCGTCAGCCTGATTTCCAACAGCACGGCGAACACCGGCCTCGCGTGGGCCGCCTGTTTCGCCCCGCGTCTCCGCCGGATCACGCGCAGCGGTTCGACCGTCGCCGGATGATCGCTGTGTTTCGGCACGCGGGCCGATCTTGATCGTCGCTTCGGAAGGAATCACCAATCGCGGCCGATCGCCGTTTGCATCGGCGCGGCAGCACTCGGCCGTCACCGACACCGCCCCAGCGACAATAATCGCCAGCATGCATCCCAGCGTTCGCCCCACCGACTCGCGCAACTGAAACTGCGAACTCGGCATTCTCCGTTGGTCAATCGACCAGCCGAATCGGGCAACGCGCCGGCGATGGGTCATTTCGGCGCGCGAATGAGACAGCGTGTTTCGGCGCATTGCGAATCCCTCCTGGATTCGGTTGCCCCGGCCGCTGAAATTGCGATAGGCCGTTATTCTCGGGGAGCTACTCCCTCATTTCCCCGCCGGCATTTGACCGCGGCAGACCGGGCAACCTGGGCGGCCAGTGTATCCAGATTCTCTGCGGCACGTCCAGAGGGATTTTTTCCATTTCTTCCCGACCTACCCACGGCTCGTCCGCTTTGCGTCACTTATCCTCCGCTGCCCGGGAATCTGCCGAACTGCGCAGAATCGCCAAAGGGCCACTATCGATCGCTGAAGCCGGCCTCGACAAATGCCGCAGTCGAGTACCCGGTAACGCTCCCATGCACGCGCAGCGTAAGAGACTTGGCACCGTCGGGCAGAACGATGTCAATCGGCGCGGCAGGCGAAAGCTCGTCAATCTGGGCAATTTCGTGAACAACTTCGTCATCGACTAACACTTGAACCGGTCCCACGGCCTCGGTGGGACAACCAACCAGGGCAGTAAACCGCCGCCACGACGGATCGAGATCGAAGGTCGCCTCAGATCCGGCCGCGAAGGCAAACCCCTGATCGAATAGCCGTCCCCGAATGCGAATCGATGGGCTATTCTTACCCGATCGCGGAAGCCGGTTGGCCTGGGGCGACTGGCTCTCTCGAGCGGCCTTGACGCTCGCCGGCTTCAACTCGCTGAGAAGCACCTGCGGGCGCGGAAGCGGCGCGGCCGGCGGCTCGTCCAGCGGGCCCGTGAAACGAAGGCCGTACCATTGCTGCGGCCGGTCGGAAGGCGACACGGCCGAAAGCTCCAAGTCGATCGTCCGGCCGGCGAATTGCTGCAAGTCCCAGCGGAGGAACATGCACTTGGCTGTCGGCGGCGCCGGAGACCCGCTTTGCACCCGGCGGTGTTTGCGCTGTGGACCAAGGGTAATCAGCCGCGCATCAGAGGGCTCGAACGATTGGCCATCGACAACCAATTGAAATTGCTCGCGTTGGTCGAAGCCGTCGGCGGCGACGATCGCCTCGAGCACATCGCCGCACAGCGGCCGAACCTCGACCCGGCGGCGCAACACGAGCCGGTCGGAGGCCTTTCGCTGAAGCACCGAAGTCCAGCATCTCATTGCTTCGTCGAATCGCGCCGCCGCCTCGATCTCCGGCCGTGAGAACTCGGCGGTCCAGAACTCCCAACCCGGAGTCAACCATCGCACCAGCGCCTCGCGGCTGCCCGCAACGCCAACCCTCACACTCGTTGCCGATGCGCCGCCGTTGACGCCGTTTGATGAAGACGAACGAATCGGCGACACAGCGGACGAAGACGACGGCAATGATGAAACCGATGCCCCCGAGTCGCCCCGCTCAATCGTGATGACGGGAAACAACCAATTGACGTGGTCGCCGATGTCCCACGGGGCGGTATCGTCGGCTTGAGCATCGTCGCCGAACTCCGCAGCCAACACAAGCCGTTCGGCTCCCGTCAGATCGATCGGGCCGACTCGCTTCGCCCCTTGCCCGCCGCGCAACCTCCCGCGATCCCTGACAACCGGCGCGGTCTGCCCCCGAGGCACCACACTGACGACATAGTCGGCAGAGGCCGCCGTGCAGACGTCGGCATCGAGCCCGACCCAGCCTTCGAATCTCTTCGCCCCAAGGGGCAAGTCGAACGCCAAGACCTGGCGCGAGTGCATGCCCAGGCCCAAGTCCGCCCACATCGGACCGACCCGCAACGTGCCGCCGCGCGCCCCGCGGTTGGCACGCCAAGGCCATTCGTAGATGCCCGTCTCTTGTTCGACCAGCGCCGCCGACACGAGGCTTAGCGGCAACTCCTCGGCGCGGCGGAACGACATGCTGACCAACGACTCCGCCGGAATCAGCACGCCCGAAATCGCCCATCGCGGTCGAACGGCCAACGACGTAGTGGTTTCACGAATCAACCCTTGCCGAGCGCGACGGCTGACCGTTTGATGCACAACCTGTTCGGCCCCGCGCTGCCACGTGACAACCGCTCCGCCCTCGGTTTCGACGCGAACCACCCACGGCGATGCCATCAGCGAGGCGAACTCGCCGTCGGCCCAAACGGCGGCTGTGCGATCCACCTTCGGGACGGCCAGCGCAGCTACTTGATCGAGCGACAGGGCAACGACGCCGCTGTCGGTCAATGCCCGAATCCCCTGCTCCGACCAACGAATCGCGTTGGCAGACATCGCGCGGCCGTCGATGGTAACGATCTGCCCTGGCGTTTCAGCCGCTACGTCGCTCGCGCCGGCCACGATGCGAAACACTTGGTCCGCCCGAACCCAAATGCCCGAGGGGTCGGCCGACAACGTCGGCGGCTCGGGCACGATGAGGAATCGCGACGGCCATTCGTCATCGCCGGCGGCGCTCTGATAGCGCACCACGCGGCCGGGCAACACGTCGCCATTGGCGAAAACGACAAAGGCCGCCGGCAATCGCGGCCGCCGCGAGGCGTCGTACAGGCAGCGGGTCGGGCGCTGCGCGTCGAACAACGGACGGCCGGCCAACCGCGCCGACCAGTCCCACCACGAGCCGTCCATCGACGCCGCCGCAAACGTTCGGCCGTCGAGCCCGACGGCCCAAAATCTCATCGGTTCGCCGCCGAGCGATTCCGCCCGTGCCGCCGAGTTTGCCATCAGGCTGACGCTCGCGCAGAACGCCAGCAACAAAACGAGCGACGGCAGCGCGCGACGCGGATCGCGCCAACGAAAGAACACCGAGAACACGGCAGCGGCGGCCGACAATCGAACCCGATCGCCGGCGATTCGCGGCGCGCCGATCGGCATCAGGAACGGCCGTGCAGCGTTCGTTTCGGAGTTGTGGAGCGAGAGCGGCATGGGGTCGATCAATACACTCGGAGTGCAGAACCGGCTCGCGGCGGACCGTCGCAGGGAAGCGTTCGTCGCCCCCGCGGCGCACTGCTTTCGTTTTAGCGCGGGCGGCCATCGATCGACGAAGCCGCTCGGCCGATGCGGCATCGTGCGCGGCGTTCCGCTTCGCGGTTCGGTTTCCGCCGCGCCAAGTTAGTAGCGGTAATGGTCGGGCTTGAACGGCCCGGTGGTCGGCACGCCCAAGTATTCGGCTTGTTTCGGGGTCAGGCGGGTCAGTTTCACCCCGAGTTGCTCGAGGTGCAATCGGGCCACCTCTTCGTCGAGCTTCTTCGGCAGGGTATGCACGCCCAATGGGTAGCGATCGCGTTCGGTGTAAAGGGCCAACTGCGCCAACACCTGATTGGTGAACGAATTCGACATGACGAATGACGGATGCCCTTCGGCGCAGCCCAAATTGACCAACCGACCCTCGGCCAGAAGCAAAACGAACCGCCCATTGGGCAGCACATACTTATCGACCAAGTCTTTGATCTTGATCCGCTTCACGCCGGGGGTGTTGTTCAACCAAGCGACATCGATCTCCAGGTCGAAGTGCCCGATGTTGCAGATAATCGCGCCGTCGGGCATCTTCTCGATGTGTTCGCCGCGAATCACGTCGCAGCAACCCGTGGCCGTGACGAAGATGTTCCCTTGCGGCGCGGCCTCTTCCATCGTGGTGACTTCGTAGCCTTCCATCGCCGCCTGCAAGGCGCAGATCGGGTCGATTTCGGTGATGATCACCCGCGCGCCGTAGCTTCGCATCGAATGGGCGCAGCCCTTGCCCACGTCGCCGTAGCCGGCCACCACCACCACCTTGCCCGCCACCATCACGCCGGTGGCCCTCTTGATCCCGTCGGCCAACGACTCGCGGCACCCGTAGAGATTGTCGAACTTGCTCTTGGTGACCGAATCGTTCACGTTAATCGCCGGGAAGAGCAACGTGCCGCGGGCGGCCATGTCGTACAAACGATGCACGCCGGTGGTCGTTTCTTCGCTGACGCCGAGAATCTGTTTCGCCATGCGGGTGAACCGCTGCGGGTCTTCTTCCAGGCTTCGGCGAAGCGTCGTGAGCAACGCCTTCTGCTCCGGGTGCGTGGCCGCGGCGGGGTCGGGCACGGCGCCCGCGGCCTCGTACTCGACCCCTTTGTGAACCAGCAGCGTCAGGTCGCCGCCGTCGTCGAGCAGCAAGTTCGGGCCGTCCGCCTCTTCAAAGCACGCCAGTTGGCGGAGGATATTGTCCCAGTAATCTTGAAGCGTTTCCCCCTTCCACGCGAACACCGGAATTCCCCGGGCGGCAATCGCGGCGGCCGCTTGGTCTTGCGTCGAGTAGATGTTGCAGCTCGTCCAACTCACTTGGGCGCCAAGCTCGACGAGGGTTTCGATCAACACGGCTGTTTCGATCGTCATGTGCAAGCAGCCGGCAATCCGCGCGCCGCGGAGCGGCTTCGTCGGGCCGTACTTGCGACGCAACGCCATCAGGCCGGGCATTTCCTTCTCGGCCAACTCGATTTCCTTGCGCCCCCACTCGGCCAACGAAAGATCGGCCACCTTGCTCGACATCCGGCTCTTGACCTGCGACACGACTGCCATTCTCCTTGAAAAAAAGCACGAACACATCCGTTCGATCGACCGGCCGCGACGAACAATACTCGCCCGCACAGCAGCCCTGCCGCCCCCGCGCCGTGGGCCAGCCCAAACCGGCAGGCAGCAGTTCGCAGTGCGGCACCGGCAGCGGCCGACCGCCCCCGAAATCGAGCCTATCATCATACGCCCGAGAACCCCCGATCGGCAAGCCTATCGAAACACAACGCCCCTTCCCGCCCTTGGTGAATCGGTATTTGACTTCGCCCATCGCAAAGGTTAGCGTAGAACGAACTTACCTTGCTGCAAGCGACCGCAGCGAGTTTCCTTCACCGTTCTCACACCGCACACGCTCCTTTCGTTTACGCAAATGCCGCACCAGTTCATTGTTGCTCGCAAATCTATTGTTCCTTGTGCGTCCTTGGGCCAAGCGACCGTCGGCACGCTGCGGTTTCGCCGGGCGACAGTCGCAGCGGCGGCTGCCTGTTGTCTTTGGCTCCACTGGGATCACCGTCAACCAATGTCGCCGCCCGCGGCCGTCGCCAACGCGGCCGAGCAGGCTTCGACTGGCCAGCCTGCGGCCGGGTCGCCTGCTGCCGGGCAGCGAGTCAAGCTCTCCGCGGCAATGCTCACCGCCGAAACGCCCCACGGCAACCCGGAAGCGATGATCGACGAGCAAGACCTCGTCGAAGGCGATCCGCCTCGTGGCGAGCCGAAAACAAACTGGAACGTCGATTCGCGGCACACGCGCGAGGGATACCCGGCCCGCGCCTACCTCGACTTGGGCCGCGAGCGATTCCTTCGCTCCGTATGGGTGTTCGACACGAATAACACGGGCAAGCTCACCATCTCCATCGGCAAGCCCGACCAATGGCATAAGGCCGCCGAGTACGATTGCCGCGCCTATCGCCAATGGGTCGAGATTCCGCTGCACGCGCAAACGCGCTACCTCCGCGTTTCGCGCGAGGACGCCGGGGCGATCTTCGCCGAACTCGTGTTGTTTGAAGAGACAGAAGAACAACACCGAGCGGCCGTGGCCAAGCGCGAGGCCGAAGCCAAAGCCCGGGCCGAGCGCGAAGCGGCCGCCGCCCGATTGCAAGCCGAACGCGAGGCCGGTTTGGCCCGCGCTCGCGCCGAACTGCCGCACCGACCGGTGATCAACCTCGGCGAGCCGTTCGGCCGAGCCACGCTCGTCGATCAGATCGACGCCGCGGCCGATCAGCCCGGACATCTCTTCACCGAAAGCCCGGCAGGGGCATCGAAGGTCGTCGAGATCCTCGGCCGCCGCTGTCGCGTTCTCGACAAAACGCCCGGCGAGGCCGCCTACATGGCGTTTCGCATCGGGCAGTACAAGCTGTTGCGGGCCGCAGCGCGATACGTGCTCGAGATCGAATACCCGGAAGACTCGCCGCGCAGCTTCATTGTGCTCAACTCGGGCAACGAAAGTTCGGTGGGCTTTCACACCGGGGCGACCGTCGGCGACGCCTTCCGCCCGAAATACGTCAACAACCTTTGCGAATCGTTGCGCGTGCCGCTTTCGGGCCGATACGAAACATGGCGGATGTACTTCAACCTGCACGATCGATTCTGCGAGCTGGGCTATCCGCGCGGCGAAGGCCCGCGGCCGCTCACGCCCGACGACGGCTTCACGGTGGTCGTCGGTCAGTTTTCGGCCGAGAACCTGCCGGTGGGCGGCGGGGCGGCCGTGTCGCGCATCCGGCTGTTCGAATTGAACGACAACCCGCCACCGACGGCCTATCGGCAGCCGCCCAAGGGGCTGCCTCGGCGGGCGATCTTCTGGCGCGAAGAGATGGCCGACAATGTGTTCGAGGGCGAAAAAGAGGGCCAGTCCGGCGTTGCCAAACCCATCGACTGGTATCGTTTCAAAGCCGAGCAAATGCAACTGTTGGGCATCGACACTTACGGCAAAGACCTGCTCGAGTTCGGCGCCGTGCAACACTGGGACACCACGCCTCACGGCGGCAACCAGTGGGCCTATTTCAATAACAAACACAAAGACCTGTGGGCCGAAATCGTCGCCATGATGGGCGGCCGCGGGTTCCGTATCATGCCCTACTACGAGTACGCCGGCAGTCGCGGTCAGAGCGGGCTGGGCCACCAACGCCGCGCCCGGCCCCTGACGCGCGACGACGCCTACACGCACATCCGCTGGATCGAATCGTCGAACGCCGACATCACCGATCCCGAAACCGTTGCCGACCTGAAGAAGATGCTCGAACTGACGGTGCTGCGGCTGAAAGACCGGGCCGAGTTCGTCGGGGCCTGGATGCGGCCGCGGTCGCAGTGGCCGATCAGCTTCGCCGAAAGCGCCCGCAACCGCTTCGCGGCCGACGCGAACAACGGCCGCGAGATCACCCGTCAGCAATTGCGCGAAGACCCGGCGCTGCTGGCCCGCTACATGGATTGGTGGTACGGCAAACGTCGCGATTTCCTCGCCGCGATGCGCGACTACCTGCGCGAAAACGGACTGCCGGAGGCCGTCATCCTGTTTACGGCACATCCGGGCGAGCCAGGCGTGCCGTTCCCGTGGTGGGAACCAACCCTGGTAACCGACGATCCGGCCGCTTGGGCCGCCAACGCCGAGGCCGTCAATTATTCCGCCGAGCGAAAGCTCAAAATCCTCAGCATCGAAGAAGTCGTCGCCGAGCGGCTCTACCTGAAGGCCCTGCTTGCTCCGCCCTTGAACTGGGGCGGCTGGGAGGTTCATCACGCCGCACCGCCACCCGATCCGGCACGCTACAAACAAACGCCCGGCGTGCTGTTGAGCCATGCGTTCAACCGGCTCTACACCGTCAGCTCGCCGGCCACCTTCGACGAGTTCCGCGGGCCGTCGGGCTTGGCCATCGTTCGTCACTACGCACTGAACGAAGACATGATGTTCGACCGCGACGGCAAGCCGAAGTTGGGCTACTTTTGTGCCGACGTCGAACGCGCCGGCCCCTACTGCATGATGGCCGAGGCAAGCGCCGTCGCCCACGGCGATCCGACAATGATCGGCTATCTGACCGGACGAACACTGGCCCGCGGGTTCCCCTACTATGTGCGGCGGTTCAATGCGGCCTTTCTTTCGCTGCCGGCCTTGCCCAGCGAGAAACTCGAAGGCGCGTGCGACGATCCGCACATCGTCGTTCGCCGCATCGTCGCGCCCGGGCACGGCACGTACTACGCCGCGGTGAACTTGGCAATGACCGAGAAGCGCGATGTCGGCCTGCGGATCGGCGGCCGACCACTTCGAGATGCCGTGACCGATCAGCCGCTGCCGGCGGCCGATGGCACGGTGAGGCTTTCGTTCTATCCCTTCGAGCTGAAAGCCCTATTTGCCCCGCAGTAAGCCCTGCGACGCAACGCCCACTACGTCTGATCGCCCAATACGTCGTTGAGCACTTCCTCGTTCACGTAGATCGGCAGCGGCGGGTCGCAAGTGACGGCCACGGCAATGGCGTCCGAGGGTCGGGCATCGACCTCGACCAGCTCGCCGTCGCGGCGCAAGCGGAGCTTGGCAAAGTAGGTGTGGTCGCGCAGCTCGGTGATCAATACATCTTGCAGTTCCGCCCCCAAATCGCGAACCACATTGACGATCAGGTCGTGCGTGAGCGGCCGCGGCGAGGTTGCCCCCTTGACCCGACGATCGATGCTCGACGCTTCGAAAATGCCGATCATGATCGGAAACGTCCGCTGCCCGCCCACCTCCTTCAAGTAGATCACCTGCTGGTCGTTGATCTCGCTGATGATGATCCTCGACAGTTCCATGGGAACAGGCATGGCCGAATCCTCAATAAGGCATCAACGAGCCGGCGCATCGGGCCGCGGACATTTCACCACCAGCCGCGGCCCGGGAGCAGTCGCCCATCGGCAATCTCGCCGACTCGGCAACGCAAGCCCGCTGCACACTGTGCTCTCGGCGGATTAAAGGCCGCCAACGCCGGACCGATGCGGTTCATTATATCCGCGAACGTACCAGCGGCAAAAGGACGGGAAATCGCTTTCGCCGTTCCCATGTTCGAAGTGCAAGATGCCCTCGCGGATTTCAGGCGTTTGATCGGCAGCGGGCGATCTGATGTCGGCCGCTGTCGGCTGCCGCGGGGCACACGGCATTCCCGTCCGACTCGACCGACGGCTCACCGCCGCGCGGCAACAGCTCTTGAACTTACGCGGCCGGCGGCTCGGGCGGGGGCTCGCGGCGCGCCCGGATGTACTCCACCACCATCGGCATCACCGAAATGATGATGATCGCGATGATGACGAACTGAAAGTTCTTCTTCACCCAAGGAAGATTGCCGAAATAGTAGCCCGCCAAAACGAACCCCACCACCCATAGGATCGCCCCGACGACGTTATAGACAATAAACCGTGTGTAGTTCATTGCGCCCACGCCGGCCACAAAGGGGGCGAAGGTGCGCACGATCGGCACGAAACGGGCAAGGATGATCGTCTTCCCCCCGTGCCGTTCATAGAAGCGATGCGTGCGGTCGAGGTATTCTTTCTTCAAGAAACGATAGCGGCCCGAAAACGCCTTCGGACCGATCCATGCGCCGATCCAGTAGTTCACCGTATCGCCGATAATCGCCGCGGCGGTGAGCAGAACGATCAGCCATGTTACGTTGAGCGGCCCCGAGTGCGTACCGTCAGCCGATGTCCACATCCCCGCCAGCGCACCGGCGGCAAACAAGAGCGAGTCGCCGGGCAAGAACGGGGTAACCACAAGCCCCGTTTCGCAGAAGATGATCAGAAAGAGAATTAAGTACGTCCAAACGCCGTAGTCTTGGACAATCTCGCGCAGATGCTGATCGAGGTGCAGAAACAGGTCGATGACGTAACGAACATACTCCATCGTCGGGGCATCCTTTCCACGGCCGGCGGACGAACGCAGCCGCCCATCGGCCGATCATCGACCCGCAGCAGCGCCGCCCGCCGGCGCTGCGAGGCTCGCGCACACCAATTCCTCGTCGTTGCGATTGAACACGTGACGGTAGGCGAAGGCCGGGTGCGACCATGTCACCCCATCGCGCCGATTGAGCTGCTCGCGCGTGGGGCGGAGCAGTTTGGCCGAACTGATTCGTTCGAAGCCGCGCGGTGACAGTCGGGCGATGATCAATTCGCCGGTATCGTTGAACACCCACACGCGATCGCCCTGACGAACCATGTGCCCCGAGCCCCAACGGACCTGCGAAACGACTGTCTTGTCTTCCCACACGCGATCGCCGTTGTCGGCCCGCAGGCAGCGGAACTCGCCGTAGCTGTCGATGCCGTAAACGTGATCGTCGGCGATGATCGGGTTGCTCATCATGATGTGCAGCGCGTCGGTGTTCTTTTCGTCGGCCCCGAAGCGGCGCCACAGCTTTTCCACAGCGGGCCGATCGTCGCGCACCCGCAGCATCAGCGAGCCATCGCCGAACGACGAAAGGAACAACAGGTCGCCGTTGCGCTCCGGGGTGATGATCTGATCGATCCATCGCCGCGGCCGAAACGGGTGCTCCCAAAGCACGCTTCCGTCTTCCGGGTCGAGGCCGACGATCCGATGGGCCAACCAGCAGGCAATCGCCGTCCGCTCGCCGTGACGGATCAAGTTGGGCGCAGCATAGGCGATCGGTTCCGGGCAGGCCGACCACCGCCGCCGGCCCGTCCGTTTGTCGAAGGCGATTACCGCGGCGTCCTCCGCCCCAACGATGCACACTAATAGGTCGCCCACCACCAGCGGCGCCGGCGCCACGCCCCAAATGGGCGCTTTCGCCTTCAACTGCTCGGGCGTGTAGCTCCACAGCACTTTGCCATTGGCGGCATCGAAGGCATGGATGTGCCCCATCGCACCGACGGCAAACGCGCGGCCGTCATCAATCGTAATCGACGCCCGCGGACCCGCCTTGTAGCTGATCGTGTACTCGCACGGATACTCATACGTCCACAACTTCGCGCCGTCTTCCCACGCGAAGCAATGAACCCGTTCCTTTTCTTCCGGCTCGACGACTCGATCCGAAACATACACCCGTCCGGCGGCGACGGTCGGCCCGCTGTACCCGCTGCCGATCTTCACGCTCCATCGCCGCGGAATCTCGGGCGACGAGAACCGCTCGATGATGCCCGTCTCGTTCCAAACGCCGTCGCGGTTCGGGCCGCGCCATTGCGGCCAGTCGTCGCCGTGGGCAACCGAAAGCATGGCGGCCGCCGCCGAGACCACCAGCAACAACACCGAAACACCTCGCAACACAAGGCGGTAGGACCGCCGGCCAACCGGTGCTCCCGCACCGAGAGTAAAACCCGCTCCCGTTGGTCGCTGGCGTTCTTGCCGAGTGAAAACGAGATCCTGGGTTCGTGGCAGAAGGCGGTAGGACCGCCGGCCAACCGGTGCTCCCGCACCGAGAGTAAAACCCGCTCCCGTTGGTCGCTGGCGTTCTTGCCGAGTGAAAACGAGATCCTGGGTTCGTGGCAGAAGGCGGTAGGACCGCCGGCCATCCGGTGCTGCCGCACCCGGCTGAAAACCCGCTCCCGTTGGTCGCTGGCGTTTCTTCCAAATGAACTCGAAATGCCGGATCGGTGGTGCAAAGCGGTCGTTGCGGGTCGTCATGGCGAGGCACCTCGTCTGAACGAATCGGCTCGATGCGAAAAGCGGCTCAGTCGCGCGGCCCCCGATGCCGGCCGATTCGCTTCGCTTTCGATCGCTTGTGCTGTTGCGCAGCCGTGTTGCGGCGAAAACCGTCGCTCGGGCGATCACCGCCGCTGCGGATGCCGCCGCGCCGGCAATCACCGCTCTCCCCCCAAACAAAAGCCGCTGTTCCGGCGATTACTGTCGCGTGGCTTCGTGGAATCGCTTGATCAACTCGCGGGTAATCGGGCCGGGTTTGCCGTCGCCGATCGGACGGCTATCGACCTTCACCACCGGAACCACCTCGGCGGCCGTGCCGGTGAGGAAACACTCGTCGGCCACATAGACATCGTGCTTGGTGATCGCGAGCTCTTGCACTTCCCAGCCGCCGGCGCGGGCGATGTCGATTACCGCGTCGCGGGTGATCCCTTCCAAAATGCCCGCATCCAACGGCGGCGTGATCACCCGTCCGCTGCGCACCAAGAAGATGTTGTCGCCGGTGCATTCGGCCACTTCGCCTTTATGGTTGAGCATCAGCGCCTCGATGCAGCCGGCCTTCAGGCCCTCGATCTTCGCCAAAATGTTGTTCAAGTAGTTCAACGACTTGATCCGCGGGCTCAGGGCCGCCGGATGATTGCGGAGCACGCTGACGGTGACGATCTCCAATCCCTTTTCGTACAGCTCTTGCGGGTAGAGCTGAATGCGGTCGGCGATGATGATCACCTGCGGATTGCTGCAACGGTTGGGGTCGAGCCCCAACGTGCCGGCACCGCGGGTGACGACCACGCGGATGTAGCCGTCGGTGATCTTGTTGACGGCCAGGGCCTCGTAGATCGCCTTGCCCATCTCCTCCTTGGTCATCGGGATTTCCAGCAAGATCGCCTTGGCCGAATACCACAGCCGATCAAGATGCTCCTGAAGACGGAAGACCTTGCCCCCATAGCTGCGAATGCCCTCGAACACGCCGTCGCCGTAGAGCAGACCGTGATCGAACACGCTGATCTTCGCATCGTCTTTGTCGTAGAACCGGCCGCTGATGAAGACTTGAGTGGACATGATCTCCGATTTCATCCCATGACTAACGAGTAACGACGACGGGGCGGCTGTGCCGCCATGCGCGCAGACCGCCCATCGACAACCGCGCGCTCAAGGAGCGATTGTAATGCAAGACCCGCACCGTAACAACGGATAGGAGGCTCGCGCGCATGCGTCGGGGTCTACAACGCAAACGGCTCGGCTCGCGCCGCGCCCGCGGCCCAACGCGGCACAGTCGCCCAACACGAAACGGAACTCCGCTTCGCGGAAGGGGGGCGTCCGGCCTTCGCGCGAACCGGCCCGCAGCCTAGATCAAGCAATTCCGCACAATTGCGAAAGCGGCCGTGATCGCAATAACGCGGCCCTCTTGCGTGCCGTCCGCGATTGAACCGCTTTCCGTCGTTCGCGGTTATTTTTTGCCGGCCCGTTGGAAAAGAACTCATTTGATTCGCGGCCGGGCGTGTTTTCCCCAACATTCGAGGGCTGAATTCGCGGGAATCGTGTTTTCAACGGGTCATTAAGCCGCGATACGGCCGTCGGCCAAGCGGACGATGCGGTCGGCAGCCGCAGCGATCGATTGGTCGTGCGTGACCATGACGATGGTCAGATTTTCCCGCTCGTTCAACGAGCGGAGCAAACGCATGATTTCGCCGCCGGTGTTGCGGTCGAGGTTGCCGGTCGGTTCGTCGGCCAGAAGGATTTCGGGCCGGGCGATCAGTGCCCGAGCGATGGCCGCCCGCTGCATCTCGCCGCCGGAAAGCTCGCGGGGACGGTGCTTAAGCCGATGACTGAGGCCGACCATTTCCAACAGCCGTTCGGCCTCGGCCCGATAGTGCCGCCGGTTGCGCCAATAGTGCCAAACGCTGTCGCGGATCATCAATGGGGCAAGGACGTTTTCCAGCGTCGTTAGTTCGGGCAGCAAGTGGTAGAACTGAAAGATCATTCCCAGCCGCTGGTTGCGGAACGAGTCTTGCAGCAAGGGCGGCAGGCGGTCGATCCGCTGGCCGTCGAAGTGAATCTCGCCTTCGTCCGGCGCGTCGAGCGTTCCCAAGACATGCAGCAGAGTGCTTTTGCCCGATCCGCTTTGGCCGATAATCGCCAGCAGTTCGCCTTGAAAGACCTGCAAGTCCACCCCTCGCAACACGGGAACCTCGGCCGATCCTTTGCGGTAGCTTTTGCAAATGCCGCGGGCCGAGAGCAGCAGCTTTTCCGGCTTCAAGCCCGTATGCACCGCGCGGCGGCCGGACGTTTCCAATAGCGTCATCGGTTGTTTCCTTCGTGTATGAACAATCGCGGGATGGGGCAGGTTGCCGGGCGACAAGCGCGAACTCATGCCCGGCGGCCCCCGAAGTCGGCCGCCCTCGGCCTTCATTCGTAACGCAAGGCCTCGACCGGGCGCAGCCGTGCCGCCTGAAGCGCCGGGGCCACGCTGGCCGCCACGGCAATCAGCATTGCTCCGCCGACGATCCAAGCCACCGTAGCCGGCTCGACAATCGCCGGAATCGAGTAGAAGTAGTAGATCGACGGATCGAACACCTTTCGCCCGGTAATCCGCCCGAGCAGATCGGCGATTTCGTTGATGTAGCGAACGAACAGCAAGCCCATCACCATTCCCACGCCGGAGCCTACCGCCCCCAGCGACAGCCCATAGCCGAGAAAGATGCCCATCACGCCGCGACCGTGCGCGCCGAGCGACTTGAGGATGCCGATGTCGCGGGTTTTCTCGAAGACGATCATGAAGAAGATCGCCAGAATGCCGAAGCCGGCCACGGCGATGATCAAAAAGAGCAGCACGTTGAGGATCGCGGTTTCCATCTGCACGGCCGCCAGCAACGCACCCTGTTTGTCGCGCCAGGTGGCGACGATGAATAGTTCTTCAGGAAACTGGGCGGCCAGCAGGTCGCGCACCATGTCGCCATCGACCCCGGGCTTGAGCTTGATCTGAATCGAGTTGAACATTCCCACGCCGGTAGTCGGATCGATCATGCCGCGCAGCTCTTGCAGCTTGCGGATCGGAACGAAGACGAACCGCGAGTCGTACTCGCTCATCTTGCTCTCATAGAGGTCGATGACGGTGAACTCGTCGCTGAGGATCTTCGGCGGCATGCCCACCGTCGGAAAGGTGATTTTCACGTCGTCGCCGGGCAGGAGGATGAAGCGGTCGGCACCGTCGCGGCCGCGAAAGGCGGCCATCGCCATGCCCAACACCGCGCCGGTGTGCTGATGCTGCCGCGGGTCGAAAACGCTTTCGGCCGGCGCCGTGGCCGCATTGTAGGGGGCGAATGGATCGGCGCGGTTGAGGAACGGATCGGTCGCCGGCGGCGAAGGCGACGCTGGAACGCTGGTTGCTGTTTCGGCAGTTGAAGGCGACTCGTGCGGCGGCGCAGGCGGGCCGCCTGTTTCCGTCGTTCGAACTTGTGAAGCGTCTCCGGCAGTCGGCGCGACCGCCGTTGACGTGTGTTCCATTGCCGTCGCTTCAGGCGGCGGCGATGGTGCCAACGACTTCAGCTCCGGCGACGAAGAAAGCTCTCGGCTTGATGCCGGCGGCGACCCAAGCCGCGCCGACGAAGGCGAAGCCGTATGCGGGGTGCGACTGCGGCGCAGACGCTCTTCGAACATCTCGCGTTCGGCCACGTAGCGACGGTGGCTCCAGCCGGCTTCGCTCATTTGCGGGCGGGCCGGGGCCTCGGGGCCGGCCTGATGATCGTACACATCGTAGCCCCCTTCGCGAAGCGACCAAGTGAACTGGCGACGGTTCTCCGGATGCTGCAAATAGCGGGCGTAGTCGCTCACCAGCGAATGGCTCTGTTCGTCGATGCCGACGATTTCCACCTGCTGCGTCATCCAATTGCCGCCCACGCGGAAGTTGAGCATCCCTGGCACGACCACCACCGGCGTCATCCCCTCGATGTATTCGCCGGCAACGCGGCGGATCTGCTCCATGTGCCACTCGGCGTCGGGCGCGCCGTTGAAGTCGCGGGCCTGAAAGCTCAGATCGGCCAGCACGCCGTGAATGCGATCTTCCATCTCGCGAGCGAAGCCGGCCATGACGCTGTTGACCACGATCATCGTGGCCACGCCCAACATCACGCTGACGATCGACGCCAACGCAATCCATCGGGTGCGCAAATACCGCAAGCACAGCAGCAGCTTGTACATGATCGTCTTCCTTGACGCACGGCCGACTCGATTATGCGACGCCCGCCTCGCTCATGCGCCGGCCTTTCCCGACGCGATTCACTCGGGCCGAAGCAGCGGAAACAAAATCACATCGCGAATGCTTTGCGAATTGGTCAGCAGCATCACCAACCGATCGATGCCGATCCCCAGCCCGCCCGCCGGCGGCATCCCATGCCTTAGCGCGCGAATGAAGTCGCGGTCCATCCGCGCCATCGAGTCTTCCTCGGGCAGTCCTTCGAGCTGTTTGCTGAACAGCTCCTCCTGCAAGTCGGGATCGTTCAACTCGGTGTAGGCGTTCGCCACTTCCATACCGTTGATGAACAGCTCGAACCGCTCGGCCACCGTCGGGTCGGCGGCCTTGCGCTTGGTCAACGGACAGACGCTCGCCGGGTAGTCGCACACGAACACCGGCCCGCGCAATGCGTCTTCAACCTTCGCCTCAAACACTTCGCTTTTCACGACATCAGGATGCTTGCCCGCCGGCTCCAACCCGATCGAACGGGCGAAGCGGGCCACCGCCTCCGCATCATGCGGCTCGACGCCCGTATGCTCTGCGAACAGCTCGTCGTACGTTTTTCGGGCGAACGGCGGGGTGAAGTCGATCGTCGTATCGCCCCACGCCAATTGCAGCGGCTGGCCGGTCGCTTCGATGGCGCCGACGATCAACGCCTCGGTCAGGTCCATCATCGAACGATAATCGCCGTAGGCCTGATACACCTCGAGCATGGTGAACTCGGGATTATGCCGCGGGCTGATCCCTTCGTTGCGATAAACGCGCCCCAGTTCGTACACCCGCTCGACGCCGCCGACGAGCAGCCGCTTCAGGTGCAGCTCCAGCGCAATCCGCAGGTAAAGGTCGATATCCAACGCGTTGTGATGGGTGATAAAGGGTCGGGCGGCCGCCCCGCCGGCGATGGCATGCAACGTCGGCCCTTCCACCTCGACGAATCCGCGAGCGGCCAGCGTCGATCGGATCGAATGCACGATCTTCGTCCGCCGCAGAAAACGTTCCCAAACTCCTTCGGTGTAGATCAGGTCGAGATAGCGGCATCGCTGACGAAGCTCGGGATCGCTCAGCCCGTGGTGCTTCTCCGGAGGCGTCTCCAACGACTTGGTCAAAAAGGTCAGCTTCTCGGCGGCAATCGTCAGCTCTCCGGTCCGGGTGCGGATCAACTGCCCGTCCACGCCGACGACATCGCCCAAGTCGAACTGCTGAGCCAGTTCCCAGTTGTCGTCGCCGACCTGCGCCTTGCCGATCATCACCTGGATCGTGCCGGTCCAGTCGCGGATTTGCAACCAATGCAGCTTGCCCGACGGCCGACGCAAGATGATCCGACCAGCGGCCCGAACCGCCGGACCGCGAACGACCGTCTTGCCCGGCTGATCGGGCACCGGCTCTTCGCGCAACTCGTTCTCGCGACGCCGGATTTCACCGATCGGCTGATGATCGTCGAAACGGCATCCCCACGGATCATGGCCGAGTCGGCGAATCGCCTGAAGCTTCTCGCGCCGAGAGGCTTCGAGAATCGCCGAAGATGATACCGGTTCTGGCTTACTACTAGGTTGATTCATGCTTATCGGGTTGACTGATGATCTGCGTTTGTGAACCGCTTCGACCAGTTCGGCAAGCTCCGCACGATAGGTTGGAGGGCCACGTCGCTTCGTTACCGCGCGTTTGGCGATTGATGACAGAACCAACGACAGCCCATTCCGGCGTTCTCTTCGTTCCCAACGGGTCGAACCATGCCCGGCCTGACCTAGGAACCGTCCGTTGCCGTGAAACCACTCGCCCGCAATCGGCTCGCCACAAGAACATTCGTAAGTCGCATCCCAATAATATGTTGCAACTTTTGAATCGCTTGCGAGGAAGCCGATCGCAACCGTAGCGGAGCGGCCGTCGCCTGCGTCGGCCGACAACGGCCTTCCCGGTGGCCGAGTGTTCCAATTCCCTCCGGCGCAGCCGTCCGGCCATAGGCCGAGGCTCAAGCTCGGCATTGTAAAGCTTTGGCGAAGAGGGTCAATGTCAGATTGCCCGCGACCAGACAAAATGGCTAGGATTGGCAATCCAGAAAAGCCCTGCGCGTCGCAAGCGGCATTTTCAAGGAACTGCAAGCCGATGGGTACCGGTCAAACCCGGACTTCGGCCTCCGGCGACGGTCGGGCTCCGAGCCGCTGGCGGATTGGCTCGACCACCTCGGCAATGAACTCATCAACCTGTTGCGGGGCGCGGCCCACAAATTGCCGCGGATCGACGACGGCCGTCAAATCCACCTTGGCAAAGGCCGGATCGGCCGCCAGGCGTTCGAGCAGATCGTTGCGGCCCCCTTGTTCCTTGACGACGGCCGCCGCGGCCTGGCTGTGGCGACGGATGCGTTCGTGCAGGTCTTGACGGTCGCCCCCGGCGGCCACCGCAGCCATCAGAATGTTCTCCGACGCCATGAACGGCAGCTCGTCGGCCAGCGCCTTGGCAATCACCTGCGGATAGACGACCAGCCCATCGGCCACGTTGCGGAGCAAGATCAACACCGCGTCGGCCGTCAGAAACGCTTGCGGCAACACGAGCCGCCGGTTGGCGCTGTCGTCCAATGTGCGTTCGAACCACTGAACGGCCAGCGTGTCGGCCGCATTGGCTTCCAAGTTCATCAGGAATCGGGCCAACGAGCAGATCCGCTCGCTTCGCATCGGGTTCCGCTTGTATGGCATGGCCGACGAGCCGATCTGATGCTTCTCGAACGGCTCTTCGATTTCTTTGCGATGAGCCAGCAGGCGAATATCCGTGGCCATCTTGTGGGCCGACTGTGCAATTCCGCTCAGCGCAGAAAGCACTTGGGCGTCGATCTTCCGCGGATACGTCTGCCCGGTGACGGTGTAGCACGACTCGAAGCCGATTTTTCGGCAGATCAATTCGTCGAGCCGGCGGACTTTTTCATGGTCGCCGTTGAAGAGGGCCAGAAAACTCGCCTGCGTGCCGGTCGTTCCGCGACACCCGTGGGCTTTCAGCTCCGCAAGCCGATGGTCGATCTCCTTCAGGTCGAGGGCGAAATCGTAGGCCCAAAGACACGCCCGCTTGCCCACGGTGGTCGGCTGCGCCGGTTGCATGTGCGTAAAGGCTAAACAGGGCAGGTCGCGGTATTGAGCGGCGAATCGACCAAGCACGTCGATCACCGCGGCCAACCGGGCGCGAATCAACTCCAACGACTCGCGGATCAAAATCAGATCGGTGTTGTCCGTCACATAGCAACTGGTCGCACCCAAATGAATGATCGGCCGCGCCGTCGGGCAAACGTCGCCGTAGGCATGAACATGGGCCATCACGTCGTGGCGCAATTGGCGCTCGTAACGATCGGCCGCTGCGAAATCCACGTCGTCCACATGGGCGCGAAGTTCGGCGATCTGTTCTTCGCTGATCGGAAGCCCCAACTCGGCCTCGGCTTCGGCCAGCGCCACCCAAAGCCGCCGCCATGTCGAAAATTTGCGCTGCGGCCCCCAAAGACGGCTCATTTCTTCCGAGGCGTAGCGGGCGATCAACGGATTGTCGTAGTACTCGTGCGACTGGCTCATGGGAAAACCTTCAGACGATTCTTCTTTCTTCTTGATTCGTGGTCGGTCCGTTCGACGTGAATGGTGTATTCGGGCAAGTGATCGTCACGGTCGCTTGCGGCCGAGCGGGTTGCCGATTGTCGCTTGTGGGCCGCCAGCGGGCCCGAAAATCGCGATCCGCTCGACAGCCCATCGGCAAAACATCGCGCTCGCTGCGCATGCAAGTTCTGCTTCCGCAGCCATTCCCAGCGATCAGCACCGCGGCGTGAGCCAAGCGCACGCCATTTCCTGCGAAAACA
This sequence comes from uncultured Planctomycetaceae bacterium, assembly GCA_964631235.1. GTDB lineage: Bacteria > Planctomycetota > Planctomycetia > Pirellulales > Thermoguttaceae > JARKPK01. Next base: position 84,277 of record CAZVZX010000012.1, on the reverse strand, counting down.
CGCATTTTCCGGCTCGGTCACGCCAGCTCGGCCGGTTCGTGCTCAATGTGCTCGACTCGGGTGCGGACTTGCGCGCCCAGGGCTTCGAGTATCTTCGCCGCCCGATCCAGTGTGATACCATGGTACTCGTTTCGCTCATCGCGCGACACTTGCGTTTCGTGAACGCCGAGTCGCTGGGCCAACTGCCGCTGCGTCAGGCCCCTTGCAATCCGCAATGAAACCAGCAATTGCCCCAAGCCGCGCAGGTTTTCGATCTCATCGAACTCGCCGCGTTTCAGCCGCTCGTAGGCGTTGATTTCCTCTTCAAGTTGTTGATGGAACGACCGAATCGGATCGAGCGCGCGTTTGATCTCGGCAGGTCCTAACCCCATCGCAGTCAGTTCGGCTTCCTGAAGGGCCAACCGTTCCTTTTCCCGACCAACGCGCTCGACTGCTTCGCGGTATTCCTTCTCGTTTCGAATCATGGCCCGACTCCGATCTTCACAATGCCGCGAGGCCTGCCGTCGCGTCTCGATCGTCGGAACGCCGAAGGAAACTCCAGTTCGTTGCCGAACTCGTCGCGAATGCCAGACGGCTGCCCGAAGTGCGGGTAAAGCTCGACGCGATATTGATGCCACATCGGCAATTGCTTTTTCGGGTAGCCGCGGTAGGGCCGCCTGCTGGCCGGATCCCATGTCCAAACCTTGTAGGGGTCGAGCAAGTTCAGGTCTCGCTCCAGCTCGCCGCTGGCCAAGCGGTGCATGTCGCAAACGAAGTAGCCATCGATGTCATTCGGATGATCCTTATCCTCGGCGAACGAGCCGTCCACGAAAATCTCAACGATGCCCACTTCCCAAAGCTGACGCACCAACACTTCGAGGTTGTCCACGAGCCTTGCCCGCCAGCGGACATCCCAGTTTGGGTAGGCATCGCGATCACGCGGACCAACGACCAAGATGGAGCACCGCAGTTCGCTCAGCGTCACCTCATAGTCACCCGGCGGCAGCAGTCCATCTTGGGAGAAATCGGGAATCCGCCCCATCGCCCACTCTAAAAAACATTTTCGTCATACAAGGCGCATATGTCAAGTCCATCTTGGCCCGCGAGTGTTGTGAAGGCACGGCCCACCGGAACGCCCCTCGCCTTCGATCAGTGCCGTCAAGCCGGAACATAAGACACAGAAGGCACTTACTGTTTCTCTGATTCTGTACAGGCATGCCGGCCGATCCCGCCAATCCCCCCTCTTCTTGAACTACATATTCGTCACGTCGTCTTCTCCCCCGCCTCCGCTGAGCTGATCGACGGCGGCGGCCAACTCACGGTCGTGCTGGTGATCGAGTGCGTACACCCGGCAAATCCGGAAGCTGGTCGCGATGCGGCGGAAGATCTCCCGGTCGTCGAGGCTGCGGATTTCGCGGCTGAGCGGATCGTAGAGGAAGTTTTGGCGGCCCGCCGGCGCACGGGTGCCGGGACGATGCACGTGCCGAGCCGTATCGACCTTCAACGGAATATCTCGGCACGACGGCGGCAGCGCCGCCCGCAATGCCCGTTCGAACGTCTCCCGATCGCTGAAGATGCTGCTTCGCTCGGATTGGCCCGGCGCGAAGAAGATCGTCCGTTCGCAAACCATCTTCCAACGAACCCGACGCGAGAGCAGCTCTTGCCACCGTTCGCCCAGTTTTCGCAGTTGGCCGTCGGGATGCCGCCGCCATCGGGCGACATCGACCAACAGCGACGATTCGGTCAGCTCGCAGTATTCGTCGAGATGTTCCAGCGGATTGCCGGGAAAAAGCCATCGCTTGCTCTCGACGAACAGGTCTTCCAGCGCCAGATCGATGGCGCGGACCGTGCGATGGAAGTAGATCGCGCGGAACAACTCCGCCCGCACCGAGATGAATCGCACCAGGGCCGACAGCCCGCGTTCGTGAATCGTCAGTCCCTTTTCGGTGAACATGCTGTAGTGCAGCAACCGATCGACATCGAACGCCTTGGGGCTGTAGCCCGACATGTACGCATCGCGGAGGACGAAGTCCATGTTGTCGATCGTATAAAGCCCGCTAAACAGGCAGCGCAACAAGCGCAGCCACAGCGGGGAGTCGGTCGGTGCTTCGTCGCGGGGCCGCGTAATCAAGAAGACGATATGCTCCGGATCGAGCGATTCGAGCGGTGTCAGACGGCTGAAGGGATTGCCGCGAATACGGATGATTGCATCGGCGAAGTATTGGCGAATGATCGCCCCGCCCAACGTCTCGTGGGTCAAGCCGTAGTCGGCCAGGAAGTGTTCGTCGAAGAAATGGCCGAACGGGCCGTGGCCCACATCGTGCAGCAACCCGGCCAAGCGCAACAGCGATTCGACGTAGCCGCGGCTTGGAGCATCGGGGCACACCTCGCGAAGGCTGTCGTACAGCGCGCCGGTGGCCCGGCTGCCCAAGTGCATCGCACCGAGCACGTGTTGGAACCGCGTATGCTCGGCCGTGGGAAATACCCACCACGCGGTTTGCAACTGATGGATATGCCGCAGCCGTTGCAGCCAGGGGTGATCGATGAAATCGCGTTCGAAGGGCGGCAGACCGGCCGCGCCCTTCGCAGGGCCGTCGGCGGCCGCAGCACCAACCGATTCAGCCCGATCGAACTCGGCCGCCGCGGCGGCTCCGGTTGCGGCTTGTCGGCCGAACGGTTCGGGCTTGGTTTCGCCGGCCGAGGTGAACGGGATGTACCCGTGGATCGGGTCGTGGCTGAGGCTTTGAAGATGAATGTCTTTCATATCGGCGGCATTATCGCAAATCGCCACCGCGGGGAAAACTCCCCGTCGAACCTCCCACAGCCGATTCCGTGCCCTCCGAACGCCGCCGGCGGCTGAATACAACCGGTGCCCGCCCACCGCGCTCCGAGCGTCAGACCGTCAGCTCCCACGGCTTGCGGTACGGGCGATTGACTAGGGCGTTGGCTTCGTCATCTCCCACCACTTGCTCGCGCTGGCCGTCCCATCGAATGCTGCGCCCCACTTGCCACGCGATATTCATCAGATGGCCCAAATTGGTTGCATGATGGCCGACTTCGGGATTGGTCTCGGGTTGTCGGCGGGCGCGAATGTTCTCAAGGAAGACGGCCATGTGGCGGTTCTGGTCGTCGGCCGGAAGAATCTCTTCTTCCTTGCCGAGCAAGTAGCCGGACGCAGCCTGCACCCGCTCGTTCTTCGGCTCCGGCGCGATCGAAATGCGGCTGCGGTCAACAACCATCGTCGCCTCGGTCCCGTAAAAGCACTTTGAATGCGAACGGCGGACGCGGCGCGACCCCAATCGCATCGTGTAGTTGAGCACGAAGCCGTTCTTGGCCACCGGCCCCGGCCCGAATTGGGCAATGGCATCGAACGTGTTCGGCCATTCGAAGTTGTCTTGATAGGCGAATTGCCCGCCGAAGGCGGAGACGGCCGTCGGATACTTTACGCCCATGGCCCAAAGCACGATGTCGAAGTGGTGGACGCCCCACGCCACCTGATGCCCAGCGCCCGAAATCTTGAACCAGTCGTAGCCGTAGTTGTAATAGATGTTCGGGTTGTACGGCCGCATCGGCGACGGCCCGACGTAGAACTCCCAATCGAGCTCGGGCGGCGGGTCGCAGTCGGGCGGAAAGCCCCGGCCCGGCGCCCAGTAGGTGTGGTCCCACACTTCGACCATCGAGATGTTGCCCAGCCGTCCCGATTGGATGATCTCCACGGCCTTGCGGTAGTGCTCTTGGCTGTGTTGCTGCGTGCCGATCTGCACAATTCGCTTGTATTTGTCGGCCGCTTGGATCAAGTAGCGACCCTCGCCAATGAAGTTGCCCAACGGTTTTTCCAGGTAAACATCTTTGCCCGCCTGGCAGGCGGCTACCGCAATCGGCACGTGCCAATGGGCTTGCGTGGCGACGACGACCGCGTCGATGCTCTTGTCTTCCAGCAGCTTGCGGAAGTCGCTGTAGGCGGCCACCTTTTCGCCCCCGGCGCGTTGGCGGGTGCGTGCGAGGTGATTCGAATTCACGTCGCACACGGCTGTGAACCGAACGCCGGGCAACTCCATGAACGCCGGCATCACTTGCCCGCCGCCGCGCGCGCCGCAACCGATCAGCGCCAGATTGATCGTGTCGTTCGGGCCGGGTCGGGCCGCGGACTCGGCGGCATAGAGCTTCGCCCCAGCCCAAGCCGTTGCGGCCGCCGCCCCGGCGCACAGAAACTCTCGACGATTCGCCGTTCGCTCTGTCATAGCAGGTCTTTCCCTGAAGAGAGAATTGATCGGTCGCGAAGTATTTCTTCCCGCATCAACGCGAACGCTATTCTAATTATCCGGCCTGCCGCGGTCAACATTCCGTTTGCCGATTGCCGCCAACGATGATGGAATGGCTTGAACCTATTGAGCGGCGTGTCGCCCTTGCGACACTTCGGCACAACGCGAGATAATGCCCGTCGAAGTTCCGAATAAGGTGCGCGTCGCAGCAGCCAATGGACTGGAATGTTCGATGGAATACGAAGACGATTATCGCCCGGTCGAAGACTCCGATCGGCAGGGCCGCTTTCTGCCGGGCACTCAAATCGAAGTCATTCGCCCGCCCGCACGGCGCACAGCGCCGCGGCATATCGTGTTCGATTTCGACGGCACATTGAGCCTGATCCGCCAAGGCTGGCCCGAGGTCATGGTGCCGATGATGGTCGAAGTGCTTTCGGCCGCCGGCGCCCGCGAATCGCCCGAACAGCTTGCCGAGATCGTGCATCGGTTCGTCATGGAACTGAACGGCAAGCAAACGATCTACCAAATGATCCGGCTGGCCGAAGAGGTTCGCCTTCGCGGCGGCGTGCCAGAAGACCCGCTGGTGTACAAGCATCGCTATCACGAGCGATTGATGCAGCGAATCGCCGGCCGAATCGAAGGACTGCGCAGCGGCGCGATTGCGCCCGACGAGATGCTTGTTCCGCACTCGATCGAAATGCTCGAAGAATTGACCCGCCGCGGAGCGACGCTTTACTTGGCCAGCGGCACCGACGAAGTGTACGTCCGCGAAGAAGCGGAACTGCTCGGAATCGCCCGCTTCTTCGGCCGTCATGTGTACGGGGCGATCGACGACTATCGTTCGTTCTCCAAGGCGATGGTCATTCGCCGAATTATCGACGAGAACGAGGCGGCCGGGCAGGCGCTTGCGGGCTTCGGCGACGGATATGTCGAAATCCAGAATATCAAGGCGGTGGGCGGCACGGCGGTGGCCGTCGCTTCCGACGAGGCTCAGCGGAGCGGGCGGCCCGACCCGTGGAAACGCCGGCGGCTGGTCGCCGTCGGCGCCGATCTGGTGATTCCCGACTATCAAGACGGCAAAGCGCTGGCCGCCTGGCTCTGGGGAGAATAGCGAGGGCGACGCAAAAGCAGCAGCAACGAAAGGCGCGTCCTTGAACGGTCCGACGCTGCATGCGACGATTCGCGGCGAAGCGGGACGATTCGCTCGGCGATTTCCGGCTCTTCTTGGAAGAAAAGACAGAGAAGACGTCCGCCGCTTCACCACCCAACTGTTGATTAGGAAGGCGCGACGATGAGAGTTCTTCGAGAATACCCGCTCGAACAACTGCAAGAGCTGCTGGATCGCTTTCCGCAACGGCGCATCGCTGTCGTCGGCGACTACTTTCTCGACAAATACCTCGATATCGAACCGGCTTGGGCGGAAACCAGCTTGGAGACGGGGCTGGTGGCTCATCAAGTGGCCTCGGTTCGTCTCAGCCCCGGCGCGGCAGGCACGGTGGTTGCCAATTTGGCCGCATTGGGGGTCGGCTCGATCGAGGCGATCGGCTTCACCGGCGACGACGGCGAAGGCTACGATCTGCGCAAGGGGCTGGCCGCGTTGGGATGCCGCTGCCGGCATTTGCATTGCGATCCGACGCGAATGACGCCCACCTATCTGAAGCCCCGCGACCGCAACGACCCGACGCTCGCCAGCGAGCACTCGCGCTACGACACGAAGAACCGCCGGCCGACGCCGGCCGACTTGGAAGAGCAACTAATCCATTCCGTGGAAGAAATTCTTCCGCAACTCGATGCCGTTATCGCGCTCGATCAGGTAGATGAAGAAGATTGCGGTGTGATCACCGCGCGAATCCGCGAGGCGCTGGCCGATTGGGCCGAGCGGTTTCCGCGTGTGATCTTTTGGGCCGACAGCCGGCGGCGCATCCGCCGTTTTCGGCGGGTGATCGTCAAACCGAACCAGTTCGAGGCCGTCGGCTGGACCAATCCGCCGCCCGAAGCGCACGTTCCACGCGAACAGCTTGCCGCGGCGATCGCCGAGCTTGCCATGGAAACCGGCGCGCCCGTGTGCGCCACCTGCGGCCCGGAAGGAATGATGGTCGTTGGCGACGAGCCGGCCTGGGTTCCCGCCGTGCGCGTTGAGGGCCCGATCGACACGACCGGCGCGGGCGACAGCGCCACGGCCGGCGCGGTAGCGGCCTTGGCTGCCGGGGCTTCGTTGGAAGCAGCGGCCCTGGTGGGCAACCTGGCCGCGTCAATCACGATTCAACAGCTTGCCACCACAGGCACGGCCCGAGCCGATCAACTGCCCCCACGGTTGGAGCTTTGGCTGCGGCAGCAACGGGCAGGCTAGGGCACAAACGGGCGCCGAAGGCGAGAACGGAAACGCCCCCACCAGCCTAACGGCCGCTGCGCGCCGGCGGATCGTTCCCCTCGGTTTTCGCCGAACCATGCGACGCATTCGCCGCCCGGTGTGCGGCATCGAGGCACCCCCGCGATTGGCGACAATCAGTACGCGATTGGCGACGATCAATAAGACTATCCCCAAACCTTCTTGCCCAACGATCGAGCACGAGCGAGGAGCGATTCCGGCATGGCCGGATGGGCCTTCGTTCCTGATTTGACGACCACCCCGCGGACGCGAAATCCGCCGTAATACAGCACCTCGCGCACCGCACGGACTGCGCCGCGACTTTGTGCGAAAAGGTAGTTGAACGGCCACAGAGTTGCGCAAGCCGCGACCACCAGGGCCGATTTCCCTTTGTGCCGCGCCATGGGCAAGCCGGAAGGAGTTTCGCCCATGAACACCGGCACCAACCGATCGAACAATCCCTTCAACGATGCCGACATGTTGCCCCAATGGGTCGGCGTGCCCACGGCCAGCCCGTCGCAATCACGAATCGCCCGCCCGACGCGATGGGCGTCGTCTTCCGGCAGGCAACATTGGCCGTCCGGACGGCAATTCATGCACCCTCGGCACAGGCGGAATTGCAGGTTGTACACATCGACCCATTCGATTTCGTGGCGCCGGCCGGCACCTTCGGCAATCGCCCGCAACAATGTTGCTACCGCGCCGGTTTCGCGCGGGCTTCCGTTGAGCAACACCAGTTTCATCGTTCAATGCCCCGCAGCGTAAGTGAACACAGCGCAGCCCTCCGTCGCCGGGAAATCCTTTCCGACGGTGCGGCGCGGCCGCACGTTTTTCTCGACCAGCCAATTCGGCGGCTCATTTCGAGAGAAAATTTGAAAAAACACGGGGTGAGCGAGGTTGCGCTCGGCCGCACGTTTGCGGGCCGACACCCAACCCCAGCTCACCCCGCGGCAGTCCTTCCGTTTTACCTCGCACGGCGTGAGTTGTCTTCTTCCATTGCCGTGCAAGGGGTAGTGCAAGCCGGCTGCATCCCGGCCGCTGAGCTACGGCAAGCGATCGACGGCGCCAAGCGCCGACACTCGCCCCCGTGCCGATCCGCGGCGCGTAACGAAATCGTCCGATTCGCTCCGCTCGCGGCCAGGCAGCTTGGTTCGCGCACCGTCTTATTATTCTTCGTCTTTCTGGCGGAGCTTGACCAGCACGCTGTAGTCTTCCAGCGTGGTCGTGTCGCCCACGGTTTCGCGACCGGCGGCAATATCGCGGAGCAATCGCCGCATGATCTTACCGCTGCGCGTCTTCGGCAAGGAGGTGGTAAACCGGATGTCGTCAGGCACCGCCAACGCGCCGATCTCCTTGCGAACGTGATTCTTCAATTCTTGCTTCAAGGCATCGCTCGGCTCGAAGCCGCCCGCGAGGGTGACGAATACGCAGACGGCCTCGCCTTTGATGTCATGAGGCCGTCCCACCGCGGCCGCTTCAGCCACGGCCGGATGGCTCACCAAGGCGCTTTCGATTTCGATCGTCGAAAGCCGGTGACCGGAAACGTTCAACACGTCGTCGATCCGGCCCATGATCCAGTAATAACCGTCTTCGTCGCAACGGGCGTTGTCACCGCAGAGGTACTTGCCCGGCACATCGGACCAGTATTGAATCTTGTAGCGTTCGTCGTCGCCCCAAATGCCGCGGAGCATCGAGGGCCACGGCTTGGTGATCGTCAGCCAGCCGCCGGCGCCGACCGGCACCGGCTTGCGATCTTCGCCCACGATCTCCGGAATGATCCCCGGCAACGGTTTGGTGCAGCTTCCCGGCTTGGTGGGAATGGCGCCGGGAAGCGGCGTCATCATGATCCCGCCCGTCTCCGTTTGCCACCAGGTATCGACGATCGGGCAGCGTTCGCCTCCGATCTTCTTGTGATACCACATCCAGGCCTCGGGATTGATCCCTTCGCCCACGGTGCCCAGCAGGCGCAAGCTGCTCAGATCGTGCTTATCGACCCACTCGTCGCCCCACTTGATGAACGTGCGAATCGCCGTCGGGGCCGTGTACAGGATCGACACCTTGTATCGCTCAATGATGTCCCACCAGCGGTCTTGGGCGGGGAAGTCCGGCGAGCCTTCGTACATCAGCACGGTGGCGCCGGCTGACAGCGGGCCGTACACCACATACGAATGGCCGGTGATCCAACCGATGTCGGCCGTGGACCAATAGACATCCTCGTCGCGGATGTCGAACACCCACTCCATCGTCTTCTTCACGTAAAGGTTGTAGCCGGCGGTGGTGTGCTTGATCCCCTTCGGTTTGCCGGTCGAGCCGCTCGTATAGAGGATGAACAGCACGTTCTCGCTGTCGAGCGGTTCGGCGGGGCAATCGTCGTCGGCCTCGGCCATCAGTTCGTGCCACCAGTAGTCGCGTCCGGGCTGCATCGTCACCTCGCAGCCGGTTCGCTTCACCACAATGCACTTTTCCGTGGTGGGTACTTTCGCCAACGCCGCGTCCACATTCGCTTTCAGCGGAATCTGCTTGCCGCGGCGCCAGCCGGCGTCTGCTGTCACTTGCAGCTTGGCCTTGGCGTCGTTGCTGCGGTCGGCAATCGCCTCGGCCGCGAAACCGCCGAAGACGACCGAGTGGGCCGCCCCGATCCGCGCGCAGGCCAGCATCGTGATCACCAATTCGGGGATCATCGGCATGTAGATCGCCACCACGTCGCCCTTCTTGATGCCCATCTTCTTGAGCACGTTGGCGAACTTGCACACCTCGCGATGCAGCATTTGGTAGGTCAACACCTGCACGTCGCCCGGTTCGCCTTCCCAAATCAACGCCGCCTTGTTCGCCCGCGGCGTGCCCAGATGAATGTCGAGGCAGTTGTACGAAACGTTCGTTTGACCGCCGACAAACCACTTGGCGAACGGCTCATTCCACTCGAGCACCTTCTCGTAGGGTTTGAACCAGTGCAATTCGGAAGCGAATTTATTCCAAAACGCCTCGATGTCGCGGGCTGCCTCGTCCCACATCTTCTGATACTGCTCCATCGAGCTGATGCGGGCCTTCGCGGCAAACTCCGCCGGCGGCGGAAACAACCGTTCTTCCTTCATCACGTTGACGATTTGCCCAGACTTGGCTTCTGCCATGTGCGCTCGACCTCCGACATGGGTTCAAAGAGACTCGCAGTTCACCCCGAAACGACGCCAATTCGCACAAATCACGCAATTAGCCATTGCTCCGCTCGCAAAGCGTATGGTTGATGGGCTGGAAGTTCCCTTGTGCTTCGCCTCCCTTGAGGTTCACCCTCAGCCTTGGGCAATGAATGAAGAAAATTAAGCCGATAATTCCGGGCATTTTAGGGAAACCATCTGCCGTGTCAATCAGCGCCCCCCTATCGGAAGGAAACACCGTGCGTCTTCCGCCCGGCCGGCCCCGACCGCACCGCTGCCGCACCCGCACGGCATCTTCGCCGATCAGTTCGCGCCGGCGGTCCGCCACCGACGGCATTCAGCGGATTTCGACGGTGCGCATCGGTTTCTCGCGGACGCCCTCGGCCTCGACAATTGGCCAGGTCGCCCGGGGCAAGTCAGCCTGCGGCCCGATGCGATCGAGCGGAATGCGTTGGAATCCAAGCTTCCAGGCGGGCGATTCGGGACGGAGCCGATAATCGTCGCGATCGGCATCGACGAACAACGGATCGGCCAACAACGATCCGCGGTCTTGACCGGCAGCTTGCCACGACCGCCACGGATCGAGCACCTCAGCCGGCTGAAGCGATGGATCGCGGATCCAGACGGTTCGGTTCGGGGTGTTCAAATCGAACCGGGCGGCTACCGACTTCATCCGCTCGTGATAGCCCGACTCGCCCGGCGACGGCAGCCGGAACACCAACTCGAACGTTTGCCACTGCGGGCCAACGCTGACCGTCTTTTCCTTGGCCCAAAAATAGACCTTGTGTTCATACGACTGGGCCAACAGCTTCACTGTGGTGTCCGGCTGGTCGGCCCGAAGCTGTGCCGCAATCCGGTAGGCTTGGCCCGGTGCCGCCTCGACCGCTTGGCTGACCACGGCCGCCGCCGAAGCCTTGCCTTGAGCGTCTTTCAACTCCTTGACCGACAAGCGAATCGCCTTCACTTTCTCGACGGCCGCCTCGGCTGCGCCCGATTGCTTCGCAGTGCCCGATTGTTCCACAAGGTCGAGCACCGCGGCCGCCTCGGCGGGGCGATGTTGAAAATGCCACTTCGGCGGCAGTTTGCCCGGCTCGCCCTCGGCAAAATCGGCATTGAGCAGCGCATTCGGTCCGGTGGTGCGATCGAGTTGCAGATATCCCGTTTGCGGGCTCGGCCCGCCGCAATACACCAGGTTCTGTTCAAAACGATTGTGATCGAGGTTGACGTTCTTCAGCGTGTAAAGCTTCGTCTGCGGATCGCGGTAGTAGATGATGTTCCGCCGCACGACGTTGCCCGACATGATCGTTCGGTCGGGCAGCACTGCCTGCGACGGATGAATGTGCATGTTGCGCATCGTTTTCCACGCCGGCTCGTTGATCACCGACTCGTAGCCCTTGAGCATCGTGGGCATGTGATTGGCCCAATAGCGATGCTGGTCGGTCCAGCCGCTGAATTCGATTTGCTGCTGCTTGCCGTCAACGAAGATGTTGTTTTCGATCAGATTGTCGCGGCCGTTGTGCAAGTGCAGGCCGGCCCGGTAGGCGCGGACGACAATGTTCCCCACCACATCGACGCCGCCGGCGTTATCGTCGAGATACACGCCCCAGGCGAAGTACGGCGAAACCCACTGCCGCCCGTGGCGCCCGAAGCCGAGAATATCATGGAAATAGTTGTGCCGGATCACCGTGCCGCGCGAGCTGATCCAATCGCGACCGCCCGTGTACACCGCGCCGGTATCTTCCGTTTCCAGATTGACGTGGCGAATGTGATTCAGTTCGATCAACAAGTTGTTGCCGCTGAATTGGATGCCCATTCGCGGCCCATCGTGAATGAGGTTATGCGCGGCCCGAATCCCGCAGCCGCTCATATTCACCCCTACGCCGTGCTTGTGGAAAACGCCGACGTGATGGATGTAGTTATTGACGGCCTCGTGCTCCGCCGGCACCAATTTGATGCGATCGCCGCCGGAAAGAACGATCCCGTGGCTGCCCGTCTCGCTGATGTCGCACCCGACGACCCGCACCCTTCGCCCGCCGGCCGCCGACACACCGGCGCCGTTGTAGTCGCCGACGTTGCGAATCGTGCATCGTTCGACCGAACATTCTTCGCACTTATTGAACACCAGTGCCGTGCCTTCGCAGTTCTCGAAGCTGATGCCCTCGAAGCGCCAATGGGCCAATTCATTCGCTTCGATGATCGTCCGCAAGTGAGGCGCATAGGCCGGTGCCGTGGTCAACGGGCGCGGCGGATAGAAGTAGAGCGTTCCATCCCGCTTGTCCAGATACCATTCGCCCGGCGCGTCGAGTTCTTCCAGCGCGTTGCGGACGAAATAGCGGTCGAGCGGACGCGGGGGATATGAGCAGTTGCCCTTAAGCGTGATCTTGCGCGTCGCGCGGTCGATCGCCTTGACGCCCACGATGTTGTTCCACCAGTTGTAACGCGGAAAGATGAACACCTCCAACTCGTCGGGCCGCGACCATTCGCGTTGGTCTTGTTGGCGATAGATCAATTCGTCTTTCTTCTCGCCGGGGATGTCTTGGTACATGTTCACCGGCTCGCCATCGACATACGCCCAGCCGCCGCCGTAGGGGTTCTCGGGATCGTAGTTCGGGTAGCGGGCCAAGTGCTGCCTGCATCCGTCGAAAAAGAGTTGCCGGAAATAGATATTAGCGAAGCCTTGCTCGCGGACGTTCGTTTTCCAGATCGGGCCGCGGTGATTCGTCCAACCGCTGAGCGGCTTGGCTCCGATGACGATCGGCTTTTCGCGCCCGAACGCCCGGACGACGATCGGGCCCTCGGCCGAGGCGGCATCTTCCTTGGAAAGTTTCAACGTGGCCGGCAAGGAGTGTATGCCGCCGCGTAGCTCGATGACCGCCCCGCGAGGCAAACCGCCCTCTTTCCGCACGGCCCGCAAGCGGTCGCGGGCGCCGATGAGGGTGGCCAAGGGGCCGTCGGAGCCTTCCGCGTTCCGTTCGGGGATCGAACCGGAAAAGCGATCGTCTCCCTGCGGCGCCACGAACAACCGCACCGGTCCGACCGCGGCCGATGGGGCCGATTCTGATGGGGCCGGCTCTGATGAAGCCGACTCGCCCGCGACGACCGATCGGGTTGACTCGGACGGCGCGGCTGCGGCTGACCGGATCGGCTCGTCCGCCCCGGCCATCGCCGACGAGAGAACCACTTCGGCAAAGAGCATTGCCGCACAAGCGGCAATGAACCAAGTTGGCTGATTGACGCGGCACAGTCCGGCCAGCGGCCGACGACATGCGTTTGTTACCGACGAACTGTCCGGGAATGATTCGTTGCGCATGCTCTGTTCCTTGAAGAATCGCAAGGGGAATGACAACAGCGGATGGATTGAAACAATGGAGCGCCCGGTCCGCGCGGCAGAACGACGATGGCAGCGAACATATCTGCCGCGTGGCTACTGGATCGACCACCCCGACGCTCTTGTTCTCTCGGTAAGAACTCTAGCGGCCGACGGGGGCGAGTATTGGGCACGCTTGGGCAGCACCGACTGGCCGGCACCCTGCCGCCTTGCCGATCGGGCTAGGTCGGCGGCTTCCAGTGTAGCCGGCGCGGATGTTGTCACGCAACCAGTCGATTGGCCGGAACCACCGCGACTTAAGGCCCACAAGAACGGGAATGCACCCATTGGCCGGGAAGCCGTGGTTCGGCCGGCGAAGACCATCGCCGGCTTTCGCGGCAACCTGCTCGGCGATATGCTCTTGGGCATGAGTCGGAAATCGCATTGGCCGCCCGATCGTTCGATGCTGTTGCCGCCCCTGCCCGATCTTAGCTCGGCCTTGGCCCGATTGGTCGCGCAGATTCCCGCCGGGCGGGTAGCCACCTGCGGAGCGCTGGCCGAGGCGCTCGGTTTTCGCGGCGCGGCCGTATGGGTGGCGCAATGGGCGGCCGATCACCGCCATCATGCGCAGTGCCATTGCCATCGCATCGTTCGCGCCTCGGGCGAGCTTGGTTCGTACATCGCCGGCAGCGAAGTCGCCAAAGGCCGATTGCTGCAAAGCGAAGGCGTTCCCCTGGGCCGACAACCAGACCGTGCAGCGGCGCGCATCATCGTCGAACAGTGTGCGTTCAGCGCGTTCCAATGCGATCGGCCGTTGGCCGCGCTGATTGAACTTCAACATCGCGTTGCCGCACTGCGTTGCTCGAAACCGCCGAGAAGGCCGCCGTCGCTTGTGGCCGGATTCGATTCCGCCTACCGCGGCGATGGGATGATGCAGGCGGCCTGCGCGGTTTGCGATGCTGAGGGCAATTTGATCCATCGCGTCGTGATCCGCCGGCCGGTGCCGTTTCCCTATATCAGCACGCTGTTGGCGTATCGCGAGCTGCCGGCCTACAAGGAATTGCTCGACCGACTTCGCGCAGAACGGTGCGAGCCCGAATTGTTGATGATCGACGGCAGCGGCGTGCTGCATCCGCGGGCGGCGGGCATTGCCGTTCACTTCGGCGCGATGGCCGATTTGCCCGCAATCGGCGTGAGCAAAACGCTTCTGTTCGGTCGCTGCGACACCGCCGGCATGCGGCCGGGGGAATCGCGGCCAATCGTTGTCGAAGACGAAACGCGCGGCGTTGCCTATCGGCCGAGCGAGTCGAGCCGGAAGTGCGTCTTCGTTTCGCCGGGCCACCGTTGCGACGTCGGGTTCGCCGAACGCTGGGTTCGGCGGTTGACCATCGCGCGGCGTCTTCCCGAGCCGCTCTATTGGGCCGATCGGCTGAGCCGGCAATCGAACGTCGATTGAGCGGTCGGCAGAAAAAATCCAAGACCCTTTGAGTTTGCGCTCGAAGCGATTCCAACGCATCGAGCGTTCGAGCGCGATTCCGATCTCCCGCCCCTTCGTCTCTCCCGTCCCCTCGTCTTCGATGTCTCCCTCATCCGGGCTAGTCGGTCCCAAACGACGAATAGGGCGACGATTAGACACACGTTATTAAAATGCCTTTTTCGCCAAGCGGTTTGCGATAAAGCCGTCAACTGGAACGGTTGTTTCTCAAGGGACTTGACGCAACGGGCCGATTGATTATGTTCAAGTTTCCGGTGGCGTGCGGCAATGCCGTTGAGCGGCGCGCGGAGCACGATTGACGCCCCACGGGCGGCCCGCGGCTCCCCCTGATGAGCCTAAGTGTCGGCGCTCGTGGCCGCACGTCGGCGGAAGCCCGGCAGGGGCGCTCGGGGCGAAACCATCGACGGGATGGTCGGCTCCGTGGTCGCGTTTGAACCGGGACTGAATTGCTCTCAATAGAGGCGAAAGCGGCCGGTGGCGCAGCGACGCGGCCGATTGCGTGCGGTTCCCGTTTGAACCGCTTTGCGTTCTTCGCGGTTTTACTTAGTGCTTTTGGGGAGAACCATTCATGGCAGCAGTCGTTGACAAGGAAAAATGCACCGGTTGCGAATCGTGCATCGAGTCGTGCCCGCTGGAAGCTATTTCGATGCAGGACGGATTGGCGGTGATCGATCCCGACACCTGCGGCGACTGCGGCGCGTGCGTTGACGTTTGCCCGACCGAAGCCATCAGCCTGTAGCGTTTGGTCGTTGGCCTATTTCTCGTACAGAGTGCCGTGGAACGCGGGCTTAAAGCCGACCTTGGCGAGCAAGCCCTCGGCCGGCAGATCGCCCGTGCGCACCAGTGCAAACAGGTGCGTCATTCCCTGCCGCGAGAATTGACGGCACGCCTCGCTGAGAAGATAGACGGCTAGTCCTCTGCGCCGGTAGTTCTCATCGACGGTGATGTCGATCAGTCCGGCGCCGCGGTACGCCGTGGAAGAACCGGCGGCCTCGAGCGCGCGAAAGACGGCCGAGGCTGCCGGCTGTTTCGAGCCGCGGGGCATCAGGTCGAGCCGCGTCAGCTCGAACTCATTCCAAAGACATGTCTCCCACCAGGTGCGCGTGGGCAGATCGACCGTCGCCTCGACGATCATCCGCCGCCGGATTTCCATTTGTCGGCGGTCGATCGGGGCTTCGAAATCGGGCAATGTTCGCTGATGGGTGATCGTGCGCAATTGCGGATGGAATCCCAGCGTCAACAGGGCCCGTTCGAATGCTTCGTCAAACTGGCTGACCCCGGGCGGCTCGGCCAGGCCCAAAATGCCGGCATAGAACGGGCAATTCGGCCGAAGGCTGCCGGCGATTATTCGCTGCGCACCGCATTGCCGCAAATAGTCTTCGGCCCGTCGAATCAATTCGCCGGCCAACTCGGGGCTCGCCGCGTCGGGCCGCATCAGAAGCCAAGCGATCACACCGATGCTTCGATCGAGCCGATCGCCCGACACATCCGCCCCGAAACCGGCATGGACGAACCCAAGCAGCCGGTCGCCCTCACAGGCCAAGATCAGCCCGGCATAGTCGAAATACAGCTTGGCGAAGACGAGCTGTTCGAGCAAATCGACCGTAATGTGCGACGGAAGATCGATTCGGCCGACATGGGCGCGCAGCAGCTCGGCCAGCAACGGCGGATCCGTGTTGCGAAACGAACGATAGATGACCATCCCGCCGCTGCCGCGTTTGCCCGGAAAACCCCGCTCTATCCCGCCATCGCCGTCGATTGAGCGACGCTGCCCACTCGAGCCGACTCGTTCCGCATCGACGACTTCGCGCGTTGAAACGCGTCTGTCTCGCTGCTCTCGGCGGGTGCAGCCACGACATCCCAACCGGCGCTGCCGATTCTCTGCACCAACGCACCAACGGCACCAACTGGCAAACCTCGCTCGGCTCTTATTGTAATCGTTCCGTGCGGCCGCGCGAATAGTGTTGCACGGCGACAGGAACCGGTGGGTCTTCACCTTAGTCTGAACCGTTACGCTCAAGGTCGCCGTCCGGAAACGGTACGCCGAAGATCGTGAACATGTCCGCTCTGCTTGCAGAAGTACCGAGGGAGGTACACAATAGGCCGAGTTGCAAGCGGTGCGCCAGGCGAGGGCCTGCCGCAATATCCCGTGGACGCAACTGGTTCACCGAGACGATCGCCGGGAGAGCGTTCGATGGCCGTCAGCACGCCGGACATTTACGACGTTGAGCTTGCGCCCGATTTGCCGCTTCCCAGCGCCGGTGCGTCGGCCTGCCGAGCGTGCGGTTCGCCCCTGGAAGGCGGCGACCGTTTTTGCCCGGCCTGCGGCACGGTGCGCGACGCAACCGAGGAGGATCGAGCGGGCGAAGCCAAGACGGCAACGCGGCATCTGAAATGCAACAACTGCGGCGCCGAGGTCCAAATCGACCCCAATCAACGCAGTTATGTGTGCGCGTTCTGCGATTCCACCTATGTGATCGAATTGCCCCCGGCGGAAACCGGCCGGCAAGATCCCGAATTCGTCATCGGGTTTGCCATTCCGCTGGACGACGCCCGCGACCGCTTTCGCAAGTGGTTCCAAAGCAATTCATGGTTTCGCCCGCGCGATTTGACTCGTGCGGAGATCGTTGAGCAGTTGCGCGGGGTGTATGTGCCGTTTTGGTCGTTCACCTTGCTGGCCCGCAGTTCCTGGTCGGCGCAGATCGGCGAGTACTGGTACCGAACGGAAACCTACACCACGGTGGAAAACGGCAAGACCGTGACAAAAACGCGGCGGGTCCGCGAGACGGAATGGTGGCCGCTCCGCGGGGGCCATCACGCGTATTACAGCGGGTTTTTGATTTCGGCCAGCGGCGGATTGCCCCATCAGGTGGCCTTGCGGATGCAGCCGTACCGCTTGGCTGCCCTAAAGCGCTACCGTCCGCAATTCCTCGCCGGCTGGGCCGCCGAAGAATACTCCGTTGCCCGCGAAGAAGCGTTGACGATCGCCACCGAAGAGTTCCAACGCCGCGAGCAGAACGCGGTTGCCAATCACCTGCCCGGCGACGAGCATCGCGGGCTGGTTGTCAAGACGCAATTCAGCGACATCAATTCCGATCTCGTCCTGTTGCCCGTGTACATGCTGACCTATCGCTATCGAGGCAAGCACTATCGCTTTGTGATGAACGGTCAAACCGGTCGGATTACCGGCAGCAAACCGGTTTCGGCCGTGAAGATCGCTATTGCCGTGGCCGCCGGCGTGGCCGCCATGCTGGCCGCCTGGTGGGTGATTTCGATGATTTGAGCCGCTCGATGCGAATTGCGCCGAATCGTGCCGCAAGCGACGCCGAATGATTCGGCATTGCGGCGCACCTGCTGAATCGCTTTATCCCGGGAGGGCGGCCGATTTCTGCATTGCGTGAATCGACTCCGCCCGAACGACCGCCCGAAATCGAACCAGGCTGCCTCGCCCCGAAAAGAACCTTGAGCCCGATGATGGAAAACCGTTCGCCGCGACAAACCCTCAGCTACCTTCAACGCCGGTTCACCGAAGTGGGCATCCGGCCGCGGGTGCAGTACGGGCAGAACTTTTTGATCGACTTGAATCTGCTTGATGTTCTGGCGACCGAGGCGCGAATCGCGCCGGATGATGTCGTGCTCGAAGTCGGCACCGGAACCGGTTCGCTTACGCAACGGCTGGCCGCCCTTGCGGCGCACGTGATCACCGTCGAGATCGATCAAGCGATGCATCAACTGGCCGGTGAAGAGTTGGCCGGTTTTTCGAATGTTACGCTCATTCGGGCTGACATTCTTCAGGGCAAGCACCAACTCGACGCCGGGGTTCTGGCCGCGGTGGCCCAACGCCGCGAGGCACGCCGCCCGTGGAAGCTGGCGGCCAATCTGCCTTACGCAATCGCCACCCCGCTGATCATGAACCTGCTTGCCCTTGATGATCCGCCGGAGTCGATGACCGTAACCATCCAAAAAGAATTGGCCGATCGTGCGGCAGCGCGCCCCGGCACCAAAGACTACGGAGCGCTGAGCGTTTGGCTCCAAAGCCAAGCAACCGTCGAGATTCTACGGGTTTTGCCCCGCGAGGTCTTCTGGCCTCGGCCGAAGGTTTCGTCGGCCTTTGTGCGGGTGCAGTTCGATCGGCGGCTCCGCGAGAGAATCGGCGATCTGGCGTTCTTCCATCGGTTCGTCCGATCGATGTTTTTGCATCGGCGAAAGTTCGTTCGCGCCGAGTTGCTCAGTGCCGTCAAGGGATTGCTCGACAAGCCCGCGGTAGATCGCGTTCTGGCCGAAGCCGGCATCGATCCGCAACGTCGGGCCGAGCAGCTCTCCGTCGAGGAGTTCATCCGTCTCGGCCGAGTAGTTCAACAGACCTGTCCGCCCGCAGCGATCGAAGAAGATGACGACGATGCCGAGGACGATCTGGCCCCAGGCGACGACGCTGCCGCGCCGTAGCAACCGGCCCGGGGCGACGAACGATTCGTTGACCGGCCGACCGGCGCGATGATACGATCTATACGGCACGCGGAAAACGGAGTGGTTTTCTGCGGCACGAAAGACGCCGGGGCGCTCCGCACGAATCATCACGGCGCCTGCCAAACGGCGTTTCGCTGCGGTCGCCTGCGGTTCGTATCGTTGCGTGGGCTCGCGGTCATTGGTGCGACTGTCGGTTGATCAAAAGGGGCATTTCCCGATGCAGTTCATTGAGATGTCGGGCAAGACGCTATTGAAGTTGCTGCACGACGACGAAGTGCCGCTGGCGGCCCTGCGTCAGGTGGGGCTGAACGACGAGAGCATCGTCCGCGTCAATCGGCAGGGCGACGTCGAGATTCGCCTGCCGCACGGCTGGGAAGTGATCGGCGGACTGCTGGGCAACTACGAGGAACGGATCCGCCGGAATACCGGCCTCGATTGGGCCTAAACGACTGCATCGCAGCCAACGTCGCACATCGGCCTCGCCGGTCAGCCGGCCATCGCCGCGATATCGTCGTCGGTCAATGCAACGAGCGTCAGTCGGTGTTTGTCGGCAAAGGCGATGACCTCGGGCTCGTCGAGGATGATCGTTCGGCCGGCCTCGATCGCCAACACCTTGCCGCCGGCCGCACGCAAGGTTTCCAGCGTGCCCAGGCCGATCGTCGGCACATCGAACCGCATGTCCTGTTGCGGCTTGGCCACTTTGACAACGGTGAAGCCGCCGGCACGGCACAGTTCGCCCGCGCGGCGAATGCACAGATCGGTTCCCTCGACGGCCTCGATCGCCAGTGCCGCTTGATCTCGAACGGCCACGCTTTGGCCCACATCGAGCCGGCCCATTTCGCGGGCCAGCCGCCAACCGAAAACCACGTCTTTCTTTTGCCAGGGGGTCAGTCCTCGGGCCGACAACTGCCCCCGACGCACCAGCAACTGCGGAGCGTAATCGGTGGCCGGGCCGAATCGGATTCCCTCGCGCGCGAATTCGTCGCAGATGGCCGTCAGCAGCGAATCATCGCGGCAGTCCTTGCGTCGGGTGAGAAAGTGCGGAATGAACATACGGATCGTTCGCAAGTCGGGCAAGTGGCGAAACCATCGCCACGGTTGAAAAAGAACGACCTTATGAACCTTGCCGGCCATGGTCGCATCGGTAACGCCGTGACGCTGAAAGTAGCGGATCGCACGCCCAAACTTCGCCAGCCCGCTCCATCGGAAGTCGTGGCACAGTTCGGCCAAGGCCGGATCGGCGAATCCCGACACGCCCAAGCAGTATGTTTCGTACCCCTGAGCCCGCAATGCTTCGGCAACCCGGATCGGGAATTTTCCCCATCCGGCCAGGAGTCCTACTTTTCGTTGTGTGTTGCCGGACTCGAGCGCCATGGTCGCAACAACGTCCCATTCGTAAGAAAACCGCTGTTCGCAACAAAGCGGCAAACCGAGCCATTCGCTCAGCGCTTTTGGTCGGCTCGCCGGATGACTGTCAAATGCGGCCCGCCAGCTCGCTCGGCTTCGGGCCGGTCGCCGAGAGGCTCCGCTTCGATCGCCGCAAACCGATCGCCGCAACCCCTTCTATGCAGCCGCCCGATTGCCTCGGTCTCCCGACTCATCGGCGGACGGCGGCAAGGGAAACGCGGCAACGATTCGCTCCACCGCAGCCTGCAACTCCTTCAGGTCGCGCCGCATTTCGGGCAGCTTGGAGAACACGGCCTGCTTGATCTTTTGATCGCGTTCGGGCGTTGCAGGAATGCCGATGTAGCGCTGGCCCTCGGGAATATCGTTGACAACGCCGGCCTTCGCTCCCAGCACGGCACGATCTCCGATATGCACGTGATCGCGCACGCCGACCTGGCCGGCCATCACCACATAGTCGCCCGTGGTCGTGCTGCCCGCGATGCCCACCTGCGAACACAGCATGTTGTGCCGCCCGATGCGGCAGTTGTGCGCCACCATCACGAGGTTGTCGATCTTCGTCCCCTCGCCGATCACCGTCGAACCGTAGGTGCCGCGGTCCACTGTCGTACCGGCGCCGATCTCGACATCCGCCCCGACAACCACGTTGCCCAATTGGGCCGTCAGACGATGTCGTCCGTCGGCAAAGGTGTATCCGAAGCCGTACGCTCCCAGCACCGCATTCGCATGGATGATCGCCCGCGGACCGACCACCGTGTTCTCGTACAGGACGGCGTTGGGAAAGATCTCCGCCTCGGCGCCGATGCGCACGCCGGCCATGATCCGCACGCCGGAATGAATCGTCGCGCCGCGTTCGATCACCGCCTCGTCGCCGATCGAGGCAAACGGGTGAATATCGACATCCTCGCCGATCAGGGCCGAAGGACTGACGAATGCCAACGGGCTGACGCCGATTCGCGGTCGCGGTCGCGCAGGCCGAAACCGGCGAATGATCGTCGAGAAGGCCGCATGCGGGTCGTCCGCCTCGATCAGGTCGAAGCCCTCGACGCGAAACCCCTTGGGGCACACGGCGGCACTCGCCCGCGTAACCGGATGGTGCGAACGATCGCTGCCATCGAGCAGGGTGATGTCTTCAGGCCGGGCGTCCGCCAAGGGGGCGGCCCCGCTCACCTGACGGTCGGCCCGACCCACAACCACCCCAGATACCAACGCCGCCAATTCGCCCAGGGTCGTCCGCATGGTGAGGATTCCTTTCCGCCCTTGTGGATGACAACGGCCGCCGGGAAACAGTTCGCAACCTGTTTCCTGGCAAGCTTTTGCCGCCTTGTCTCCCGTCGCATCGCGCCGCCGCTGGGCCTGTCCGTCGCCAAAGGCGACCTCTGTGGTGCGTCGCCCGTGTGCCGGGCCGCCCGAAGCGCGCAATTGCCAACGTGCCGGAATCTACTCCATCCGCGGCATTTCAACAAGATCAGCTTGGAGCTTCGGAGCTTCGGGAGCTTTGGAGCTTCCGATCCTTCCAATGCTTCCATGCTTTCTTGCCCAGTGGCCCGGGGGATCTTTTGTCCGCGGTGCGGCTACCGGAAGAGTTTGCTCACGGATTCGTTGCGGTGAATCCTTTTGATGGCCTCGCCGAGCATCGGCGCCACCGAAAGGATTTTGAGCTTCTCGAAACGCTTTTCGGCGGGGGTGGGCACGGTGTCGGTAATGATCAGGCTGTCGATCGGCGCCGCCTGCAACCGCGACACCGCGCCGCCAACCAGCAGCCCGTGGGTCGCCGCCAAGTGAACGGCTCGGGCGCCGGCGCGCCGCATCACCTCAGCCGCCCCGCAAATCGAGCCCGCCGTACTGATCATGTCGTCGAAAATCAGCGCGATTCGTCCCTCGATCCGTTCGCCGACCACGTTGGCCTGGCGCGTGTTCTCCGCGCTGCTGCGGCGTTTGTCGATAATCGCCAAACGGCCGCCGAGGCGAGCCATATGGGCCAACGCCCGCTTGATGCTCCCTTCGTCGGGACTGACAACGACAAAATCGTCGTCTTGAAGGCACAACGTCGTCTTAATGTATTCGTCGATCACCGGGGCCGCATAAAGATGATCGACCGGGATGTCGAAAAACCCTTGGATCTGAGCCGTGTGCATGTCCATCGTCAGCACTCGGTCCACTCCCGCCCGGGTCAGCAAATTGGCCACCAGTTTGGCCGTGATCGGAACGCGGCCCTCATCCTTGCGGTCTTGCCGGGCATAGCCGTAGTAGGGAATAACCGCCGTGATCCGTTCGGCACTCGCCCGCGCGCAACTGTCGATCATGATCAACAGTTCCATCAGATTTTCGTTGACGGGCGGACACGTCGGTTGCACGATGAACACGTCGCGTCCGCGCACGTCTTCGTCGATCTTGCACGAAATCTCCCCGTCGGGAAAGTTGCCGATCAGCGCTCGGCCCACCGGCAAGCCCAAATAATCGCAAATGGCCGCCGTCAGCGCCGGGTGGGCCCGACCGCTAAATACCTTCATCGAGTCCATAGTCTGGTTCCACTCTGTTTCGATACTTCTCCGAAGCCGGAAACGGCAGTCAAGCGTGGCAAGCGTGGCGATCGAGCCGCCTCTTCCGCGTGCCGACCGTCGCAGGCGGGCGGTCGGCGGTCGCTTTCTTGTCGGAAGTCGCTCGGTTACTCGTTCCCGTCCTGCCCGCAGTTCTCAGTTCGGCACACCGCCGCGGCGGCGCAGCTCTGCCTCGACTGCGGCAAGCTCCTGCACGTTGTTGACAGCTAACGCCTCGCACGGCTGAAGCACACAAAGGGCTTCGATCTTCTTTCCCTGAGCCGCCAGCACGGCCGGCACGTCGGTAATGTAATACTCGCCGGCGGCATTGTCGGCGCGCAAGTGCTCCAGGGCCCCGAGCAGATCGGAACACTGGAACACGTAGTAGCTCATATTCACTTCGGTAATCGCCCGCTGTTCTTCGGTAGCGTCTTTCTCTTCAACGATGCCGACGAAGCGGCCCGACGCATCCCGAACAATTCGCCCTAGCCCGACCGGATTCGGGTGCCGAACCGTTCCCAGCAGGCAGGCGGGCTGCGTGCGATGGAACTCGTCGAGCAATCGCCGAACGGTATCGGCCTGAATCATCGGGGCATCGCCGGCGACAACCAGCACGGCCCCGTCGTGCCCTTCGAGTTGGCTGCGGCAGGCCATCACGGCATGTCCGGTGCCCAACTGCTCGGTTTGCAGGGCGAACTCGACCCCGGAGCGCCCCTCGATCGCCCCGCGGACCATCTCGGCCCGATACCCAACCACCACCACGATTCGGGCAAGCCCTGCCGCGCTCAGTGCATCGAGAACATAATCGATCATCGGCCTGGCGAGCACCGGGAAGAGCACTTTGGGAAGCTCCGACTTCATCCGCGTGCCTTTGCCGGCCGCCAGTACGACCGCGATTTCCGCCGCCATCAAGAGGTCTCCCTATCGCAACGCGACCGTTTGCCCAGCCGCAGCGTAACAACGACGTAAACCGTTGCAGGCACAAGCCATCAGCATTCCGCCCCGCCCAAACGACTGAAGCGCGTTCGGCCTTCCGCAGGCCATCGCCGGCCGAATTCGGGCAAACTTGGCTTCGGCAACATGCGGCCCCACCGCCGGCTGCCGGAAAGCAGTGTTCGTCGTTCCTCGCTGCCGCCCTATCTTGCCACGCTGCCTGGGGATCGGCTAGGGGGTGAAGAGGAAAAGCCGGATTCCTGCGGATCAAACCTGCCGCAATCGGCCCTCTGAAACGGAATGGATTGCGTGCAAACGGCAGCGTCGCCGGCTGTTGCCCTGCCGCGTGCCGAGGCCATCTCGCCACCTATGAGGGGCGGGCTTGACATTGACACAAATGCCCGCCGGTCGTAAGTTGAATAAAAGGTTGAATGGAAATCGCCCTCTTGGGGGTAACGCGGCAGCGGCAACAGACTCGACCGCGAGAAGTTGCCGCAAGCGATCGGGGAATTGCGTTGTTCGTTTGGGCCTCTGCGCCGAGACTCGAGCGAACAACGGAATGGGCCGAGGCAAACCGCGGGACGGGGTCGCCCTCGTTCGCGAATGCCTGCGTTGCGTTGCCGTTCGGGGGCGAGAGTGGGAGGCAGAAGCGAGCATTCGGAAGGGCCGATCGTCGGGTGATTCCTCTGTCGTCCGCGACGCGGGCCCGCCGGCAACTCGCTTCTTCGAGAAAAGACGCTTTTGTTCCCGATGCCAAGCGAGCCGCCGTTTTCGCGCACGCGGCCGCAGCACGGCTCCATCCGCACGCATGAGCATCGACCACTCTTCAATCAGTGATTCCGAGCTTTCCGCATTGCTCGAAAATTGCGAACGACGACTCGGTTACGTCTTTCGAGACAAACGGCTGCTTCAGTCGGCGCTAACCCATGCCTCGGGAGCCGATCATCGCTTGCTTTCGAATGAGCGCCTGGAGTTTCTCGGCGATGCCCTGCTCGGCGCGATCGTCTGTGAGCAGCTTTTCCACCAATTCCCAGACTATTTGGAAGGCGACCTGACCAAAGTCAAATCGGTCGTCGTCAGTCGGCAAACCTGCGCGCGCATCAGCCAGTCGCTTGGGCTGAACGACGTGCTGATCCTCGGCAAGGGCATGACCACCAGTCCGTGCGTTCCCCAATCGGTGCTTGCCGACGTATTCGAATCGCTTGTGGCGGCCATCTACCTCGATGGCGGCAACCACGCGTGCCGCCAGTTCGTACTGTGCCACATGGGGCCGGAAATCGAGGCTGCCGTCGATGGGGAAACGGGGAACAACTACAAGTCGCTCCTTCAACAGGTCGCCCAGCGCGATTTGGGCGCCACCCCGATCTACCAATTGCTCGACGAGAAAGGGCCCGATCACAGCAAGTGCTTCAAGATCGCGGCCATGGTGGCGGGCAACCAGTATTCCGCCGCTTGGGGCCGAAGCAAGAAAGAGGCCGAACAGCGTGCCGCGCGCAACGCGCTGAGCGAAATGGCCGGTCAACTCGCTCCCCACGCGGCCGACTAAGCGATTACCCGACTTGCAACCGCCGGGGTGTCGCGGCCCACCGTCCGCTGCCCGCCCGAGAATCGCCGCTTGCCCCAGTGGCAAACGTTCTTCCGAAGATCGGCCCAAGAAATTAGAAACGCCCGGTCAGCCGTGCCGGGCGTCTCTTTCTCGTCGGAGCAGTTGAGAAGATCAACGGCAATCCGCCGCATGCGAGTTCGGCGGAAAGCGCGGGCCTTACTTCTTGGCCGCCTTCTTCGTCGTCTTCTTGGCTGCCTTCTTCGCAACCTTCTTGGCTGCCTTCTTCTTGGCCACCGCAAAGTCCTCCTAAAAAGGGTTCGGCTCAGGTGAAACCCAATGCGGGCTGGGACCGCACCGGCCACCGTTCGCCACGGAAACAAACAACGAAACGTTGCGACATCCTGCCACCGGCACCTCATCGTGCCGAAACAAGTCGCCGCTGTTATCCCGTGTTGTCACCCGAGCAACCATGCCCGAGCGACCGCCGCAGCAGGCACCCGCACTTCCGATGCAATGCACGCTGCAACTGTGTTAGATCGTATCGAAATCTCTGATTTGTTCAAGCTCAATCGTCGCGAACCAAGACCGTTTCCGCCTCTTGCCGCGATCGCAACTCGCCGTTGAGTCGCCGCCGCGGTCCGCTCGACGTTGCGTCGCATTTCGCACGCGCGTGAAGATGGCACCGTCAATCATCCAGCTCGTTCAGACCGACGTCTGACCGTTTCGTCAAGCGTGCATTGCACGTCACACAAGCGCCGGCGGCGTTGCGGCGAGACCTTCCAACGGCAAGACAACCTCGCTTGACAACAAGGCGTCGGCCGGCCCGGCCGTCCCCGGCGTTCATGCTCGGCCGCACGCCGTTGCCGCAAAGAGGCCCGGCAGGGAACCTCCGCAACGCACAACGACCGACAAGCTGTCGCAAGCTTCGTTGCGACAAGCACTTAGAAACACGCCGTCAGACAAGTCCCACACGGCATCGCGAACAGGCTTCCGCACCGAGCACCAGAAAAGCCTCATCGGACTCATTAGTGTCTTCACACTAATACTGTGCAGGCTGCGCATTCCAACGGACGCGAGTAATTCTCTTTGTGTTTCTCTCCGCGGGCGTTCGCTGCTTTGTCCGCTTCCTTGGTAGCCGGGAGTGATCTCGCGTCGTTCAGCAACGATGCGATCGCGCACGCGCCATCTGCTTGGCGATGCGCCGCGATTGAAGACAAGCGAACGGCGAATGCGAATGTCGGACTACCGATCGAAAAAATTTTTTCTCATCAACGAAGGCCGCTTGCCAAAAAACCGCGCGAGAGCAATCGAATCAAATGAATGTTCGTTCGCCATCATCGCACATTGCGATCGTCGCAGCGAAGCGCCATGACCGCCGTGGATTTATTTTGGTACGTGCCGCCATCGTCCACCGTTAGGTGTCGACAGGTTCCTCTGGGGCTCTCCAGTGTCATAAACACAACCGCGAAAGCGGTTTCAAGGAGAACTGCACGCAAGAAGGTCGATTCGCTGCGACGGAGACCGCTTCTGTCATTGTGAAGAACTATTTGCAAAACCACTTGAGCGCAACGCAATCGGCGGAAATGCAAATGCCGTATCGAGAAATTGGAATCGTCCTACCGGCTCGCAAAAGATATTCGCCTGCATTCGTCGTTTCAATCGATTCTCTTGCATCCGGCAGGCACTGAATGAAGAGAAAGGTAATCAGCAACCACGACTCTTCTCGACGACAAGACTCAAGCGACGACGAAACGACTCAAGCGAGACGGAATACGTCCGTCCGTCAACGCTATTTCCGAAGCCGAGCATCAAAACGATTTTCAAGTGATTATGCATTCCACAAAATGGCCGCGACCGACGGAATGATGAACGCGGGTCGGCGAACAACCGATCGCGGTGCTCACCAATCGGGCATCTTCCCGATTGGGCGAACGTAGATAGATCGCTAGACTCGGAAAACGGCCAAACAAATGCTGCACGCAAGAGAGCCGCTTTGCTGCGCTGGCGTCCGCTTCCGCAATTATGCAGAGCTTTTCATCGGTTGCGTTGAGGCGAGACGAGGATTTTCTCTCGCAATAAGAGCGGTATTCGTGCGCGATAAGCAGCGTTGTTGTCTCGGGGAATACGTCGATGGCTCGCCCTCGAAATCAAGATTCAAAGACGTTGATGACGAAACGTCTCGGCAGCGTTGTGCCGTCAAACCGGCCCGGGACGCTGGCCGGAATCCCTTTGGCGGGCCGACCGAGCGACTGATCCCGCCGAGCCGCCGTGCCACGTTGGTTTGAAGCCCTTCGCTGCCCCAAGCCTCAACCGCCTAATCGCTCATTCATCGAAGCCCGGCCTATCGAGTGTCGATTTCGGCGGACTCTATCGGCGGACTCTTGGGACGAGTCTCCGTCGCTTATCTTCCGCGTGGCAACGCTACGTCAACTGGTCGCGGAACGGGCCATCGAATACATGCGTTGCAACGGCCAAGAAGGATAGGCAATTTGGGAAAGGCCACGCAACGTGGTCTTTAGCAAATCGCCAAGAAATCCGGCGTAAAGATTGGATATCTGGGCATTGTTTGCCGATTTTACGTCCTGCGTAAACCTTGCGCTTCGCATGGTGCGACGCGCCGCGAGATGGTGGGGGGGAAACCATGAACGACGGTCGTAGAAGATCCCATGACTTCGATTCCCCGTGCCGCCAATCCCGCCGCCAGACTATTTCGTTTGTCTCTTGCCGAGCTGTTGATCGCCGGCTTGGCCATTGCAGCGTGCGGTGAAGGCTCGCGCATCGCCTCCGCTCAACAAGCGCAGCCTGCGGAAACAACAATCCGCGCGTATCGTGTTCCCCCGGAACAGATCGATTCGCTGGTCAGCCAGCTACGATCGCAATGGGCCGGCCGCGCCGATGTCCGAGTGGCTTCTGACCCACGGAGCGGTCAGATCATCGTTCAAGGCCCGCTCGATGTGCAGCAGTCGGTAGCCGCTCGGCTCGCACAGATTCAGGGGCCGTCGGCCACCGGCGGAGTTCGGGCGGATAACCCGAAGGCACAACCTTCGGCAGCAGCCGCGCCGTCGGGAGCGACGACTTCGCGACCGGCAACGGCTTCTTCGGTCGTCTCTTTGCGTCATCATGCTGCGCGCGAGATCGAGGAATCGTTGCTCGGGCTGTTCGGTCAGCGATTGACCACTGCGCAAAGCCGCGAGTTGGGCGTGACAAGCTACGTGCTCAATGGCAATGTTCGAATCGACGTCCAGCAGCAGACCAATCGCGTTACGTTGAGCGGTCCGACCGGCGCCGTCGACGGGCTGACTCGTCTGATCCAGGCATGGGATTCGCCGGACGCCGGCCCCGAACGGATCACGCGGACCGTAGCCATGGAGCGCAGTTCCCCGAACACCGCGCAGCGATTGGCCGCCGCACTGGCCACCAGCGAAGCCGGCAGGCAGGCACGGGTGCCGATGGTTACCGTGCTCTTTCAGCGCGAGGGTGAAGCCGAAGCGCCCCCTGCGGCTGCTCCGGCCGCTCCCGGCGTCACCAGTGCGCAGCCGGGCACCAACAACCAGCCGCAGCCCCAGCCGCAACCACAACCCCAGCCGCAACCGCAACCCGGGGCAACCAACGGCCCCGCAGCCGGGCAACCGGGGCAACCGGCGGCAGGCACGGCACCGCCGGGCGGCGGGATGATCGGCCCGGTGCAGGTCGAGATGCTCGAAGGCCTCGATGTGCTCGTCTTGCGCGGCCATCAGCGCGATGTCGAGCGGGTGATGGAAGTCATTGAACAGATCGAACAACTCAGTGCCGAAACCGAACCGCTGATTCTGGTCTATCGATTGCGGCATGTCGATTGCGGCGCACTGACGGAGTTGATCGCCCCGCTTTACGATCAAATTTATGCCTTGCGCCAGGGGTTCGTCAGCATCAATGCCTTAGTGAAACCGAACGCTTTGCTGTTGATCGGTCGCCGCGAAAGCGTGCAAACGGTGCTTGATTTGGTGAAGAAGCTCGATCGGCCGGTTGATCCCGAAACGCAATTCCGCGTTTTCCAGTTGCGGTATGCGGCCGCCTTGGCCGCTCAACAGGCAGTGCTCGAATTCTATGCGGCCCGCGGCGGATTGGGGCCCAGGGTTCGAGCGACCGCTGATTTCCGCAGCAATGCCTTGGTGGTGCAAGCCAGCCCGCGCGACATGCTCGAAATCGCCGCCCTGATCGAACGATTGGACACGCCGACCAGCGCGGCGGTCAACGAGCTGCGCGTCATCCGTTTAGAGAACTCGCTGGCCGAGGAGTTGGCCCCGATTCTTCAGGCGGCTGTCAGCGGCCAGTCGCTCGTCGGGCGAACCGGGACAGCGGCTCCAGGCGTTTCGCCGGTTTCTCCGGCCGCGCAGCAGCAAGGCGGGCTGCAACGAACACAAGATCAAAAGTCGATGATGCTTCGCTTCGTCACGGTCGATACCAAGGGCCAGCGGAAGCTCGAATCGGGCATTCTGACCGATGTGCGGATCACCGCCGACACGCGGGCCAATGCCCTGCTTGTTTCGGCGCCGGCCGAAAGCATGGAGCTGATCGAGGCATTGATCCATCAGCTCGACAAACTGCCAGCCGCCGAGGCTCAGATCAAGGTGTTCACCATCGTCAATGGCGATGCCACCTCGCTGGCCGAGATGCTTCAAGCGCTGTTCGCCCGGGCGCAAACCGGCCCGACCGTCCAATTGGGCGCGCAGCTCGGATCCGTAAGCGGCGAAAACCAGATCGTCACCCTGCGATTTGCCGTGGATGTGCGCACCAACAGCATCATTGCTTCGGGGACGCCATCCGATCTTCAAGTGGTCGAAGCCATCCTGTTGCGGCTGGACGACAGCGACGTGCGCCACCGCCGCAGCGTGGTTTACCGGCTGAAGAACGCTCCGGCCACGGATGTTGCCACGGCCATCAACCAATTCCTGCAAACCGAGCGGCAGGTGCAGCAGGTGGCCCCGGGCCTGCTCAGCCCCTTCGAGCAAATCGAGCGCGAAGTGGTTGTCGTGCCCGAACCGGTCAGCAACAGCCTGATCGTCAGTGCCACGCCCCGTTACTTCGACGAGATCAAGAAGATCGTCGAGGAACTCGACCAGCGCCCCCCGATGGTGATGATCCAAGTGCTCATCGCCGAAGTGGCGCTGAATAAGACGGACGAATTCGGCGTCGAGCTGGGCCTGCAAGACTCGATCCTCTTCGATCGCAGCTTGCTGGGCAACATCACCACTTTGACGCGGACAACCTACGACCAGTTCGGCAACCCGGTGGCCACCACCCAAGACATCGCCTCGGCCACGTACACGCCGGGCTTCGCCTTCAACAATCAGCCGCTTGGGCAAAGCAGCGGGACGGGCACCTCGGGACTGGTGGGCACGCAAGGTATTTCGCACTTCTCGCTCGGCCGACAGAATAACGAACTCGGCTTCGGCGGCCTGGTGCTCACTGCGTCGAGTGAAAGCGTCAGCGTGCTGATTCGCGCCCTGAAGGAATGCCGCAAGCTCGAAGTGCTCAGCCGGCCGCAAGTGATGACCCTCGACAACCAGCCGGCCTTCATTCAAGTCGGCCAACGGGTGCCGCGGATCGTGGGAACCTCCGTCAACCAAACGGCGCAGGTGAACAATATTACGCTGGAAAACGTCGGCCTGATTATGGGCGTTACGCCGCGAATCAGTCCGGAAGGCCTGATCGTTATGGAAATCGACGCCGAGAAGTCGGAAGTCGGCCCCGAGGCCGAGGGCATTCCCGTGTCGATCTCCGCCACCGGACAGGTCATTCGTTCGCCGCGAATCAACACGATTACCGCCCAAACGACTGTTTCGGCGGCCAACGGCCAAACGATCGTACTCGGCGGTTTGATCAATCGCCGCAAGGCCGAATTCCACCGCAAGGTGCCCTTGCTGGGCGATATCCCCGTGCTCGGCTACCTGTTCCGTTACGACGGCGTGAGCGATCAGAAATCGGAACTGCTGATCATCATGACTCCGCACATCGTGCGCACCGAGGCCGACGCCGAACGGATCAAACGGCTCGAATCGGCGCGGATGCACTGGTGCCTCGGCGACGTGCTCGCGATGCACGGAACCGAAGGCGGCCGCCGCCGCACCGATAATTGGTCGGATGCCGAAACCGCCGTCGTCTATCCCGACACGAACCCGGCCGGGATCATTGTGCCGAACTCGGTCGCACCGGGTGCCTGGAACGGCGAATTCGTTCCCACGCCTGCCCCGCACGGACAGCCCTCGTCGGCGCCGGCGGGTTCGATGCAACCGCCCGTCGAACCGCCGACCGCGCCCCAAGAACCGGTTGTTCCGCCGGGCCCCCAGGGCAGTGCTCGACCGAACGGTCGGCAAGACATGGCCGCCATCTCGCCGCGGCCGATCATTCCCGCACCGCGAACAGCCGCGTCGGCATCGGCATCGAACCAGCCGGCTGCGCAGAGCCAACCAGGGCCATCGACCGGACAAGGCTCGAACCATCAAGACGGTCGCTCCGGCGAATCGGGCGGATCAGGCGGGGCAGCCTCCGGCCCCACAGGCGGCCCAGCCCTTGAGCCGCAGCAGCCGGGCGGGTGGCCGGCCGCTGCCCCGCGGCGCGATGGACACGTGCAGCCCGCCGCCTATCAAGACGGCTCATTCGAATACGGACCGCCGTATCACCAATACGGCCGGCCCGTTGCCGGGCCTTATCCGTCGCCGCCCGCGGGATACGGACAACCGCCCGAAGCGGCGTACGGTAAATCGCCGCCGACGAACATCCCACCGGGCTACGGTGCAATTCATGGCGGACATGCGCCCTACAGCCCTCCGGCCGGAGGCGCGCCGGTCTCGGGTGCATCGGGGAATCTCCCGGCAACCGTCGATGTGATCTACGACTCAGGGGCTTGGGTCGATTCGAACGGAAACCAATACCAAATGCGGCCGGCCGCCGATCCGCGAAGAACGGCGAATCCGCCGACTCGTTATTGAGCCGCCGAACCGTCCAAAGGATCAACGTTGATTCCAACGCGCGGCCGACCGGATCGGTTGAAGCCGCCCCAACGATAGGCTGCCTCCCGATCCACCAATGGAACGCCGCCGCATCAAATCGAACAAGCAGGAAACGGAACTTTCGGGTAGCGATATGAAAAGCCGACAATGGACTCGACTGACCGGCGCGGGGACGCTGTTGTGTCTGGCGATTCTTTCAAGTTCGGGCTGCTCCACCTGGATGAAAGACCGGCGCGGCTCGCTCTTTGCGAAAGACGAGAAGCCGGCGGCGCCGACGAAGATTGTCGCCATGTGGACAGACACCGTGCTCTATCAGCCCGGAATCGCCCCGCGACGCGGTTTCGGCGGGCGATTGATGTTCTACGACAATCAGAACAAGGATCCGATCAAGGTCGAGGGAGCGTTGATCGTCTATGCATTCGTCGAAGACGGCCGAGATCCCGACAAGGTTCGGCCCGACCGTAAGTTCGTGTTCACGCCCGAACAGCTTGCCGATCGATACAGCAAGTCGAGCCTGGGACACTCCTACAGTATTTGGCTGCCGTGGGACGATGTGGGCAATCCGCAAGTCGAGATCAGCCTGATCGTCCGCTTCGAGCCGGTTGCCGGCGCAGTGGTGGTCAGCGAACAGACTCGCCACGTGTTGCCCGGCCCGCCCGCGGCCGTTGCCGAGAACAATGCAAAGACGGTCTCGGGAGGACCGACGCCCGCATCCGACCATGCCGGTTCGGTGCGGGCAGCCAACTATCAATCGCCGCAGGCCGCCGAGTCGGCCCATGCGACGAATCAACCGATGCAGTCGCCGGGCGGCGGCAGTACGCCGGCAGCGCGCAAGTTGCAGACGACGACGATCAACATCCCGTCGAATCCGGCGCGCACGCGGAATACGAACACCGTGGGCACGATCAATGCCTCGGCGTACGGCGCCGGATACGCACCGGCAACCGACGGACAACAGATGCCGCCCGGTGCATTCGGGCAAGCAATGCCCGGGTCGGCCGGTTTCCCGAATCAAGGGCCGGCTGCATTCGCCGCGCCGGGAACGCCCGGGGGAGTAATGCCGGGAACGGCCGCGTACGGAACAGCGGCAATGCCGGGGCCGAGCGGAGGCGTACTACCGCCCGCAAATGCGGCGGTCGCGTCGGGAGCTATTTCGGGGCCGCAATACCCAGCGCCGGCGAGCCAGGCGTCGTCGGTGCCGACGATGACGACGGAGCCGCAGGCCGATCCGCGTCAGCGGACACCGTTATCTCGTTCCGCACTTTCCAGACCCCGGGTTCTAGCAGGGCCAGTCGTTCAGCCAACGCGCGATCGCGCTCCGTGGCGACAGTACCCGTCAGCACCAGCGATCCATCCGAGTCCCGAGCAGCTTGTACCGGAGTCAATGCGCGGACCCGCTGAATCCCGGTAACAGCCACCGATTCCGACTTGTTCAGTCGCTGAGTGATCTGTTCCGAAACCTTGTCGGCGTCAATCGCCGGATGGTCGAAGGCGACACTCAACGCGGTGCGAACCTCTCTGGTTTGTCGGCGGGCTCCGCCAAGCGCGCCAAGTCCGCCCAAAGCCCCGAACAAGTTGGCGCCGCCCATCCCGCCGCGATTGGCATTCGCCCCGCGGTTGAAGTTCTGCGTTCCGCGGGTGTTGAAGTTCTGTACGGCACCACGCGCGCCGGCGGCACCGGTTCGGGCACCGGCTGCATTGCCTTGCCCGCCGAGCAAATAGGCCGTATTGTCGCGGCTATCGGCACCGACAAAGCTGCCGGCCTGCCGATTCTGCCGCAGGAATCGCTCGCCCGAATCGATTTGTCCGACATTGGCCGACCCGGCCGAACCGAACGCGCTGCCGCCGGTCGTACCCCGACCCATCGTCCGCTGGCCCGCCGTTACCCCTTGACCAAGCGCACGCGAACCGAAGGAACCGACCGAGCCGGCCGAGCCTACCGAACCAACCGATCCGGTCGAACTCATCGTGCGAGTGCTGCCCATCGTACTCGATCCGGTGCTCCCGCCGAAACTCGTTTGCCCTGCCGCCGGCACGGCCATCGCGAAAGCCAACGCCGCACACACCGAAGCGCCCGCCATCACGCGCCGCCGCCACGATTGCCGATTGTCTTCCGCCATCAGTCGAACCTCGCTTGAAGACCGCGGGCACACCCGAAAATGCCCGCTGCGCAGATTGCCCGCATGCCCGCCCCGCGTATCGTCATTCATTATAACACCGCCGTCCAACCCGCGGTAACGGGAAAACCCATTTACATGCCTCTGGGGCGGGGAATGCCGTCCGCCATTGTGCGCGTGGGCGCGGCCGGGCTCATCGGTTTCGAGATATTCGGGGCCTCGTTTATTGAGGCGTTGGGCCGACTCCACAACCTCTCATCTGCCGCGCCGGCTGCGTTTCCCATATTGCCCCTTTTCGGTGTTGGACATGCGAAATCGCGCGTGCCCCGGGTGGCGTGTTTAACCAAATTGCCATGCCTGTCGTTGCACGGCGGTTTCCACGGCCGGTACAATCGAACCTGTCCGCAAAGTCGATACCTTCCCGCCCCGCCTTCACGGAGCACGAACAACCATGACCCGCCCCTGGTTTCAACCGCTGCTTGCGCTTGCGTTGATAACATTGTTCTCCGCCTTGGCCCCGGTGCGGGCCCGAGTTGCGGCCGACGACGGCAACAGCGTTGGTAAGACCCAAGCGACAGCCACAGCCGCCGACCGCGGTAAGGCCGTCGGCCTCGAAACACTCGATTTGAGCAAGATGCGCCAAGGTTGGGGGAAGCCGCAGAAGAACCGCGCCATCACCGAAGCGCCGATGACCATCGCCGGGCAACGATTCGCCCAAGGCGTCGGCACCCATGCCCCGAGCCGATTGTGGATCGACCTAGGCGGCGGCTGCGAGCGGTTCCAAGCGAAGGTTGGCGTGGACGATGCCGCCGGCGCCAAAGCGTCGCTTCGCTTCCGCGTGATCGGCGACGGAAAGAAGCTCTTCGATTCCGGAGTAATGAAACATCGCAACCAACCGCAAGAGGTGGATGTCGATCTCCGCGGCATCAAACACCTGCTGTTGGAAGTCACCGATGCCGGCGACGGACGCGATTCGGACCACGCCAATTGGGCACTGGCAACAATCCTCGTCGGCGATTCTCAGCCCCGGGCGATCGATCGCCCGCGTTCGCAAGAATCGGCAATCATTCTCACCCCGGCCCCCGGCCCTGCTCCGCGGATCAATGGGCCGCGGGTGTACGGATGCCGACCGGGCAATCCCTTTCTCTTCCGCATTCCGACCACCGGGCAACGGCCGATCCGATTTGCCGTCGAGAACCTACCGGAGAGCATCGCCCTGGATGCCGATGCCGGCATCCTCCGAGGTGTTGCTCCGCCTCGCGGCGAATACGTCGTGAAGATTCAGGCGATCAACTCTCAAGGGCGCGACGAGCGGGCGTTGAAGATCGTCTCCGGCGACCAACTGGCGCTAACGCCGCCGATGGGATGGAATCACTGGTACGCCCACTACGACCGCATCACCGACAAAATGATGCGTCAGGCTGCCGACGCGATGGTTGAACGCGGCATGGCCGACGTGGGCTACCAGTACGTGAGCATCGACGACTGTTGGATGAACTCGCCGAAGAATGCCGACCCGCTCCGCGTCGGACCGCTCCGCGACGCCAACGGCAACATCCTCCCCAACAAGCACTTCCCCGACATGAAGGCGCTAACCGACTACATCCACGCCAAGGGATTGAAGGCGGGCATCTATACCTCGCCCGGCCCCTTGACCTGCGCCCGCTTTGCCGGCAGCTACGGCCACGAGGAGCAAGATGCCAAGCAATTCGCCGCTTGGGGATTCGACTTCCTGAAGTACGATTGGTGCTCGTACGGAAACATCGCCAAGAGTGACCCCAGCCCGCCCCTAGAACGAATGCAGCGTCCTTATCGGTTGATGGGCGAGCTGCTCAAACGCCAAAACCGCGATATCGTGTTCAATCTGTGCCAATACGGCATGGGCAACGTGTGGGAATGGGGAGCCGAGGTCGGAGGCCATTGCTGGCGGACCAGCGGCGATCTCGGGTTCGAGCTCGACAACATCTTCGAGGTAGCGATCAAGAATGCCGAGCATCGCCAGTGGTCGAAGCCCGGCGCGTGGAACGATCCGGACTACATCCAAATCGGCTATATCGGCAACGCCCGCGGAAAGGGCCACCCCGAGCCCTGCCCGTTATCGCCCGGCGAACAATATGCGTTCATGTCGCTGTGGTGTCTTTCCGCTGCCCCGCTCTTCTACAGCGGCGACATGAGCCGGCTTGATCCATTCACCTTGAACGTGCTATGCAATCCCGAGGTGATCGAGGTCGATCAAGACCCGCTCGGCCAGTGCGCGCGAGTAGTGATGCTCGACGAAGACACATTCCTGATGATCAAAGACTTGCACGACGGAGCGAAGGCGGTCGGGCTGTTCAACCGGGGCGAAACCGATGCGCGAGCAGCCGTTGCCTGGAGCCAATGGTCTGCCGAAGGCAAGCACACCGTGCGCGACCTCTGGCGGCAAAAAGACCTTGGGGCGTTCGACCGCCAGTTCGAAGCCGTGCTACCGGCCCGCAGCGGTATGCTGATCAAAGTCGCTCCGGTCGGCCCAACGGCAGAGAAATAGGACCGAGCGATCAATCATCGAGCGGGAGCCTTCACAGCAATAGGGATCTGAACTTCGTAGAATTGGCGGTTCGTCGGCACGAACGGCGAATTGTAGCCCATCACCCGCAACGGACCGGCGATTTCGTACTGATCGCTTCGGGCCGCGATCCATTCGAGGAGCTGACGCCGTGCCTTTTCGACCGATTCGGCTGTACGCCGACCGCGGCATCCGATGCTGACTACCGTCAACGCCTCGTCGTCAACCACCGCAACCCCACCAGCGGGGCCCGGCGACCCCTGATCTGCGCGTTCGTAGAAGAAGGCCATCGACTCCTCGCGGCCCGTCGGCGCCTTCGCGTCGCCCATGCGCATCTCCACCGGTGCGGTCATCGCCACGTTGTTCGACTTGATATGGCGAAAGAGCGACCAGAACCGATTCGAACCGTCCGCTACGGCCTTCCTCATCGCCGGATACTGCTTCACTTCGATCGTTCCGACCGGAGTATAAGCGGGAAAGCCCTCGGGCAACTCGGCCTCTTTGATCGGGCGAAACTCAGCCGTTGAGCCTCCTTGAGAATCGTCGGCGGCCCCCAACGCACCGCCCAACACCGCGACCGAAAACAAACCGCCGACAACCAGCGCGAACTTGAGTGCATGAGACATGATCGGGCAACTCCTTCCTCTTGAGTTACCCTATCGT
Organism: uncultured Planctomycetaceae bacterium; assembly: GCA_964631235.1. Lineage (GTDB taxonomy): Bacteria > Planctomycetota > Planctomycetia > Pirellulales > Thermoguttaceae > JARKPK01. The sequence continues at coordinate 46,507 of CAZVZX010000012.1, read as the reverse complement.
TCGCACAGTGGCCCTTGCCGGATTCGACCTCGACCGGTCAATCACCGACGAATCAGCCGAAGAGGAATTCACCGGTCGCAAAATCACTCATGGGGCTTTTCGGTGAGATTCCCCGGGCCGTTCCGGCCGGTGGCACCGCCAACGAAAAACGTTGCAGCGTCTGAACCTGTCCGCAAGGCATCAGCCCTGCTTGATCGCGCTGACTAAGTCTAAGATCGCCTTCTTGCCGTCGGCGAAGTACATCAGCGTGTTATCGGCGGCAAACAGCGGATTAGGAATGCCGGCGAAGCCCGGGCTGAGGCTTCGCTTGACGACGATCACGGTTCGCGCCTTATCGACATCGATGATCGGCATCCCGGCGATCGGACTTTTCGGATCGGTCCGAGCCAGTGGGTTCACCACGTCGTTGGCGCCGATGACCATCGCCACATCCACCTGGCCCATCGTCGGGTTGATTTCGTCCATCTCCTTCAGTTTGTCGTAATCCACCTCTGCCTCGGCCAAAAGCACGTTCATGTGCCCGGGCATGCGTCCGGCCACCGGATGAATGGCGAACTCCACCGTGATGCCGCGAGACTCGAGCAGATCGCACAAGTCGCCCACCGCATGTTGGGCTTGGGCGACCGCCATACCGTAGCCGGGCACAATCACAACGCGTTGGGCCGAGTCGAGCAGCATGGCGATTTCTTCCGGCGAGGTGGCTTTCACCTTGCCGCCGTAGATTTCGTCGGCCTTCGACTTGTCCTCCTCGGCCGTGAACACGCCGAAAATCACGTTCAACAGCGAGCGATTCATCGCTTTGCACATCAACTGCGAAAGGATGACGCCCGAGGCCCCCACCAACGCGCCCGAAACGATCAGCACGGCATTATTAATTACGAAGCCTGTGGCCGCCGCCGCCAATCCGGAGTACGAGTTGAGCATCGCAATGACCACCGGCATATCGGCCCCGCCGATCGGGTTGACCAACGTCAGCCCGAGAATCGAGCACACCAGCACCAGCAGCGCATAGACGACCACGTTCGACGGGTCGTACACGCCCCAGCAGCACAGTCCGAGGGCAATCAGGCCCAACACCGCATTAATCGGCTGTTGAGCGGGATAGTGAATCGGCTTGCGGAACCACTTGAGTTCTTCCAGTTTGGCGAAGGCCACCAAGCTGCCCCAGAAGGTAACCGCTCCGATCACGCCCGAGGCCACCGTGGCGATGGCAACGTCGATCGACGCCGCCTGCTGCCGCCGCAGCAGTTCGGCCGCCGCCACCAACACCGAAGCACCGCCACCGAACCCGTTGAGCAGCGCCACCATTTGCGGCATGGCGGTCATCCGCACTTTCAGGGCCAACAGGGCGCCGATCACCGCGCCCAGGCCCACGGCCGCCAACAGCACGCCGTAGGTCGTCAGCAGCGAGCGGCCCCGGGCCTCGTCGATCAACAGCGGCACGGTGGCCGCCACGGCAATCAGCATTCCCAATGCGCCGATGAGGTTGCCGCGCACGGCGGTTCGCGGATGAGTGAGCATCTTCAAGCAGAAGATGAACAACACGGCAGCGGCCAGATAGGCCAAGTAAATCACGTTCTGTTGCATTGCTCAGTCCTTCCGCTTGAACATCCCCAGCATGCGATCGGTCACCACGAAGCCGCCCACCACGTTGATCGTGGCGAACAGCACGGCGAAGAAGCCCAACGCGGAAATCAGCGCGTCGCGCGACCACAGGGCCGCAAACCCGCTGCCGGCGACCACCAACGAGCCGACCAGCGTGATGCCCGAAATCGCATTCGACCCCGACATCAGCGGCGTGTGCAGCAGCGGCGGAATCTTGGTGATCACCTCGTAACCGACGAAACACGCCAGCACGAAGATCGCCACGTTGATGACGATCGGCGCCGGTCCCGATGCCTCGGCCGCCGCCGTTTCACTCGCCGCGGCCGCTGCCTCGGCGGCCCAAAGCCAACCGTGTTGAAGGAAAGCCCAACTCATGTTCAATGCTCCGAAGGAATCCACCCCATTTTGCTTCGCCTGATCGCCCCGCCGCATTGCCCGAATTGCCGGATCGATTCTCATCTGCGGATCAATGCCGCGGTGTTCAACGCCGGCGCGTTGCCTCAATCATTTCCCACAGTCGCAGAACCGGCCGACTGCACGCAGTCCCCAATCGAGCCGCGTTCTTGTCTTCGCGCTTCTATTCGGTTCCGCGAACGTCACGAGGCGCCGCCCGCCGGCTGCTCGATCAATCGCGGATGGACGATTTTTCCATCGCGGGCGACCAGCGTTTCCCGGATGATCTCGTCTTCCATGTTGATCGTCATCGCGCCTTTGGGCGCCAGGTTGTTCAAAAAGTTCGTAATGTTCTTGGCGAACATCTGGCTCGCATGATACGGCGCCTCCGACGGCAAATTCGTCGGGCCGAGGATCGTCACCCCATGGACCTGCACGATCTCGTCCGCCTTGGTCAACTCGCAGTTGCCGCCGCGCTCGGCCGCCAAATCGACGATCACCGAGCCCGTTGCCATCGTCGCAACCATCTCGGCCGTCACCAGCACCGGCGACCGTTTGCCCGGAATCGCCGCCGTGGTAATCACCACATCGCTTTCGGCCACCACGCGGGCCATCAGTTCCCGTTGTTTGCGATAGAACTCTTCGCCCAGCTCTTGCGCATAGCCGCCCTTGCCTTCGGCCTGCTTTGTGTCTAACGGCATTTCCACGAACTTGCCGCCCAAGCTCTGAACTTGCTCTTTGACGGCCGGGCGCACGTCGTAGGCCGACACGATTGCCCCCAATCGCTTCGCCGAGGCAATCGCCTGCAAGCCCGCCACGCCCGCCCCGACAATGAACACCTTGGCTGCCGAAAGCGTGCCCGCCGCCGTCATCATCATCGGAAACAGCCGCGGCAAATGAATCGCCGCCAAAAGCACGGCCCGATAACCGGCCACCGTGGCCATCGACGACAGCACGTCCATGCTTTGTGCTCGCGTGATGCGGGGCACCAATTCCAGCGCGAACAACACCACTCCCCGCGCCGCCAGCTCCTCGGCCGCGCGGCGTTCGCCCAGCGGGTCGCACATGGCGATGACGACTTGTCCCGAACGATACAACGGCAGGTCGGCCGCTCCGGTCTTCGTGTTCGCCCCGGCGGCGCGCACTTGCAACAAAACGTCGCCCGAGGCGAAACATTCGGCCCGTGAGGCCAATCGTGCGCCCTTGTCGCGATACTGCGCATCTGGGTACCCGGCCGCGATTCCGGCCTGTTCCTCGACCACCACCTCGTGCCCCGACTTGATCAACGGGGCGACTGCCGCCGGGGTCAACGCCACGCGCTTTTCGCCGGGAAAGCTCTCGCGAACAACTGCGATTTTCATAAGCGACAACACCCTGTATTGCTCGACATCACACCAATTCTGTCACCGCCGCAGCGGCCCGCAAACCACCGATTCGGCACCTGGAACGAGCCGAACCATCGGCCCCGGCGCAAGGCAGGCGGAACACCGCCGCAAACGCACGAACGACACGCAGAAGCCGGGCGCAGGCGCAACCCAATCGCCGGCCCAACAAAGCCCAGCGGTCAGCAAGTACGCAGAGAGAACGTCGGCCATTTCAGTCCGGTCCGCTCGCCGTTCGGGTCGGTGCGCCGATCGCATCGACCCGCAATGACGCCCGCAGTCCATCACCTCAATCGCGTCTTTCGTCCGGCAGCGGAAAACCACAAACCGGCCCCTGGCGCCACGAACCCGGACCACTCGTTCTCCGGACCAAACCCTAGCGACCAACGGGAGCGGGCTCTTGGCTCGGTGCGGTAGCACCGTTCTTGTCGGCGGCCATGCCGCCTTGTGGTTCGATTTCCCGAAAAAGACTCGGGTATTGTTTACCGCGGCTGCCGGTTCGTCAAGGTGTCGATCGGCATGCGCGGCGCTGGACATCGAGCCGGCGGCGCGGTGTAATACCCGTGGCGGCGTTCCGTCGCCGGGCCCGCCGGCAGCCGCGGATGCCCCTACCGGCGACGCCGGCATCCGGCGGCAACCACCGATCGAGGCGCCCAAACGTCTTCCCCGTCACTGGTCCCACCCCAGGAGGTCGATCCATGACCAACCCCGCACAACGCATCTCTCGCCGCACTTTGCTCAAGGCCGCCGCATCGGCGGGCATCGCCACCAGCTTTACGATCGCCGGCACGAAAGCGTCGGGCCGCGTGCTCGGCGCTAACGACACGATTCGCGTCGGCGTGGCCGGCATCCACGGCCGCGGCAACGCGCACATCGGCGAATATCTGAAAATCGAAAACGTTCAAGTCACTTACTTGATCGATCCCGATAGCACCTTGTTCGAGGCACGAAGCGAAGCAATCAAAAAGAAAACCGGCGTCACGCCGAAATGCGTTCAAGACATCCGCAAGGCCCTCGAAGACAAAGAACTCGACGCTGTTTCCGTGGCCACGACCAATCACTGGCACTCGTTGATCACGATTTGGGCCTGCCAGGCGGGCAAAGATGTGTATGTCGAAAAGCCGTGCAGCCACAACGTATTTGAAGGGCGAAAATGCGTCGAAGCGGCCAAAAAGTACAACCGCATCGTTTCGCACGGCACCCAAAAACGCAGCGGCAGCACCTGGCAATTGGCCAAGGAAATCGCCGAAGGAAAACGCGGCAAACTGCTCGTTTCGCGGGGAACGTGTTTCAAGCGTCGCGCCAGCATCGGCGTCAAGCCCGAGGAACAGCCGCCGAGCACGCTCGACTTCAACATCTGGCTCGGCCCGGCGCCTCAGCAGCCGTTCCATCGCAATCTGGTTCACTACAATTGGCACTGGTTCTGGGATACCGGCAACGGCGATATCGGCAACCAGGGCGTGCATGAGATGGATGTCGCCCGCTGGGTCATCCCCGGCGCCACCTTGCCCCGAAGCGTGATCAGCGTGGGCGGGCGGTTCGGCTACACCGATCAGGGTCAAACCCCGAACACCCAAATCGCCATCTTCGACTTCGACGGCGTGCTGCTGTTATTCGAGGTGCGCGGCCTGCCGACCGAGGGCAAGGTGGGCAACAACCAAGTGTTCGACGCGAAGGCGTCGTGGAACCCGCCGGCCCCGGCCGTGCATCCGGGCGTAAAAAGCCCCATCGCCCCGCGCGGGCCCGGCAAGGGCATCTTCGACAACTTCATCCAATGCGTCCGCAGCCGCAAGGCCGACGAACTCGACGCCCACATCCTCGAAGGGCATTACTCGGCCGCGTTGTGCCACCTGGCCAACATCTCGTATCGCTTGGGCGAAGACGTGCCCTTCGACCGCCGAGTGCAGGCCTTTGCCGGAAACGCCGCGGCAACCGAAGCCTTCGCTCAAATGCAAGAACATCTCAAAGACAACGGCGTTTCGTTGACCGACACGAAGTACCGCGTCGGGCGGTTCCTCAAGTTCGACCCGGCGGCCGAAAAGTTCATCGGCGACGACGAAGCGAACAAACTGCTGACGCGCGAGTACCGCGCCCCGTTCGTCGTGCCCAACGAAGTGTAAACAAAGCCGTGGGGGCGCCGCACTATGCGGCGAATCACCGGCCGACCGAACATCTCTGGTGAGCGTACGCAGAGCAGGCATGGCTGCCGACCGATCATTCCCGCAACCTCCGGAACCGCCGCCGGGCATTTCGCTCGAAGAGCTGGCTGCCGCCTTCGCCCAGGCCATGGGCGGGGGCGCGCCGGCCGGCGGCGAACAATCAGCCGCGACGGGCGAACGCCCCGCCGCAACGGCCGGCAGTGCTTCCGAGGCCCAAGCGGTCGAGGCGTCGTCACCAGGCGGCAACTTGAACGCCGGCGCCCCATTGCAACGCGGCTCGGCAATCTTTCGAGAACGCCGCGCGAACGCCGGCGAATTGCACGGCGGTCCGAAGGGCGAATCGGTTGCGACGGAAGACTGCCCGCCCGACTCGCCCCCGGAAGACGCCGATGAAATCGACGACGCCTGCCCGATTACCCCCGCCTCGGTGCTTGAGGCGATGCTCTTCGTCGGCAATCGCGACGGCTCGCCGCTCACGCCGGCCCGCGCGGCCGAGCTGATGCGCGGCGTCGCGCCGGGCGAGATCGCCGGGCTGGTCGATGAACTGAACGCACGCTACGCAGCCGACGGCCGACCGTACGCCATCGTTTCCGAAGGAAGCGGCTATCGCCTGCGTTTGCGGCCCGAGTTCGCCCCGTTGCGCAATCGCTTCTACGGCAAGATGCGCGAGGTGCGTCTTTCACAAGCGGCCATCGACATCCTCGCGATCGTCGCCTATCAACAGCCGCTCACCGCCGAAGAGATCAACAAGCTGCGGGGAAAACCCAGCGGGCATGTGCTCTCGCAATTGGTCCACCGCCAACTGCTCAGGATCGAGCGCGCCGGACCGCGACGAACGGCCCAATATTACACGACGGAACGTTTCCTGCGGCTCTTCGGGCTGGAATCGCTCGACGATCTGCCGCGCGATTGACCGGCGGCGCGGCGTTTTCCGCAGCGTCTGCCAACGAAAGGATGCACCCCCATGCCCGGCGAACAACTCGATCTGAGCAGCGAGCCGCCCCGCGACGGCCGAGCCGATCAACGCGAAACAATCGATTCGCCGCGCCGTTATGTCGGCGTGCAGTTCGCGTGCTGCGGGGTTTATCTGCGCATCTATCTGAATCGCGAGGGCACCGCCTACGAGGGACGATGCCCGCGCTGCGCCCGGCCCGTGCGGTTGGTGATCGGGCCCGGCGGAACCGACGCAAGGTTCTTCGTTGCTCGGTAAGCCCTGCCCGGCCACAATGGAGCGAGGCCCTCCAAGCCCTGCGCCAACATGCACGCTATCGACCGACGCCCTCTGTCGCATCTCGCCCAATTGATGCGATTGGAGCGACGCGCTCCGCCGCATCCGACGACTCATTATCTAGGAGGGACGCGCACCGTCGCGTCAGCGCTTCATAGCCCGTTGTAAAACTCGCCACTGCATATTCGCAGCAACAGGGTGCTCTCAGACAATTGACGGGCCGCGGTAGCCGGCATTGGGTTCTTCGACGGGCTGTTAAAGCGAACCAGGGCGGGTCGTGGCGACCCGCCCTGGGTGTTTTGCTCGACGTTCAGACGCGGAGGCGTTTATCCGTCATGCCGGGAGGCTATCGGCGACGGAACCACACCAACGCGACGGCGCCCAACAGGGTGACCAACGCGATCGAAGCCGGCTCGGGCACGATCTCAATCGGCCCGGTGGAGAGAATGGTGGAACCGATAGCGGGGGATTTGCTGACGCCATCTTCCCGCCATACTGCCGAGTTATAGACTGTGCCATCGGGGATAGAATTCCAAGCCAGATTCGTCTTCGCAGTCACTGGCGGCGCACCAACGTCGCCGGTAAGTGTGAACGTGAGATCAGCAAACTTGATCGCGATCCCCCCATCGGCCAAGGCCTGAAATGCTTCGGGTGGCGTGTTCGAGGCGTTCGACGTATTCTGCATCGCACTAGCCCGAGCGAACATCCATCCATCCGAAGGGTTCGACATATTGTTTGATCCGAGATCGAGGTCACCGTCTCCATCCAAATCCGCGCTTGCACCGATCGTTGTTGCGCTCGCCCCCCCGTTGAAGAAGACTGGCGTCAGCGAGCCACTCAGCGTGCCGAATACCACACCACCGTCAACATTCGAGCTCAAGAATGATCCATAAATGGACTGAAATGCCTCTAAGGCGCTATTTCCCGGAGCACCGGTTACTATCGCCCAGGCTTCAAACTGGATACTGCCAGACCCTTCGTACGTGTACTGAACCTTCTTTGTATCCACAATCTGGAACGCGGTACCTGTCACCCCCTTCAAGCGAAGGTCAACGACAATCCCCGCCTGCGCCGCCGAAACAAATAGGCCGGACGCAATCGCGACTGCAAGAGTGAGTGCCACCCGTCGAGCAAAACCAATAGACATTGTTACGCCTCCGAAGATTTGATTGTTTCACAGGTGTACGAAAACGAACTAAAGACTATCCCGGTTGCTTCGAGGTGGCTATCGGCGAAGCCAACCGAAACCGAAAATCGCTAACGCACCAACCATCGCAACTATGCTCGGCTCGGGGACGGGAGATGCAGGCCCAGAAACACTCAATCCCGAAGAATCGAATGTGAAATCGAGAAGGGTTTGATCGAGACTGTCCACGATCCCGTCGTAGTTGAAATCCCCAAAAAACCAACCACCACTCGAACCGAACCCAAAATCAAGCAAAGTCTGATCGAGACTATTTACAACACCGTCAAGATTAGCATCCCCGAAAAAAGTATACTTGATGACGATGTCGGTTGTGGTCATCGAGGCCAACGCGGGAATGTTGAACTCTGGGCCAATAGCCGCCCCGGAACTCCAAATCGCAACTCCGTCGATGTCGTTCAACACCGTACCTAAAGCTGTCACGCCAAAATTTTCCGGGGCCGCAGCCTTTGAGCTATAAATCCCCGGGCCGTTCCAGTAACCGCCGTTGAACCCGCTAACGACCATGTTATAGACGGTCGCGTACGGTGTGTCGCGGATGACGGCGTTTCCCTCGCCCAGATCCCACGATCCCTGTGCGGCGGCCAACGCCGAGCCGGCCGTCAAAACGACCGCGAGCGAAAGCAACGTCAGCAACAGCGGTAGTCCCCCCCGCACCTTTCCGACGGCTTGCCACTTCAGACTTGCCATAGCTAGATCTCCCCGACGAGATGCCCGAAACACTATTCGATTGTTGATCGCACCCGAAAAGCCGCGTTTTCGCCAACGCGAACAGGCTCGACTCGTTGATCCCCCGCGAAAACGCGATGTTGACACAATGGTGGCGGAGACTACTCCGCTCGACTCGCCTTAGTCTATCAACGCGGAAAAAAGACTTCAACAAAAATCTCGGGCGTGAAAAATTTTTTTTCCGCATGGCTCACGTGCCCCTCCCAATCCGGCCTCAATTCCCCAAAAAATCGCCAAAAAACCGCATAAACCACAATGAACAAACAATCAAAACCACCCACAATGGTGGAAAAACCGGCAAAATCGGCAAAAAGGAAAACGATACACACAACCTTAAAGAGGGGTGCCTTTTGCCCGCTTCGCCGATGGTTTCGCCCAAAAAAGGGCATCGTTCGCTCGGTTGAGTTGCCCGCGATCGGTGCGTCGATCACGGAAAAAGCGAAGTAAAGAACCGGAGCGCCGATTGGGCGCGACGTTAGTCGCCGAAGACTGGTGATTGTTGCCGATGCGGCCCTTGCCGCCGGCGTCTTTCGCTCACCGCCGCCGTCGCCCGAAACACGCTGCGAGCCGAACGCAGCGATCGCAGAGGCGTCATAGTGTGAAAACACCAATGCTCGATTTCGGCAAAGCTGTGCAACGGGCGCAGAACGCCCTCGGAGGCGCGGGAAAAAGCCCAATAGAAAGAGGCTCGCGGCCTACCACCAAAGCAGCAGGGCGGCGCCGACGGCCGTCGGCGGCACGAAGCAAAGAGCGATCCGCGCGCCGAACGCTCGTCCGCCCAACGCGGCGGCTATCGCTGCCTTCGAGGCGAAATTGGTAAGCGTGCCGAAGAGAACCAGGCGCCAGCCGTCGGCCATCATCGACGGATGCTCGATCGCCATCCGCGCGGTCGAAAGGGTAAGGGCGTCGACTTCCGTCAGGCCCGACAACCCCGCCACCGTGAACATGCCCGCGTTGCCCAGCGATTGCTTCGTCCAAGCCAGGGCCAAAAGCACCAGCGCGTAGGCCGCGCCGAACAGCAGCGCAGGCCGAAGCTGCGTGGGGTTCGAATGGGTTGGGCCGCCGGCGAGCGAGCCGGCGCCGCTTGTTTCGTCCGTGCGTTCGTCCGTGCGTTCGAACGGTGCGTCGGCAGCGACGGCAGTTGCGGCAGTTTCAGAGAGGGCTGCGCGTTGCGGCGGTGCCGACGACGGCGTGGGCCGACCGGGAACCGGGCGGTCTATCTTTCGCCAAAGCCCCAGCCCGAGCAACAGCGTGGCCGCCAAAACAATCAGCGCCGGGGCCGCCAGTGTTTTGGCAAACGAAGGCGAAACGACGGCCGACTCGACCAACACGCGAACGTACATCACACTCGAAGCCAAGAGAACCACGACCGTTGCGGCCTGCGCTGCCTGCGGGTCGCTTCGGGCCATCCGCGAGTAAGTAACCGTGGTGGCCGTGCTCGAGACCGCCCCGCCGAGTAGTCCTCCGAGCAAAATCCCCGCATTGGCGCCGAAAAAGCGATAAACGATGTATCCGGCCAAACTGATGCCTACGATCAGCACGACCATCAACCACACGTTCCAGGGGCGAATCACGCCGAAGGGATCGATCGGATCGTCGGGCAGCACGGGCAGCACAATGCAACTAATCAGCACGAACTGCATGATGGCCCGAAGATCGTCGTCGCCCAAGGTTCGGGCGAGCCGATGAAGTTCCGGCTTGAATTGAAGAAGAACAGCGACAGTGCCGCCGACGGCCACGGCCGGCCCGGTAAAGCCGTCGAAGGCCAGCAGCGCGCCGACGGCGTAGGCAGCCAACAGGGCGGCATCGGTCGTCAGGCCGCGCTGCCCATTGCGATCGCCAAGCCGCAGCCAATGCGAAACGACGGCCAAGGCCATCACCGAAAGCAGGCCCGCCCCCAATAGCCACTGGCCCGCCGTGCCGCGTTGGGCCAGCAGTCCAACCGTGGTGCCAAGCAGCGTAATCAGCGGGAAGGTGCGCATGCCGGCCAGCCCGGCGGCGGCGTGTTCGCGCTGCAAGCCGATCAACAGCCCCAGCAGAAGCGACAGGCCGAGCTGTAGAAAAACGCCTTCCATCACCGGCGCCCCAACGGCAGTGCAACGCGGTTGCTCATCGAACGCTAAGAAACTATAGCCCCATTTGCGGGGCGAGCAACTGAGTGCTAGAATTGTTCGTTTAGGGCAATTAGTTGGCGCAATTGGACTTAGCAGTGGCACATCACCCCGACGATCCGCTTTTTTCGATTAGCGGGCCCCGCAGCCGTCGCCATCGCCGAACTCGTGCCTATGCGGCGACGGCGCTGCTGTGCGTATTGGCGGTTGGCTGTTTATTGATGCGCGAATTGCCTTGGGGCTGGCACAAAGTAGTGGCGTTGATTTTCGCCGGACTCACCACTTGGACCTTCTGGGAGTGGACCCGCCCGCTGGAATCGGCCGAGGAACTGCTCCAGCGATTGCGTCGGGTGCAGCAGACCGATTTCGGCAAGCAGTTATTGCTCAACCGCCCGAAGCCGAAGACGATCACCCTGCCCGGCTACGGCGAGGTTGAGGTGCGCGTGGTCGGCACCTTCGCCTTGTTTTGGCTGTCGTTGGCGTGGTGGTTCACGCCGATTGCACCGATCGCCGTTCGTCTTCCCGAAATGGAAGACCTGACCATTATTTGCGGTCGCGAGATCGCCGCCGGGGTGTTGATCGCACCGACGGGGAACTTCGCTTTGCCGCAACCGCCGACCGTGCCGCCCTACGCCCGCAAGGTGGCCCGACTCATCCGCGACGATGCCGGTCCCTATCTGTTGGGGCTGAAGGCGATGGTCCAGAGCCGCGGGGCGGCCGCTGCCGAGTACTTCGACCGCGCCGAAAAAGACGGTTTCGACCCGAAACAAGTGGGGTTGGCACGCGCTCAGAACGAGTTGTTCGCCGGCGCCTTTGCCGAGGCGGCCGCAAGCTACGAAAAATTGGCGAACGACGCTACTGTTTCGGCCGCTGTGCTCGCCCAAGGTGCGATGGCGTGGATGTTGGCAGGCGAGTTCCCGAAGGCTGACCGCATGCTCGCCGCTGCTCAAAAGCGGATATCGAAAGACAATCCGGCCGAGCAGGCCGCCGTGGCCCATGTGCAATCGTTGCTGGCCGTGCTTTCCGCTTCCGACCTTCGGAAAGGCGAGGAACTCAGCCGCAAGGCCCGCGAGGCACTGCCCGAAGAAACGCGCGACCGCGATCCGATCACCATCGCCGGGATGAACAATCAGGGCGTAATCTATGTGCTGCGCGGCGACTACCAGGGCGCCGAAGAGCTGTTCAAGGGTGCCTTCGATCGCTGGAACGACGCAGGCGACGGCAATAATCCGACCGCCGCAGCCGCCTTGGCCAACCTCGGGGTGCTCGACTTGTTGATGGGCCGCTACGATAGCGCCGATTCACGGCTGCATCGGGCGTTGGTGGTGCGCAGCCAGGCCGGACGCACCAGCGATCAAAAACAACAGATCGGTTTTGATGCCGCACAGTTCTATACCGCGGCCGCCGGCGTGCATTTGGCGGCCTGGAACTGCGACGAAGCGGGGCAAGATACCGAACGGGCGATGGCACTGCTGGCCGATGTGCTCGGCCGCGACCATCCCGCCCTAATCGCTCCGCTGGCGGTCGAAGCCCGCCGCCGGATGCTCGAATCGCGCTATCTTCAGGCCGACAGTCTGCTGGCCCGTGCCGCCGGGTTGATCAAACGCTCGTTCGGACCGGGGCATGTGAACAACGCATTGCTCGACCTCCAGGTTGCCGAATTGCGCCTGTTGCAAGAACGATCAGCCGACGCCGACACCTTGGCGCGCGAGGCTGAGAAAACACTGACCAACGCCTTCTCGGCAAAGCACATCAGCGTCGGCCGCGCGCTTTGGCTTCGCGGTCAGGTGGCGGCCGCCGAAGATCGGCCCCGCGACGCCCGCCCGCTGTTCGATCGCGCCCTGGCCATCTATCGCGATCACCTGGGCCGGGAGCATCCCGAGGTCGCCATGATCATGGGATGCTTGGCGGCGCTCGATAACAGCCCAGCCACCTATCCCAACGGGTTGGACCAGTACGCGCGTGCGATCAAGCTGGTCGAGGCGGCCTGGCCCGAGCCGCATCCGTGGGCGGCTCAGCTTTACGTGGGCATGGCCCGACTGCATCTCGCCCGCGACAAGAACGCCGATGCGGTTCCGTTGCTCGAACGGGCGCTCGACATTCAATCCGCCCGTCTCACTCCGTTCCACCCGGCACTGGCCAAAACGCGCGAGCTATTGGCCGACGTGCTCGAGAAGCAAACGCCGGCGCCGACGGAACGCATCAGTCAACTGCGTCGGCAGGCGAAAGAAGGCCGCAACCAGCACCGCATCGAAGATCGGTCGGAGTAGCCCCGCGCAGCGACGGCCGAGCGAACTGTGGCGGGCCGGGGCGAAATCGCCGCGAGGCCCGATCAGGACGCTACTCGAAGATCAGGTAGCCGAAGCCTTCCGGCGCCACTTCGACGGCCGCCGGGGCCGACCACGATTGCAGCCCCGCCCAAGGCACGACCCGTTGCAGCCCCACGGCCCAAACGTCGCGCGATTCGGGCGGGCGGTCGGTCAACTCCTTCCACGCGATAGCGGCCTCGGCCATCCATTGCTGCGGCTCGGAGTCGCTCCCAACGTACCATTTCGGATTCCAGGTGCGATCGCCCCAACAGCTTTCGGCCGCCCAGCCGCGATCGTCGATTTCCAATTGGTAGTAAGTGGCAAAGTCGCGATCGAGATCGAGCAGCAGCACGAACCGATCGCGGCCCGACAGGTCGGGATCGCGTGGGCGAACGCCGCCTGGCGACTCCGACGCATCAACCGCCGCCGCCCTCGGCGCCTTGCGGCAACGCACGGCCACGTAGAGGTATTCGCGATCGTACGCCAAATAGGCAACGGCCGGCCAGTCGTGATCGTCGGCCAACGGGCTGACCAGCGCGGCGGACCGCGCGCGGCGCCACACGTCGTCGTCGAGTCGGCCGTCGAGCAATGGTTTGCCCGTGGCGGCCGCACACGTCAAAACAGGTTTGGGAGCCGCTCCGCGAGGGTCATTCAACCATAGTTCACCCGCGGCACACGCCCGCCATGCCGCGTTGCCGGCACTGCGCTGCCACAATGCGTAGAAGCGGTCGGCTTGTTGCGGATAACCCTGGGCGCGCCACGCAACGGCCAACGGAAAGCGAACGCGCGGCGACGCAAATAAGTCGGGATGCTGCCGTTCAATCAATCGGCCCAACTCGGCGGCTCGAGCGGCGCGCGAGGCACGAATTTCGGTCGCCACGGTTGCGGCGCTGCCGCCCAAGCCCAAGCGATGGGCCGGCTCGCTGCCGGAGTAGAATTGCACCAGCCAAACCAATGCCGCCCGAGCCAGCGGATGCCGCGGGTAGCGTTCGGCCAGCATATTGAGCGTGTCGGCGGCTTCGAGCCAGCGCCCGCGGCGTTGAAAGCCGTCGGCCAACAGAAAGAGCACTTCGGCGGCTGCATCAGGCTCTAGCCCAAGGGTCAGCTCGCCCGCTTGGCCCAACAACGAAACGCCGCTTTGCGGGTCGGCGTCGAGCCGGGCGATAATCGCTTGCACATTGCGTCGCTTCTCCGCGGCGCGGCGCAGTGCGTCGAGGTTCTGCACGGCCGAGGGCGGCAGGGCGCGTCGGGCGCCGCCGCCGGGCGCCAACGGCCGACCGCTGAAGAAATCGCGTTCGCTCTGGTCGCGGCCGCTGTTGTCGAGGATCAAGCGAAACGCAATCACCGGCGGCGAGGGAGCAAACGACTCGCGGAGCAACCCGCGGGGCAAAGCCGCCAACTCCGCCGGACTGCGCCCGGCCCGCGGCCAAAACTGCGCGGTGGCCAGTTCCACTCCCCCGCGCGCCGCGGCCGGTTGCATGGCGAACACCTTGGGCACGGTCCACGGTTCGAGGCCGGCCTCGGTGAGCTGTTCAGAGAACTTCGTCGGGTCGGCGGCCGAGCGAATCGCGGCCAGCACGAGTTGGTTGATCAGATGCGCCGCCGGGTCGGCGCCGCTCGGATCGGCATCATAAGTTACGACGATCTCGGGCCGCCACTGGCGGATCGAGCGGCAAAGATCGCCCTCGCATTCCAACAGCCCGCGACGATCGGTCGCGCGATCCCAGAGCTCGACGACCCCATCGATCGTCAGCTTCACGCCGCGCTGCCGCAGCGGGAATCGCCAGTTCTGCCGGGCGTCGCAACCGCCGACGCGGAGCAGCGCCTCGCGCATTCGGTCTTCGTCGGCCGTTTCGGGCGGTGCGGCAACGTCGAGGTCGCGCCGCGTCGGCAGTTCGACCACGCCGAAATACCCTTCGAAGCCGCTGAGCCGCGCGAACAGTTCAAGGGGAACGTCGCGCGGATCGGCGAACACGCCCAACAGCGCCGCTCGGTTGCCCCCGCAGCGCTGCACGCTCCAGCTTCGCCCGCCGTCTTCCGTGGCGATGATCGTTCCCAAAGCGCCGGCGGCATAACCGCGTTGCCGATCGACAAAACAAACGGCATGCAGCGGCACCGCGACGCCGGTTGCCTGCGCCACCCACGATCGGCCGCCGTCGGGCGAGTGCCAAATGCGGCTGCCCGGCGCACCGGCAATCCACACGGCCGAATCAACGGCCGCCACTGCCCGAAAGTCGAACTGCCGCGCGGCCGACTCGGGCAAGGGCGACGCCGGCAATCGCCAAAGTGATCCCAAGTCGTTCGAGGTCATCACCAGTCCGCCGTCGCCGACGAGCCACCCATGCTCGCCGGCAAGAGTCATCCGCCACAGGCCGCGAAGCGCCGAGATCGAACCAGGCTCTTTCAACTCGCCCTGCCGCAACGCGGCGAAACGTCCTTGGCGCCCGGCAACCGCCCCGAGATTGGGTTCCGCGAAATCGCCATCGAGCCAGTCGCCCGACACTTCGCCCCCGAGCGGATGCCAGGCTTGGCCGCCACTATCGGTCGCCAGCAATCCGCTGGGAAAGATCGCCGAGGGGCAGGCCACGGCCGCGCCCCGACGCGCATCGAAAAACCGCACCCGCCGCAGCAGCGGAAGCAACAGCTTATCGAAATGCCGCCACGATCGCCCGCCGTCGCGAGTAAACAGCAAGACACCGTAGCCGGTGTGCGAGAAAGGATGCGCCCCGCCGCCGGCGGCCCAACCGATGTTTTCGTCGATGAACGACACGCTGTACAACGGGCACGCCACGGCTGAGTTCTGGGCTAGCCAAGTGCGGCCGCCATCGTCGGTCGCCCAAATCGCGCCGTGATCGCCCACGGCCCAGCCGCGTCGGGCGGTAACAAAGCAAAGATCGTTGATTCTCGCGTCGTTGCGGGCGGCCTCGGCGAGGATCATCTGTCCATCGGGTCGCTCGCCCGGCACCGCCGGTACCGGAGCCGCGGATTGCATCAGTCCGGCAACAGGCGGCTGAGCCATCGCCCAATCGCCGCATGCGGTCGCCCCAACAGCCAGTAGCGCGGCCGCAACAACTCGGCCGGCAATCTCAAAAACACGAAATGACGAAGAACTACGGCCGTCGGCAGGGATTTGTACTGTTGCCAAGACGCAACCGCCACGAAGGCGCTGATGCCGCCGGCCGCCGATGATCGACTGCAACTCTCTTTCTCTTTTCATGTTGCGTTGACGTAACGCCTGCGCCGATTATGCCGAACGAATCAATCGTTCCGGTCGATCCGACGGACAGCCATTCTACGGCTTCTAACAGATGCAACCTATACGGATTTTTTGCTTGCAATTCCGGTTGCCATATTCATAATGACCTTTACGAAGGCGCGGAAGTCGTGTTCCCGCCCGATTCCAGTTGAAACCCTGATCGTGAGGCAGCGTTTTTTCGGAGAATGGCCATGTTTCTCAAGCGGATCGGCTGGCGGCCGATTGGCGCCAGTCTGGCGGTGTGGAGTTTCTTGGCTCTTTGGTCTTCACCTGTTTTGGCAGAGAAAATGGCCAGCATATCCGGGTACGTGTACCTGGATTACAACGGCAACAATTCTCTCGACCCCTTGGTGGACTACGCGATCACGTTCGCGAAAGTCACTCTCAAACGGGATAGCGACCCCAACTTTCTGTTGGAGGCGCTGACCGATCCGACGGGCTTCTACAAGTTCGAGTTCAACGTCGGCGCCGTCGGCGATACCTTCACTCTTGAACAAACCTGCTACACATGCACCGACGGCTGGGACACCGCGGGAACGATCGTCGATGAGTTCGGCGCGGCCGTCAACAGTTCCTATTACGGCACGGCCCACAACACTCCCGGCGATCCGCTGAAGAACCAGATCACCGGCATCTTCATGCAGGCCGGCTTCCAGGGCAGCGGCTACAACTTCGGCGAGAAGACCTATCCGCTCGAGCTGATTTCCAAGCGGATGTTCATGGACATGGGCACTCCCGAACCGGTGCCCGAGCCCGCCGCGATGGCGTTGCTCGCCCTGTGCGGCAGCATGTTGGGCGTGGTCGCTTGGCGAAAGCGCCGGCCGCAGCGTTGAAATAGGTTAACAACAGCGAGATTGAAAACCGTTGCCGACGGTCGAAGCCCAACGACCAATGGGTTGAAGTCGGCAGCCGACTCGCTGTGCTTTTACCGCCCTCGGGCGATTCGCTCGTCTTTGGAGTTCGTTCGCCTCACGCGAACTCCTCAGCCCAGCGGCCCGCGGATACGAACCGCCCGTCGCCGGCAACCAACAATCGAAGACGCAAATCAGCGCCTGCCGGGCATGTTCCCCGGCAGGCGATTGCGTTTTGATGCGGTGTCAGGCTTGCTCACCTTTCAATCGCCGGTCGTACAGGGCGGGAAACTCGCGGCGATAGGCGCGCAGGGCTTCCAAATCGATCTCGGCCACGATCACTTCGTCGCCGCTGCCCGCCTCGGCCAGCAACCGTCCCCAAGGATCGATGATGCTGCTGCCTCCGAGATAATCAGTGCCTGCCGACTCGCTGCCGAAAGAACGCGCGGTGTGCGCCGGCCCACTGTTGAGCTTCCCATCCTTCGGCGGCTCGCGGCCGCAGCGGTTCGCGGCCGCAACGTAGCATTGGTTTTCGATCGCCCGGGCGGCCAGAAGCGTTCGCCAGTGTTCATGGCGCGCGGCGGGCCAGCAGGCAATCAACGTCAACAGCTCCGCCCCCGCGGCAACCAGGCGGCGGAACAGTTCGGGAAAACGCAAGTCATAGCAGATGGCCGGGCCGACGCGCGTTCCCGCCGCGTCAAACGCGCGGCACTCGTCGCCCGGCATGTAGCAACGATTCTCTCCGGCATACGAGAACAGATGAATCTTTGCATAGCGCGCCAGCAGCGTTCCTTGGGGCGAAAACGTGAGCGACTCGTTGCGAACGCCGTGCGGGCCGGCATCGATCGCCGCCCCGCCCTGCACGAAAACGCCGAATCGCCTCGCCATGTCGGCTAAGAACCGGGCCGTTGGGCCGTCAACCGGTTCCGCCACCGCCGCGGCATTCATGGTGAAGCCCGTGGCGAACATCTCCGGGAGCAGCACCAGCGCGCCGGGGGGCAGTCGGGCGTCGGCCAGCAATTGCTCTGCCCGCCGGTAGTTGGCCGGTTTGTCCTCCCACACAACATTCCATTGGCAGCAGGCCAAATGCTTCATCGCAGTTGCTTGTTCTTCTTATTCGATCGGAGCAGCCCCGCAGCCCAATGCGGACCAAAGCGGGCGGCCCATCCGCCCCAACGCAAAGGTGAACAGCCCGTTAAAACAGTCGTTCTTGGATTCGCGGCCGTGTGCAATTTCCGCAGAAGTCGCGGGAATCGTGTTATTCAAGGGGCTGCTCAATCGATCGCGTGCCGCTGCGAACAACGCAATGGTTGTCGCTCGTGCGAAAACACCTACGGCCGAAGCCTTGTCACCAAGGCCTCGGCCGCGGGTTTGTCTTAGGGATCGCATCGCGAGGCCGCCAATGCTGCGGCCTCCTCGAACTAGGTCCACCCGATCGGAAAGCGGCCGAAAGCACACCGAAGCAGCACTCTTGCGTATGGCCCTCGCTTCAACCGCTTTCCGTATTCCGCGGTTTCCTTTAGAAGCGGAACTCCAGACCGGCGCGGAGGCCTTGAGCCCAGAAGTTCGAACCGCACCATTCGAACTGCGGGAAATGTGTGGCCGACGGGTCCAATCCGCCGGGGATGTTCCGCGGATCGACATTCAGATCGATCGCCGCGGCCGAACGCATCACGCTGGCCCAGTACAGAATGTTGTAGCTGGCATAGACGCGCCAGTGGCAGTTGATGTCGTAGGCGGCTTGCAGGCCAAGCTCGGGAATGATCACAAAATCGTTCTTGTGGTAGGTGCCGATGTTCGTCCGCGTGGCATACACGCCGGCGTCGTAGGTGATCGAGTTGCTTTGAGCATCGGTAACGATCGTCTGTCCGCTGATATTGACCGTTTGGTAGTTGTTGCCCAAAGCGGCCTTGAGCAGCAGGCTCAACGTCCATTTGCCGCGAACAACATCGGCCGACAGTCCGATATCGACCCCGTGGAATTCGTTGGCCGCCCGGAACGAATCGGTCACTTGAATTCGCGTGCCGGTGATCGGTGCCGACAGGGCCAGCAGGTTCTCGCGGATCGTGATGTTGTCGCTCAGACCGTAGTAGCGATAGCCGACGAGCAGATCGAGCCCGATTTGCGGCCCGCATTGGCAGCAGCCGTCGCAGGGGTCTTTCGGGCAGCAATCGTGGCACGACGGGGCGACGCATCGCTTCCGCAACGTAACGCCAGCCGAGTTGAAGTGATCGTTGGCGTCAACGCTGACCGTGCCGGAGAGCGTGCCGGGATACGACACCAGCTCGCGCCACTCGCGGCCCGCCTGAACGTCGTAATACGGCCGACCGATGGCCGGGCTGCCGCCGGCATTCGACGACACGGAGAAGTGAGCGTCTTGCGGTCCCAAGTCGAGCCAATCGAACTCGACCGCATAGGTGCGGCAGCGATCGATCCAGAAGCCGGTGTTCATGTAGAACCCCGACCGCCCGTCGTACAGCACCGTGTTGTTGCCATACAAGATGGTCGTATCCGGCCGCCCTAACGACGTGACCGGATCGGTCGCCGAAGTCAGGCCGCTGTTATACGGGCCGGTGGTCACCAACGGCGGAAGCTGCATGCCGCTGGTCCAGTAGTAAGCGTATTCCCCGCGGAACCAAAACCGCGTAGGCGAGCCGCCAAAGGCTGTGCCGGCAAACACGCTCGGCGACTCTTTGGCAATCGGATCATTCGCGGCGCTCAATCCCAGGCTGTTGTTGCCCGAGGCCGGATCGCCAGCCGCCACGGCGCCGCCCGCCCCGTGTCCGGGAACCGGCTTCAACTCGCCAAGCACGTCTTCGGCGGCCCAGGCGACCGCACTGGTCAGACACAACGCCACGCCCGCAACAGCCGCGAGCCTCGACCACGTTCGACCGATCATGTTACGAACCCCCTGTACCACAAACCCCGGATTTCTTGTTCTCCCGGAAAAGATTCCAGCAACCAATGGCAGCAGGTCTTGGACCGGGTGCATCAGCACTGTCTTGTTTGGCAGCCCTGCCGCCCTGTATCGGATCTACTGCTTTTTCCAATTGGTCCAAGAAAGCAGCCGGAAACGATTATTCCTTTCTAGACATTTCGGCCGGTTGTGCCGAAAGCATGAGTTCTAACGATTATTCCGAGAAAAACGTGGTGCCCGGGTTGGTCGCCTTCCTGCCCGACCACCGGAGCCATCGCCGGGCGGTTGTTGCTTGCACGGCGATACGAAAACCATGCTATAGAAGAGATTTAGGAGATTCAGCCACCGCGTCGGTTCCTGGTCGAATTTGCCCTTTATCCCGCAAAGGGATTCAAGAACCAGGCCGGAGAGAAGCCCGCGCAGCGCAACGGCACAATATGGGAGGTCTGCGGAACTTTGGGCGAGGTACAGCCGGTTTCACCGTCGTGCCGTTCGATTTGGAGCGTACGGAAATGGGCCGGCGACAGATCCGTGAATCCACGTCGCAATCATCCGCATCGCCCGTGATGCCGACCGTGATCGCAGCAACCTTAGAGGGCCCCGGGGCCTACTCCGCCGGGACAAAATTCGGACAACACGGAAACGCCGGCCAGTCGCTCGGCAACCGCTCCCGTGATCACCGCGCCGCATCGGCCGACACTTTGCCCACCGGAGCCAGGTAGATGGTGAACTCGTCTTCGCCATCGACTCGGAGCAGTTCGTCGACGGCCTCTTGATGGTAGGCCCCGATGGCGCACGTGCCGGCCCCGATCGCCTCGCACGCCAGATAGAGGTTTTGGCAAACGTGCCCCGCATCGAGTGCGATGACCTTATGGGCAGCCAAACCGTAGCGCCATTCCATGCGGTAGGGAATCGCGGTCCAAACCAGCACGGCGCCGGCGTCGGCGACGAATCGTTGGCCCAACGTGGCCGGCACAAGCTGCTCGGCCAAGTGCGCATCGCGACGGTCGAGCACCAATTGATGCTCCAGGGGCAAGTAGCGATACACGCCCGCATCCAGCCCTTCGACGCGCAGCACCAACACATACGTTTCCAGGGCATGGCGGCAGCCGGCCGAAGGAACCGTCCGCAACACCGCTCCCGGGGCCAACAGACGACGCACCCCTTGAGTGGCCCACAATAAAAAGGCCAGCTCGTCGAGTTTCAGCGCAACCGGCAAGAACGACCGATGGCTCCGGCGGCGGGCAATCGCCTCGGCCAAATCGATCCGACCGACGTGCGGCCACGATTCGGGCGATGGCAGCTCGAAGCGTTCGGCCTCGGGCGAAAACGACTTTTCCACCGGGGGCGGCGGAACGCCGCGATGCTGATCGGTCCGCGAGAAGTCGATCGTTCGGCGAATCGTGTCCTTCAGGAAATAGCGAAGCTGTTCAATCGTCGGCTGCATCACACCTTCTCCGGAAAGAGACGCGCCGAACGAGGCGCTGCCCGCGGCCGACGGCGCGAACGATCCTTGCCGCCGGCTTGTTCATTCGGCCGGTTGTTGCTGCGTCAGGCAGTGAATCGTACCCAGTCCCCAAACCAAATCAACCGCGTGGATGCCGATTACCTGTCGATTGGGAAAGGCCTCGGCCAATAGGCCCAACGCCTTGCGATCGGCCGGATCGTTGAATGTTGGCACCAGCACCACTTCGTTTCCGATGTAGAAGTTGGCGTAGCTGGCCGGCAACCGCTGCCCGCGAAAATAGAGCGGTTCGGGCGAAGGCAGAGCGATCACTTCGGGCCGCGATCCATCAGCGAGCCGCAAGTCGGCCGCTTGCTCGCGGCAACGGCTGAGCGGCCCGTAGTTCTCGTCGGCGGGGTTATCGCAGGTCATCAGCGCCACGGTGTTCGGCGAAACGAAGCGGCACAAGTCGTCGATGTGCCCGCCCGTGTCGTCGCCGGCGATCCCTTCGTCGAAATAGAAAACCTTCGATACCCCGAGATATAGTGAAAACACTTCTTCGAGCTGCTGCTGAGAAAGCTGCGGGTTGCGCGGCTGCTGCGAATGGTCGAGCATGCACTGGCGAGTGGTCAACAGCGTGCCGGCGCCGTTGACATCGATCGCGCCCCCTTCGAGCACCACGGGCTGGCCCGCCGCGGTCGGACGAATCAGTTCGATTCCCAACTTCTTTGCAGCCGTTCGGGCGACGCGGTCGTCGAGTTGATAATTATCGTACTTGGCCCAACCGTTGAAACGGAAGTCGGCCACGACGCGCGGCCCGCCCGGACCGCCGCGGCGAAGAAAGATCGGTCCCATGTCCCGCGTCCAACCGCGATCGGTGGGGATGCGAAAGAACTGCACGCGGGATTCCCAGTGCCGAGCCGAGCCGAGCACGCGCTCGAGCGCGCGGCGCGCGGCCGCTTCGTGCTTGGCGTCGAGAACGATCACGCGGACAAGCTCGCCGGGAATCAGTCGGCGAACCATCTCGGCAAACACCCAAGGAATGGCGGCGAACTTGCCGGGCCAATCGGCGCGCTGATGCGGCCACGCCAACCACGTCGCTTCGTGGGGCGCCCATTCCGGCGGAAAATAGTACTTTTCTTCGGTCATTGGCAGAGACCTTCCGCACTGCTGCCGCTGGCGAACCCGCCGCGTTCTGCTCGTGCCGACGGCCACGACGCGCGCAGCGGACAAAAGCATTATGCGCCAGGCAGGAAGTCAACGGGCTGTCGGGCCGTCGCCCCAGCGATTGACGATCGGACCGTAGGCATCGATCCGCCGATCGCGCCAGAACGGCCAGCCGCGACGCACGGCCTCGATGCGGCTCGGGTCGATCTCGACAACGCCGACCGTCTCGGCGTCGGTCGGCGCTTGGGCGATGATTGCTCCCAGCGGCCCGGCCGCGAACGAACTTCCCCAGAACTGCAACCCTCGGCCCGACCCATGCGCGGGCGGCTCGAACCCGACGCGATTCACTGCCGCAACATACACCCCGTTGGCCACCGCATGCCCGCGCTGCACCGTCATCCAAGCCTCGCGTTGCTCGTTGCCGTGCTCGTCGCGTTCGTCGGGATGCCAGCCGATGGCCGTCGGATAGAACAGAACGTCGGCCCCGGCGGCGGCCGTCAACCGCGCGGCCTCGGGGAACCATTGGTCCCAGCAGATCAGCACACCGATGCGAAGCCCTTCCACCGAAACGGCGACGAATCCGAGATCGCCCGGCGTGAAATAATACTTCTCGTAGTAGGCCGGATCGTCGGGAATGTGCATTTTCCGATAATGCCCGACGAGCCGCCCCTGACGGTCGATCACCACGGCGCTGTTGTGATAGAGACCCGCCGCACGACGCTCGAACAGCGGCACGATCAGCGCCGCGCCCAGCCGCTGCGCCACGCGGGCGAAGCGATCGGTCGTTGGGCCGGGAATCGGCTCGGCCAAGTCGAACATCTCGGCCGACTCTACTTGGCAGAAGTAGGGTGTGAGGAACAACTCGGGCAAACACACGATCCGCGCGCCCTGCCCGACGGCCTGCTCGATGGCCCGCTCGGCGCGCGCGGCATTGTCGGCCGGATCGGCCGACATCGACATCTGCACCAGTCCGATCTTCACCGGCGTTGTCATCTGATCTGAATGCTTCCAACCAAGTCCGTAATCTAGGCGAATCGCTCAACCGAGTTTCGCCAAGTTACCGCAGCCGTACCCAATTCACAAGGGCGGCAAGCGCGACGCCGCGCGCGTTACGGGCTACCGAGGCGCGATTCTGCTCGGCAATGGCCGCAGTCCGTCAAGCTCCGTCATCAGCCCGCAACAGGTTCACCTGCGTCGTCAGCCGCGCAGTCGAACGGCCCCGAGAACACATGCCGCGCCGTTGTCGGCGTGCGAACTCGGGGCCGTTGTGATGATCAACGAGGCCGGCCGCGGGCCCCCGCTCAACCGCTCGATCCGCCAAGCGAAACGCCGCCGTGACGCCTGCTCGTCGAGACCGAACGCGATCAGTCGATGAACCCTACCAATTCCTGGCTGCGCGACGGCTGTTGCAGCTTGCGAACAGCCTTGGCTTCGATCTGACGAATGCGTTCGCGCGTTACCTTGAAGATGTGCCCAACCTCCTCCAGCGTGTAGCTGTACCCGTCGCCGAGCCCGTAGCGAAGCTTGATGATCTCGCGTTCGCGGTAGCTCAGGGTTTTCAGCACTTTCTGGATGCGCTGCCGGAGCATCCCTTGCGTGGCGCCGATCGAGGGGCTTTTCACCGTGTTGTCAGGCAGCAAGTCGCCGAACTCGCTGTCTTCGCTGTTGCCCACCGATCGGTTGATGCTGATCGGGTAGCGGCTCATCCCCAGCACGCGACGGGTTTCATCGATCGAAATGCCGCTGTCGCGGGCAATCTCTTCGATCGTCGGCTCGCGGCCGTGGAGTTGATGCAGGCGGCGCATCGTGTTGCGCACCTTGGTAATCGTCTCCACCATGTGAACGGGAATGCGAATCGTGCGGCTCTGGTCCGCCACAGCGCGGGTGATCGCTTGGCGAATCCACCACGTGGCATAGGTGCAGAACTTGAACCCGCGGCGATACTCGAACTTATCAACCGCCCGCATCAACCCGGCATTGCCTTCCTGAATCAAGTCGAGAAAGCTCAGGCCGCGGTTGCGATACTTCTTGGCAATCGAAACGACCAGCCGCAAGTTGCCCTCGGAAAGGCCGCGTTTCGCCTCTTGATACTGGGCGTAAATCTGCCGCAGGTATTGCACTCGGTTGCGCAAACTGGTGGGCGTCTCCTGGCAGCTCCGCAACAGCTTGCGGTATTCGATCACCCACGGCTTGATCTGCTGCAATTTGCCTTTTTGCTTGCGGTGTTCGTCGATCCGCTGTTTCAGTTCATCAACCCGGCGGCTGAACTCCTCCAAGGTTCGGAAGGCCGTCTCCAGCCGCTGGGTGCGCAAACCCAGTTCCTCGACCAGTCGCACGCAACGGCGGCGGCGGCGCCCCAAACGGCGCCAGGCGGCGCGGCGTTCGGCCCATGGCCGCGACCGGCTGGTGGCCACCGCGTAATCTTGGGCGTTGCGCTTCAGCAAGGTCTCCAGCGTCGTCAGATTGCAGGGCATGCGGCCCATAATCTGAAACTTCTGAAGTTGATCGGTTTGAGAGACCTGCACGGTGCGATCGAAGGGCTGATCCCCGTCGTGAACCCGGCGGAGAACCTTGAAGGCCATCTGAATGACGAAGTCGCACTCGAGCACCTTGCGGCGGAATCGGGTGCGGGTTTCCTCGATTTGTCGTGCCAAACGAATCTCTTCTTGACGGGTGAGCAGCGGAATCTGACCCATCTGCGTCAGGTACATCCGCACCGGATCGTCCGACCACGACTCGCTGTCGTCGAGACTGGTCAGCAGATCCTCGTGCAGGTCTTCCTCGGCCGGCTCGATCGGCTCGCTTTCATCGAGTTCCGGAACCAACAAGTCGTCGTCCGCATCGAGCTCATCCGCTGTGTGCTCGACCAAATCCAAAGCGTCTTCCCGACGCAACGGGGAATCGTCTTCCAATTCTTCAAGCAATACGTCGTACAATGCCTTGACTCCTGCAAGTGGTCCGACATGTGCGCCCGGCCACGGGCGATTCAGGCAAACGCTCCGGTTGGGCAGGACAGTCTCTTCTCGCGTTCCTAAACAAAACCGCGAAAAACGGAAAGCGGTTCGAATCGCATCCCCGCAATCGGCCGCTTCGTGCGCCGGCGGCCGTTTCCGCAATTGTGTGGAACTGCTTAGTTACCCCGCCGCCAATTCCACGCGATTTGCCGAACAATACCCTCCGCCATCGGACGTTCCCGATGACGCTCATGCTTTGGCCCTGGAACCGATCGACGCCGTTGCGGGGCCCCGGTTCCCACGCGGCTGACGCTCGCGTCTGTCAAGCCACGCAATTCTACCACCCAACTTCGACGCTCTGCGCCCGAAGCCGATATTTGGCAAAAGATTACGTCTAGCTAAACAGAGAGAACCGCGCGCCCTTTTCCACCAATACGGCGGACTCACAACTACGTTGGGCAGTCTGGCAGCTTCTCAACGGATGGCAGTCGAGGGAAAGGTACTATCCCGGTGGTGGCGCAAGGAGGAATGTCGGAGTCCGACTTCCTAACACTTAGCAGGCCCGCGGATTAATTACGACTGCGCGACAAAGAAGTGCCCAGCACAACCATTGTAACCAGGATCTAACCGTAGTCCAGTGTTCGAACCATTTTTCTCGATTCTCGCCACCCGGGGTGATGGACCCGCTTCGATCCGAAGCGGGCATCTTCGTATTCAACTTGTTTGCCAAAAAAGCTTTACATCAACAATATCGCCCTTTTTTCCACACCAGACGGCCGGGCATACCCCGCTTGGCGGTTTGTTGCCTGTTTAGCAGTCGCGACGACCGTTGCTTGCCGATACAAGCACGACGGCCTGTTGTCGCGTCTCTTCGCGGAAGCGGTCCTCTCCGTCTTGTTTTGCTCGGGCGAATCGATTTCCTTGTTTCCCTGCTGCGAGCGGTCCGAGCGATTCGAAAAGCGACCGTCGAAAGAGCCTAAAGGCTCATCGAGTTCTCACACATGCCGACCGCTTTTCGTTCTTCCCGGCTCTAAGGGTTTTCTCACCGAACCGCCACCCCTATATTCTACGTATTATCGAGCAGAGTTGTTTGGCCGGGCGACGGCACAAAGCGAGTTGTCGAAGGCCCGCGGCCGACGACAGAAACCGTCTCTCTCGTCGAATCCGATATTAGAGGCTCTTATCGGCAGTCGCGGTCGTTCAAGCCCGTGGAGAATCTTGTGGCCGTTCGATATCTCCTACCCTGCACAAATTGCGGAAAACAAATACCCGTCGAAGCTCGCCAGGCGGGCGACGATATCCGGTGTTCCTGCGGCCAACCGATAACGGTTCCGCGATTGATCGAGCTGCGTCGCTTGCCGACTGTCGAGGGCAGGGACTCGTCCGACTCCGCCGCCCAGCTCCCTTGGGGAACAAAAGAACGAATCGTGATGGTTGGTGTGCTGGTGATCGTCGTCGCCGTGTCTGTCGCGGCTTGGCGCGCCTGGACTTGGCCGAAATCGCCGATTCGCCCGCTTCCCGAAGAGAAGTTCTATGCGGCCATGTCGGAGATCACGCCCGCGCAAAGCTGGGGCTACTGGTTGTTCTTGCGCGAAAGCGGTCTCTCGCCCGTCGGTCCGCGCGAATGGGAGGCCTATGAAAACGCCCTGACACGCGCACGAATCGCGATGGCCGTAACGATTGCCTTTGCGCTGGCCGGCTTGGCGGTTGTGCTGATCGGCGCTTTCGGGGTTGGCTCGAGCGGCGGGGAATCCCCAGGTTCCGAATAGCCGCACCAGAGCCTGCCTCGGCAGATGAATCGGCGCGCGGTCACCGCCGCTGCGGCGCTGTTGGCTCTGGTCGCGCGGGGCAAGACGGCTCGAACGGTTCAAGGCTCGCCGGGCGCAGGCAACCCGCTCAGCTCCAACGATCGCGCGCCGTCGATCTCCAGTTTCTTCGCCTTGTTCCAATAGCGGATTTTTCGGGCGGCCACGTGCGAACGTTCGCCGCCGGCCTGCTTCTGCTGATAAAGGTTTGCGTCGTTGCGCCCGTCGCCCTCGAATACGAGCAAATCTTTGGCCTCCGCATAGGTCATTCGGGCGGCGCGCGCCGTGAAGTTATTGCCTTCGACCACCGTGTTGCCTGAGGCAGTCAGTTCCAACGAGGGCCGATCTCGCAAGAGGGAAGCCACTTGATCGATGCGCAACTGGTCGCAGTGCATCACGAATCCATCTGGGCCAAGCAACTCCGGTTGATCGACCGGCAGCGTCGCGGTCCAGCTATGGACCGGAGCGAAAGCCGCGGCCACTTGCTGATTGAATTGCAACGAGCGTTGCCGCACGTTGCCCGAGGTCGTTCCCTGAAAGCGGACTTGCAGCCCCCACAAGGCGGTTTCGGCGGTAGCACCCACCGGATCTCGGTTGGCGGCGGCGGGGATCAGCGGGTTGCGGGCGTTGGAACCCGTGACGGCGTTTCGCGCGAACGGCAAGCCGGGAACCGCCCGAGCCGATTCCCCTTCCGCGCGGCGGACGCTCGAAAGCCACCCCGGCCCGCCGGCCGAGAGCGCGCCGGTCCTCAGATTCAACGCCAAATCGACCACTTGCAACCGATCGAACGATGTTTGCACCCCGTTGCTGTACGAACGATTCTCCATTAACACGCCGCAGCGGCAAAGGAGCTGTTCGACCGTGGGATTGGTCCGCCCGGTGAACTCCGCAAAGCGGATGGGAGGCTCGAACTGCACGTCGAGCGACTCGGTGCGCAGGTTCATGGTTTGCGATGCGGCGATCACATTTTCTTCGAAGCGGGCGGTGCGCCCATCGAAATTCATTTGTCGTTTCCAATCGATGCGCACTTGTTGCGGTTCAGGCAGAGGTCGCCCGTCCATGTCGCGATCGATCGGCACATCCATCCAGCCCGACCCTTCGACCCACAATCGATTCGTGCCGCGGTTGAGATTGATGTTCGAGCCGGTCAATCCGAGTCCGCGGACCTCGACCCGCGCCAGCCGGCCGCTGACGACAACGGCCGCTTCCGGCCGCAAGGCCTCGATCACATGCAGCCGATCGCCGAGGACCAACAGCGGGCGAATTTCGGGCGCGCCGGCCGCTTCGCTGATCCGAACCTTTCCTTCGAAGAGAAGTTCGTTCGGCTCGCTCCGACCGTTCGGCGACCAAAGCACCCGCGCGCGCAACAGCTCGGCAGTGAATTGAATATGGCGCAACGGCGCGGGCCCCGGGGCCGCGGCTGCTTGGTCCTGAGCTTCGTCCGCCGATTCCCAGCCGTCAGGCGCCCGCGGCTCACCGCGGGGCGGCGCGGCTGCGGCAGACGGCAGGGCTTCGACGACGCTGGCCGGCTCGAACCAAACTTCCAATTGCTCGACCGAGCCGGAAAGCTGCTCGGCCTGAAGCTGAACCGCTCCGCGGGCAAGCATGCGATCGGGATCAAGCGCGGTTCGCCGGGTGGACGGCGAAACGCGCTCGACGAACCAGCCGTGAATCTCTTTGGCCGCCAGTGTGCCGAACCCGCCGTAGGTCAACTCGGCGCCCCCTAATAGCGAGAGCACCTGGTTGCCATCAGCGGGACGCAAATGCAACTGTTCGCCCCAATGGGCCTCGAAGAACTCGTTCGGGCGGTCGGCCGACCGGGCACGCATCCAGCCCGGACCATCGACGCGGGCCATGGCGATTCGCCCGCCCGGCGCCGACTGATATTGGAGGCTGCGGCCGCAGACTTCGTTTCCGCCTTGCTGAATCCATGATTCCCCCGCGCTATCCAGGGTGATCCGCTCGACCAGCAGTTCGTACCGCATGCGTTCGCCTCGGGCTTCGAGCTTTTCGCTCGGCGCGCTGAGCACGACGGGCCGCCCTCGGGCTTCGATGTAATCGATTTCGAAATCGAACATCTGCGGTTTCGGTTTCTCGCCGGGCTGCGCAGCCGCGACGGGCGATCCGCCGCGCGGTTCGCGCGGGCAAAGGGCGATTAGCAGCGAGTCGGCACGCAATTGATCGGTCGGCCCGGCGGGATTCACGCGCCAAACGACGACGTGATCCTCCAACGTGATGTTCTGTTGCACAAAGTCGCAGCGGAACGGCCCGCGACAAGCGATCTCGATGGGAACGCGCCGATTCCTGTTGCCGCGGAGCAGCCCGCCCGCCATCCGCGAAGATCGCGGCAAAGCCGTTGCCGCCGTCGCCGGAGTTCCCGTTGCCGCGGTTCCGTTCGCCGCCGAAGTTGCCGCAGAAGCAGTCTCCACCGTTGCCGCAGCGGTTGCGCCGCCGGCCGTCCCCGCGTCGCGGCCGATCGGATCGCCCAACTCGAGATGCAGGTTCTCGATGTGGGCCAGCTCGAATAGCTCGATGCCGGCGATGTTCGGACCGCGCGTGCCGGCCTTTTCGCCGCGGCGAAGCGTAATTCGCATCTGTTGGCCGCGACCGTGGTTCGGCCCCCAGCGAAACTCGACCGGA
>CAZVZX010000012.1:0-16343 GCA_964631235.1 uncultured Planctomycetaceae bacterium | reverse complement strand
CCCGGCCTAGCTCACAGCGAGTAGTACATCGTGAACTCGACCGGATGCGGGGTCCACACCTGTTGCTCGTTCATCTGTACGTCGCGCGTGGTCAGTTCCAGATCGTCTTCCGGACCGGGCAGCCGGCCGCGGCCCCGGATCGTAATCGGCCCAATCAATTGCGCGGCGATCAAGCGGCCGATATCGCCCCGGCTGATGTTCAATGGCCGATCGAAACTGAGCAACGCCCCGTGCGGCGCCTGCAACACAACCGCCCGACGCATGCGATCGCGGGCGTCTTCCTCGGGCTCGGCCTCGGGCAGAAGGACCATCGTACAGGGGCGAATCTCCACTCGGCCGTCGCCTAAGTTTCGATAATCGCGGATCAGCAGCTTGAACTGATCGTTCTCGAGCATCTTCGGGTTGTCGAGCTCCCAAGACCCCGCGGGGAACAACACCGAAAGCATCTCGATTTCCGGCCGAGAATCGCGCGTTCCGGACGCGCCACCGGCAGGCAGTTCCGGGCGGTCGGCAACCGGCTCGATCAGCGGCACCGCCACCCAGCCGTAGGCGCCGTAAGCCAGCAGCACAATCACGAAGCTGACGGCGGCATGAACCAATCGACGCATGGCGGCTCTGAATGAAACCGGGAAAACGGAAAGCAGTTCAAACGCAGTCGGTTCGCAATCGGTCGCTTCGCTGCGCCAGCGGCCGCTTCTGCAATTGCGCGGAACTATTTTGGGAAGCTAAAACGATCAGAAATCGATGCGGCACAATGTGCTCCGCCCCTTCGACGCCGCAGCGGCAAACAAACCGCCGCGGCCAGCGCTATTTCGCAGTGTACTCTTGAATGACATCGTCCCACCGTTGTTGCTGGCGGAGGATCAACTCGATCGTTTCGCGAACGGCGCCCTGGCCGCCCCGCGACGTCGTGGTCCAATGCGCCGCGGCACGCAACTCATCGCAGGCGTCGGCCACTGCCACCCCCAGGCCCACGCTGCGCACTACCGGCAAGTCAGGCAGATCGTCGCCCACATAGCACACCGAGCGCGCCGCCAAGCCCAGCTCGCGAAGGATTTGCCGCAGCGCATCCAACTTGTTGTCGATCCCTTGCCGAAGGATATCGATGCCCAACTCGGCGGCACGCATCTTCACCATGTGCGAACTGCGGCCGGTGATCAGGCCGAAACGGCAGCCCGCCTTATGCCAAAGCCGAATTCCCATCCCATCGCGAATGTGAAATCGCTTGGTCTCGATGCCCTGGCTATCGAGGATGATCCCGCCATCGGTCATCACGCCGTCCACATCGGCCAAGAGCAGCTCGATTGTCTGACATCGCTGTTTCAAATCGACGCTGATCGTCATTATTCACCGCCTATCCGTTCTCAGCGCAGCGGGGTTGATCGCAATGCAGCATCGCTCCATCGGCTCAACAACGCAGCGACTCGGGCAATAGTAATTCCGTTTTCCGCCCGCTTTCTTCGCACATTTTTCCCGCTTTCTTTCCGCTTTCATCCGGCGGACGACGCATCGGGCCCGCGAAAGACGCGCCATCGCCCCTCGGCAGAGGACGACTCGGACTCGCTGGCCGATTCGAACTCCGCGGTCCAGCCGGGCGGCAGCAGCCCCACCACATCCGTGATGTCGATCAATCCCACGGGCCGATCGTCGTCGTCCACTACGGGCAACTCGCTGATCTTTCGGGCGGCAAGCAGGTGGACGGCCTCGACCATCGACGATCCCCGCGTCACCCGCAGCGGCGAGGGCGTCATCACCTGTCCGATCTGTTGATCGAGCTGCCCGTCGGCTCGCGATTCGAGCAATCGCGCCAAATCGCTGTCGGTAAAGATGCCCGCCAACCGCCCTTGGTCATCAACCAGCATGACAGCCCCGGTGCGCCGGCCGGGCAAGCGGGCATCGACGAGCACTTGCCGCACCGTCTGCCGGGCCGATGCCACCCGACATTGGCTCAACGGACGCATGTGCTCCTCTACCTTGCTCAGGCGAAAACCCAACTGTCCGGCCGGATGCAGCCGCGCAAAATCCTCTCGACCGAAACCCCGCATCTGGCTGACCACCAGTGCCAGCGCATCACCGACGGCCAGCATGGCGGCCGCACTGGCCGTGGGCGCCAATCCCAAGGGACCGGCCTCGTCGATGGGGCCCAATTCGATGGTCACGTCGGCGGCACGGGCCAATTGGCTTTCGGCACGGCCGGTCAATGCGATGATCGTGGCACCCAACCGCCGCAACGTCGGCAAGATTCGCGTGATCTCGTCCGTCTCGCCGCTTTGAGAGAGAACAAGCACCGCATCGCCTCGGCGGACACAGCCCAAATCGCCATGGACCGCTTCGGCCGGATGAAGAAAGTGCGCGCAGGTGCCGGTCGATGCCAGCGTGGCGGCGATTTTCCGCCCAATCAGCCCCGCCTTGCCGATGCCGCAAACAATCACACGGCCGCCGCATTCAAGCAAGCAATCAACCGCCCGACAAAAGCCGGCATCCAGACGCCGGGCCACTTGCTCCAAGGCGCGACACTCGGCCAGCACAACCTCGCGAGCCTCGCGAAGCCGGCGAAAATCGTTCCACGGTTCGTTCGGACTGTTCGCCCGAACAACGGCAGCATCCGTGCTCATCGTGCGTCCATCCTGTAACGCAAAGTCAACAGAATCGGCGCCTCGGCCAAGGCTTACCGCAGCCGGCAGAGAGCCGACGGAGAATTGTACCAGCAGAGCGGTTCACGAAGGGATAGCAAAATGGGCAAGGCGCTCGAGGGAATGACAGAATTGCCCAGTTGCCTTGCCCCGCCAAAGATAACGGAAACCGCGTTCAACTGAGCGTGTAGCGGCCGAAACCCAGAGCCACCCGCAATCAGCAGGGCGAATCAAACGGGCAAATAACAAACACGAAAACAGCTAAATCACCCTGAACGGGAACAACCACCCCACTTTTCCGGCACAGCCCATCCTTGCCATTCACCCCACACCCCACACTCTCCGCCTCCGCTCCAGTATTGAATCGCGCTATGATCACGGAATCAATGAACGAACGACCGCGAAAACCCCGCACTGTTTTTTTGCGAATGAACGCAAATCAAGGCGATTGAGAAGGTTGATGACCGGCCTCCTCCGGACCGATGCCAGCCCCCTTTCCGCCTCCCATTCCGCGGCCTGCGCCTCGGCCGGCTCCTTGCCCCATTCCCTGGCCTGCGCCCTGCCGCCCGCCTTGGCCCCGTCCGGGTCCGGTCTGTTGTCCGGCCGACTCAGACGCATTGGGGATCTTCTTTTCGATCGCGGCGAACACCTCACGAGGAGTTCGGCCGTTGCGACCGGCGATTGCGGCGATGGTTTGCCCCGCACCCTCAACCGCAAAGCCTTCGGCCTGTAAGGCAGCCAACAGAACCTCGCCCGAAAGGTTCATCCGCGCGGCGAATTGTTCGAGCGTCAGTTCCTCGGCATGGGGAATCGGGGCCTGTTCCGCCGGTCGTTCCCAGTAGTCTTTGATCTGCTCGTTCCAGACCATGATCGTGCTGAACGGCGGCCATTGAAACACCGCGCCGACCGTAATCACAGCGACCAACGCCAGGCCGCCCAGCACCTCGGCTTTCATTGCCGTGCCTTTTCGGCAGGCGTTCAACAAGTAGCGCCAAAAGACCGCCCAATTGAGCCACAGATGGAACCCCGACGCCGCGACGAACAGCAACGACACATTGATATGGATCGATTGCCATTGTTGCTTGTCGAGGGCAAGCAACGTCCAGCCGGTCCAATTGGCCACACGGCCCCGTGGTGTCACGTACAAAATGACGCCCGA
Source organism: uncultured Planctomycetaceae bacterium (assembly GCA_964631235.1). GTDB lineage: Bacteria > Planctomycetota > Planctomycetia > Pirellulales > Thermoguttaceae > JARKPK01. Next base: position 12,551 of record CAZVZX010000012.1, on the reverse strand, counting down.
AAAGACCAACACCGCGAACGCCAGTGCCAAGAGCACCGAAACGAACCCTCTGCCGGAAAGCTTCATTGCCAATTCTCCCGTCGGCAAAATCGCTGAGAATGCGGCCGACGCTTCGGCCGGAAGCCGGAGGCGGTCATGGCCAGCGCCCGCGTCTGGATCAGCTCCGAGAAATAACGTGGTTCGGGCGCACACTTCCCTCTGAACCCACGAGTATTCGCCGCAGCTTCTGCCGCGGCACGATCAGCACGTGATATGCAGCATGGCCGCCTTGCGCTGCGGGGCTTTATTGTAGAGTTCGACGGCCTCGGGCGTCGGCAGAACCTCGACCTTGATCGATCGTTGACTCAGGTAGCGTTTCGCATCGTCGGTCAGTTCGAGCAGTTTGTTCTGCCCTGCGCCGACGATCAGCAACTCGGGCCCTCCGCGACAGATTTCTTCCAGCTCGCGGGCACCGAGCACATGGGCATCACCGTAGAGTTCGCGGGCAATCCACTTCTTTCGCTTCTTCACTTTGCCGTACACAGAGATGCACACATCGCGATCGTACCGTTTCTTGCCGATGACGATCTCGCCGAACCCGTAGCGGACGATCTGCGGGTACTTCGGGGCAATCGCGTACTTGCGCTTGAACGGGTTGCGTCGCACCAGCCGTCGCGCCAGCGCCACGGCGCCGATCACCACGGCATCGTCGCCCAGTGCCGAAAGCAACACTTGCCCGCCGGGCCGCGCGCCGGGCAGGCGATCGTCGGCCACGATTTGCTCGACGATCGGCATCATGAACTCGCTGCACGCCTCGATCACTCCGCCGCCTAAAACGATCACTTCCGGATCGATCAGATGCCGGACGGTCAGGCATGCATAGCCAAGCACTCGCGCCGCTCGTTCGATTACCTCGCGGGCGACCGCATCTTCCGCCTCGAGCGCTTTGCGGAGGGCGTTGCTGCGAATCACGCTCAAATCACCGCCGCACAGTTCCGTCAAAACGGTCGGACGGCCCTGAGCGACCGCCGCACGAATATCCCGCTCGATGGCCGACCGGCTCGCCAACGCCTCTAAACAACCGCGGTTGCCGCAACCGCACTCGGGCCCATCGATCTGCATCACAATGTGCCCGATCTCCATGGCCGCCTCGCGGGCGCCGCGCCACAACTTGCCGCTGCGAACAAAACCGCCCCCGATGCCCGTGCCCACCAAAATCGCCACCACGCTGGCCGCATCGCGGGCCGAGCCGAGCCATTTTTCGCCCAGGGCGCCCAAGTTGCAATCGTTGCCGACGGCCACGGGCACCTTGAGTCGGGCTTTCAGCTCAGCGCCGATATTCACGCCCGTCAGATTCATGTTCGGCGTGACGACCACCAGGCCTGTGTCGGGATCGACCACGCCGGGCACCGCCACGCCGAGAGCCGATAGCTGTTCCCGGCCCACCTTGCCTTTGGCCAACACCGCCAAGGCAGCCTGTTCCACGGCGTCGATCACCGCCAACGGCTCTTGCCCACGCGGGGTCGGCGCGCGTTCGCGGGCCAAAACCGCGCCCGCCTCGGCCACCAACGAGGCTTGAATCTTCGTGCCGCCGATATCCACACCCAAGTAATACCGTTTGCCGTCCGGCTTGCTGTTGCTCTTCATCGGTTGCCCGGCCTCCCTTTCCAAGCGAGCTGTTGCACCCCTCCCCGGCAGCTTTTTGCCGGGAGCAGTCGTGCGAAAGGGGGTTTCGCGCCCCGTTCCGCCGCTGAATACTGCCTGATCGCCCGACTCATGCCTCGATCGACCGACGCACCGCTCGACTTCTGCCCCGTGGTGCCCAACGATCGTGCGCTATTAGAATCCGATGCTCCCGAAGTGTAAAGCCACGCACGACGGAGCAAATTCCCTACTGCCGTCGGGACTCATCTTTTGCGCATCAAGCCCGACCGGCTTTTCAAAGCCCAGTGGATCGCGCTGTCTCGGACGTTGTTTTATCTAGCCTGAAAGCTGGAACCTGTTCGACGGCCTCGCCGGGGCTTGTGCGGGATCCCTTCGGCCCCAACGCGGATTATTCATCGCAACCCACACGGGGAAAAGGACTTTTGCAATCCGGATTCAGCGAGCTTCGGTAGAAGGTCCGCAATTCTACTGGGTCGCAAACCATTGCGGCCCCGCCCGATCGCAGCGAAAAATGTTGAACGCTCTATCAAACAGTAGTAACCACGTCATTATTCGTATTTAAGCTGTAATCGTAGCCCAGTCGGAGAAGAACAGTCGCACACCCATCCTCCGGTGGGTGTGATCCGGCACCTTCCGCCCTTGCCCGCCAATCGGCATAATCCGCAAAATCCACACAATCGTTTGCGCAAATATGTTGACAGCAAAGATTACCCAATTACACTAAACCATTAGGCGATTTTATCTTTCTGCGAATTTTCCGTCAGACTCGTCGCGATTGATTGGCTGTGCATTTCGCAACAGCGTGCCGCGAGAGTTTTCGTTTAAGGTTTCTCGCGGAATCAACGCCTGAGGCACGAAGCAGTACGCTTCGCAGCTGCTGGTTGTGGAGTATTGGAGTTAATTCTTCTGGTCGGGCGGGGTGTTCGATCCAGGATCGAGGGAGAGAGCCATGCGTCGCATCGTTGTTGTCGCCGTGATGCTCGGGTTCGGGTTGTTGCTAGCCAGTGCCGCACCGGCGGCGGTTTGGACCGGGGCAGGATTGAACAACCTTTGGTCGAATGATGCCAACTGGAGCACCGCGCATCCCGATGCCGTGGATGCCGTGGCCGACTTCACCGCCAACACCACCAACAACATGGTCGATCTGACCGGCGGGTTCACCGTGGGCACGGTGATCTTCGGGCTGAACACATCGGGCGGCAATCAGTGGTTCCTCGACAACTTCATGTCGAGCAATGTGCTCACCCTCTCGGTCAGCAGCGGCACCCCGACGATCAACGTGGCCGATGCCTCCGTCACGGGCACCATCTACGCCACCGTCGGCGGCACGCAAGGCTTCACCAAGATCGGCGCGGGCACGCTGGTGCTGGAGAACACCTCGAACACCTTCTCGGGCAACATCTCGATCACCGCCGGCACGCTTCGCGTTTCGGCCGATGGCGCGCTAGGCAACGCGGCCAACGGCGTAACGATCGACGGCGGCACGCTGCAAGCCTGGCTCGGCTTCACGACCGGTCGCACGATCACGCTCGGCACTGGCTCGAACACCATCGACGTCAATAGCGGCAACTTGCAGTTCGACGGGGCCGTCGGCGGCACCGGCGGTTTCACCAAGACCGGTTTCGGCACTCTCGTCCTCAATGCAACCAACAGCTTCGCCGGCGCAGTCGCGATCAACCAAGGGACGGTCGCCTTCAGCGATGTCGCGCAGATGGGCGATGGCTCCGTCACCAACACCATCACCATCGATGGCGGCACGCTGCAATGGACCGGGGGCACCGACCAAGATTTGGGCCTCAACCGCGTCGTCACGCTGGGCGCCTCGGGCGGCACCATCCAAACCAGCGGCGCGGGCATTTTGACGATTGACTCCGCCTTGGCCGGCTCGGGCAACCTCACCAAGAACGGCACGGGCATCTTGCGGCTGACGGCGAACAACTCACTCTACACCGGCGAAATCACCATTTGGGACGGTCGCGTCCGCTTCGTCGGCTCGACGGCTTGGCACGGCGGCAACGTTTCGCTTCAAAACGGCATCGTCGAATCGAACACCGACATCACCCGACCTCTGGGCGCCGGTGCCGGCCAAATCCAGGTCGGCGTCGGCGGCACGGCCGGCTTCACTGCGGTAGGCAACCCAATCAGCGTCAACTTCAACAACGACGGCTCGACCGTCGTTTGGGGTTCGTCGTACTTCTCGCCCGGCACGCTGGTGCTCAATGCCTCGAATTCCAATGGCAATATCACCTTCGTCAACGCGCTGGATCTAAACGGCTTCGGCGATCGGACAATCAACGTCGCCTCGAATGCCGCCATCATCACCGGGGCCATCAGCAACACCGGCGGCAGCGGCGGCATTGTGAAGACGGGCACCGCCACGCTCACCCTGGCCGGCACGGCCGCCAACACCTACACGGGCGTCACCTATCTTCAGGCCGGCACCTTGCGGCTGGGCAAAACGGCCGGCGTCAATGCCGTCGGCGGCGATATCGACGCCACTTCACTGGTCGGCGGCCACCATACCAGCATTCAGCTTGACGCCTCGAATCAGATTCCCGACACGGCCATCGTCACCCTCCGCGGCGTTTCCGGAAACGGGGCCGCGCATTTCGTGCTCAACAACTTCGACGAAACAATCGGCGGCTTGGTGATTGTCAACAACCAAGGCTCCGGATCGGCGACAGTCGACACAGGAACCGGCACGCTCACCCTCAACGGCAATGTTGACATCTCCGGCACCTCAAGCGCCACCACCGCTAGTCCAATCACGAGTTTGACGGGCAACGCCATCAGCGGCAACCTGAACCTCGGCGGCGCGGTCCGCACGTTCAACGTTACCGCGACCGGCAATGCCGTTGTCTCCGCATTGGTCAGCAACGGCGGCATTTTGAAGACGGGCAACGCACGCCTTGATTTGACCAACGCGGGCAACACCTTCGCCGGCGGTATCCAAATCGACGGCGGCGTGTTGGCTGCCTCGGCCGACGGCGGCTTCGGCGACCTGGGCAACGCCATCACGCTCAACGGCGGGGCGATCGGCGCCACCGCCACCTTCTCCTCGGCACGCAACCTCACCACCAACAACGTCGCCGGCAGCGGCGTCTGGGTGAACTCTGGCGCTACCCTCACGCTTACCGGCAACATCACCGGCACCGGCGGCATCGCCAAGACGGGCGCGGGCACGGTGACCATTGGGGCCGGCGCGGGCGACACCAATGCCGTCGGTTACAGCGGGCAAACGGTCGTCACCGCCGGCACACTCACCTTGGACAAGGCCGACGGTACAAACGCCATTTCGGCCGACATCTTGATCAATGGCGGCGTCTTGCAATTGATCCGCAGCAATCAGATTCCCGATGCCGCGAATATCACCGTCTCCAGCGGCGGCATGACGTGGAACAACAACGACGACACGTTCGCCAGTCTGACGATGACCGGCGGCACGATGCAATCCGTAAGCAACAACGGCGGCATCGTTACAGTAACCGGCACGGTTACCACCTCGGGCGCCGCGGCCTTCAGCCTGAATAGCGGCGGTCAATGGTCGGCCCACACGTTCAATCTTGGCAGCACGGCAACGACCAGTCTCGGCGGCAACAGCGCGGTTCGCGAAACGCTGCTTACCGTCGGCGCCGGCGGGCTGAACCTTACCGCGCAAACGATCAACCTCAACAGCGTTGCTAACTCGGGCTCGTCGCTGGGCAGCGCCATCATCCTCGGCGGCAATATCACCAGCTCGGGCACCTCGGCGATCAATGTCGGCAACACCTACGGCCGGCGCGATCTTGATCTCAACGGCGGCAACCGCACGATCACCGTGACCAACGGCACCTTCTCGGTCAACGCCCGGGTCGTCGGCACCGGCGACATCATCAAAGAGGGCAGCGGCATCCTGGCCCTGCGGCAGCAAAGCACCTTCGTCGGCAATCTCTACGTCAACGACGGCGTGCTGCTGATGAACAACGGTTTGTCTGACAACACCCAGTTCAACAACATCCTCGGCAATGCCGCCAACCAAATCTTTATCAGCAACAACGCCACGTGGCGCGGGTCGGGCCACGGCGACCGCACGCTCACCGGCCGCATTTTCAATATCGGTACCGGCGGGGCCACGTTCGACATCACCGGCACCAGCTACACCAATTTCATCGAATCGGGCCAAACTCAACTGCGATTGGCAATCGGGTCGAATACTACCGTCCTCAGTGGGTCCGCCACGATCACCAAGACCGGCAACGGCCGATTGACGCTCGAAAGCGGCGCCAGCCCTGACTTCTCCGGCGCGTGGGTCATTACCAACGGCACGGTCGAAACGAAGAATGCGAACTCGCTCGGCGATGGTTCGGCGACGAACACCGTCACCATCACCGGCGGCAATCTCGCACTCGGTGCCAATGCCTTCGCGCAGCAGACCCTTACCCTTGCCGGAGGGGCCGTTAGCGTACTCGGCGCGAACCGCACAATCTCCCCCGCCACAAACGTGACCGCCAATTCGTATGTCTTCCTTAACGATTTCTGGCAAGATGCCGGCGGAGCACGCTCCCTCACCCTTTCTGGCAAGCTCAGCGGCTCGAACACCCTCGGCATCGCCGTTAACCGAACCGGCTACGACAACAACTCCGGTTCGTTGATCCTCACCAACACGACCAACGACTTCTCCGGCACGTTCATCGTCGGCAAGAACCTGCGGCTGCAAGCCAATTCCGGCTCCACGGGCAACACACTGGGCACGGCCGCGGTCACGCTGGCCAACGGCCACCTCCAGCTCCGCGACAACGGCACCGGCAACGACGGTTCGATCAGCTATGGCAACAATGTGTCGGTCGTCAGTGCCGCCACCTTGGCCGGCCCGGGCCTGACGATTGATGGCACCGAATTCATCTTCAATCGCGGCGATCTGGCCGGCACGGCCACGATCGACGTGAACAATGCCGGCGCCAACACCGGCAACACGATTTCGCTCGGATCGCTCACGCTCGATGGCTCGGCACTGACTATCTCCGGCGGCAACGGCTACCAGCTCGCCTTCGCCGGGCTCACGACCTTCGCCGGCACCAGCGGCACGCAACAGATCAACGTCACCACGGCCAACCTCAGCCTCAACGGCGGACTCGATGCCGGCAACCAAGTGCTCAACAAGGTTGGCGCCGGCACGCTCCGCATCTTCGGCGCGATTACCAACTGGAACGGCTTCACCCTCACCGGCGGCATGCTGCAACTGCCGTCGTCGCCGTCGGGCACCGGCCGCGACATCGCCATCCCGTTCGGCACCGGCTTTGCCGCCGGCTGGGCCGCCACCCAGGCCGACCTGATCGACCGTATCACACTCGACTCGGCCGGCGTGGTGGCCTTGGGTGTAAGCACCACGTTCAATCCCGACTTCACCGGGTTCACCGCCGGTTTGCGCCTCGGCGGCTCCGATAATGCCGTGCTTACCGGCACGATCACCCCGGCCGACGGCACCGTCCGCTTGGGCGGCGGCGGCGGAACCCTTACGCTAGCCTCGACCAACGCCATCAGCGGTGCGGCTAATCTTGACGTAGGCACCAACGGCACGGCCGCGGGCACCGTGATCCTCAACTCGACGAACAATTTCTCCGGCACCGTTTCCATCGCTGACGGGATGACGCTTCAAATCGTCGATGGCGGCTCGCTCGGCACCGGCACTTCCGCCGTGAGCATCAACAGCGGCACGCTGCGGCTCACCACCGGCGGCGACTACAGCAGCCTGACGACGCGAGGGCTGTCGATCGCCGCGGGCGGCGGAACGCTCGACACCGCCGGCGTCTCGCTGGCCCTCAATGCGATCGATAGCGTTGCCGCCGGCGTGTTCACCAAGACCGGCGCGGGCACGCTCACCCTGCCCAACGCCAACGCCAATCTCAATGGGCAGGTCGTTGTTGCCGGCGGAGCGGTTCGCGTTCAGAACGCGCTATCGCTCGGCGTAACCACGGCCAACACCGTGGTGCAAGCGGCCGGCACACTGGAGATCGAAGGCGGCATCAACCTGGCCGAGCCGATCGCGCTGGCCGGCACGCTGCGAAGCATCAGCGGCAACAACACCGTCTCGGCCGCGATCGCCATTACCAGCGGAGCAAGCATCCTTTCCGATGCCGACCTGCTGACGATCTCGACGGCGCCCACCGGCTCGGGCGCGGTCACCATCGGCGGGGCGGGCAACATCACCATCTCGGCCAGCACGCCCAACACCATCAATGGCATGACGAAGATCGGCACCGGCACCCTCACCTTCACGGCCGAACCGAACCAAACCGGCACCTTTACCATCGACGGCGGCACGGTCGCGCTCAACCACAGCGGCTCGACCGACTGCCACTTCGTCGTCAACAGCGGCGCAACGCTGCAACTGCTCGGGGCCGACAAACTGGGCGATGCGTACGACGTTACCCTCAACGATACCGGCACGTTGGACCTCCGCGGCGGCGGCGACACCATCCGCCGGCTGCTGGGCAACGGCACGGTTCTCCGCAGCCAAACCGGCTCGTCCACACTCTCGCTATCGTCAACGCTGGATGCCCAGTTCGACGGAGTGATTTCCGACGGCGCCGGCACTGTCGCGCTGACGAAGACGAATACGAACACGGTCACCCTCACCAATACCAACACCTTTACCGGAACGTTGGTGGTCAACCACTTCACGTTGGTCGTCCGCAACGGAACCTCCACGCTCGGCTCGTTGGCCACCAACACCATTAACGTCGGCGACAACAACGGTGGCGGCGAGCGGATCATTTTCGGTCATGCCGACGACGTTTGGACCGGCGGCGCGCTGAACCGCATCGCCGATGGCGCTACGATCACGCTTAACACCACGAGCACCGGCGGCTTCACCTATATCGGTCCGGCCAGCGGATCGAGCGGCAATGTGGAAGTCTTCACTACCCTGGCCGCCAGCAACGGACGGAATATTGTCACCATCCAGCCCGGCACCGGCAACGAGGTCGAATTGCAAGTCAATGCGATCACGCAGGCCAACGGCGGCACGTTGTTGATCCGCGGCGACGGCCTCGGCGGCACCGGCGCCGGCACCACGCGATTGAAAGTGACCAACACCAGCATCTTCGTCGGCGGCGGCGGGCCCGACGGCTCGACCACCAAGAGCATCCTTCCCTGGGCCGTCGGCGACGCCTCCAGCGCCGGCCCGGGCAGCGGATTCTTGACCAATGGCACCGACGGCCTGCGGCTTCTGACCGCCGGCGAGTACGATGCGAACGTCGCCGGCACGGCGGCCAATCGCAACGTCAGCACCGCCGGCGGCGAAACCGTCATCGCCGATGTCGCCGTCAACAGCCTGCGGCTTACCGGCGGCACGACGACCATTGCGGCCAACAAGACGGTGCGGCTCGGAAGCGGCGCGCTGCTGTTCACCGACTCGGCCGTGTTGGCCGGCCCCGGCACCTTAGACCTCGACAGCGTGACGGGCAACTTCTCCGTCTCGTCCGATTCGGGCATTGTCGGCTCGATCACCGCGGCCCTTTCCGGCAACGCCGGCCTGACCGTTGCATCCTCGGGCACGGGCGCCAACGTGATCGAGCTGGGCGGCAACAACAATCGGCTGGCCGGCAACGTCATCGTGCAAAGCGGCACGCTGCGACTGACCAGTGCCGCGGCGCTCAACGCCAAAACGCCCGTAACCGTGCTGAGTCCGCTGGGCGGCAACCCCAAGCTCGAACTGAACGGCAATAGTGTGGTGATCCGCGACATCCAGGCCGGAACCACCGGCTCGGCGATTCAGTTCCTCAACGGCGGCGCAACGGACGCAACCTTGACCAGCTACTTAACAGTCGGTACCTCGATCAACTCGGTGCTGGCCGATGGCGGCACCGGCAAGTTGAACCTGACCATCGGCAACGACACGACCACCCGTCGCACGCTGACCATCAATGCCAACGCAACAGCCACGGGCGTTACGACGATCAACGAGGCGGTGATCAACCTCGGCGGCGGCAGCGGCACGCTGCGGACGATGACCGCCTTCGACATTTACGGCGGCATCCTCCGGTTGACCAACACTGATAGCAACAACCGCAATACGAACCGCGTGGGCGACACAGCCGTGATCAACCTCCGCGGCAACGCCACGTTCGACTACAACAACAACGCCACCGGCGATCAGAGCTATTCCGAAACCGTCGGCGCAGTCAACGTGTATGCCGGGTCGAACTTCATGACGGTCGACAAGGCTGCCTCGGGCCGAACCTCGGTGCTGACGATCCACTCGCTCAACCGGGTGGAGTCGGGGGCCGTGGTTATCTTCGGCAGCGAGAACAACGGAACGGCCATCTATGACTTGGGCCAGACGACCCAAAGCCGGTTGGTGATTACCAACGTGCCGACACTCGACGACGGCATCATCGGCGGTTGGGCAGTGGTCAACAGCGGTGCCAACGCGCGGCGGTTCGCCAAGTATGTCGATACCGGCACGATCTCGGTGCGGGCGCTGGCCGATGGCGACCATGTGGGACTGACCTCGGGCATCAACCCGACGCAGAACGTGCGGATCACGGCGACCCCGTCGGCCTTGTCATCGAATACGGTGATCAACTCGCTCACCCTTGACCAAGCGTCCGCCACCACGCTGGCCCTGGGCGGCAACACGCTGCGGATCGAGTCGGGCGGGTTGATTGTCAACAATGCGTTCAGTGCCGCCATTTCCGGCGGAACGCTTACGGCCGGCACCGGCGACGATCAGCCCGGCGAGCTGATCATCCATGTGGTCAGCCCAGTGGCCAACCCCACTACGCTCAGCGCCGTGGTGGCCGACAACGGCACCGGTGCGGTTTCGCTGACCAAGGCGGGCGGCGGGGCGCTCGTTCTCTCCGGAACGAATACCTACAGCGGTGCGACCTCCCTGGTCGGCGGCGAGATGACGATTTCCAGCGATGCCAATTTGGGCACCGCCCCGGGCAGCTTTACCGCGGGCCACTTGCAGTTTAGCAACAACGCGGTGTTGAACATCACCGAAACAATGACGCTCAACGCCAATCGCGGCATCCGCGTGCTGCCCGCTGGCCCCGGCAGCTACAACGTGATCAGCATTGCCGCGGGCACTTCCGGCAACGGCAAGACGCTCACCTACAACGGTGCGATCGAGTCGGTCGGGCCCGGCTCGCTTCACTTCCGCAGCAACGCCACGACCACCAACACCGATCCCGGCAAACTGAGCGCCAGCCTCAGCTCGTTGAATGTCGGCGGCAGCTTCCGCGTCGATGCCGGCACGATCAACGTTGCCGCGGGCAACTACACGATCGGCCGCAGCCTGATCCTCGGCGCTAACGGCACCGTGGACTTCACCCAGGCCGGCGGTTCGCTGACGGTCGGCGCGGGCATCGACGACGTGTTCAGCCTCGGCGACCAAATCGGCAACGCCATCGGCGGCACGAGCACCATGGACCTGAGCGCCCTCGACTCGTTCACGGCCAACGTCAACCTGGTGCGCATCGGCCGCGGCAACACCACCAGCCCCGGCAGCGCCAGCTACGGCATCCTCAAGTTGGCCACAACCAACGAGATTTGGGCCCGGACTTCGTTCATCATCGCCGACACCACCGGCGTGGGCCAAGGCTCGCAACAAAGCCGGGTGGAGTTCGGAATGAACAACGTCGTCACCACGCCGCTGTTCGTCGTCGGGGGCAACAAGTCGTGGGGCCGGGCGACGATCGCCAACGGCGGCACGCTCACCCTGCAAGGCTATGGCGATTACACCACCGAGGTCCGCGTCGGCTGGTACGACGCGACCGGAACGGCCGGGGCGGTCAGCGAATTCGACATGACCGGCGGCACGCTCGTCGGCAAGTGGAATCTGCTGTTGATGGGTCGCCATGACGGCGGCGGCAGCAGTAACGGCGGCACCACTGGCGTGCTCACCTTGACCGGCTCGGGCAACGATATTTCGGTCAACTCGGTGATCCTCGGCCAAGTCGCCCGTCTCGGTTCTGGCGCCAACGCCAAGGGTGAGGCGATCATCAACATGGGCGGCGGTCTGTTCGAGGTCCGCGGCACCGTGACGATGGGCCAGTGGTCCGACAACTCCGGCACCGACGGCACCGCCAAAGGTACGATCAACCTAACCGGCGGCACGATGACCATCGCCGGCGGCATCACGAAAACGATCGGCACCGGGCAAAACCGCAGCGCGGCCATCGTCAATGTGGACGGCGGCACGCTCGACATGCTCGGCAGCGCCATCACCGCCAGCCAGTTGACCTATCGCGCGGGCACGGTGGCCAACGTGTCGAACATTACGCTCGACGCCTACAACGTCACCAGCGGCACGGCAACGGCCAACTTGGCCAATGCCTTGATCCTCCGCGATGTTGCGCTCGCCGGCGACGTGGCGCTGACCAACCCCACGGCCGGCCAGGGCGGCATCCTGTACGAGGCGGCCGGCGGCGGTGCCGGCGGCACGATCGGCGGCAACGTCGATATGGGCGCGGTCGCTCGAACGATCACCGTCGAAGATTCCGGCGCGGCCGCGAAGGATCTGACCATCGCCGGTGTGATCTCCGGAAGCGGCAACATCACCAAGGCCGGCGCGGGCACGCTGGCGCTTGCCGGAGCCAACACCTACACCGGTGCAACGATCGTCAATGACGGCACCCTGTTGGTCAACGGTTCGATCGCCTCGACCGCGGCGCTGACGGCCAACGCCGGCACGACCCTCGGCGGGCTTGGCGCGATCGACAGCGCGGTCACGATTGCCGCCGGCGCTATCCTCAATCCCGGCGACGGCGCCACCCCGGGCACGCTGACGATCAACAACACGCTCTCGTTCGCTTCGACCGCCTCCGCGGTGTTCGGCATCGCCGGGCCCTCCAGCTACGACAAGGTGGCCGGCCTGACTGGCCTGACCTACGCCGGCTCGCTGACCGTGCAGGCGATCGGCT
>CAZVZX010000011.1:0-138893 GCA_964631235.1 uncultured Planctomycetaceae bacterium | reverse complement strand
GGGGGGGGGAGGCGGTGGGGGGGGGGGGGGGGCCGGGTCCGGAGGCAATGCCTCTAGAACCACCTCGCTGAAGTTGTATTCGACGCCCTGCTGGCCGGGGCCGAGCGCGATTCCCAAAATAGCGTCGTAGCGCGGCGGGGTGGCCAGCGTGCTCAAAATCCCCGGATCGATCATCGAAAACTGATTGACCGCCGTGCCGCCCAAGCTGCCCGGCGTGTCGATGAAATCGGCGTAGCCTTCCGGCTGCGACTGATAAACGGAGTACACCCCCGGCCGCAAGCCGGTGAATTGATAGAAGCCGTTCGCATCGGTCGTGGTGCGCATCGGCTTACCCTCGGCATCGAGGATGGGCGATCCGTATTGATCGCAAAGCATGAGCACGACGCCGGCCAGCGGCTTGTCGTCGGACGTTCGCACACCGTCGCGGAGGGCATAGGGATCGGGCGCCGATTCGCCTTGACGATAGGTGATCGTCGGGCCGTCTTGGAACACGTAGCCCGAAAGACTCGCCGGGCGCAACTCGCCGAAGTTGTATTGGCTGCCGTTAGCGTACAGCGGGATGGCCGAGATTCGGTCGCCCGGGTTCTCCGCAAGGCCGCCTTGGGTGCCGGCCGTATCGCGGCCGTCGAAATAGCCCGCCGGTTGCGTCTGCGTTACGACATAGACGCCGGGCATCAAGCCGACGAAACAGTACAACCCGTCGGCGTTGGTCACGGCCGTCAGCGGCGTTTTCAGTTCATCGCCGGTGAGGGTGAGCGTGACGCCGGCGATGCCCGCCTCGCCCGGATCGCGAATGCCGTTGTCGTTGTTGTCTTCGTACACGTAGCCGCACAGGCGAACCGGCTCGATCTCCAAGAAGTCGTAGTGCAGCCCGACGCTGCCGGAGACGAGCACGATGCCGCCGATGGCGTCGGGCGGGTCGAGCGTGCCGCCCAAGTTGCCCACCAGGTCGCAACTATCGAAGTAGCCGCTGGGTTGTTGCTCGACGACGCGATAGACCCCGGGCGCCAAGCCGTCGAAACGGTATTCGCCCAGCGCGTTGGTTGTGGTGGTGGCCAGCACGCTCCCGTCGGCCGAGATCAGTTGGAGGACGACCCCGGCCAGCACGCGGTCGCTCGAATCGAGCGCGCAATTCAAGTTCAGATCGGCCGCCACGCGCCCGCTGAGGCTCGCGCCGCGGAACTCGGCAAAGTCGTTGTTCACGCTGTCTTCGCCGCCCAGCAGCGTAATGCCGTCGATCACGTCGGGCGAAAGCACCGAGCCGCGGCCGATGCCGCCGACCGTTCCGGCCGTGGCGCCGACGCTGAGGTAGCCGGCCGGCTGCGTTTCCACGACGCGATAGGTGCCCGGCAAAAGGTTATCGAAGCGGTAGTGTCCCGCGGCGTCGGTTACCGTGGTGCGACCGGTGGACACATACAGCCCATCGACCAACTGGAGCAACGTGAGCTGCACGTTTTGCAGCGGCACATCGCCCGACTCGCGGAGGTTGTTGCCGTTGAAGTCTTCGTAAACCGTGCCGGCGATGCTGCTCGGCAAGGGCATTTGCGTCAGGCGAACGATCGCGCCGGCGGTCAAGTCGGGCTGGGGCACGTCGCCCGGGGGCACGTAGCCGTCGGGCGGCAGGTTCAAGCCGGTGCCCACCAGCTTCGAATCGTAATAGTCGAGAAAGATGTCGCTGCCGGAGGCCTCTTGATAGTGCGGCGCGGTGAAGACGGCCGAGAGCTTGCTTCCCTCGAACTCGTTGCCTTCGGCCACGGAGTTGGGCCCGAGAAAGCCCATTTCGTCGACATCAATACTGAAGGTCAGCTTTTCGCCGGCATTGAACCCGACGAAATTGAACACGAGCTGCGTGCCGCCGTCGGCGACGGTCCAAGTTACCGAATCGATGCCGCTGCTATTGACGATCGAGAGCGGTTGCGAGCCGTAGGCGCCCAGGCCGCCCGGGGCGATGTCGAAGAAGCAGTCGCCGATCGACAGGCCGAGGCCGTCTTTGTCGGTATCGATGACCAACTGCGTCAACTGGGTGCCCGGCGCTCCGCCGTTGAAGGTGATTTCGAACAGGTCGGGCACGGAATCGTCGCCGACGTTGTTCTCGTAGTAAACCACTCCCAAATTGATTACGGGATTGGAGGAGAGCAACTGCCGCGATTCGAGTTGCTCGAAGCGGCAAATGTGTTTTTCCGACAATCGCGGCCGCCGAGCGCGTTTCGGCCCAGCGGCACTGCGATTACCCGCTCGCCAAGAGTTGAACAACCCCACGATGAACCTCCCTGTTCGACATCGATGGCTGCCGAATGGCTTGATCTGTTGAATCCTCGCGTTTCGCGGCGGCGATCAGCGCATTGCCCAGATGCGCACTGAGGCGTCGAACCCCGCCGAAACCAGAACCCCGTTGGCCGCATCGTAGGCCAGTGCGGCCGGCGTTCCGGTGTGGCCGACACAGCGGCCGGCCGATTGGCCGTCGGCGCGCCAAAGGGTAATGGCATTGGTCGTATCGCCGGCGGCAAGCAAGGCATCGCCGCAGAAGCACAGGGCCCGAACGCTGCCGGCAACCACGGTCATTTCGGCGCGGGGCTGCCAAGTCGCGGTGTCCCAAAGCCGAATCGTGCGCCCCTGGCCGGCGGTGACCAAAAGGGCGGCTTCGGGGGAAAAGGCGGCGCAGAGAACGGTGCGAACGCCGGTGGCCAAATCGGCCCGCTTTTCGCCCGAGGCGGCATCGAACACCCGCAACCCGCCGCCTTGCCCGCCCACAACCAAGAACCGCCCGTCGGGAGAATACGCCACGGTGCGAAGATCAGCGGCCGGGCCCTCCCATTGGGCGCGTTGCGCGGCATCGCGAACGTCGAACAGCCGCACCTGCCGATCAAAACCCACCGCGGCCACCGTCGTTCCGTCGGGACTGAATGCCGCCGCAAACAACGCAGAGGGGCAAATCGGCGATTCGGCCGCAACCTGCATCTCGGGCAGCGAGATCAGCCGCAACCGCCGATCGTGGCCCACCGTGGCCGCCATCCGCCCATCGCTGCTGATCGCAATCGCACGGATCCAATCGGCATGAATCGCCTTCGACCGCACCAACGCGCCCGAGTTCAAATCCCACAGCCCGATCGTATGATCGTCGCCTACGCAAAGCGCCGTCCGACCGCCCGGCTGAATCGCCAGCCCGGTGATTACCGGCGAGCGGTCCACCGCCTCATGCGATAAGGGCGGCCGAAGCACCTTGACCGCCGTGCGATCTTCCGACTGCGGCGCGGCAAAGGTGACCAATGCCGCCCAAGCGGCCGGGAGCACCATGCCGACCCAGGCAAGCCTCAAGAAGAACTTCATGTTGCCCACCCTTATCGAATTACCTATCTTTCCGGTTTTTGCGCATTCGGGAACTTCTCCGCCAACTGGCGGTCTTCCCACTAGATCGACAAGGCGAAGCGTCTATCGCTACAAATCATCTGAAGAGTGCCGATCTGTGGCGATTTGGGAAGTTTGGGATGACAGCGAAGACAATTGCCGTTGCTTGTCGGCAATTCCCCAAGGCCCAAATGGTTCCCAATGAGGTCGCTCTCTCGACCGGAACGGGCGGTGCCCTGCGAATCTCGGCGAAATGCAAGTCCGCTCAGACGAGGAGAAATCGGTTGAAAGAGCAACGAACCCGATCGCCCGACAACGCCCCCCGGCGCCGATGCCCGACATGCCCGGCCGCAACCATCGGTGAACCGATTGAGCGGATGGCATCGATGCCGGCAACGCGGAATCGGATTCAATCGAGGATCGATCGAAGACAAGCTGATCGCGGTTGTCCGAAATCGCTGTTGGCTCATCCGCCGTGTTGCGCTTACACTTCGACAACGGATTCGGGCCGATGAAGGCGACGGGCGATGGTTTCGCCCGGCTCTTTTCGGCCGTTTAGAACAACGAAGCAACTGAATCGTCCCGGACAATTGCGAAAGTAGCCGCCGGCGCGGCGAAGCGGCCCTTTCGCGTTCAGTCCCCGGTTGAACCGCTTTCCGTTTTTCGCATTTTTTCGGCGGACCAACGGACGGACGATGCGCTCGCGCCCGGTTTGGCGCTACGCATTGAGCTTGGCGTTGCAGGTTTCTTGCGGCGCGGAAAAGGGTGCTTGAATGCCGCGGTCGATCACGGGCAGCAAGGAAGTGGCGATGAGGAAACTCTGGACCGATCAGGCATGGATCGTCGGGCTTGCCGCGGCGATCTATTTCACCCAGTTGGCCGCCACCCGGCTTTGGGATCTCGACGAGCCGCTCTATGCCGCCTGCGCACGGGAAATGGCCGAGCGCGGCGACTGGGTCGTTCCCGTCTTCAACGGCGAACTGTTCCACGACAAACCTCCGCTGATGTTCTGGACGATGATCGCCGGCGGCGAACTGTTCGGTTGGAACGAGTTCGGCATGCGGTTCTTCTCGGCCGTCTTCGGCGTGTTGACGGCCTTGGCGGTTTATCATCTCGGGCGACTGCTGTTCGACCGACGGACGGGCTTTTGGGCGGCAGTTGTGATGACCGTCAATGTCTTGTTCACCATCTCGGCCCGAGCCGCCACGGTCGATGCCGCGTTGACGCTGGCCACCACGCTGGCCTTCGGTGCGCTGGTGCTTGGTGGCCGCCGACTGTTTGCACCGCTGACGATGAATGCCGATAGGCCTGACGCCGATGAGCCTGACGCCGATCGGGCCGATGCCGATAGGGTCGATGCCGCCGGCCCATGCTCGCCACCGCTGCCCGCCGCATGTTTCCGTTCTCTTCCGGCCGAAACTCCGCGCGATCGTGGATCGGCTGTGCCGACGCTTGCTTGGCCTTGGGCCGCGGTGATGTGGGCGGCCATGGGCGTGGCGGTGCTCGCCAAAGGACCGGTGGGGCTGCTGCTTCCCGCTGCGGCGATCGGCTTGTTCTTGATGCTTCAGCTTCGCGCGGAACGCGGCGCTGCGACGGCCTCGCGAGGGCACGCGCCCGATCGAGATCCGCGATTCGCCATGCCGACGGTTGATGCGGCCGGCGCGGCCGTTGTGCAGGAATCTTTGGCCGCGGGTTCGCGCCCCTGGGCTGATCAACCAGGGCCGTTGACCGCCGGCGCCGTCTTAATGCAACTTTGGGGGACGATGTGGGCGATCGTGCGCTGGGTGCGATCGCTTTTCGATGCGAGGCTGTTCTTCCGCGCGCTGTGGACGATGCGGCCGATCACCGGGGTTGTTTTGGTCGCATTGGTCGCCTTGCCTTGGTACTACCTAGTTGCCGAGCGAACCGACGGCGTATGGCTCCGCGAGTTCATGGGCAAATACAATCTCGGGCCGTTCGTCAAGCCGTTCATGGGGCATCATGGGCCGTTCTTTTATCACTTTGTGATGGTCTTCGTCGGGTTGTTTCCGTGGTCGTTGTTCCTCGGGCCGGTGCTCTATCATGCCTATCGCCGCATGCGCCGCGGCGAGCCTTGGGCCGCCGGTACGCGGCTGGCTGCGTGCTGGGCCGGGGTGTGGTTCGTATTTTGGTCGGTTTGTAGCACGAAGCTGCCGCATTATGTTCTGCCGGCCTATCCGGCCTTGTCGATGCTGACGGGCTGCTTCTTGACCGAATGGTTGGCCGAGCCGGCGCGGTTTCGGGCGGCTTGGTCGCGGAATGCCGCTTGGACGCTCATCGTCGTGGGCGTTTTGCTGGGCATCGGCGGCGCGACGGCGGCCCATCTGTTCGTGCCCGGCGAAGAGCGGGTGGGGCTGGTTGGCGTGCCGTTGATCGTCGGCGGGCTGATTTGTGCGGGCTATCATCGCCGCGGCGATTTGCGACGGTTCGTGCCCGCGGTAGCGGCAACCGGTGCGGCGTTTTTGCTGGCGCTGTTCGGTTGGGCGGCGGCACGGATCGACCGTCATCAGCATTCGCCCGAGTTGGTCGCGGCCGTCCGCGCGCGGCAACCCGACGCACCGCTGGCCGCCTTCCGCTTCTTGCAGGCAAGCCTGGTGTATTACAACGGGAAGCGCATGCCCCGTTTTGAATCGCCGGAACAGGCCGCCGCGTACCTCGAGCGGACGGAAAACGGCATGATCGTCGCCTTGGCCGCTCACGAGGCCGAGTTGCGCCGCGGTTGCCCCATGCCGCTGCGCGTCGTGGCGCGGCATCCCCGATTCCTCGCGCCCGGCGAGGTGCTCGTCTTCGCTCGCGATGCACAGAGCAACGCCTTGTCCGCCGAGAATCGCTCTGCTTCGGGCGACTTGCGCCGTTGAACCGCGGCGAGCGCCGAGGAAAACGATGGCGGATGGACGCCACTACGACACGGCGTCGGCAGGCCCCTAATGAAAACCGCGAACAACGGAAAGCGGTGCGGACGGGGACGGCGCGCAAGAGAGCCGCTTCCGCAATTCTGCGAAATGATGATTCTTTGGAACGATTGAGCGGACCAGACGGCCTTTGAAGAAAGGCCCGATGGCCGTTGCCTGCTCAATTCGGCCGCATCGGACGCGGCGGCGGACGACGGCGACCGTCGAGCAAGTGCCGGATGGCCAAGATCGGGTGCCGCCACAACATCCGCGGACCGGCAAACCGCATCACCGCCCGGGCTCGATCGCGCTGCGACGGCTTGTAGCAATGGATCGGGCAGCGGGCGCAGGTGGGCTTCTCCTCGCCGAAGGGACAGCGTTCGAGCCGCTGCCGAGCATAGTCGAGCAATTCGGCGCACTCGGCGCAGAGTTCGCCTCGGCCGCCGTGATGCCGACGGCAATAGATGCGGACCATTGCGAGGATCGTCCGAAGTTCGCGTTGCAGGCGTTTACCGAACATCGCCGAATTCTAGCGCACAACGCCGCGAAGGCAACGCGCGAAACAGCCTGGGCGTTTCTATGCGTTGCGGCGCGGTCTATCGGGGGCCGAGTCGCGCAGGGCCGTTCGTTGGTCTGTCCCGCACTGCCGGCTGGGCAAAGGCGGCCGATCAATCGGGGATTCTCCAGATCTGATAGCGAATGCGACGATCGGGCGAGGCAAGGTCGAGCACGCATGGCCAGGGGGGCGACCCTTCCGCGGCCTGCAACAACAACCGGTTGAGTCGGGCGATCGACGGCGGAAGGTCGTCGGACTGCGGTTCGCCGAATCGCACGGTCAGCGCATGCGTCAATCCGGCGGAACGCAACTGAGCGGCCAAAAGTCGGTCGTCCCAGCGAACCTCTTGCTCGTTCGCCTTGCGCAACAGCGAAACATAGCTGGTTGTTGGCCGTTGGAAGTAGAACCCGGAATCGGTCGGGGTCAGCAGATGGGCATCAGCCGGCAACAGCCGATCGGCCGCTGCGGCGATCGACCAGTGCGGCTGGCGGCGAAGCAAATACTCCTCGCGATCACCTCCGCAAGCAGCCGCAGCCGCGGGCGCCCATTGCCAAAGCATGGCCGCCACGGTGGCCAACATCCCCACCGCGGCCGCACCGGCGACGCACCGCCGCGGCATGGCCGACATCTGCCCAACGCGACTCAGAGCGCTTAGTGCGGGCAAGGTCAGCACGACCATCAGCGGCAAGAAGACCTCTGCCCGCGCAATGGCCGGCGCCATCAGCAGTAGGTAGCCGGGCAGAGCGATCCGCATCGGGCGCAGGGCCGTCGGCTGGCCCATGCCCAAAGCCATCGGCAGAAGCACCACAACGGCGATTGAGGGACCACCCCACGGCGGAGCCGGGGGATTCGCGGCCGCGGCCGTCGTCGGCGATGGTCCGATGGTGAAGTCGATCGTTCCGCCGACGGCAATCACCACAAGGTGAACGGCGATCGATACCGCCAGCGCAGCGGCCACCGTCCAAACAATCGAAATCCCGCCGGCCGGTGTTGCTGGTTGGTCGGAAGCGTGCGGTTCGCACGGCGTGTCGAGCGAGCGGGCAGCCGCCCAAAGCAGCGCTAGCAGCACCGTGGGCAGCGCCGCGGCGTGCAGCGATCCGCCGAGGACAATTCCACAAAGCATGGCAGCCGGCACTGGCTGCGAACATTTTTCCGCGCCGAGCCGGCTGAGGCCGTCGAAGGCCAACAGCGCCAGGGCAACCGCGGGCAAGGTCGGGTCGAGCGAAAGCGCGCCGCCGATCACACCGGGGGCCAACAGCGTCAAGCAACCTGCCGGCAGGGCAAAGCGGCGGCCGAGCGTTCCGCCGGCACAACGTGCCGCAGCGGCGGCGAGGGCCAGCGCCCACAACACTCCCATACTGCGAGCGGTCTCGGGCCCGCCCAGGGCCATTGCCCACGCCAACCAGGCGTTCGAGAGCAATGCGACTGCGTCGTTGCGGCCTGGAAAAGGATCATCCGCCCCAAGGACGACTCGCGATTGGAGCAGCCATCGCTGTGCCGATTCCAAGGGCGGAAGCACATCGTCGCTGGTCGGCGGCGCCTGCGAGATCAGCAACATCACCAGCACAACGGCAGCACCCAAAACCACCGCCGGCCCGAAAATGGGCAACGCGGTCGGGGGCGGCACCCAAGGCTTCCGCCGAACAGCGGGCAGCGCCGCGGCGGGCCGCAGCGGTTCGCCCAAGCGATCGACCACCAGCAGATAGGCGACGGCCGTGGTTGCGCCCGTCAACGTGATTAGCCAGAGGGCGGCGGCATTGAGCATGCCGATCAGTCCCAGCGATACAATCGCGCCGGCGGCGAACGTTGCGCCCAGCGCCATGGCCCAATCCGGACGTTGCGACGAGGAGAACCAATCGGCACCATCGGCGGCGGCAGCGGAACTGAGCCTAGGGACAGAGGCCGCCAAACTCAACAGCACCCGGCCGAAGCCGTAGCAGCTTAGCGCGAGCAGCATCAAGGCGGCTGGTGCGAAGCCCCACGATTCCATGGCGTTGTCCGTCGCACAAGCGGCAGGCCGTCGCCAAACGCAGCAACGGATTACCGGGAAGAGAGTGTCCAGAAGAGGAAGGCTAAATAGGCGGCCGTGGCCACCACGGCCCACGCGGCCCACGCGGCCGCGCGCCAACCGGTTAGCGTGGGCTTGGGCGGGGGCGGGGGAAGCAACTGCTCGGCCAGCAGCCGGTAGGCCTCGCGGAGCGCCGGCGTGGTGCGTCGCGGTTGCGGCTCTCGAAGCGGCGCGACCATTGGTATCCTGCTCCCAAAGTAAAACGAGGACCGACTCGCAGCGATCGTGCCCCTTCCGAGCAAACAAACGATCTTCGCTAAACCAAGCGAGGCGATCGCGCCCGAACCGCTTGAGCCATGACACGCAAGCAATGCAATTGCGGCCCGAAACCACGGCCGATCGGCGTCGGCGCGATTCGCGAAGATCAAGCGGTGCCGCCGGCCGAACTCGAACGTAAGCCCATGCTCGCAGATCAACCGATAGCGGCACTCGTGCGCGGGAGTCTATCGGCTTGGGCCGAAAGGATCAATTGAAAATGGGCAAGACAATCAAGATGGGTGTTGTCAGCGAGAAAGCCCCAACGCCTGCGCAATTCGCGGATCGGCAAGCGATTCGGCCCGAAACCGTGCCTGCGAAAAATCGTGGTCATGGCTATGTTCGGCGGGCACGGCCACGGCGAACGCCCCGGCGGCCGCGGCCGCTCGGCACCCGTTTTCGCTATCTTCCAGCACCATCATCCGGCTTGGCGGCAGGCCCAACCGTTCGGCCGCCCTCAAATAGATTTCCGGATCGGGCTTGCCTCGGGTGATGTCTTCGGCCGTCAGCACGAAACGGAAACGCGGCCCAAGCTCGAACGCGGCGAGGCAGGCGTCGGCCAACTCGCGACACGTGCTGGTGGCAATCGCTTTGGGAATGTCGGCGGCCTCCAGTTGTTCGAGCAGTTCGAACAGACCTGGCATCGGTGCGATGTGTTCGTGAACGATCTCGAGGAAGATGCGATTCGATTCGGCGATGAGTTGGTCGGGCGTTTCGGGTAGTTGATGTCGGGCGATCATGATTTCGAACGATGGCCGCGCTTGCAGGCCCATCATCGCCCGTTTCAATTCCTTGTCGAACACCTTGCCGCGGCGGCGGAGCAATTCGCTGCCCACTAACGTATAGACGTCTTCGGTGTTGAACATCAGGCCGTCCATATCGAACACGACGGCCTGCAAGGTTTCGGTCTCGGTTGTCTTCTCGTCGATCATAGGGCGATAAATCATCGGGCGAAAAACGATTCGCGCAGAAGGGAGGACGGCCGCGGCATCTTGGGCCGGCGCCGTGTCGCGGCAGCGCGGTGCGGCTCAATCGCGACGGGGCAATTCATAGAGGACATACGATTCGTTCTGATAGACGATTCGATACGGCAATCGCACCCGTTGCGACGAAACGACATAGCGGAAGCCGTAGCGTGCGGCCAAGCGGTCGATCTTGCGCCGCGGGAGTTCGTCGGGCCAGTTGAGGAACTTAATGGTGCCGTCTTCTCGCGTGGTGGCGTAGATCTCGTTCATTCGGCGATACCACTCGACAATCGCGGCGGCGTCTTGCGGCAGCTCTTTCCAGTTGGCCACTTCGGGCCGACCCGCGTACCACTTGAACGTATGCGTCTGCCGCGGCGTGAGGAACGTTGCGCCCGGTGCGATTCGTTCGCTTTGGGCGATCCAGTCGCACAGATCGCGCCAATGAGAATACTGCGGCAGCTTGTCGGCCCGCGGTGCCTGCGGAATGGGCCGAATCGAGGCCAAATCGGCCACGTGCAGCGCGGCCAGGCCGACGAACACCGTCGGCCAGAACCAGCGGGCGAAGCCGCGGGCAGTCTCGCGGCGCAGGGCCACCAGCGAGGCCGCCTCGACAGCCGCCGCCATGGGCAGCATCGCATCGGGAATCCGAAACCAATAGTATTTCAGCAATCCCGCCGCTGTTGCGCGATCGACCAGCGCCACCAGCCCGCACGCCGTGCCGATCAAAGCCAACGCCAGGGCCGCCAGCGTCATTCGGCGGAGCATCCGTCGCGGGCCGTCGGCCGGCGTCAGTCGGCAAAGCAATATCCACCCGACGGCCAGCAGTCCGAATCGCAACACGAATTGCAGCGGGAACGAGAGCGGATCGAGATGATGGTAGAGGCGATCAAAGACGTAGATCTGATTGGCCTCGGCCACCACGCGCGGATCAGCACCCCAGTTGAGCATCCACACCGGCACCAGCCCGGGCAGGGCCAACAGCCCGCCAAGCAGCAGCGCCGGCGCCATCGCCTTCAGCGGGGGCGATTCGTTGGTCGCCGGCTCGGGCAATGCCGCGGCGACATCGCGCGGATGCAGCGTTGGCGAAGACGTTCCTGCCGCTGTATCGGGCGGGGCCGTCGGCAGGGCCGTCGCTCGTCGGGCCGATTCCGTGTGTTCATCCGGGGCTTGGTCTTCCGCAATCCGGCGGACGCACCGCCCGGCCAACGTCATCCCAAGCCAAACCAGCCCCGCGGCAATCACCGCCCAACCGCCGATAATCACATGGAACGCTCCGGCCGCGCCAAAGAGAATCCATGCCTTGTTCCATCGGCGCACGACGAGGGCTTCAAGCCCCAGCAGGAAGAAAACGTAAGCGAATCCTTTGGCCTCGACGCCGCCGACGACCCATTCGCCCGCCATGTGGAAACGATTCAGCCCCGCCACCCAAAGCGCCGCAGTGAGCACGGCATACCAGCGCCGCGGCAGCAGCGCCCAACTGAGCCGTCGCCATGCCCAGGCAAGCAGGGCCCACGTGAGTAGTCGGCCCGTCCATGCCAGGGCCAGTGGCGGCAACAGCAGGCTCAGCCAGCCGAAGGTGAAGTAGAACACGTAATGAGCGTCGGCCGAGTCGAGAAAGAAATCGCCCGCCGCCCATTGCGGGTTCCAAAAGTGGATGGCCTTGCCCAGGTAGTTCGGTTCGTTCACGTCGGGCACCGGGTAGGCGCCCTCGATGAAGAACACCAACAGGATCAGGGCCGACTCTAGCAAGGCTTGCCGCCGTGCGTCGTTCATCGGCCGTCATTCTCCCAAGGCGGTGATCGCCTTGAAATCGTCGCGGAGCGAACGATAGAGCTTTTGATAGAGCGGGAAGGCCCGATCGTATTGCTTCGCCGCGGTGCGGTCTGGGACGGTTTCGCTCACTACGCGGATCGTCGCCCGGCAGGCCTCGACGACGTTCTTGAACGCGCCGGCACCCACGGCCGCCAGCAGCGCCACGCCGTAGGCCGGGCCTTCTTCCGTGTTGATGGTTACCACCTTTCGCCCGAACACATCGGCCTGAATCTGTCGCCAAAGCGGGCTGCGCGAACCCCCGCCCGAGGCCCGAATCTGACGCACCGGCACCCCCAAACCGTCGATGATCTCCAAGCTGTCGCGGAGCGAATAGGTTACGCCTTCGAGGATCGCGCGGACCAAATGCCCGCGGGTGTGGGCATGGGTGATGCCTACGAAGCAGCCGCGGGCGTCGGGATCGGCGTGAGGGGTCCGCTCGCCCGAAAGATACGGCAGGAAGAACAATCCTTCGCTGCCGGGCGGCACGCGCGAGGCCTCGTCGGTGAGCACCTCGTAGGGATCGATGCCCGAGATCTTGCAGGCCTCGATATCCGCCTTGCACAGGGCGTTGCGGAACCACTGGAGCGAGCCGCCGGCCGAGAGCGTTACGCCCATCATGTGCCACTTGCCGCGCACCGCATGGCAGAAGGTGTGGATGCGGCCTTGCGGATCGATCTTCACCTCGTCGCTGTGAACGAACATCACGCCCGAGGTGCCGATCGAGGTCGAAAGCACGCCCTTGGCGACGATGCCGTTGCCCACCGCGCCGGCGGCGCAATCGCCCGCCCCGCCCACGACCACGCATTTGGGCGAAAGCCCGAGTTGCTCGGCCACCTCGGGCCGCAGCGTGCCGGTTACGTCTTCCGATTCGTAGCACCGGCCGAGCAGCGATTCGTCGAGCTCCAAGGCCGAAAGCAGCTTGCTCGACCACCGGCGTTTGGCCACGTCGAGCAGAAGCATCCCGCTGGCGTCGCTGACTTCCGTGGCGTACTCGCCGGTGAGGCGACGGCGGATTTCGTCCTTCGGCAAGAGCACCTTGCGGAGCTTGTCGAAGTTGCGTTTTTCGTGGTTGCGCAGCCAGAGGATTTTCGGGGCGGTGAAGCCGGTCAGCGCCGGGTTGGCCACCATCTTGATCAGGTTCTTCCGTCCGCCGGCGCGCTGCTCGATTTCTTCGCATTCGGCCGCGGTGCGCTGATCGTTCCACAGGATCGCGCGGCGAATGACCTTGTCGTTTTTGTCGAGAAACACCGAGCCGTGCATCTGCCCGGAAAGCCCGATCGCCTTGACATCGTCGGGTTTCAACCCGGCTCGCTCGACCACCTGGCGCACCGAGGCGACAACCGCCCGCCACCAGTCCTCCGGGTCTTGCTCGCTCCACAACGGCCGGGGGACGTAGCAGGGATAGGTTTCGGTGGCCGAAGCGAGAATCGTTCCCGATTCGTCGATGGCCAGCGTTTTGGTACCCGATGTGCCGATGTCGATGCCCAGAAAAACAGCCATGGCAACCCCTCGAAACCGTTGTCTGTTCTGCCGATACGATCAATATCTTCTGGCGGCGTACTCCGCCCGCCGGTGTGCCGAACACCAAACTTCGTCTTGTTATAAACGCCGTGCGTAGGGGCGGCAACGCCCGGGCAGGGCGCTTCCATCCCTGCCGCGCTTTCCCCGGCGATCGACAGCCGCAACTGGTCCGGCGGCGCCGGCACTGCCCCAACCTTTTCTCATCGCCCGCCGCAACTCGGCTATGTGATCAGGCGAACAGTAGGTCGGGGCCATGTGCCCCAATTCCCGGGAGAAAAATTGGGTTTGGACGTTTCTTGGGCATCTGCTAAGTTGGGGCAGCCGTGAGGAAGCCGCAGGCAATGGAAAGCGGCGCGAGCGAATGCAAACCGCGCTCGGCCGCTCCGCTTCGCCGCGTTTGCGGCCGCTCTCGCAATGGTGGAGAGCGATTCGAACGCCGTTGCATGGAAGCAACCCCTTTCTGAGGTGGAGCATGGATGCTCGAAACGCGGTCGCCGCCTTCGAGGCGGGCGACGGTGGTCTGCGCCGCGGCGTCGCCGCGCACTCTGGTTGCGGCCGATTCCCTCGGCCGTTGTTCGCGAGGTTGCCCCTTGCCCTTGGGGTCTGCCTCTTGGCGGCAGCCTCGATGGGCGCCAAGCACCGCACCCGCAACTTCATCGTCGAAACGGCCGATCCCCGTTTCGCTGCGCAAATGGCCGAGGCGGCCGAGTACTACCGCCGCGAGTTGGCCCTGCAATGGCTCGGTCGCGAACTGCCCGACTGGCGAACCCCATGCCCGATGACGGTCCAAGTGGGCCCGAATCTCGGCGCGGGCGGGGCCACCAGTTTCGTTTTCGATCGCGGCGATGTGTTCGGCTGGCGGATGAACATTCAGGGCTCAGCCGAGCGATTGCTCGATTCGGTGCTGCCGCACGAAATCACGCACATGATTCTCGCGAGTCATTTCCGCCGGCCCGTGCCGCGCTGGGCCGACGAGGGCGCCGCCACCAGCGTCGAATCGGCCGTCGAACGGCACAAACACCGGCAGATGCTCTATCAGTTCCTCCATTCCGGCCGCGGCATCGCCTTTAGCCGAATGTTTGCCATGCGGGAGTATCCCACCGACATCCTGCCGCTTTACGCTCAGGGCCATTCTGTAGCCGAATACCTGATCGAACTCGGCGGCCGGCGGAAGTTCATCGAGTTCGTCGGTGAAGGAATGAAAACCGAGAACTGGCCCGCCGCGGTCGAACGCCATTACGGCACGCGGACCTTGGGCGAACTCCAGAACCAGTGGCTCGCCTGGGTGCGCGAGGGTTCGCCGCCGCTGAAACGGGCACCGAATCACCCGGCCCCGGCCGGTCCGATCGAATTGGCGGCCGCCACGGGCCAAACACCGGCGGCCGGCGGCTGGGCCGGTGCGGCCTCGGCACCGCCGGCGACCGGCAAGGTTTGGAATGGGCCGGGTGCCGACGCGGTTGCGGCCGTCCCGGTTCGCGTTGCTCCGCCGCATCCCATCTCCGGCGGTTGGGAACCCGCCGACGACGATCCGCGACCGCCGCTTGCGGCAATGGTCTCCGCCCCGGCCTCGGGCGGATGGCCCGCCTCTGCACAGCCGGCAGTTGCGCCTTCTGGTAACGCCCCTTCGGCAGCGGTGGCCGTTGCGGCCGGCAATCACTCGTCGCCCTCGGGCAACTACTACGCCGACATCGCCGCCGGACGAATCCCGCCGCCAACTTCGGCCTCGACCGCCGAGTCGTTCGGCCCGCCCGCCCAGTCCGTCGAACTGACGCGCCCGCAACCCTACGAACAGCCGAGACAAACGATTCTCGAATGGAGTCGGCCTCGGCAGTTCTGATTGACCGGCTGATTATCAGAGAGCCGCCGGGCTGCGAGCGATGGCGCTTCTGCAACCGAACGTGTAATGGCGACGGTGCTCGACGGAGAGAGGCCCCTTTGCGGCGTTGCAATGCGCCCGGTTTGAAACGGTCTCTTTCTTCGCGGAGAAAACCGCTCGTTGCGCTGCGCAAGCCGTATGCCCCGGTGCGGAGTCAGGCGGGGGCCGTTGCCAAACCGGGCCGGGCCTCGTTGCAGAAAAGAGACTACGGCTGACGAGCCTGCGACAATTCGGCAAGCCGCTGCTCGGCCGCTTTCTTCAAGTCGCCTTCGGCCTTCGCGGCGACCATCTGATAATAGACGCGGGCCGCGCCGTGTTTTCCCTCGGCCCGCGCTTGTTCGCCGCGGAGAAAGGCCGCCGACAACTCACGCTGGCGGGCCTGCCGTTCGAGGTCGCGCAGGCGGGCGGCCTCGGCCACCGACGGCACCGCCAACTCGGCCGAACTGATCGATTCATTGTCACCCAGACGATTCGCCCCAACGCCGCTTTCCACCGCCCGCGGCCCGCCATTGCTCGGCGACGATTCGGCCGCCGGCGGCGCATCCGACGATCGCAACCGCTCGGGCAACGCCGTGCCGATGGCCGCGCGCGCGTTCACCTCGGCCGCAGGCGGGGCGGGCGACTCGGTGCGGTCTTGACGCGCGGCGCGCTCGGCGGCAATGCGTTGCCAGGCGGCCCATCGCTCGGCATCGGCCGCCGACGCCACCGACGCCCACGGATTGACCGGCAACGGGGCGATCGGCTCGGGGCCCATGAAACTCATTGGTGCAAAACCACCAACAACCGGAATGACGCTGATGACGAACGGCGACATCGAAGCGTCGCCGATGTAGGCCGTTCCGCCGTTGGGCAAGGTGACCGATGGCGTTTGCGAAATCACACTGCTGCGCGCACCTTGCAGGGCATGAAAGTTCAAGTGCGTGGTGGCCGACGGACCGATCCAGGCCAACCCGCCGGTCAGCCCGGCGCCCAGGTCGGGCCGCCCGGCCGGGGGCAGCGGGATCTGCGGGCCGCCGAACTGAAAGTTGAACCCGTTGCCGCGGATTCCCCAACTTGTGCCGATGCCCTCGAAGAAGCTGTGGTTGATCGTGTGCGTTGGTGCCCCAACGGTAACTTGTTGGGCATGCGCCGCCGCGACCGTCAGCGCGAACCAAACCGCGGCCGCCACCGACGCGGCATGTCGAACCGATAGCGCCGACATCGCTCGTCCTCCTCTGCCCAACGCACGGTGCCTTGCCACCGTGCTCGGCCGCGGACAGCGCAACCCGTGCGGTGCGCGTGCTCCGCCCTTCCGACTCCTATTGTACGCCTATTCTACGCCGCGCGAACGAATCGGGTCAATCAACAAGGAAGGGCGACTGAACCACGGCCTCTTCGGCCGGGGCATCACCCCGAAAGACCCGTTTTCCGGGCGAAACGCCGGGAGGAACAGCGCCTGCCGCGTCCGTCCGATGAGACTCCGCCCGCGATGCAACCGTCCCGGCTACTGGATCACCTTGGCCGACAGGGGGCGGAGCAGCGGCGGCGCTTCTTCAGCCAGATCGAGCCCAGTGGCGAAGCGCAACTCGTTGAGCGTTTCTTCGGTTTGCTTCATGCTGTCGGCGACGAACTCGACCTGAGAGGTGATGAACTCCGGCTCGTGGCGGTTGACGGCTAGTTCGCTGACCGCGCGAATTCGGTTTTCCACCTGTTCGATTTGCAGCTCGATCAGTTGCAAATTGTCTTGCGCTTTCTGCACGTTGGCCAACCGCTCGCGACTGGCGGCCAAGTTGTCTTCCAGCGTGCGGCGCAGCCGGAGCTTCTGCGGATCGTCGCCCTCGAGCTGTTTGATTCGTTTTTCGATGCGGGCGATATCCTGCTCGATCTCTTGCACGCTGGTCTTGTGAAGAAACCGGTTCAGCGCATGTTGCGTGAAGAGCAACCGCAGAAACACCCACAGCAAGCGATCAAGGCTTTCGGTTTGGGCCTGTTCGAACGGATGCTCTCCTATCGAGTCGATCGGGCCGCGCATTTCCAGGGCCAGTTGCCTCAGTTCCAGGCATCGGGTGCGCAACGCCGCGAAGCGCTCGAGCGCGTGCTTGGGCAGCATCCGCATGATGCGTTCCAGCGTGGCTTGATTCGTCTGTTTGGTCTGCGCGCGAATCGCTCCGGCACGCTGGGCATCGACCGCCTGTTGAAACCTCGGATGCGACGCCAGCAAGCCCAAATAGCCTACCTCGGCGGCAATCGCCAGGGGCCACACCACATCGGGCCGACCGCTGATCAATCCCAACGCCGCGGCCGCGCCGACGAAGAGCAGGTTCCACCGCGTGAGAAACGCCGTTTTCAGATACTCGAAGTAGTTCACTGCTCGCCCAAACTTCGATGAATGTCTTCGACCTGAGGCTATTGATCCTAAGACCAAATCAGCGGGCGACCGCCGGCGTTCGACATGCCGGCGCCCCGCTGGCGCCGGTCGCCTCTGCAACCTTCTTTGCGCGGAACGCGCCCCCCGCAGCCGATCGCACGATCGTCCATTCCGGCAGCGGCCGCCGTTGCCGCCGGCGGCTCCGTCTTCCTTATACTAACCGAACAACCACTTTGGGCGAAGCACCTCAGGTCGTTCCCTCGGCAATTCGTCCTTCGAGCTCCAACTGCGTGATCAGGTCGCGGACGTAGTTGACCGTTTCCAAGAATCGCGGATCGCCCTGCATGTGCCGCGCCGGGCGATCGGAAGGCTCGACCCACAACTCGCGCAAGATCGTGCCGGGGGCTTTGCTCATAATGTAAATCCGGTCGGCCAGAAACACCGCTTCCTCGATCGAATGGGTGACGAAGAAAATCGTCGCTTCCGATTCGCGCCACAGGCTCAGCAGCAAATCCTGCATGTTCATCCGCGTTTGCGGGTCGAGGGCCCCGAACGGCTCGTCCATGAGGATGATCCGCGGGCGGAGGATCAGGCTGCGGGCGATGGCCACTCGTTGCCGCATCCCGCCGGAAAGCTCGTGCGGGTACTTCAGGGCGTCGTGCTTCGGGTCGAGCCCGACATGCTCGATCCACTCGTAGCCGAGCTGGTGGCGGCGACGGCGATCGACCCCCATGCACTCCAGCCCGAAGGTGATGTTCTCCAACACGGTGCGATGATCGAAGCTGGTGTAGTCTTGAAAGACCATGCCGCGATCGGCCCCGGGCCGCAGCACCGGAGCACCGCCGACGAGCACCTCGCCGGTCGTCGGCGGGTGTTGCGGCGGCAGTCCGGCGATCAAACGCAAAATGGTGCTCTTGCCGCAGCCGCTGGGCCCCAACACGCAGACCAGCTCGCCGTGGCCGGGCAAATCGCGAACACGGAAGTTGATGTTCTCGATGGCGGTGAAGGCGTTTCGCCGGCCGGCGTTGTACGTTTTGCTCACATTGCGGAACTCGACCACGCAGGGCAGGGCCGCCTCGGCCGCCGTTTCGCTGCGATCGACAATGCGTCCCATGCCGATCGCGGCGGTGGACTTGGGCGGCGGATCGTGTGCGATTTCGCGCGTCATGGGTTCTTCTTGTTCGATGGCGGAGCAGCGGCGTCGGCGTTGGGTGTGCGCGTTTGGTCGGCCGACGGGGAACCGGAGAGAGCCGCGGGCGGCGTCGCCGGGCGGCGGAAGGTCGCCGCAATGTCTTCGCAGCCGCGCAGCACCAGCACCAGCGCGCGGTGCAGCCATCCCTCGCTGCCGTAATAGTAGGGGAAGAGCTGCCGCTGGATCCAATAAAGCAGCCGATCGACGGCCAAGGCGATCAGCGGAATAATCATCAGAACCAGCAAGATGTAGGTTCGCATCCCACGGCGCTGTGCCGCGTTGATGATAAAGCCCAGCCCGCCCGCCTCGGAGCCCAAACGAACCAGCTCGGCCAGCATGATGTATCCGAACGCGATGCCGAAGAGCAGTCGCAGCGAATTGAAGATGCTCGGCATGGCCAACGGCACAATGACCTTGGTGATGATCTGCCGACGGCTCGCGCCGAGCGTGTAGGCGGTGTCGATGTAGCGGCCGCTGATTTCGCCGACGGCGTTGGCGCTGTCGATCACGACGAACGCCACCGAGGCGATGAAGATGAACATCATCTTCTGCTGTTCGCCGATGCCGAACCAGAAGAAGGTCAACGGGATCAGTGCCGCAACCGGGATATTGCGCCCGACGATCAACAGCGGCGCCAGCAGCGCGCCGAGCGATCGGAAGCAGCCGCAAAGAATGCCCAGCGGCACGCCGATCAGCGCCGCCAGTCCGAACCCCAACACCACCCGCCGCAAGCTGACGGCCGCGTTGCGGGTCAACTCTTCTTCAAACCAGAGCCGCGGGAAGTCGGCAAACGTTTCGGCCGGGCTGGGCAGAAGCGTCGGGCTGAGCCATCGCTGTTCGGGAGTTTCGCCCCGGGTGAGCAGCCACCAAACGGCTAACACCCCCAGCAGGCCGCAAATGCCCAGAAGCAATGTTGCGCCTGTGGAGATTTCGCTGCGCAAGCCGCGAAACGGACGAACCGGCTGCTTCGTTCGGCGCACGATCACGTCGGCCGATTCCGCCGCAGCTCGTTCGGGCTGTGCGGGCGAGGCAGCGGACGAGGTCGCGTCGTTTTGCGAGGGATGAGGATTCGTCATCGTCAATGAAATGCGATGCAGTGTTGCTTTGCGGAAGCCGGGTCCGGCCGAAACATCGCGACCCACAGATCGTTCGTCCGAGCGATTTTTCGCTTCCGTGAGGCGAAAAGCGGGGCCGAATCTCGCGGCGCCGCAGCAACCGCCCCGGCGCCGCAGCAATCGCCCCCCGCGCCGACAGCCGGGCCAACGGCAGCGCCGGCGCCAAGAGCGGCAACGCCGCCGGCGCGCTATTCCACCTCCGCCGGATAGACCTTCACCTCGACGCGGCGGTTCTTCGCATGGTTGAACGGGTTCTTCGGATCGGCCGGCCGGTCCCAGCCCATGCCATCAACCATCAACCGCGTGGGGTCGAGTTTATACTCGCGGACCAACGCCTCGCGGACGGCCTGGGCGCGATTCAGCGAAAGCTCTTTGACCAGCGCCTCGGGCACTTGGCCGCGCATCGAAGCGTCGGTGTGGCCTTCGATGATCACCCGCGCCGCCCCGAACTTGCCCACCAGTTCCGCCACGCCTTGCAGCACGCTCTTTGCATTGGGGTCGTAGGGCATTTCCACCTTCTTGCCGTCGATCTCACGGACGACCTTCTTATACACATCCCAATCGTTCGGATAGAAGTGGATGACCACCGTGTTGGTGAGAATCTCGGGCGATTCGGCGCGAATCTCGCCGACGGTCTTCGGGGCCAACGTCACCTGATACTCGTCGCGCTGCGAAGCGTATTTTTCTTCCTTGCCCAGCTTCTGGATCAGCGAGAAGTCCATCACTTTGTCGAAGCTGACCGGCGCGTTCTGAATGGTGCCGATCTGCCGATAGAGATAGTACGATTGCCGCCAAATGCGTTCGAAGTTCGTCGGGTTGTTCTGGTTGAGGAAGAATTGGTAATTCTCGGCCCAGTTCGTGTTGTGCATGTCGCCGAACATGGCCATCGCCTCATCGGCGGGGATGCTGTAGCCGGCGGCCAGCAATTGGGCGGCCCGCTCTTTGCGGTCAGGCTTCTTCAGATCTTCCATGGCGTCGAAGATGCCGCGGACCAGCGCCTCGCAGATATCGGGATGATCTTGGGCGAAATCGGCGCGGGCGAACCACACGTCGGCAATCAGCTTGTTGGCCGTCTGAGTCGTGACCAACATGCGATTGCCTTTGACCTTGGCGAGGTTGTAGATGTCGGGCGCCCACGAAACCGCCCCGGCCAACGACTTGTCGGCGTTGAAGGCGGCGGCCGCTTCGAAGGCCGTGTTGGTATAGATCATCTCCACATCGGCCGGCTGCACGCCGCCGGCCACGAGCATGTTCAGGGCGAAATACTGCGAAGGCGAGTTCTGGGCCAGCACCAGCTTTTTGCCGCGCAGGTCGGCCACCGTGCGGATCGACTCGCGGACGACGATCCCGTCGCCGCCGTTCGACCAATCCACCTGCTGGAAGATGCGCGGCATGACGCGGGGATCCTTCGGCCGGCCCTGGCGATCGACCATCGTATCGACGAACAGCGGCACCATGTCGAGCGTACCCCAGCCGATATGCACTTCGCCGGCCTGATAGGCGGCCAGCATGGCCGCCGGATCGTCGATGAGCACCAGCTCGACTTTAAACTTCTTGCCGGTCGGGGTGGTCCACTCCTTCTCCGCCTTGAAGCCGTCATTGGCCAGAACGATCGGCGCCCAGCCCGCCCAAACGTTCAGGGCAAAGCGGACTGTGCCGTCGGTCAGCGGCTTGTAGGCCGAGGTTTCCTTGATCTCGGGCAAGCGTTCCGCGGGGCGGAAGGCGTATTCTTTGACCGTGGTAACCGGCGCGGCATCGTCGGCCGATTCGGCATGTTGGCCCAACTGCCCCGGATCGATCGCCCCGCCGGGCCGTTGCGCCTTCGGCGCGAAGATGTCGGCCCGATAGAGCGCGAAGGCCACCAGCCCGGCGATTACCAGGAACAGCACCACATAAAACGGTCCCTTCGGTTGTCCGTTCATCGAACGATCTCCTATCTTTTCGTCCTTGCGGCCGCGAAGCGCTTCGCCGCGGTTTTCAGACCAAGGGCTTTGCCCGAGCGCGCGATCCGCGAACCGAGCGGCGACCCCGCGGCCCGCATGATCGCCTCGCCGCGGAACTCTCCGGCAAAAGCCGCCGGCTCGCCGAGTCGCGGTTGTGGAGAACCGCCGCGACCGGCGCCGTTGCGCGAAGGTCCGTGCTTCGACGGGGCGATCAACCCTCGAACGTCGTTTTCGGTTTCAACTGCTGCATCGTATAAACCGACTGCATGATGTCATAGGCGGTCAATTCGCACAACAGGCGGGTTACTTTTTCGTGCAACTCGTCCGGAAGTTGCGGTTCGATCTCTTTCATCAGCGCAACCAATCGCTGCTCTTGCGCGAGCAGTTCCTGTTCTTCGACGACGCCGTCGGCCATCGTTTCCAGAAACGACTCGAGCCGTTGGGCGTGCTCGTTGATGATCGGTTCGTTGCTCGCTTCGTCAAACCAACTGCTTTTCTTGGCCATGAGTTTCCTTTCTGTCGCTATCGTTGGCTCGGGGATCTGTTTATCAACGCGGCCATCGCTTCGAACGATCAATTCCGGTTCCGTTTGCTTCGGTCGCGCTTTGTGATTAGTTCAGATGCAATTCTCGTTACGGATGTTCCTATTCGATCAGATCAAATCGGACGATCTAAATAATACCGCGGAAAACAGAAAGCGGCTCAAATCGCATTCCTACGCAATCGGCCGCTTTGCTGCGCTGGCGGCCGCTTCCTTAATTGTGTGGAACTATTTAGTCTTTTCTCTTCGCTGCCGCTGCTGCGGCAAGGATGCCGCGCCCGCAACAGCAAACTCACGAGGCGATTCCCTCGCCGAGCAATTGGCGAATCGCCACCAGCCGTTCTTGCAGTTGCAGCACTCCGCCCGGCTGCGCGAGCTTTTGTTGATATTCCTCGGGCAAGAAGCTTCGCTGGGTGCATTCGAGCACGGCGGCGATCTCTTGCATCTCTTTCTCCAGGCCTTGAGCCGAGGGCACGAAGTCGTCGAGCGCTTGCCGCAGGTCGTCGGCCGCGAGTTCATCGCGCCCATCGGCCAGGCACAGCCGCCTCGCGGCCAGCACGATGCTTTCGATGTCGGCCCCGGTGAGCTTGCGCGAGGCATCGACCGGCGGAACGGCGTTGGGATCGAGCTTCAGCTTGTTCTTCCGCGCCATGGCGGCGAACATGGCCTTGATCTCCGATTCTTTGCGCGGATACATCAGCGGGATGTGGACCTCGGCCCGGCCCTGGCGTTTCAGGTCGATCGGCAGCAGGTCGGGGCGCGAGGTGAGCAGCATCCAGATGATTTTGCCGCGGTAGCGGGTGTCGCCCATCTGCGCGGCAATCATCGAGAACACTCGGGCGGAGGTGCCCGAGTCGCCCTCGGCGCGGCGATTGCCCAAGGCGGCGTCGGCCTCATCGACGATCACCACCACCGGGCCGAGCGAACGGAGCACAGTGAGCACCTGTTGCAGGTTGCCCTCGGTTTCGCCCACGTACTTCGAGCGGAAGTTGCGGAGCACCACACAGGGGATGCCGATCGAGCCGGCGTAGCACTCGGCCAAAAAGGTTTTGCCCGTGCCCACCGGCCCGCAAACCAAATAGCCCATCGGGGCGGCCTCGGTTCGCCCGCGGAGAATCCACTCGGCGTCTTGGCGGAGCCGCTTTTTCGCCTCGTCGTAGCCGACGACCAGGTCGAGCGTGTAGGTCGGCTCGACGAACTCGACCAAGTCGCGGCATTGCCGTTCGATCATCGACTTCTTCAACTGGCGAAACCGCTGAGCGTCGATCCGCCGCCGCGCGTGAATCGCCTCGGAGATCACCACGTTGAGATTCACCAGGCTCAAGCCGTTGGACATCTTGGCCAATTCGTCGCCGGTGAAGTCGGTGCGCTGCGAAAG
This sequence comes from uncultured Planctomycetaceae bacterium, assembly GCA_964631235.1. Taxonomy (GTDB): domain Bacteria; phylum Planctomycetota; class Planctomycetia; order Pirellulales; family Thermoguttaceae; genus JARKPK01. The sequence continues at coordinate 115,070 of CAZVZX010000011.1, read as the reverse complement.
GTCTTGCCCGGCGACGGCCCATTCGATGAATTGTTTGCGGCGCGATTCGTCGGGCAGGGAGATTTCGATTGTTGCGACATAGGGGCTTTCGACCAGCCGGTTATGCACTTCCGCGAGCCGGTCGGCAATCAGGCAGAAGGCGATATTCTGGCGGCGGATGTGCGGGTTCTGCGCCCAATGGAGCAATCGCACCAGGCGCGAGGCGGCCTGCACGTTCGCGGCGGTCAGGTCGCCCGCCGGGGCCAAGTACTGCGCGTACTCGAAGACCACGGCCAGGCTCTTGCGATCGGCCGGGTCGGCCAAGAGCAGGCGTTCGACCAATTGATCGAGCAGGGCGAACACCTTTTCCGGATCGCGCGGCCAGCCGCCGGGTTCGCCCCATCGGGCGGTAAGATATTGCATCATCGCCAGCAGGCGATTCTGGCTTGGGCCGGCCAACGCCTTCAGCCCGCGACCCAAATCGTGCCCAAGCACCACGTCCCAACTGCCGAACAACTGGGCCCCGAGAAAATCGGCCACGCTGACGTAGTTCACCCCGTCGGCCGTCCGCGCAGCCACCAAGTCGTGGACGTTGCCGTGAAGGACGAACACGCTGGCGGTGCGGGCGAAATAGGCGTCGGCCAACTGGTGGGCCCACGGGGGGAACCAGTCGGGCAACGGGGCCGTGCGAGCGGCGTTGAGGGCTTCCGTGGTCGACGCCGGGCTGTTTGTGCTCATCGCTCAATCACTTCGCGCGAGAACATGACGAACCGAAACCGCACAACATCGACCCGCCCGACGCGGGGACCGCATCCGCCGGGCAAACGCCGCTTGCCAACGGGCCCAAGGGGCGGCCGAATCGATCAAACCGCCGAGAAGCAATCGACGATCAACTCTGCTCGGTTTGCACATCTTTGGCCGCTTGCTCGACGCCGGGGCCGAGTTGCTTTTCGGCCGCCACGGCCGGGGCGGTTTCCGGCGTGCGCAGGCCGGCCTGGATTTCGAACTCGCGGAGGGCCGATTCGGCCATCGCTTTTTCCATCGCCTCCTCTTGGGCGATCGTTTCCAGCCCTTCGCCGGAAAGGTCGGCCGCCACCCGCACCTTGGCGCGATTCAGGCTGATCCTGTCCTGAATCACTTGTTCGATTTGGCCGAAGTCGGTCGTAACATCGAAGTTGAAGTTTTGAGCCAGCTTGGCCATTTCGGCCTCGGCCTTGCTCATTTTCAACTCGGCATCGTATTTGGCGATTTTCGTCCGCACGTCGGCCAGCTTTTTCGTGGCGTGCTTGATCTTCGCCACATTGTTGTTGTAGGCCTGCTCGTGCATCTGGAGTTGCGATTCGTTCTCCGCCAATTGGGTTTTGGCGCGTTGCAACTCGAGGGCGAAGCGGGAGGCCGTCTCGCGGTCGCCGGCCGTCAGATAGGCCTTCACCTTCGCTTCCAAGCTGGCGACATGCTGTTTGTCGTTGGCCACTTGCCGGCCGACGCGCTCCACCAACGCCCGATACTGCTCCAACCCTTCGCGGCCCTCTTTCAGTTGCGCCACGGCCGAGTCGTACTCGTACTGCATCTGCGCGATCGGATCGACCGTCCAGAAGAAATTGGCCAACTTGTTCAACTGGGCCCTCAGCGCGCGCCACATCTTGCCGAAGATCATAAGAACGGTCCTCCACCCGCACAAAGAAAAAGCGAGATTCAATACGCTTCAAACACGACGAGACGAAACGAGATCGCGTCACGCCAAGCACGACAAAAAGCAATTCTCCCGGAAACAACGCAGCGCGCCGCCCCCGGGACAATGATCTTTTCTCCGCGAGCAACAACGGGCGTTGATCTTCGGGTATAACAGGATCGAGACACGGCTGTCAATCAACCGCCCGAAAACAACCGTCCGAAAAAAATCACAAGCAACGATCGTGCTGCGCGCCAATGCGCCGACGCGCGCCGACGCGAAGCATGCCCACCGGAGCGCCTCGGGCGTCCCGCCTTTCATCGGGCGCTTGCCGGCGCGCGAAATCGCACGCAAACGGGCACGGGCACCTTCAGTTCCGCGCCGGCCGCCGTCAACCCACCGCTTTCCGGATCGATGCGAAAGACCACGACGTTGTCCGAGTCTTGATTCGCCGCCAGCAGGAACCGGCCCGACGGCTCGATCGCGAAGTTCCGCGGCGTGCGGCCACCGCTGGGCGAATGTCCGCGGGCCGTAAGCCGCCCGGTCGATTCATCGACGGCAAACACGGCAATGCTGTCGTGTCCGCGGTTCGAGCCGTACACAAACCGCCCGCCGGGATGAACAACGACTTCGGCTGTCGTGTTCCGCCCATTGAACTCAGCCGGCAATGTGGAGACGGAGTCGATCGCCCGAAAACTCCCTGAGGCCGCATCAAAGGCCAGCGAGGTGATGGTCGAATTCAATTCGTTGATCACAAAAGCGAAGCGGCCCGACGGGTGCATGGCGAAGTGCCGCGGGCCGGCACCGGGCGCCATCGCAACGCCGGGCGGATCGTTCGCCGCGAGCGTTCCGGCCGCCGAGTCGAACCGATAGATCATCAGCTTGTCGAGTCCCAAATCGGCCACGAAGGCGAAACGTCCGTCGGGCGAAAGGTTCACGCTGTGCGCGTGCGGGCCCTTCTGGCGGGTGGGATTCACGCTGGAACCGGCGTGCTGCACGACGCACGATGGTTCCTTCAGTCGCCCTTGATCGTCCAGCGGCAGCACGGCCGCACTGCCGCCGCCGTAGTTGGCCACCAGCACGTTTCGGCCTGAACGATCAACCGCCACGTGACATGGCCCGGCCCCGCCCGACGGCTGCTGATTGAGCAGCGCGAGCCGCCCGGTGGCCTCGTCGATGGCCAACGCGCTGACGGCCCCGCCCTTTCCGCCGGCGAATTGCCCCACCTCGCCGCAGGCGTACAGCCGCGGCAACGTCGGGTGAAATGCCAGGAACGAGGGATTGACCAACTCGGCCGCCAGTTGCAGGTCGCTCAAGGCGCCGGTGCGCAAATCGAGCTTGGCACGGTAGATCCCTTTGCTTTCGCCGCGGGTGTAGGTGCCGAAATAAACCCACAGCCAATCGGCCGTGGGTTGGCCCGTCGCGGAAGCCGCAGCCGCGGTGCCCGCGGCCGTTGTCGCCTGCTGTTCACCGGCCGAAACAGCAGCGCAACCGAAAAGCACGACCGCGACAAGCAACATCCCCGTTGCCAACTGCCGCCGATTTCCGATATTCATCTCATGCTCCTGCGAATCATTGAAAGAAGAAACCGGCTTCAACCCATCTTCGTCGAAAAGGTTTCATTCTTGGTACGAAATGGCGCATACGGTGCCGCCCATCGGCGATTGACTACCGGCTCGGAAGAGCTGTTCGCGCGCGTGCATTTTATGGGGCCGGCAAAACCCCACGCAAGGGGTGCATTGCGGGAATCGCTTTTACGGTCGAGTCGGTGCCCGCACCGGCCGTGCGGCAATCCGAGACATCTGCGGAGGATTCGTCGCGGGCCGGTCGATCAGAATACGGCCGCGCCGATGGCCGCTCCACCGGCAACCAACCACATCGGCCCGACGCGCCATCGCAGCGAAAGCGCCAACGCAACCGCAAAGATCGCCGCCGGCGCCGCGCCGCCCAGGGCGGCTGCCCCCAGCCGCAAGCATACAGCCGCCATCAGGCCCAGCGCGGCCGCATTGACGGCATCCAGCGCGCCGGCGGTCCACCGCCAACGGCGACACCGCTCGATCCAACGATGCGTCAGCCCCACGAGAATAAGCGACGGCGTGTTGATGGCCACCGTGGCGGCAAACACGCCCGGCCAACCGCACAAAAGATACCCGACGAAACTGGCCGTCGAGACGAATGGCCCGGGCGTAATCTGTCCGGCCGCCAAGGCATCGAGCACTTGTCGGGTGGAGAGGTTCCAGGGCGGCGCGGTCAACTCGCCTTGGATGTAGGCGGCAATCACATACCCGCTGCCGTAGAGCACGGCGCCAATCTTTAGGAAGAACCACCACACCTGCGCGACGGTAACCGCCCCAACGCCCGACGCCAACGGCACGGCGGCAGCCGCCGTCGCGGCCGCCGTTGTTGCGGCAGTCCCGGTCGTTGCGCCCGTCGCCGACGCCGCATCCGCAGTATTGACCGCGGCCGCCGCGCCCGACGCCTCGCCGAACGCTCCCTCGGCCGCGCGACCGGCCGCTCCTTCAACCGGTGCGCACGATGCCAGATGAGCCTCTGCGTGCGAAACGGCCGCAGTCGCCATCACGATCGCGGCACTGCCGGAGGAACTGTCAGCGGTGCCTGACGGTGAACCGCCGTCCGCCTCTCTGCTTTCACCGCCATCTTCACTCTGGCCGCCGCTGTCGCTGCGAGTCGTGCCGCAGGTCGCGTAGATCAATAGCGCACCGAGCACGGCCGCGACGAAGAACGTGGGCACCTCGTCGCAACCGGCCAAGCCCGCCGCCACCACGGCCGCGGCAATCAACCATTGTTGCGGCCCGCCGAGCACCGAAGGCAACAGCCGCAGCAACGCCCCGGCCAAAATGGCGATGACCGCCGGTTGAATGCCGGCGAGCAATGGGGCCACCGCCGGCAGGGCGCCGTAGCGCACGTAGCCCCAAGCCAGCAGGCCCGAGATGACGGCCGAGGGGGTAATATAAGCCAGGGCGACGACCAGCATTCCGACGATGCCCGCCCGTTGATAGCCGATGTGCAGGGCCACCTCGGTCGCGTTCGGGCCGGGAATCAGATTCGTCACGCCCACCAAATCGGCGAATCGCTGCGGCGAAAGCCAAGAGCGACGCCGAACCGTCTCTTCTTCCATGATGGCGATATAGACGGCCGGCCCGCCGAAACTGGTGGCCCCGATGCGGAAGAAGAGCATCGCCAGCTCGGTCAGCCGCCCAACGAGCGAGCCTTCGGTTGCCGGGCAACGGCCCGATGACGCAACCGCGTTATCCGCCGCGGCAGTGTTCGACGGTTGCTCGATCGAATCGTGCGAGGGTTCGGGCGGCATGGTTCGCGCTTCACTACGGTCGAAACAACGCCGCCGCAAATGGGGCGGTCATCGGGCGGCCGGCGGCACAGGTTCGGCTGCACGCGCAATCGGAAGCGCGCGTTGCGGCGTTTTCGGCATGGATTGATCGGCCCGAGCCGCCGCAGCCACCGCCGATGACGCCGCTGGGGTTTGCAGCTCTTCCTCGAAACAGGTAACGTAGCGGATGCTGCTGGTTTCTCCGCGGAAGCCGACCACATGTCGATCCACTTCGGTTCGCTGACTGCGAACGCGACCGGCGTCGATATCGAATCGCACTTCGCCATCGGCGGCAAATTGCACCACCTGCGCCTCGACGGCCGGATCGCGAATCGGCGTGAGGACCAACGTTCTCATGCGGATGCGGGCCACCCCGGTTTTCACTTCCTCCAGGGTGAATCGCTGTTCCATCTTCACGCGGATCAATCGGCCGTCTTTGGCCGTCACCGTCACTTCGCTAGGCTTGCTCCACGTTTCGCCCACAGCCACCGGATGCTCGGGCAGCGGCATCGTGATGTCGCCTTGCGCCGGGGCCTGGGCCTTGGATGACTTCTGTTCGCGCTTGACCACTCGACCGCACGAATCGAGCGTGACCGCGGCCAACGGCACCCCCACGGCCGAGGCGACGTCGTCGAACCCCGGCGGCGGCTCCTTGTCGGTCCGGCTGTTGTACCGAACCTCGTCGCAGCCGCTCATCTGGTGGCGCATGTCGATGTCTTCCACCGCCTGCTCGAACACGGCCGAGCCGTCGGCCGCCACCTGCCGTACCCGCCACACCTTGACCGAGCGACTGGCTGTTTCCACCGTCTTGGTCGCCCCGGCCACCGTAGTCTTCACCTGATTGCGGTGAACGACGTTCCAGCGGATCGTTTCACCGGGCACAAAACGATAGCGCAGCTCATACTTCGGCGAATTGTTGCTGCCCTCTTCCGCTTTCGCCCAACCGCACCACGCCAAACACAGCATCCCGCCGACGATTCCCAGTGCGAAGCCCAGTCTCACCACGGCCGACTCCTTTCGAGCGTTCGTCGCGACGATCGCAGTGCGGCCGCGTTCGATTCGATGTTCGGGCATCGAGAAACGCGCCTCACCCGGCCGGGCCGTTGTTCGGGCGAAACCGCCCGCCCCAGCCCAGCTTGTCGCGGAGCGTGCGATAATAGCTATGTCCCGGCGCAGCGACAAGCTTGAAAGTTACCGCCGCCTGCTCGACCCGAACGCGATCGCCCGGCAGCAGCGTGCCCAACACCCGACCATCGACCACCACGCTGGTGCCCGCGTTGGGCCGCTCGACCACCATCTCGTACACCCGCCGCGCCGAATCGACCACCGGGCGGTTGGTCAGGGTGTGGGGGCTGATCGGTAAGATGACAAATGCCCGCAACGTCTTGCACAGAATCGGCCCGCCCGCCGAAAGGCAATACGCCGTCGAACCGACCGGCGTGCTGATGATTACCCCATCGCAACTGTAGGTGGTGGCAAGCTCTCCATCGACGAAAAGATCGACGTTGAGAATCGTAAATGGCGTGCCTGCATGGACAACCACGTCGTTCAGCCCCAACTGCCGCCACAGGCACTCGCCGTGACGAATCAGCGAACAGACGTACATCAGGTGATCGAGCACCACCAAACGGCCTGCGCAATACTCGCGCAGAACGTTCTCCAATTCGTTCGCAGAAACATCCGCCAAAAACCCCAGTTTTCCCAAGTTGACAGCCACCACCGGAAGCTGTCGGTCGCCCATCTGCCGGGCGGCCCGCATAATCGAACCATCGCCGCCGAGCACAATTGCCAAATCGGCTTCGACACTGCTTAGATCGGCCCGGCCGGTAAAGTCGGTGGCCGCGATTCGGCAAAAGCGTTCGATGGTCGCTTGCAACTCTTCGGCCCGACGCGAGACATCGAGCCGATGGGTCGCTCCCAAGACGATCGCGCGAGGGATCGACGGTACGGACGGTACGTCTGTTGGATTGTTCATACAAGTCGCCCGAGTCGGGCTTACCTATGATGGCCCACCGCGTCGGCTGTGTGCCGATGGGCATCGCCCGGCGGCGCGGGAAGGACGCTCCGGCCGCATTGCCTTTCCCGCAGTATTCTCCGAGTGCCCGACTACGGCATTATCGCTTGCCGAGGCGTTGGGCGAAAGGGATTCGACCGGCTTTACGCGAATCGGCGGCGACTGGGCCCACGAATTCGCTCGGTTGACGGGCACATCATCCGCGACGAACGGTTCGACGTTTCTGGCGCTAAACAAGGCGACTATTTCGGTCGAAAACGCAGATTGATTGACGCTGCCGATCGTGCCGATTAGAGTAGCAAATAAGCAGCCTGTTCACTATTCAAGTGAGGGTTGCCCCGGCGGGATCAGCTTGTCGCTAACACCTTTTCGAGTCGCCTATTTGATTCCGGCAAGACGACCGCGAAATTACGCGGCAGGTGTTTTGCCAGGTCAGCTCATGACGAACAACGCGAGTCCTTTTGTCGGCGACAACGCTTCTGTGCTCACGAATCGACGATAGAGGGCGGGAAATCGATGCAACGATTGTTGATCCTGTGCCTGTTGATCAGTGGGATGGTTGGTTGCGGCAATCCGGCGCCGGCGCCGCAGCCCGAGCCTGCTCCGGCAGCGCCGCAGTCGCCGGCCGAGCGGTCGGCCGAAGCGGCCCGCAGCGCCCCGGCCGAAACGCGCTGCAAGCGTCCGACCGACGAAGAGTTCGCCGGCGTGCTAGCCCAATCGACCCAGCCGGTGGTCGTTTGCTTCTATTCGCCGGCCGTGGCCGAAAGCACGGCACTGCTGCCGATCATGGAACGGTTGGCCGGTCAATATGCCGACCGAGTGACGGCCGTCCTGGTCGATATCGATGCAGCGCCGCTCACCACCACCCGCTGGCGCGTGGACGTCGCCCCGACGGCCATCGCCTTTCAGGATGGACACCCCATCGAGATCCGAACGCGAAACGTCTCGCAATCCGATCTGGAAGCGATGTTCACGCTGGTTACGCTGCGCTAACCGCCCGTTGAATAACACGATTTCCGCGAATTCGGCCCGCCAATTCCGCGGAAAACACGCACGTCCGCGCATCCACGAACGACTTCTTCAACGGGCTGCTCAATGGTTCCACGCAATTGCGAAGGCGGCCGCGGTCGCTTTCGACGTCGCTTTCGTGCGAACATTCCCCGTTGGAGCCGCTTTCCGTCTTTCGCGGTTCTCTCTGGCCGTTGAGCCGATGCCTCGCACGGCGCGAAACGGCTTATCGACTTGCAAAAAAACAAGCCATCAATTGAGACGCGCGGCACAATGCCTTTGCCGCATGTTCATTGGGCCGGCAGCACTTGCACTTCAACCTCGACGGCCGGAACGACGAGCTTCGCCGCTTCGGCCGCCGGGGCCGGCAACGCCTGCGCCGCGTCGGGCTTGGCTTCGGCGGCGGGTTTCGATTCGGTCGAGGGCTTCAGCCCGGTGGCGGGCTGATCGGTCGCCGGTTTGGCGGAGGGATCGGGTTTTTCGGCGGCGGGCTTCGCCGCGGAGTCGGACTTGGCCGCCTTCTCGTCGCAAGCCTTAATCAGCTTTTCGATCTCGGCAATCTGTCCCTTCAGTTCGTCGAGCGACTTCTTCAATTCGTCGATACTCTCTTGCGGGGCCGACTTGATCGACTCTTCATCCGCAATCCGCTGAATCGACTGCGACATGCTCTTGATCAATCGCGGAACCACTTCGATCTGCGTTCGCCGCGCCGCGGCCGGGGCGATATTCGGCACCGGCACCGGCACCGCGCCGCCGCCGATCCGCACCTGGATGGCCCCGGCGGCGTTGTGCTCGACGTATTCCTTGTACAGCTTGTAGGCCTCCTCGCTCTTTTTCTTCAACTCTTCCGCGTCTTTGGCCTCGATCGTCTTCGTCTCTTCCTTGCCTTCCTTGTTCTTCTTGGTGATCTCGACCTTGATTCCCTTCTTGTCATCCACGGTGATGTGGTAGCGGTCGCCGTCCTCTTGAACCTTGATCTCCTTCACCCCGTCGCGATTGCTGATCGAAATGGCCTTGGCCTTGCCCGCCTGAGCGATTTGAATGCCCGGCACGATGTTGCCGCCGATGATGATTCGGCCCGGCTGCACGTTTTCATCCGGCTTCGGCTCGCCGCTCGGCTTCACCTTCAGCACCGACTTCGCCCGCCATGCCGACGGGGCGTGATTGCCTTGGGCGAGTTTTTCGAGAGCGGCCTCGGCGGCCTTCTGCGTCGCTTCGTCGTCGGATTGATAGAGCTTTTTGAGGATATCGACCGCGCGGGTCGTCACTTCGAGGCTGTCGCCCGCGGCAGCCTTGGCCAAGGCCTCGATCGCTTCGCGCCCGATTTCGGCCAACCGCTTGGCCGCCCGCTGCCGAACATCGAACTGGTCGGCGTCAAGCTCGGTGATCAATCGGGCGATTTCCGGCGCGTTGGCATCGCCCGACTCTGCTGCTTCGGCCGGCTTTGCTGTCTCGGTTGGCTTCGCCGTTTCCGCCGGTTTCGAAGCCTCGCTCGCCGGCTCGGCCGAACCCGCCGCCGAGGGCCCGTCGGCCGCCAAGGCCGCCATCGACCACACCACCCACGCGCCCACGGCCCCAGCCGTTCGCACCCAACGGAAACGCAACATGGCTCGGTCCTTTACAGAAAAGTGCTCGCAAATACCCCTGCGCCCGACGGCCCCACGCGAACAAGGCCGCTATCCGAATACTTGTAGTTGCCGAGGCGCGATTGATCTTGCAACCCAACCGGTATTCTCAACCCCAGGCCGGGCTGCGTCAAACTTCGAGGGCAAGAATTTCGTGAGATCCGCGGTTCAGCCGTCCGAGGCCATCCGCTGACGGGTGAAACGGGGAAGACAGGGCGAACCGGGCGCCGGCGGCAGGCCTACCGTTCGCGGCCGCGCGACCGGAATGCCGGTCGATGAACGAACGTCACCCCGCGGTACAAGAAACAGCCGACGACGGCCCCTTCCGACGAAAAGGCCGTCGCCGTGGCAATTCGATCGATCAACGGCCGCACAAGCGCCCGCCGCTGCCTCCCCGAAAGGGCAACGAACAAACGTCGCCGGCGGGCCGCAAGTCGCCCGGGCCGCCCGAGGCTCCGGTCAGCAGCCGCAGCGAACCACCGGGGTGCAAACCTGCACGGGCACTTCGCGGGTTACGGTTTTCGGCACGCAACGGGTTACCGTGTAGGGCACCTGTTTGCTGACATAGCGGCAAACGTTGATCGTTTCCTGGTAGCGTTCGGCCCGGCATTCGGTGTAGGCCACCTGGCAGGTCCGCTTCTCTTCCACGAGCTTGCACACGGTGAAGCACACCTGACGCTGCTTCTGCACGGGCACCATGCGGCAAACCGTCACCGGCACCTTGCGGACATGTTGCTCGGCCACCAAGCGGCACACCTTCACCTCGACGTTTTCGACCACTTGTTCAGCCACCATCCGGCACACCTGCACCGGAACCTTCTCGACTACAGTCCGCCGAACATAGCGCGTGCATTCGATCTGCTTCTCAACGATTTCCGGCACCCAAACCCGGCATACCTGCGCGGCCGCCGCCGGGGCGCACGGGCCGCACGTCGAGGGAGCCACTTGCCGCGTTTCCCAATGACCGCCACACACGCGAACGGTCTTGGTGTACTTCTCCGGCACGCACTCGACGCGGCATACGTCGCGCATCTGAGTTTCGACTACCGGCTTGCACACCGTGCGGCAAATCTGTTTCGTTTGGGTTTCCCACACGGGCTTGCAAATCGTGTAACGCTCTTCGCGTTCGCTGGTTTCATAGACCGGTTCGCGCACCGTGTAGTTTTCGGTGCGGGTCTGCGTTTCGTACACCGGACGATGCACCGTGTATTGGACGGTGCGGTACTTCGTTTCAGGCACGTAGCGGACGCGCTCGACCACCTTCTGCTCGTACACCGGTTCGCACACGGTGCGGTAGCAGGTGACTTGCTGCTGCTCGTACACCGTTTCGCAAATGGTCTTCATCACGGTTTGGCACTCGTATTGGCACGGCTGCACGCAGGGCGCGCAGACGCGGCGGCAGCGGATTCGCCCCACGCCGCAACAGGCCTCAACCATTCCCGCAGCGAACATCGCCACGCTCATAAACGCCGCCACACCGATCCAAGGAATCCTCATCGTACTTCTCCCGTGCTGCAAAACCCGAGTGATTCAATGCCGCCGGCCGCCAACGCCCTGCCGCGGCCATCCCCTCGAACCGCATCTGCCTACATCTGACGAACAAGACGAACAAATAGCCGACGAACGGTTGCCGACATCGCGGCCCTTTCCGCCGGGGTATTCACCCCATGAAAACGCGGACCGCGACTGTCAACCTTCGGCGTGATAACACATCATACGTTGCTCGTCAACAAAATGCGGCAAAAATGCCCCGATCGGGTTAGGGGAAATTGCACCAACGACGGCATAACCCGCCGCCGCGTCGGGCAATCGACCCAACTGATGGCCAGGGTTTGATGACGCGAGTCGTTTCGCCCGCTCGTCGTGTCGAGTCGTCGTTGGAGGGACGCGCTCGGTCGCGTCCGCGCTTTTGGCTTCTGTCGCGGCCGTTTCGCCGATTTCCGGCCACGATGGAGCGCGGCCCTCCAGGGCTTCTAACGGTTCGATATCGCGGTTTTACTTAGCCGAACCAAAGATGGGCGAACAGGATTCTCGCACCGATGAGAATCAGCACTAGCCCGCCGGCTGCTTCGGCCCACTGTTCGAAGCGCCCGCCGAGATGGCGTCCCCAACCGATGCCCACCGAGCTAAGCACGCCGGCCACCAAGCCGATGACGACCGCCGGGACCCAAATGCCCGAACCGCTTAGCGCCAAGCTGACGCCAACCGCGGCCGCATCCAAGCTCGTGGCCACCGACAGCGTCACCAGGGTCAGCCCGCGCGTCGGATCCTGCCGCGCCGCCTGAGGATCATCGCGGCGGCGCGACTCCCACAGCATCTTCAAGCCGACGGCACTGAGCAAGCCGAACGCCAGCCAGTGATCGATGCCCGAAACCTGCTCGGCAAAGCTCAATCCGGCGTAATACCCCAGCACCGGCATCAAGAACTGAAACAGCCCAAAGTGGAACCCGATGCGGAACACGTGTCGCCGCGTGACTTCGTCCACGGTCAGGCCCGCGGCAATCGACACGGCAAAAGCGTCCATCGCCAAGGCCAACGCGATCATCAGCACTTCGACGGTGTTCATTGATCTGCGTTCAGCTCTCTGCGGCACGTCGGGCCGACACCCGTCCGACCAAAAAATTGCGGCAAGACCAACCGGCGGCGTCCCGAGATTATTGCCTGTCGGAGAATCAATGCAACGAGGTGGGCGGGCGGAACCCCTCTTTTTTTCAGAAAGAACGCCGATGGACTTGTCTTTCGGCAGGCAACCGCGGTTGAAGATATAATCGAAAGACAGTGACCGAAGGGGTGCATTGGGATCGATCATCGACCCTTGCTTCCGAAGTGGAAAGCGGACAATTGCTCGTTCCGCCATCGCGCGACCTATGAGAGTGATTATGGCTGACGACTCCCTCAGGCAATTGCGGCTGAAAATCGGCCGAAGTCGGCGGTTGATCGATCGGCGATTCCGCGACGCGACCGACGGCGTGCGACTGATCCTAACCCTGCGCAAGCAGTGGCGGCAGGCTTCGTGGTCGCGGCTGTGGACCTCGTTTGCCTTGGGCTTGTTCAGCGCGGCCGACGTGCGGAAGTACCGCATCGTCAAACTGCTGCGCGACAAGCTCGAACAGTGGCCGAGCCGCGGCCTTTGGAGCGCCTTTTGGAACGAGGTCGCCGGGCCCGAGCCGGTCCTCGCGCCGCCGTCGGCCGAACCGACCGCCCGCGCCGACGATGCGGCAAGGATGCCCCCGCCGCTTTCCGCTGCGCAACCGGCCCGTGCGGGCGACGCCGAGATCAGCCCCGCGACGACCCCGACCCAATCGAAAGAATCGCCATGAGCGAGCAGAACTCTTCCACTTGGCGACGGCTGGTGAGGCATTGGACCGATTTGGGATTCGAGGTTCGCGCGGCCTTGCGTTTACGATGGCGTTTGGCCGCGGCCGAGCTGCGCGCCGATGCGGCCGTGCTGCGCCGCGCGGTGGTGCTCGTCGCCGTTGCGGCGGTCATCGGGGCCGCCTCGCTGCCGCTGCTTCCGGTAGCCGCCGCCGACTTGCTCGATGGCCGGTTCGGTTGGAATCGGACCATTTGGCTGCTGGTTCTTTCGGGCGCAGGGCTGGGCGCAGCGGTTCTGCTGGCCCTGGGAACTTGGATGCGCACGCGCCGCACGTTGGTCGCCTTGAAGCAAACCCGAGAGGAACTGGCCGAAGACCTGATTTGGCTGGGGGAATGGCTCGGACGCGGCGACGGCAGCGATGACAGCGATGAGCCGAACAACCCGGCAGCCGAGAAACAAGCGGGACTGCCCGCCAGCTCCGTCGCGGAGCCGCCGGCGGAGGAATCGGTCACTTAGAGTCGGGCGGCGCGACCGGCGGCGCGACGGGCGCAAGCGGTTCCGCGATGCGCGTCGGCGAAATTCGCTCGGCGATGATCGAAGCAACAACGCCCAGCGACAGGATGCCCAACACGGCGCCGAGCACGTAGAAGTTGAAGTTCTCGCCGAGCCGCTCCTTTAGCTGCTCGGCCACCATCATCTTCGTTCCGATCAACAGCAAAACGAACGCCAGCGAAAGCTTCAAATAGCGGAAGAGTCGGATCATGCCGGCCAATGCGAAGTAGAGCGACCGCAGGCCCAGGATGGCGAACACGTTGCTGGTGAACACGATAAACGGGTCGGCGGTGATCGCGAAAACGGCCGGAATCGAATCGACGGCGAAAATCACGTCGGTTGCTTCGATCATCACCAAGGTCAGAGCCAGCGGTGTGAGCAGCAGCTTGCCCGGCGGAGCACGATCGACCACCGGGTCCTCCTCGATGGCCGCCCCGGGAACGGCTGTCTCGTGCGAGGCCTTGGAACCGGCGCGAACGAAGAAGTGCTCTCCGTGGAACTTCGCCGTAATCGGAAAGAACCGTCGCGCCAGCCGCACCGCCCAGGTGTTGCTCGGGTCGTCGTGGCTCTCGCGCATCAAAAGCATCTTGATGGCCGTAAAGATCAAGAACGCCCCGAACAGATAGAGAATCCAGTGGAATCGGGCGATCAATTGCGCGCCGATGCCGATCATCAGCCCGCGCATCAACAATGCGCCGACAATCCCCCAGAAAAGCACGCGGTGTTGATAGATCGCCGGCACGGCCGTGGCGGCGAAGATCATGGCGATGACGAAGATGTTGTCAACGCTGAGCGACTTCTCGACGATGTAGCCGGTTAGGTATTTCACCGCGGCTCCGCGGCCGTCGTTGATGCGGCGGTCGATCGGGTCGGGCTTGGCGCCCAGGCCGGCCCATTGGTTCTCGTAGCCGTAATAGATGAACACCGTGAACGCCAGCCCGAGGAAAATCCAAAAGGCCGACCAGCCCATCGCCTCGCGAAACGAAATGACGTGGGCCTTGCGGTGGAAAACGCCCAAGTCGAGCGCCAACAGTGCCAAGACCAAGACGATGAACCCGATCCAAAACCAAATCATGAACAACCCGCAGATTGACGACCCAAGGTAGCCGCCGGACGACGAGAACGTCCTTTAGCAGCCCGTGGAAGAACACAATTCCAACGAACTCAGCCCGCGAAAATTTCGGAAAATGCACACGGCCGCGAATCTGAGAACGACTTTTTCAAGCGGCCGTTCGCGCCCGCCGGCCTTGCCGAAGACTCGAACAGCCCCGAAAACGAATCGAACCATCATACGCATCGCCCCGGCGTTTGTCATCGGCGTTTTTTTCGGGCTTTGGTGCCTACGTGCCTTACGTTGCAGAAAGCACGTCTTGGCGTGGCAAGCCACATTGGATGCCTCTGGCGGCCGACCGATGTTCACGGCCGGGTTGCATCGTGTGCGAATTGTTGCATTGGGGCGGGCGCAGTAGGTCGCGACGATGCCCGGGGCAAGATGATGTCGCCCTTTGCATCGCCCATCTCAGACGGTGCGTGGACCGCGGAATCGGCTGCGGCTGCGATTCACCGCGGCCGTTCGACCAGCGGCGGTGCCGCGGGCTGGGCCGCAGTTTGCGGGGGCGTCTGTCGGGCGTCGATGAACACCAAGAGATCGCCGCGCGGCGGACTTGCGCTGAGCGGCAAAGGGATGCCCGCCAAATTCGGCTTCGCATCGACCGGAATGGGCAATGCCGCCACACCGAATCCCACGACAAGCACTTGATCGGTGGGCCAGCGGAACCGCTCGTGAAAACGATACTGGGCCACTTGGGGCACTTCGACCTTCGCTCGCTGTCGGCCGCCTTGGGGCGTAACCAAGTCCATCGGCACGGTCGAAAGCTTTTCGAGCTGGTCGATTTCGAGCTTCAGCGAGGCGTCGATCACCCGGCGGTCGAGCGATAACAACGGGTTGAACTCCAGGGCGTAGCCTTCTTCCAACTGTCCCATTTGCGACTCGAAGCCGGGCCAAACGTCGGGCCGCATCAACAGGTCGCGGACGTATGCTCGCGGCCGTTTTGCCGAAACCACTGCGCTTTGACCGTTGGCCACCAACAGGTGAGGCGAACTGTGTTCGCGGAAGTCGGCCCGCCGCTGCAACTCGGCCAACAAGCCGGCGGCCTCTTCGCGCGTCATCAGCCAAGCGCTGACCCCCGGCGTTTGCACGTTCACCGGCTTGAGGAATCGCTGCGCGCGGGTGCGCCAGTTTGGTTGATCGAGCGTGATCAGCCGCAGCGAAAAACCCACGCTCTCCGCCTCCGACGCGACGAACCGATCGACCACCTCCGCCACGACTGCCTGCATCTGCGGCGTATGATAAACCCGCAACGAACGCTTCGACGCGCTGAGCACGGCCACGGTGTCGCCGTGCCATGCCTCGTAGCCGGTTTCGCGCAAAATCCAATCGATGATCGCCTGTTCGGGCCGTTCGGTGGCCGTCACCCGCATGGTGTAGGGGCTGATGTCGTATTCGCGCCACACCTGCCCGCGGTCGGTCGGAAGCGTGTTGCCGCCGGAGGTTACCCGTGCGATCGGACGCCGCGAAAGATCGGCCGCCGAAGCAGCGGTTGGACCGACGTTCATCGGCGATGCCAACGCCGAAGGTGCGGCCGGCGTTGCCGGCCCCGAGGGCGTTGCGAAAGCAGCCGAAGGCTCTCCGCCCGGCAGCGGCCCGGCGCCGCCGGACGGCGAAGCGACGCGAGCATTCGTGCCCGATGCGTCAGGCGCCACCGGAGTTTCGGCGACCGCAGGGCGAATGGCAATCGATCCTTGCGTTCCCGCCCTCGGCGGCGGTTGTTCGGCCGCTGGTCGCCAAGCCGCGCCTGCGGACGGCGGTATGGCCGACGGAGTCGACGACGAGGCGGTCGGGGGCGCGGGCGGCATCGTTTGCCCTCGCACCAACGTCGTCCAGAACACCACTAACGCCGCCAGAAAGAGCACTCGAATAAGCATCGTTTCGGCCTCCATGCCGCACGACGGGCACGTCGCATTGCGCCAGAGTATATTGATTCTTGCCAAACCGATGCAACACCGAGATCGACCTTAGCCCGAAGCGTGCTGCTTTGGGAAATTGCGGGTGTTTGGAAAAGATGGCGGGAATGGGGCGTGTGCGCAGTGGCCATGCCTGCCTGCTACTTCATCACAATCGCAACGTAAGTTGGCTCTGTTGACGGCGGCGGCGAAGGGCAAACGGCCTCGGCCGAGCCGCGACGGGTGATGAGCGAAACCACGCCTTCAGCCTGCAATCGATACCGGCCGAAGGGAACTTTGGCGAATTCGAAACGGCCCTTCGAGTCGGTCGTGGCGGTTACTTTGGTGTCGCCCAGTCGCACCGTGCCTCCCACGACGGGAATGTCAATTCCCAGCACGCGAACGACGCACCGCCCGCGAATCGTGCCGGTCCGCTCGGGCGTGCCTTCCGGCATGGTGATCCCCTGGTCGGCCGCTAGGCGGATCAAGGCGTGCTTGAAGTACTGAACACGTTTGCCCTCGGGCTTTTGACGGGCCCATTGCATCGCCCCCATGGCAATGCCGACGGGCAACTGCCCTTGTTCGACCAAGGCCGAAACGTAGAGGCAGTACGATTCCTCGTCGGCATCGCGGGTTCGCAGCATGTTGATCAGGGTATCGGCATCCAACGGCGACCGCGTTTCTTCCGTCCAGCCCAATCCGGCCGGCCCAATCGCCGCCAATGCGCAAAGCAGCAGCCCCGCCCCGCACAATAGCCATCGCCGTGTTGCAGTCGTTGGCGCCGCCGAACGACCGGCATCGGGCCGCGCCTTGAACCCATCGGGCGAACGCAAAACGAATCGCCAGGCCGAGGACCGCGGCGGGCCGATGTGATCTTCTTTTCCCGCGGCTTCCTTCAACACGTTCCGTCTGTTCATGGTCTGGTCTTTCCGACAAAGATCGCGGGCAATCGCTCTGGGGCCGGAAGATGCCTCCGGCCGAAACAACGGGGGAGTATTTATCCCAAACCCGCCAGAGAAAGACAAGGCCAAAACGTGCGCGCACACATTCAAACAATCATGCAGTCAAGCTCTTATGCTCCACCGTCTGCGTCCGTCTGGCATGGGGGAAGAGCATGATCTGCGAGCCGCGGGCGACTGCCGGGCGGGCGGAGTCAGTTGCGAATGCTCCACGCTACGTTCGACCGCAACGCGAAGGCGCGAACGTGTTCCCGAAGGTCTCGGGTGCGGCCGGGCTTGTAGGTGAAGAACACCTGCTCGGGATACGATTCGGCCACGGCGGCATCGATTCGGTCTTGTCCCGAGCCGCGCCACAAGAAGACTACGGCCACCTGCTTGTCGAAATCAACCAGCTTTGTCAACTTAACAAGTTCATCGCCGTCGAAATACCCGGCCGCGTCCTTCTCCGACTTCAGCACGAGCGGCTTTTTCCATGTAGCGTTCTCCCAGGCGGCGCGATTCGGACGCGGCGCGTCGAATTCGATGATCGCCGGCGACGAACTGGTGACAACGCCCGCATCGGGCTTGTTCGAGACGGTGCCGCCCGACACCGTTCCGCTCGACGGCGGACTTTCGACGGCTCCGCCCGTGCCAGGCTCGGAAGACATCCCATCGGAGCTGCCGCCGGAGACACCCGGCTCGCCCGATGGCGACGATCCCGGCGAGCCCGGCACGGCCCCGGGCACACGCGGCGGCCTTTTCGGCCCCGGCTTTCGGGCTGGCGGCGTTTCGCCCGGCAGCGGAGTGCCGTTGACCGATCGCACGCCTTCGCGCGGAATGCACAGCATGAGGTAACCGAAGCCGGGACCGCCGATCAACGTGCTCATCGCCACCGCCTGCACGTTGCCCTGGGCGTCCAACGTCGGTTCACAGCCGACGTTGTTGGGCCCCTCGGCCGTAAACACCAAGATCATCTGCTTCTCGAAGTCGATCTTCGGCACCGCTTCTCGCCCACACCATGCCTTCCAAAGCTTGGCCCATTTTTCTTCGTCCAAGATGAAGCCGTCGGCCGGGGCGAGCTTTTTCAGCGAGCCGTCGGCCAGCGTTCCTCGCCACGAATCGATGATCTTCACCGGTTGCGGCTTTCGCTTGACGTTCCGCGACTCCGCAGCCCCCGCGGTTGCCGCGCCCGAGGGCAGCGACAAGGCCCACAAAAGTGCGAACATCCCGGCACGCAGGCAAAGCCGCATCATCGACGCGCCGATCCTCGGAAAGGCGATCGAGCAGTTTCGAATGAATCCTCGGCAATCGGAGGGCCGCCGATCTTGTGGGTGTTTCGAATCGCGAGAATCGATTACCCCGTCGCAGTTCGTCACGAACCGTTGCGTTGTCATTCGATCATCTCCTCGACAAAAGGATTGCTTGGCGAAAAACGCCGCCCAATTTCGGTTGCCGCGTCGTCCGCACGGGTGCGTTCGGCATCCCGAAGAACAGACTGCGGTTGCGCGCGGAACCGAAAACCTATTGGTTGCACGAACGACTCGTCACAAACAGATACCTTGCTTGACGCGCACAAGAATCAGGTTCTTGGCCCTGGGAGAATCGCGGTCAGGGCAAGCGCCCTCGGTCATCCTATCCCTTTGTGAATTGCCCGGCAACGCAAGACGATGACTGCCGCGTAGAAACGGGGATGCACCCCGATGACTGGAGACAGAAAACGCCATGAATCGACCGAACGGTGTCTCGGCCGATGGCCGCCCCCGCCCCGGTGTTTCGCCGAACAATGTTGATCTTGGCTAAGCCAAACGCCACAATTGGGGCACCGTTTGCGGTTGAACGTTGGCGGTTGAGCCGAAGACGGGCGATCACTGGGGGAGGTCTTGAGCATGAATGACCGACGCCGTTGGAATCGGGCGAGATCGAACCTCGGCCTGTTGGCTGCTTTGGCCGCTGCGGTAGTCGCCATCGTGTTTGCGGCAGGCCGGGCCGATTCGTCCGATTCGGCCAATCCACCTGTCGCCGCGGCAGCCGTTTCGACGCCCGCCCAAACGGCTGTGGTCGAGTCGCCCGCGCCGACTCCTCAGAAAGTCGAGGCCGACTGGGTGCGTCAGGAGCAACTGCGCGGCTCGGGAGCAATCGACGCCGAAGCCGTGGAGAGGGTGATTGCCCGCGGGCGACTTCTGGCCGGTGCGCTGAAGCGGCACGGGGTTGATGTGTCGGCCGCATTGCACGAACTCGACCGCTTGGCGGCCGCGGCGGAGAGTACAACCGCAGCCGCCGGCGCCAACACTGTCACGAGTCCTGCTAAAGCCCGCGACACCAACACCACGACCGACGACGAAATCCGCCGCCTCTATTTCGCCGCGCGTTGGACGGTGCGGCGATTGGCGCTGCGCAATCCGCTATTGAGTTTCGATCGCATTCTGCTGGTCAAGCGCAAGCCGCCGCTGTTTCCGCACATGTCGGATCAGTATTACGGCTGGTGGGCGCGCGCGGGCGGCGGTCTCTTCGTCCTCGAAGATTTCAAGGGCGATCAGCCCCGGATTCGCTGCCTAACCGCCGAGTTTCCCGAGGGGAGTTTCTTGCGGCCCGACGTTTGCTTCCAGGGGCGGCGGGTGCTCTTTGCTTTTGCCCGACACCACCCGGATGTTTACGCCGCGATCAAGGTCAATAAGCCCTCGCTGCCCGAAGATGTGTTTTACAAGATCTACGTTCTCGATTTGGAGGGCGGCGCCGCGCGCCGGTTGACGCACGGTCGATACGACGATTTCGACGCGCGGTGGTTGCCCAACGGCGAGATCGTGTTTCTTTCCACGCGGAAAGGCTGCGAGCTGCAAACCGGCTGCGAGTACACGCAGCGCACCACCGAGGCCGACTTGCCCGATAGCTATGTGCGGTGCGGCGGCGACGATCGCCGGCCCGTTCCGGTCTATACGCTGCACCGCATGGACGCAGAGGGCGGACGAATGCGGCCGATTTCGGCCTTCGAGAACTTCGAATGGAATCCGGCCGTGGCGAACGATGGGCGCATTCTCTACGCGCGGTGGGACTATATCGATCGACCGAACGGACCGTTGATCAGTCTCTGGTCGACGGCCCCCGACGGTGCGAATCCCCAATTGGTGTACGGCAATTTCACGGTTCGCCCACAATGCGTGCTCGAGGCTCGGCCCGTTCCCGACTCGCGCAAAATCGTGTTTACGGCCGCAGCGCACCATTCGAACGAGGGCGGATCGATCGTGCTGCTCGATCGCAATCGGGGCTCCGAGTTCGACGCGCCGATCACTCGGCTGACGCCCGAGGTGTGCTTTCCGGAAACCGAAGGATGGCCGAAGCACTACTACGCCAATCCTTGGCCGTTGAGCGAGGAGTTCTTCTTGGTGTCGTGGTCGGACAAGCCGCTGCCGCCGCATCGCTTCGTGGACGATCCGCGGCAGAATCCGCCCGATTCGATGGGTGTTTATCTGCTCGACGCCTTCGGCAATCTCGAGCTGCTTTATCGCGACTCGGCGATTTCGAGCATGTATCCGATTCCGCTGGCGGCCCGTCCCTGCCCGCCCGTCATTGCCGACACCGCCGATTGGGAAGGCGGGCAACAAGGTCGCTTTCTGTTGCAAGACGTGTATCACGGCATGGAATCGTTGCCGCGGGGGACCGTCGAGCGGCTTCGGATCGTGGCCGTGCCGCCGAAGGTTCAACCCCACATGAACCGCCCGAACTTGGGCGTGTCGGCGGAGGACCCGGGCAAGTTCGTTCTGGGGACGGTGCCCGTGGCGCCCGACGGGTCGGCTCATTTCACCGTTCCCTCGGGCGTACCGGTGTTCTTTCAGGCCCTCGATCGGCGAGGGATGGCCGTGCGAACCATGAGATCGATCACCTACCTGCAACCGGGACAAACGCTCGGGTGCATCGGGTGCCATGAGAATCGCAATTCGGCGCCGCCGCCGGGCATGCCCGTGCAAGCCGCCGCGGCCGAGCCCTCGCGGATAACCGTCGGGCCAGAAGGTTCGTGGCCGCTGGATTATCGGCAACTGGTGCAACCAGTGCTCGACGCGCATTGCGTGCGCTGCCACAGTGGGCAAAGCGATCAGCCCGGCGCTGCCGCGCCGGACCTTTCGTCGCGGGCTTCGTACGAATCGCTTTTGAACTTCGCCAACAAGGATTTGCACAAGCTGGCCTTCGAGCGGAATTATTCGCCGGTGGGCGAGGGCGTGGCCCGCCAAAGCAAGCTTTTGGCCCTGATCGCCGACGGTCGCCACCACGAAGCAACATTAACCGACCGCGACTGGGAACGGCTGATCACCTGGATGGATGTGTATGCCCACCGCCAAGGCCACTACAGCGACGAACAAGCCGAGCAAATCGGGCGGTTGCGCCGCCGCTGGGCCGACCTGCTCGAACCGGGCCTGCCGCGTCTTCAGGCTGACCGCGTCGAATGATGCCGGAAACGCGAATTCTCCCCATTGGAGCGTTGTTCTTGCACGCGGTTGCAGGGGCTTGCCGGGTTGCGTAAGATAGAAGCGGTCGGATCGCGGCGCGATGGAGCGGCAAGCGGCGTGCGGTTCGCGGCCCGCCTTTGGGCGGCTGTCGCAACGTCGCGTTGCCCCATGGCCGACGCGGTTTCTCATGTCTTTAATTGTTCGGCGATGCGTCGTTTGGCTGACGGCTGGGGCGTTTCTCTGCGCCGCGGCTGGCGAAGGCGCGCTGCATCTGCTTCTCGATCTTTCCGCCCTGCCCTTCTCGGGCGCATCCTCTTCGGCGCACGACGGCCCGACGCACGCCTGCTGCGCGCACCACCGGCCAACCTCAAGCGATCGGCACCGGGTTCCGTCTAGTTGCGAACCAGCCCTATCGGCGGAGGACGACGCCAACGGCCATGATTCCGGCGCGTGCCCGATTTGCCAATTTTCCGCGATGGCGAAGTCGGTCCAGGTTCCGGCCGCGCCGCTGTTCGCTCTTCTTCCGACGGCCGCAGCCCCAATCGCTCGGCCGGTCGTCTTGCTCACTCAAAGTCGTCCCGCGCATCTGCCTCGCGGGCCGCCGCATTCGCTCATGCTGAGCGTTTGCTGATCGACCGTTGATGAATCGACGCCGTTGCGCGGTGGCTGCGCCGTTGCGTCGTTCGCGGTCGCCTCGCTGTTCTCGGTTCGCAGGTTGCTGCGCCCGGGCGCGGTCGATCCTCGGCCTGTGCTTGGCTCGTTGAGTTCCATCGCGAGCGGTTGCCGGCCGGGATCGTCGCTGCGCGTCGGAGACTTCTGGTCGGCGAGAGCATGGATATTCGTCGCGGTCCGACCACCGTTTCGTGTCCAGCTCTTCGCCGGCCTCCCTGACGCAACGGACTCACGCCCGCGTTCAGGCTCGGGCTGCGCGGTCGAACCGGGTCGGTCGTTCGGCCCCCTGGCAATTGTCTGGCGGGCCGGCCTGCATGGGTTCGAACGTTGCCCGAAGGGGTCGTTCGTCTTCAAAGAGGAGAGGAGAAACTCGATGAAACGCAACCAACGCCGCGGCTTCACGTTGATCGAATTGCTGGTGGTCATCGCGATCATCGCCATACTGATCGCCCTGCTGCTGCCGGCCGTTCAAGCGGTGCGCGAAAGCGCGCGGCGGTCGCAGTGCAGCAACAACCTCAAGCAGTTGGGGCTGGCGTTGCATTCGTTTCACGGGGCGATGGGGCAATTCCCGGTGAACCAAACCGGCCCGGGTGCGCCCGACGGCCGCGGGGGAACCGGCAAGGGCTACTTCAGTTGGTTGGCCGAGCTGTTGCCCTATATCGAGCAGCAGCCGCTGGCCAAGTCGATCGACTACCGGATCAACAATGCCGACACGCCGTTCGACGGAACGATCGGTCGCGCGCACCGCAACGCTGCGGCCGCGGCCGAGACGGTTGCCGTTTTCCTCTGCCCGTCCGATTCGTACCGTGATTCGGAGGCGATGGGCAGCGCCCGGCCCGCACCGTCGAACTATGCCGCCAACGTCGGCTGGCCGCCGATGTGTACGGGCATCGACGGCACTCGGACCGTGCCCGCCAAGCACAACGGCGCCATCGGATTGAGCCATCCGGCCCATCCGGCGTCGTGGCACGTCAGTCGCGTGCGGGTGGGCGACTTCACCGATGGGCTGTCGAACACGGTGATGGCGGCCGAACGGCTGATCAGCTCGATCGAGGGCGAAGAGTTCGTCGGCGCCGATCCGCGAACGCTGATGTACTGCGCCGGCGGGACGACCACCGTCCGCTCGATCGACAAGTACTTCCTCAACTGCGGCGCGGCCAAGACGCCCGACCCGGGCTACTCGCAAACAATCGGCCGGGCATGGATTTCCGGCTGGGGGTTGGCGGGCAACATCTACATGCAGGTGCTGCCGATCAACACCCGCCATTGCCACTTGGCCGGCGGCGAGTTCGACGGCACGGTGCTCATCACCCCGGCCAGCCGGCATCCCGGCGGCGCGCAGGCATTGATGGGCGACGGGCGCGTCGTCTTCGTCAGCAACGATGTGGACATGCGCGTGTGGTGGGCTGCCGGTTCGCGCAACGGACGCGACGACCGCGGCGACGGCCTGTGAACCGTCGTGATGATTTCGCTGTTTTTTGCGGCCGCGAGCAAGGAACCCCGCTCCGGCCGATGGTTGATAAACGAATCGTGTTTCCCAACTCGTGCAAAGGCTTCATGTGTTCACACCAATGGTTTTAGGAGTGTTCGATATGCACAGACTGATGAAATCGCAACTCGTGTCGGCGGTGGCTGCTGCGGCCGTCGTCGCCATCCTCGCGGCGACGGCATCGCCGGCGATCGCCTATCCTTACGTTTATTCCGCCGGACATGCCGACATCGGACTCGGCGACGAGGATACGCTCGAATTGCATCTGCACGCCCACGGCGGCGCGGTGATCAACGGCGTTCCGCTGGCGGCCGACGCAGAATACGCGCCGGCCGACGCCTTGATCCGCGTGCCGCAATCGACGTACAACTACATCGTCAGCCAGGGCGGGCGGAACTCGAGCCCGGCCTGGGATCCGATCGGGGTGGCCGCAGGCGAGCCGTACTGGTTCCTGCCGTTTAGCAACTCGGGCCCGGCAGGGGCGGCGGCCTTGGGCGCCCCGTTCCTAGGCATCGGCGCCGAGCACGTCGATCTCGGCGTGTTCGATGGCGATAAGCTCTATTTGCGGCTGATCGCGGCGGGCGGATCGGGCCCGGCGGCCGGCGGGCACTTTTCGGCCTGGATTCCCGGCCCCGACTTCTACATGGCCACCAGCGACGGGATCAGCGCCGCGGATGAAATCGAGGTGTCGGTCGGCGGGCACGACCACTACGCCTTCGGGTTCACCAAGGCGGGCATCTACGAGCTGACCTTCGAGGTTCGCGGCACGATCGGCGGCAACCCGGTCACCGATACGGCCACCTTCCACTTCGAGGCCGTGCCCGAGCCCGCAACGCTGTCTCTGTTGGGCTGCGCCGTCGCACTGATCGCCGCGGCAGCGGTCCGGCGACGGCGGCACTCGTAGCCGACAATCGCAGCTCTTTCAAAGCTGTTGTCGATCGCCAACCCGCAATGGTGCGCGTTTCCGCGCATCATTGCGGTTGTTGTTTTCTACGAAATTGCAGAGCGGCCGTTTGCACCAAAGACCGCGCGAAATCCCGCCCATCGGCTTTCTTCATGGTGGGCGGGCCGGCGGCAACAGGAAGAGGGCGGTCTTCGCTTCCGAGCAATCCGCGCCGATCGGATTCTGTTCGAACGGCGGCTCTTGCAAAGCACGCACGGCCGATTTATACCGCTACCAGTGAGGCCTTGCGCTATCGCGCCGAACAAGAAAGATCCTCATGACTGGGAAAGCATTTCTGAACGAAACGCGTCGGCCGATTGCGAACAAGAGACTTTCGGGCTGTTGCGGATACTTTGCGGTTCTATTCGAGAGACTCATCGCCATGCGAAACCACCTTCTCTCGTTGATGCTCACGTTGGCCGCAATCGCACGCTCACTTGCGGCCGAAGCGGTCGTCGAACAGTGGCCTGCGTGGCGCGGGCCGCGGGGCGACGGATCGAGCCTCGAAACCGGCTTGCCCACCGATTGGGACGGACCGTCCGGGCGTAACATCCGCTGGAAAACGCCGATCCCCGGCGCGGGCCACGCCTCGCCGATCGTCTGGGGCGACCGCGTCTTCGTCGTCTCCTGCCGCGAAGGCGAGTTACAGAGGATTCTCGTTTGCCTCGATCGCCGCAGCGGGCGCGTCCTTTGGGAACGCGAAGTCATCCGCGCGCCATTGGAAAAGAAGCATCGGCTCAACAGCTATGCGTCGAGTACGCCGGCCACCGACGGGCGGCTGGTGTACGTTTCCTTTCTCGACCAAAAAGAGATCGTCGTGGCGGCCTACGACTTCGACGGCCGCCAACGTTGGCTGGTGCGCCCGGGCGAGTTCTCCAGCATTCACGGCTTTTGCAGTCCGCCGGTGCTGTTCGAAAACTTGGTGATCATCAACGGCGATCACGACGGCGATGCCTACCTGGCGGCCCTCGACCGCGATTCGGGCAAGACGGTTTGGAAAACCCCGCGCGAAAACAAAACCCGCAGCTATTGCCCGCCGATCATCCGCCACATCGACGGCCGATGGCAGATGATCCTCTCGGGCAGCAAGTGCGTGGCCAGCTACGACCCGCGCGACGGCTCGCGGCATTGGATCATCGACGGTCCGACCGAGCAGTTCGTCGCCTCGCTGGTGTACAACGGCGAGCTATTGTTCATGACCGCCGGCTTTCCGGAGTTCCACATGCTGGCCATTCGACCCGATGGCCGCGGCAACGTTACGGATAGCCACGTCGTTTGGCGAACAACGAAGGGCTGTTCTTATGTGCCGTCGCCGATCGTCGGCGGCGGAGGAAAGTATTTCTTGGTCGTCTCCGACGGCGGCGTGGCCAGTTGCTTCGTCGCGACCACCGGCGAGCGGCTGTGGATGGAGCGCATCGGGCCGCACTACAGCGCTTCGCCGATCGAGGTCGAGGGCTTGATCCACTTTCTCTCCGACCGCGGGGTAACGAAGATCGTTCGCCCGGGGCCGACGTTCGAATTGGTGGCCGAAAACGAGCTGGGCGAAGACTGCTATGCCTCGCCCGCCGTCAGCCGCGGCTGCATTTTCATTCGGGCCGAGAAGCACCTGTACTGCATCGGCCCGAAGGAAGAACCGACTGGCGCCGCGACTAAATAAAACCGCGGAAAACAGAAAGCGGCTCAAATCGCATCCCTACGCAATCGGCCGCTTCACTGCGCCGGCGGTCGCTTCCTTAATTGTGTGGAACTATTGAGGGGCGTTTCGCGGTGAGCTTTCGCCAGGCGTCCATCGAGCGGCGGAGCATTTCGTCGGCCGGGCCGGGCACCTTGTAGCATTGCAGCCCGATCGGCCCGCGATAACCAACCTCGTCGAGCTTTCGCAGCACCGCGCCTACGTCGTAGGTTCCTTGGTCGAGTCGTTGGACGATCCGCGCCATTTCTTTGGGCGACGCCCCGCTGTCGGCCCCGTTGATGCTGACCAGAAAGAGATACGGAGCGGCCTGTTCGATCAGTGCGGGCACGCGCGGTTCGGCCCCGTCGAGCAGGGCATGGCACAAGTTGAACGTGAGCCCGACGTTCTTGCGATCGACCTTCTTGACGACGCGAATCGCGTCTTCGACGCGGTGCAGCCACATATTCACATGCGGATAGAGGGCGATCCGCAGCCCATTGTGTTCGCATAACTCGGCCAGTTCGCGCAGGCCGGCGACGGCGGCGTCATCGCCGTCGGGCGAGGAAAGCGGGTATTGCTTGCTGGTGATGTTCGGCCAAAGCATGGCGTCCGAACCCTTACAAAGGGCGATGATCTCGCGCAGACGCGGGTCGTACACGGCCTTGCCGTCCTTCAGGTCGATGTTGCAATAAATGGCGAACACCTTTAGCCCACGCTGTTTCGCGCCGTCGAGCACCTGTTTCACCCGCTCGGGCGAATCGGTTCGCCAGCTCAAGCCGTCGAAGCCGATCTGTTTGGCCAGATCGAGTTGGGCGTCGATCGTCGTCCAGCGATCGCCGCGCAGTCCGTTGTCGAAGACGAAGAACGGGCGATCTTCCGCATGTGCGGACGCGCCGGCCCAACAAAACAATAAGGCGAGAATCGCGGTTCTCATGGCGTTGATGCTCCATTACTGAGCAGCGGAAGTTGGAAAGACGAAGCCGCAGGCCGCGCGGCCAACGGTTGTATTCATCTGCCGTTTTCATGCAGCGGTATTCTCGGGGCTGCGTTCGCGGTGGCAGCGTCCGATCGCTAATGTTGACACGGCAGTGTCCACGGGATGGTGTGCCTGCGGTGTCGGCAACGGTCGGCCCTGGTGTCGGAAATCGTCGGCCTTCATCGATCATTTGCCGCACGTGGGCCCGCCTCGCAGTCGCCGGGCGGCCGCTCGTCGAGGGCGCGGTTGACCAGCGTTTGCCACGTGGGAAACCGATCGTCGCCTCGGCCCGAAAGCTTCTGCACCAGCGGCAGCAGTTTGGGATCGAAGAACTCGGCCAGTTCCATCAGCTCCAAAGCCTCAACCGGTTTGAAGAGCCGCCCGGGCCGATAGTGCTCCAGCCCGGCAGCGGCGCGGCGGCGGTCGAGCCCTATGGTCGAGTTCTTCCATTCTTCCCGGGTTTTCTCGCCCGCGGCAAAGGGAACGACGTACTCCACCGACTTTCGAATCGAACCGCCCTCCGGCGCGGTCCAATCGTAAAGCACGCGGCCCGCGGGCCCGGCGAGCATCGCCAGTTCGATCACCGGCGTCAGTGCCGAGCAATGGTAGGTGAGCGTATCGCGGCGGTGGAGGTCTTCGCTGGTGCCGTCGGCGCGGAGTCCGCGGGCCGCGAAGCGCCGCGTGCCTTCGATCGCTTGTTCTTCCCACTTCGGCCGATCGAGAATCCGCCCGCAAACAAAAAGCAATCGCACGTGTTTGGCGTAGCGATTGGTGAAAAGCTGCGAACGTTCGACGGCCTCGGCGTGCAAACGGCCGAATTGCTCGACCCAGGCATCGACCCGCGCGCGCTCCTCGGCGGTCATTTCCGACCGCAGCGCGGCATACGCGACCAGCAGCGGGTAGAGTTTGTTCTCGTTGACATCGTTGCCGGTGGGCCGATACGCGCCGGCCCAGGCGACGATCAATCGCTTCAGCGCCGCGGCCGCACGCCGATCGCCCGAGACTTGCCAATAGCGCGTCAACATGGCCGCATGGGCCATCTGCCGCAGTTTGGCCACGGCGGCCAGCCGTCGCGGGTCGGTATTGACCAGTCCCTCGTAGTGGATTTCGACCAGCGGATCGGGCGACAGATCGAGCAGCGGCTCGGCCTCTTCGCGCAATTGAATGGCCCAGCGGCGGGCATGCTCATCGGTTTGCACCAAGCGGCGGAGCCGCTCGAGCGCCGCGGCGTTCAACGGGCTGACCAGCGGGATGGTCAATTCGCCCACCTCGCGCGGTTCGCTCGCATCGCGGAGAAGCTCTTGCTCTTGGTGCTGTTGTTGCGGCCGCTCTTGGTTCCGCTGCTCGTGTTGCTGCGTCTCCGCCGCCAGTGCGGCATTGCCGCGGGCCGCACCGTTGGAAAGCCCCCCACCGCCCGGCCAGCAGCTTGCGGCGGCCAAGGTAATCGCCGCGATCGCCCGGCAAACTGTATTAGCGGAAAGACACCGCCGCCGCAAATAACAAAGAACAGGATGTGCTTTCATGACGCCATTGTACCCTCGTTGCCGGCAGCAAGTGAAACGATCGCTTGCCAACGGCGGGCGGCGATTACTCGTGTTTGCCGCCCCGGGAAGACGAACCGTGTTTTCGCACCCGGAGGCGAGAGTTCGCCGCGCAGGGCGAGTCTCGGCCGACAGGGCGGAAAGCGTTTCAGAACTCGGCGTTGCCTGGCGTGCGCGGGAAGGGAATGACATCGCGGATGTTGCCCAGCCCGGTGATGTACAGCAGCGCCCGTTCCAATCCCAGGCCGAACCCGCTATGCGGCACGGTGCCGAATCGCCGCAGGTCGAGATACCACCAGTAGTCGTTCGGGTCGAGGCCTTGCTCGGCCATGCGGCCTTCGAGCACGTCGAGGCGTTCTTCGCGCTGGCTGCCGCCGATGATCTCGCCGACATGGGGCACGAGCACATCCATCGCCCGCACCGTTCGGCCGTCGTCGTTGAGCCGCATGTAAAACGGTTTGATCTGCCGCGGATAGTCGTAGAGGATCACCGGCGAGTGGAAGTGCTGTTCGGTCAGGTAGCGTTCGTGCTCAGCCTGAAGATCGTTGCCCCACGCCACCGGGAACTCGAACGGTTGGCCCGACGCCTCTAGAATCCTCACTGCCTCGGTGTAGCTGACGCGCTGAAATTGGCTGTCGATGATCTGCCGCAGGTTGTCGATCACATGGCCGGCCACCCGTTGGCGGAAAAACTCCATGTCTTCGGCGCACTGGTCGAGCACGTCGGCGAAGATGCGTTTGAGGAATCGTTCGGCTAAGGCCATATTGTCGGCCAAATCGAAAAAGGCCGCCTCGGGCTCGACCATCCAGAACTCGGCCAGATGCCGCGTCGTATTCGAATTCTCGGCGCGGAAGGTAGGGCCGAACGTGTAGATTCGGCCCAAACCGCAGGCGTAGGTTTCGCCTTCGAGCTGTCCGCTGACCGTCAGATAGGCCGGCCGTTGGAAGAAGTCTTGCTGCCAATCGACTTTGCCGTCGCGCCGCGGCAGCTTCTCCAAATCGAGCGTGGTCACGCGGAACATCGCTCCGGCGCCTTCGCAGTCGCTGGCCGTGATGATCGGCGTATGGACGTAGAGAAAGCCCTCTTCCTGGAAGAACTGATGAATCGAGCGGCAAACGCAGTTGCGCACTCGGGCCACGGCGCCAAACGTGTTCGTCCGCGGCCGCAAATGCGCGATCGTGCGGAGGAATTCGTACGAGTGCCCCTTCTTTTGCAAGGGATAGTGTTCCGGATCGGCCCAGCCGAACACGGTGAGCCGCTCGGCGGCCAACTCGGTGGCCTGCCCCTTCCCCGGCGAAGCACGCAATCGGCCCTCCACCGCCACGGCGGCCCCGACGGGCAGCCGCTTCACCTCGGCCTCGTAGTTGGGCAGCGACGCCTCGACGACCACTTGAAGATTGCCGAAGCACGAGCCATCGTTCAGTTCGACGAAACTGAATCCGCCCTTGCTGTCGCGACGCGTGCGCACCCAACCCTGCACCAACACGTCGCGTCCGATAGCCTCGGGCCGGCGCGCGGCCGCCACGGTCATGCGTTCCGTCATCATCCGTTATCCTAAAAAAGTGCTTGCGGTTGGGTCAGATCGCACCGGCGCCGATCGATTCCGGCCCGACGGACCGGACCCGACCGATTCGGACCCGACTGATCGGACCCGACCGAGCCGTTCAGACCGAGTCGTTCCGATCGAGTCGCCCGTCCAACGGGATCAGCCGATCGGCTAATCGGCAGATCGCTGAATCAATTGCCGAATCAGCGGCTCGGCGGATCAATGTCCCTGGGCCGCCAGCCAGCGTTCGGCGTCGAGGGCGGCCATGCAGCCGGTGCCGGCCGCGGTGATCGCCTGGCGGTAGTAATCGTCGGCCACGTCGCCGGCGGCGAACACGCCCTCGACGCTGGTATAGGTTCGGCCCGGCTGCTTCAGCACGATATATTTCTTTTCGTTCAGCTCGATTTTGCCTTCGAGGAACTTCGTGTTCGGCGTATGTCCGATCGCCAGGAACACGCCCGAGGCCGCCAGTTCCACGTCGGGCTGCCCGACGGTGCTCTTCAGCCGCACGCCGGTGACGCCGTCGGCGTCGTTGCCCAGCACCTCGTCGAGCGTGGTGTTCCAACAGATGTTGATCTTCGGGTTGTTCATCGCCCGTTGAGCCATGATCTTCGAGGCGCGGAGCTGGTCGCGACGATGGACCATGTAAACCACGCTGGCAAACTTCGTCAGGTAGTCGGCCTCTTCGACGGCCGAATCGCCGCCACCGACCACTACCAGCGGCTTGTT
The DNA here is from genome assembly GCA_964631235.1 of uncultured Planctomycetaceae bacterium. Classification (GTDB taxonomy): domain Bacteria; phylum Planctomycetota; class Planctomycetia; order Pirellulales; family Thermoguttaceae; genus JARKPK01. The sequence continues at coordinate 83,607 of CAZVZX010000011.1, read as the reverse complement.
GCGAAACCGCGGCAGCGCCCCGTCGCACACAGCGCACGCGCTGACGCCGCGATTCTTGAAGCGTTCTTCCGACGGCAGGCCGAGGTAGTTCGCCCGCGCGCCGGTGGCGATAATCACCGCCCGCGCCTGATGCACCGCCCCTTCCAAAGTGCGAAGAACGAACGGACGGACCGATACGTCGAGGTCCACCACGTCGTCGGTGATGATCCGCGTGCCGAAGTTGACGGCCTGCTGGCGCATCAGCTCCATCAACTCGGGGCCGCTGACGCCCTCTTTGTGATGCGGCGCCATTAGTTGCCGGCGCTCGGGCGCGATGGCCGAATCGAAATAGGCCTCTAAATCGCCCTTGGGGAATCCGGGGAAGTTCTCCACTTCGGTCGTCAGCGCCAACTGCCCCAGCGGCAGGGTGCCGGCCAAACGGTTCTCCTCGGTAATCGCGCCTTCGAACACCAGCGGTTCGAGATTGGCGCGGGCCGAGTAAATGGCCGCGGTCCACGCCGACGGGCCGCTGCCGATGATCACCACGTTTTCGATCTTTTCCGACATGATTTCCCCTTGCAAGGCAACAACCGCCGCGCGCGGCGAGGACGACCGCCGCCGTTCGTTTTCTTCGGTTCGAGTACCGCTGTCTTCCGCCGCCCGATCTCGGATGCGTTCGTCCGGCTTGTGTGCATTCCGTCGCCGCATATTGCGACAAACCGCAATCGCGCAACAGAACGAGGATCGTCGTCGGTCAGCCGTGTACCGACCGGCTCTATTATAGACCGGAAGTACGGCCCGTCTATCGCCCCATTTCGCCGGTGGGCGATTGCGGCAAAGGGGACGCCTAAGCGACGGCGATTGCAGGAGAGCGGCCGAGCGGTACGAGCCGATTGCGCTGTCGATTGTTTCCTTTTCGCGGGTTCATTTGCAGGAGAGCCGCGGAGATGTCGAAAGAGTGGGCCGCTCTTGTCGCTGCGCGAGGCCGTGCGATAATCACACGGACCGGGGCCGCACGCTTACGAAACGCAGCCGTCGGCACAGCGATACGGTTCTGTGGATTGTTGTTTCTGCGAGGCTCGCATTGTTGCTTGCCGCGGTTTCCTTCGGCAAAATCGACTGTGTTGTTCATTGCGCGGACCTGCACACTCGGACGGCGACAGGAGGCCGATGCCGATGGCTTCGATCGATTCGAACAGCCCGCTCGAAGAGCACGAACCGCAAGGGCCGGCCGGCGCTGGCGGCGACGGGTCGAGTGCGCTCCCCGCGCAAGAGCTGGTGCGTTCGGCTCAGTTGGCCGCGATTGGCCGGTTTTCCGTCGGCTTGGCCCACGAGCTGCGCAATCCCTTGGCCGTGATGCGCAATGCCGTGTATGTAATCAAGCGGAAGTTGGCTCAAGGCGAGACGGCTCAACTGACAGAGTATCTCGGCATGATCGAACGCGAGCTTTCGGCCGCCGATCGCATGATCGCCGAGTGGGCCTCGATGGCTCGGGGCGAGCCGCCGCGACGTGCGGCCGTCGAGCTCGACGAATTGATTGCCGCCGCCCGAGACCGCTTGCCGCCCGAGTTGCCCATTCAGTGGCGCCGCGAGGGGCCGGCTCTCACACTGCACGTCGATCGCGATCAGTTCATTCAGGTGTTTCGCAACTTGTTTCGCAATGCGGTGCAGGCGATGGGCGGGCAAGGCGGCAGCGTCTGTGTGATCTCGAACCGCGGCGACGAAGCCGACGAAATTCGGGTGAGCGACACCGGGCCGGGCATCGCGCCCCATCTGGCCGAAAAGGTGTTCGAGCCGCTGTACACGACGCGGCGTTCAGGCACGGGAATGGGGTTGACGATCTGCCGTCAGATCATCGAACGGCACGGCGGCACGCTGACCGTCGAAGCGAATGCGCCCGGGGCCGTCTTCTGCATTCGCCTACCCCGCGCCCCGCTCGACCGCTTGTAGCCGCCCGTGAACAGCCTGTTGAAGAAGTCGTTCTTGGGTTCGCGGTTGTGTGCGTTTTCCGCGAACCTCGCGGGCGGAATTCGCTGGAAGCGTGTTTTTCAGCGGACCTCGTCGAGCAAATGGCACTTCTCGCCGATATCTTGTGCGAGCAATTCGCGTGCTATCGCAAGACTTGGCAATAACATTGAATTGTTCGACAAGGCGTGTTCAACGAGCCGATAGGCGATCGCCCGCCGTGGGCCTCGGGCGCAGGGCACGTTCAGCCGGGTTCGGGTTCGGCGCGCGGGCGAGTCAGATAGGTTTGGTGAATGGCCGCCAACGCACGCAACACTTGTTTCGGCTGACCTTGCCCGTCGAACAATCCCGTGTTGGCGAAGTCGTGCGGCTCCGCATCGCTAAACGTGTTCCAGATGACTCCCTGTACGTAGGGTTTCGCCAAGATCATCGAGACATAACGGGCGACGAACGCCCACTGGCTTTTCGGCGACCAGCTTCCTTCGAGCAGCGTTGCGCTGCGCGCTGCACGGGCGTCGGGGCCCGTCGAACTGGGCACGGCGAGCGAAATCCACATCGGCAGTTGGAAGCCGCTCCAGAGATCGAGGTGGCGGCTGAACTCGAAGAGGGTTCGCGCCTGCGTGCCGCCGGGGTGAAAGCCGATATTCAGTTCCCACATCAGCCCACCGAGTTTCAGCTCGGCCTGCGCCATGGCATCGACGTATTGCAGCGGCGGGACATCCATCGGGCGGCGCGCCAGATATTCGCCCCAGGGTTGATCGAAGCTGACCAACACCGGCGTTTGCGGGTCGAGCGAGGCGACCAATTCGATCAAATGCGCGGCCAGCCGCAGTTTGTCTTCTTCCGACAGGCCGAGCACGTTGCCCGTGTTCACCCGCCCGGCCGCCACCCAAACATCCACGCGGCCTCGATACCGTTCGACCGCCGATCGCACGAACGTGGAAGCGAAATTGGCGATGCTTTCCAAGTCGCCTTCCCAAAGGCAGAGCCAGTCGGGCAGCCCTTGCGGATCAAAGAGCAACAACGGGCCGGCGCACACCTTTGCGCCCTGCTCACGGCACCATTGGATTTGCCGATCGGGCGCAGACCAGTCGGGATTGCCTTCGACATCTTCGATCTGCCGCCAGCGCACGGGGACACTGAAGGCGGAAAACGCCGGTGTCAAGAGCGAGGCCGAGGCCGAATCGATCGGCTTCAGCCCAATATCGCAGCCCAACCAGCCGGTCATCCGCGTTCCGGTGCGGCGACCCGAGTAGGCAGCCGCTTCGACGTATGCGGCCGCCAACGCATCGCCGGCGTCGAGAGCCGAAACAATCGCCGCCTCGGCCCATTGAGCGGAAACCGGCGGATCACCTCGGCGGACCGCGGCGCGGGCAAGCTGTTTGACCGCCTGGTCCGCCAACGCGACGACCGCCGCCGGGGCCGACAGCCCGATCGCTTGCCAATCGGCCATCTGATTGCGCAATTGGCAAACGGTGCCGCGGGCCAGTTCGAGCGGCAAGAGATACGGCTCGGGCGATTCCATCAAGCTGCCCGTAACGAGCGTTACCCAGCCGCGCCCCGGCACCGGCCACGGCAGGTGAAGCTTGCTCGATTCCGACGCTCCGCGCGAAAGGATCAGTTGGCCGTTTTCGATGTTCCATCGCAGGGGCCAACAGCCGCGGTCGATGCCCGACAGCATTGCGTGCTGCGCGATCTGGTCGGTCAACCGGTCGGGCGGCTCGACTTGGAAACGATAGATTCCCATCGCATGCGGCGGACGAAAGCAGTCGGAAGCCCCGAAACAGAATCGAGCAGCAATGTCGCGGCAATGAAGGCCGACCGAGTGCAGTCTATCGACTGCCTCTGCGGCAGACAAGCGCGGAGAAACGGGAGCGGCTTGCCCACGCGACTTACAGCCCACAAAAACGGGAATGCACCCGAAACGGGACCGTTCCGCGCGGCGCTGCTAACGATTCCATTGCTCGATCAGCCGTTCCACCTTGGCCCAATCGAATTTTTCGGGGATCGGTTCGTCGGCATTCTCTTTCAATTCGGCGATCGTCGGGGTGGGAACGACGATGCCCTCGGGCGGAATCTCGATCTTCGCTACCCAGGCAATGCCGTTGAGCACGCATTTGCGGAAGTTCGGCTCGGCCCAATTGTAATGCCAATGTCCACCGGTAAATCCGAACCCGCGGCCGCCGTCGGGCCGCTCGGCCGCCCAAGCCACATGCTCCGCCATGCCGGTCCGAGATCGAACCGTGGGATTGTTGCTGTGCGGGCCGTCGGGCCGCTGTCGCGTCGAATCGGGCGGCACGGCCGTGAGGATCGGCACGACGCCCTTCATCTCGTCGCGAAACCGCATGTGGTAGTACCACTCGTCGTCGATGGCGAAGGGCTTCAGCCCGTTGGCCACCGGGTGCTTGGGAAACTCGCGGAACTCGGCCTTCCAGTGCGGGTTGACCGACCAATTGGTTTCAAAGTAGCCGCCGATCCAATCGAGCATTTGCGGGCCGGCTCGCTCTTTAGGGACCTCGACGGCATAGTGCAAACACGCCAATCCGACGCCTTGCTTGGCCAGCTTCTCTACCACGTCGAGCCCCTGCAAGATCGGGTTGCCCCCGCCGCCGTCGGCAAACACGACGATGGCGGCCGCCCCGTCGAACACCGAGGCGTCTTTCGGCCAGCCGTCTTGCACGACGACGGTCTCGGTGCCCGGCACGGCCTGAGCGATCCACTTGGCCAGCAAGCGGCAGCCGGCGTAATGATCGTGCGAGAAGAACCCGTGGCTCTTCCGTCCGGCCACGAAGACGATCTTCTTCTTGCCCGCGGCCCGCGCCGCGCCGTCTGAGGCGGCAATCGGCTGCAATTGGGCCATCTCGGGCATCGCCGCCACCGACGAATCGCCGATGGTCGGCACCGCACGCTGCGACGACTGTCCGGCAGGCAGCACCTTCAACCGAATGTTGCGAAACTCGACCTTCATCGGCGGGCCGGCGTGCAATTGCAAGGCGATCAAACCGTCGGCGCGGCGTTGTTGCACATCCTCGTCCACCACCTCGACCATCAATTGCCCGTTGATCGCCTGCGTGAATTTGAACCCGCGAGCGACAATATGGTATTCGTTCCAACCTTTCAGATCGACTTTCTTGAGCAGCTCGTCCGCCTCGCCGATCTTGCCCACGACCTTCGGCTTGTGATTCTCGCCGATGACGGTCTTCTCGCCGCGGAGGGCCAAGATGCCGCGGTAGCGTTCGCCGTAGCAGATGCCCATATATTTGCCGCTGCCTTCCATGTCGGCCTGGTAGCCGCCGATGACCCACTTGCCCCACTTCTCCGGTTCCTCCCAACTGCGGTATTGCACGCCCGAGTTGTGGTTGTGCAGGCGGAACTCAAGCTTCAGTTCGAAATCGCCCGGCTTTCCGCCGCGCCAAATGAGGAAGGTGTTCTGCTTGGTGGGGTTCTCGGCCGTCGTCTCACCGACGATCGCACCGTTTTCCACGCGCCAGAACTTTGGGTCGCCGTCCCAGCCGTCGAGCGTCTTGCCGTCGAAGAGCGAAACGAAACCGTCGGCGTCGGCCGCCACGGCAATCTCGCTGCCGGAGCACGGGCACGGCTTGGGCGATTCTTCGGCGCTGGTGCTGCGCGCGGCGCGCAGGGCGGCGATGATCGCCTCGGCCGCCCGTTGGGCCACCAGTTTATTCCCTTCGGCGTTCAGATGCACGCCGTCGGTCGTGAGAATGCCGCGGTCTTTGTTTTCGGTGTTATGCTTCTTGAGGTACTCGCGAAACGCCGCGTGCAAATCGCAAAGCGTGACCTTCTTATCGGCGGCCACTTTGCGGCTGATCTCGGCATACTCGCCGAGCATTTCATCGAGTTTGTTTTCGCCGGCGGCCTTTTCGCCGATCACGCTTGGGGTGGCCAGCACGACGATTCCTCCGGCCGCCTGGATGCGGTCGATCAGATCGCGCAGGCCGGCTTCGTACTTGTCCTTGGGGGTGCCGCGGCCGCGTTCGCTGTGCCAAACGTCGTTGATGCCGATGTAGATGAACACCACGGTGGGCTTGTGCGCCAGCACGTCGCGGTCGAGTCGGGCCTGCAAGTCGGGCACCTTGTGGCCGCTGATGCCCGCCTTGACGATCTTCACGCCCAGGCCGTGCTTTTCCGTTGCCTTCTCGATGAGCGAAACGTAGCCGTTCGGCCCGGCGCCGGCCTGCGTGATCGAATCGCCCAGAAAGGCCACCACGTCGCCGGCCCGCAACGGACCGTTTGGGGTAATTACTTCATCGAGCGGACCGGCCAAAGCCTGTGCTGCGGCCGCCATCAGCAGCGCCACCGCGCCGCACTGGCACCAAACTCTGCGTTGTACGATTGGTTCAAATCTCATTTCATCTCTCCCATGAGGCATCGTTGAGGCAAGTCAAGCGATAGACGGATAGGCGGTCAGGCGGACAATACCCTGATTCACGCAGTCGGGCGGGAAGGAAGCGGGATAGCCGAACCACGCGGTCTCTGTGATTCAATAATCACGGTCGCCGGTGGTTTGTCAACGGGCGAACCGAAAGTGTTCGTCCCCAATCGTTCTCGGTGTTGTGCCGCCGGGTTCTCGCAACAGTGCGAGTCGGCACTTGCGCGGGCCACTCGGCGACGGACCGTCGCCCAACAGGTCCGCGCCATTGCGAAAGCCATCGCCGACACAGCACCCTTTTTATGCGTTTCTGTCCCGCGCGAGGGCTTTTTTCGCGGTTCTGTTCGGTTGGACGGAAATGAATCGCGGGGTAGTACGCTACGCTGCCTCGTTCAGCACGGTCTCAGTGTAGCAAGAAACACATGCCTTTGCAAAAGTGTGCTCGGAAACGGCCCGCGAATCAAGACGGAGAGAAGCATCGAAGATTTCGGCTTGCGGCGAAGTCGGATCGCAATACGCCCCTTTCGCCGGAAACCGCTCGCTTCGGTCGGCGGTTTTATGGTTCAATGCCGACGAGCACGAGAGGTACGGCCGGAACCCCTCGACCTTGGCGAACAACATTGTAAAACTCGCCCTCGTAGTAGGGGACGCCCGAGCTCATTTGCGATTGCAAAGACTTCATGGGAAGAATCTCGATTCCGACATCGATGCGATCACCGACGTAAAAAGCGAGGTGCTTTACGAAGAGGTCGTAGGCAACAAACGAGTACTTGCCGAACTGAACCTCGACAGCCACACGATCCTTGACGAAATCCGTCTGATTGTAACTGAAAATCGGGGTCTCACCCGCGGCTTCGATTTCTCGCTTCTGCTCTTCGGCGGACATCGTAAGTGTCTTCCGGATCAACTTCTCGTTTCGGGTGACCCAGTAGCTTACTCGGCTCTCTTCCCAAGAGCGGTTGCGAAGCAACCGCTTGAAAGCGGCATTCATCTCAACGGGGCTGAACAGTAGTCTCCCCTTCATCGTTTTTTCTTTGGAGACTTTGGTGCGACACTTGTTTGCATCCACAGCGTCAATTACGGATTGAATCTCCTCCCAAAGCGCCGGTTTGTGTACCAGAAGAAACTCCAGCCCATTGAGATGGGAATAGGTTTCTGTAATCCTCATCGGTTCGTTCTTTTGGTGTATTTTGGGCTTCTCTGAAATAAGGCGTTCTCTTCCGAGTCGATCTTCCAGGGAGCGATCGTGAGCTTGCTTCCTGTCTCAGCAGGGTCATGGATCGGCTTGTACATCGGACGAGTCCGTAGAGTGCCTTCAATCTCTTGGGTAATGCGTTGATGTGCAAGTTGCACATACTTGGGTACGATCTCGGCGCCAACGCCCCGGCGACCGTGACGGATTGCCGCTATCACAGCGGTCCCTGTGCCGAGAAAAGGATCAAGAACCCAGTCGCCTTCATTCGAAAGGGCGAGGACGAGCCGTTCAATTAGTTCGACCGGAAACTGACAGGGGTGCTCCGTCTTTTCGACATGATTATTCTTGACGTTCGGAATGGCCCAGAGGTCTCCGGGGTTCTTGCCGAGAGGATTGCACGAGTATTGGCCGGCCTTCGGACCCTTGAAATGCTTTTTCCCTGGGTATTTTTGGGGGACGCGAACCGCGTCAAGGTTGAATACATATTCGTCAGACTTGGTAAACCAGACGATCGTCTCATATCGGCCCGAGAATCGTCGGCTACAGTGCAGGCCGTGTTCGAAATGCCAGATAATCCGATTGCGCATCCGCAGGCCAAGCCCGGAAAAAACGGGGTATAAGACTGCGTCTAAGGGAATGATCGCCCCTCGGTCAACGTAGTTGCCGATCTGCCAGCAGATACTGCCCGTCGGGGACAAGGTGCGCACACACTCGGAGATGACCTGAGCTTGCTGTTGGAGATAGAAGTCGAGATGGAGTCGCTTCTCGTATTCTTTTCCTATGTTGTAAGGCGGCGAGGTGACAATCAGTTGCATCGAGTCGGACGGGATTGCTCTCAACAGATCCAAACAGTCACCCGGATAAACGACGATGCGCTCTGAAAGCGAAAATCGCTCAGCAATGCTGAGGTTCTGTGCAAACAAGCTCGGAACCGTCGGCTTCATTCGTGTCTTCTCATTTCATCGTTCTCGTAAAACGAAACGTGTTGTGACTCGGCCTGAGTGATACGCCGGTTCCGGGCCCCTCAGGCAAGACACGCGTCGATTCAGGCCGCACTCGGCGAGTCGCGGTCGCGAGAATCGTCGTAAGTTCAATCTTCGCAATTGCTTACTCGTTTGTCAATCGCTTGCGTCGAACGCCGGCCGCAGGCTGCGGCCCGCGCGGTTTCGGGCCGCTTGTGGGTTTTTTCCGCGCCTTGGGCTTCTGCTGCGCCCTGGGCTTCTGCTGCGCCTTCGGCTTTTGCCGTGCCTTGGGCTTCTGACGTGCGGCGGGCGGGGTGTTCTCGTTCGAGCGATCGGTTGCCTTTCGCGCATGGTCGGCCGCGGTGATCGAAAGCAGCACGCTCAATGCCTGTGTCGCCGGGTTGGCGTATTCGTGAATCTTCCGTAACGCCAACGGGCGAAGCAGCCCGAAGTGCCGCGCCTCGCCGCGCTCTTCGACCCACGAAGGACCTTTGAGCACCAACAGTCGGCCGATCTTCGGCCAATGGGGGCGAAACCACTCGAGCAGCGTTTTCAACGGGGCGACGGCGCGAACCACCAAACTATCGAACCGCGACTCGGCAAGCACCGCCTCGGCCCGGGCATGATGCACCGTCGCGGCCAGGCGCAGGCGGGCGACCATGTCGGCCACGGCCCGGGCTTTTTTGCCGATCGACTCGCACATCTCCACGCGAAGATCTGGACGCACGATGGCCAAGACCACGCCGGGCACACCGCCGCCTGTGCCCACGTCGAGCACCCGTTCGCCCGAGGTCAGCGCCTGAGAGAAGGCCAGCGTATCAACCAGGTCGCGCGAGGCGAACTTATCGAAGTCGGTATGACGGGTGAGATTCAGCCGCGAGTTCCACTCCCAGAGCATCCGGCAATAGCATTCGATCCGTTCGAGTTGCTCGGCAGGCAGCGCCAGCCCGCAGCGGGCCGCCGCTTCGGCCAACGTGTTTGAAGGAGGCTGGCCGGCGTCGGGCGGGCCGTGCGGTTCAGAGGGCGACGGGGGCGAAGTTTTCATAGCGAAGGCGACGAACTAGAATAGGAGCAGTCTGTTTTTCGCGGGCGAGGGCCAGCGGTGATCGTGCGAACTGCGGCGCTCTCGCTTCGTTTGAAATAGACGCCGTGCAAGAATGGTCGCTGCGCGCAGTGAAGCGGTCGGGCGCGATTCGCTTCGACCTGCGTGATTTGACTTGAACCCACCGTTCCCGTCAACCCGCCTGGAGGAAATCGCCATGCAAACGATTCGTCGTCGCACTCTGTTGCTCGGCAGTGCTGCAAGTGTCGGTGTGCCTTGGTTGTTGCCCGGCCGTGTGTGGGCGGCAGGGTCGGCGGCGCCGTCGGAGAAGCTCCGTGTGGCCGTGATTGGGGTGGCGGGGCGCGGCCGGCAGAATCTCGACGGCGTGAGCGGCGAGCAGATCGTCGCGCTGTGCGATGTCGATTCGCAGAATCTCGCAGCCGCAGCCGCGCGGTTTCCGGCTGCCAAGTGCTATCGCGACTTCCGCAGGATGTTCGACGAAATGCACGCGCAGATCGACGCCGTGGTCGTCAGCACGCCCGACCACACCCACGCGCCCGCCGGAGCGGCCGCGTTGCGATTGGGCAAGCACCTGTACTGCGAAAAGCCGATGGCCCACGAGGTGTTCGAGGTTCGAACACTCACCGAGCTGGCTGCCCGCGGCAAGCTGATCACGCAGTTGGGCACGCAGATCCATTCAGAGCGGAACTACCGCCGCGTAGTCGAATTGATTCGCGCCGGCGCGATCGGGCCGGTGGGCGAGGTTCACGTGTGGGCGTCGGCGAAGTACAGCGCCGGTGATCGGCCGAAAGACACCCCGCCCGTGCCGCCAAACCTCGATTGGGACCTGTGGCTCGGCCCGGCGCCGCATCGGCCGTATCATCCGGCCTATGTGCCGGCACGGTGGCGCTCGTGGTGGGATTTCGGCACGGGCGCGTTGGGCGACTTCTATTGCCACTACAGCGACCTGGCGTTTTGGGCGTTGGATTTGAAGTACCCGACAACCGTTGAAGCCGAGGGCCCGCCGCCGCACCCGGAAGGCTGCCCCGAGTGGTTGATCGTCCGTTACGAGTTCCCGGCCCGCGGCGACGCCCCGCCGGTGAAGCTTACGTGGTACGATAGCGGCCGGCGCCCGCCGTTGTTGGACGAGTTGGGCCAAAAGGGGTGGTCGTCGGGCGTGTTGTTCGTCGGCCGCGACGGCTACGTGCTTTCCGACTACACGCGGCACAAGCTGCTGCCCGAGGATAAATTTCGCGACTACCAGCGGCCGGCGCCGTCGATTCCCGATTCGCCCGGGCATCACCGCGAATGGATCGACGGATGCAAGACCGGCAAGGCGGCCAGTTGCGACTTTGCCTATTCGGGCCCGTTGACCGAAGCGGCGCTGCTCGGCGCGGCCGCCTATCGCAGCGGCGAGCGGATCACTTGGAATGCGGCCGAGATGCGGACGGTCAATGCCGACAAGGCGCAACGCTATATTCGCCGCGACTACCGCCCGGGTTGGACGTTGTAGGGCGCGACATCGAGCGTCGGCATTGGTGAGCATCGGAAAGTTATTCGACGAGATCACTCCGATGGACGCTTGCCCGTTTTTCGCATAAGATTCGCATTATTCGCGGTTATTCGCGCCATTCGCGGTTATTCGCGTGATTCGCGTTATTCGCGGTCGCCCTTTGCGGATACGAAACGGAGCAACATGCTTCCTCGCGAGGAGTATATCGAGCAGGCCTATTTCTTCCGCACGTTGCGCGAGCGGATGCAGCAGGCTTTTTCCACGCAAGAGCTGCTGCGGATGGTGCGTCAGGAATTGCTCTCCACCACGCAGTTGCCGTTGGCGGTGGATTTTTTGGGCGACGAGTTGCGGCACACGGGCGGGTTCGCCACGGCGATGGCGCGAATTCCGCACTACTTCAGCCCGTTCCAAACCTTTCTGGTGGCCGAGGCCGAGCGGGACACGGGCCGATTCGACTTCCGCATCGCCCTGGAAATCCTCGAACGCGAGGCCGAGTATCGGGCGGCCGGCGGCAGCGTGCAGGGCATCTTCCTCTATCAATTCGAGGCCCTGTGCCGCAATCGGTTGGGTTACGATCGCGGCCTAGAGGCGATGGCGGGCGACGCGATTTACGATGCCGCGTGGCGCGAGTGGCTCGACACGATTCGTCGCCAAGTCGGCCTGGTAGATTTCTGCGACATGATCTATGTGCGCAGCGAGCTGTATCGCCAAGCCCGCGGCGAGACGGAGAAGCCCGTCCTTTTCGGCGAAAAAGAGGGACGCATCGCCCTGGCCAACCGGCGGAAAGATCCGCTCTACCTGTTTGCCGCGCTGCAACGGCACCTGAACTACCCCACCGTGCCGCGCCCGAAACCGGAAGACCTGCAAAAGAACCTGCTGCCGGCGCTCCAGCGCCGCGTCGATCGGTTGGAGTCGCGCATCCGGCTGCTCGAAGAAGAGCTGCGCGGCGGCATCAACTTGCAGCGGTACTACGTCAATCCGAAAGACGAGCCGCCGAAAAGCGGGAGCTGAACCGCGGCGGCCTTCGCTCGTTCGATGCGACTGGTTATTCTTCCTGCGGAAACGATCTCCGCGCTATTTCGACCGCAAGATGGCGTTCATGTTGCGCTTGTAGTCTTCCACGCCCGGTTGGCCGTAGGGATTGATGCCCACTAATCGACCTTCGACCACCGTCGAGATCATCAGCATTTGCAGCAGTTGGCCCATCGCCGTTTCTTCGAGCCGGGGGACGCGCAGCTCGGCCGTGGGGCGGCAGTCGGCGGCGTAGGCGCGGTTGGTGCCGTCGTAGGCGGCGCGAAGAACCCGCGGCAGCGGCGTGCCCGCCAAGGCGTTCAGTTGATCGTGGTCGTCGGTCCACTGGGGAATGGCCAGCGGGTCGCGGTCGGTGTGCTCGACCACGAGATTGGTAATGAGCTTATCACGGCGGCCTTCTTGATGCTGTTGGCCGCGCGAGTGCAGGTCGCGGGTGTTCACCACCGTCAGCGGCGTTGCGCCCATTCCGTGCTTGCCGAGGCTTTCGGCCAGCAATTGATCGTACCACAGGCCGAGGGCTTCCAGCCGCTTTCCCCAAGTGGAAAGCACGCGGATGGTGCAACCGCGGCGGGTTTCCATCAAGCGTCCCACGCCGGCGAAGGCTAAGGCCGGATTCTCCAACGGAGGCGACTGCCGGAAGCGGCGGTTCATCTCGGCCGCGCCGGCCAGCAACCGCTCGATGTCGAGCCCCAGCAGGGCGGCAGGCAGCAAGCCCACCGGCGAAAGGACGGAAAACCGCCCGCCCACGCCCTCGGGAATGGTGAACACGTCGGCCAGTTGCAGCGATTCCGACAACTGCCGCAGGCCGCCCTTGGCGCCGGTGATGGCCACCACGCGCTGCCGCAGTGCCGATTGATCGCCCTTGAGATTGCGCCGCAGACTGTCGAGGAAGATGCGGAAGGCGACGGCCGTCTCCAGCGTGCCGCCGCTTTTGCTGATGACCACCAGCGACCAATCGTCGGACCCTTCGAGCAGGTCGAGCAGTCCTTGCACGGCGTCGTTATCGACGTTGTTCCCCTCGAAATACATCCGCGGCCGCCCACCGCGACGGGCCCGATGCAATTCGTTGTGATAAGGATGGCAGCAGGCTTCCATCAGGGCGCGGGCGCCCATGTACGAGCCGCCGATGCCCAACACCACCACGCGGTCCGATTGCCGCGCCAGCCGATCGGCCGTGCGGACGATCCGATCCAGCTCGCTCCGCTGGGGGCCGAGCAGCACTTCGGGCAGTTCGAAAAAGCCGGCGTCGAGCGGCTGCTTTTCCGGGGGGACCTTGCCGCCCGACCGGAACAACTCGGCATCGGCCAGCACTTCGGCGCGGCAGGCGTCGAGACGGGGTGCCAGCCAGTCGAGATCGCTTTGCAAAAGGGCCGTTTCGCGGACAATGCGCGGAGCGTCGGGCGGAGCAAGAAGAGCCGAATAATTGTAAACTAATGGGGCGATTTGCGGGACGTTCATCGGCTTTAGTCCTCCAGCTTTTTCTCTATTCCTCTGATATTGCTTCCGCTCGTTCCGCTCGATCGTGCTGAGCCGAAATCGCGGCTGTTTGGTGGCGCTTCGGCAGCATAACGCAGCTTGCCGCATCTGGCCAGAGGGACCAATGCCGCCCAGCGCTCTGCCGGCCGGCGTTCGGGCCGTTCCGCAAATCGGCGACCGCGGCCGCTTGTTTTCTGCTGAGTTTTTGGTACGAAATACCGAAAGGCCGCGGGAGCAATGCCGTCGTTCGGCGGACGCTCGCGCCGGCAGGCGTCGGCGACTTCGGGGGGCGGCCGTCTGAACAGCGGCAGCGTCAGGCCGGCCGGGGTCGTCTCTTCCCGCATCGAAAACCGCGACAAACAAGTGCAGCGACCCAACGCGCTTTCAGGAGCATCGACTGTGGACACTCAGGAACTGGTTCGTCAATTGAAGCAAAGCAACGGCTCGAAGATCGTTTTGATGGTGGCCGACGGCATCGGCGGGCTGCCGCTGACGCCGGGCGGAAAAACCGAATTGGAAACGGCCGCCACGCCGAATCTCGACGCCCTGGCCCGTCGCGGCGTATGCGGCTCGATGTATCCGATTCGGCCGGGAATCACCCCCGGCAGCGGGCCGGGCCACCTGGGTCTGTTCGGCTACGACCCGCTGAAGTACGTCATCGGCCGCGGCGCGCTGGAGGCGACCGGCGTGGGCTTCAAGCTCGGGCCGAACGACGTGGCGATTCGCTGCAACTTCTGCACGCTCGATGCGGCAGGCAACATCACCGACCGCCGCGCCGGACGTATCGCCTCGGCGGAAAGCGCCCCGCTGGCGATCCGTTTGCGGCAGGTGAAAATCAGCGGCGTGGAGGTGTTCGTCGAGCCTGTGCAGGAACACCGCTTTTGCGTGGTCTTTCGCGGCGAGGGCTTGGGCGGAAACGTGGCCGACACCGACCCGCAGAAGACGGGCGTCCCGCCGCTGCCCGCCGTGGCCCTCGACAAAGAGAGCCAGTGGACGGCCGAGGTGGCCAACCAGTTCGTCGCGCAGGCCCAAGAGCTTTTGGCCGATCAGCCGAAGGCCAACGGGCTGACGATGCGCGGGTTTTCCGCCGCCCCGCGACTGCCCAGCTACCAAGAGGTGTACGGCCTGAAAGCGGCGGCGATTGCCGTTTATCCGATGTACAAAGGGCTGGCCCAATTGGTGGGCATGGAAGTGATCGGCAAACCGGGCAGCCTCAGCGAAGAGATCGACGTGCTCGAGAAGGCCTGGCCCGACTACGATTTCTTCTTCGTGCATTTCAAATATACCGATAGCCGCGGCGAAGACGGCAAGTTCGACGAGAAGGTGAAAATGATCGAGCAGTTCGACGCCGTCATCCCCCGCGTCGAGAAGCTCAAGCCCGACGTGCTGATCGTCACGGGCGACCACAGCACACCGGCGAAGATGGCCGGCCACAGCTTCCACCCGGTGCCGGTGGTGCTTGCGGCCGAGAACTGCCGGCCCGACGCTTGCCAAGCATTCGGCGAAACGGCTGCCCTGTGCGGCGGACTGGGCCACTTCGAGGCAGTGCATCTGATGCCGCTGGCCCTGGCCCATGCCGGCCGCTTGGCGAAGTTCGGCGCGTAGGGCGGCAGGGCCGCCAGCCGATCGGTGCTACCGCACCAGGGCAAAAACCCGCTCCCGCTGGTCGCTGGTATCCTTGCTGAGAGAACAAGAAGCCGGGCGACAAAGACGGCAGGGCCGCCGGCCAATCGGTGCTACCGCACCAGGACTAAGGAGTTCGCCAAACCGAATGACGCGGGTGCCCGATCATTCGGTGGACTCACATCATGATTTGCCAAGATCAATAAGACCCGCTCCCGCTGGTCGCTGGAATCCTTGCTAAGAAAACAAGAAGTCTGGCGACAGAGACGGCAGGGCCGCCGGCGATTTCGTGCCGCGTTGGCGGCTGGGATCGGGCGCGGGGCGCCACCCGGGCTACGCTCTTGCGTCCGCTGCGCCGGGCCGCGGCGCCGCGGCCGGGGCGTCGTTGGGTGCGGGGGCGTCGGCAGGCGAGGCGATCTTCGGCGCAGAGCGAACCAGCCGCTCGGCCGTGCCCGGCACGATCGACGGCGAGGGCGTGTGCGCTTCGATCAACGCACGCAGCTCGTCGCTATCGATTGTCTCTTTCTCGATCAACCGTTCGGCAATGGCCACCAACGCCGCGCGGCGCGACGTGAGCACTTGGCGGGCGCTCTCTTGCGCCTCGTCGATGATGCGGCGGATCTCTTCGTCGATCTCACGGGCGGTTTGCGGGCTGAACGGCTGCGCGGCGCCCGACTCGTCGCCCGCCAGGAATGTCCCCCGCGGCGCATCGCGGAAGGTGATGCGGCCCAAGCGGCTCATGCCGAAGTCCATGACCATGGCGCGGGCGATGTCGGTGGCGCGCTGCAAGTCGTTCTGTGCGCCGGTGGAAATATCGGCCAAAATCATCTCTTCGGCCAGCGTTCCGGCCAGCAGCACTTGGATGCGGCTCTCCAATTCGCTGCGCGTGAGCAGGTAGCGATCACCCTCGGGCCGCTGCATCGTGTAGCCCAACGCCGCCAGCCCTCGGGGGATGATCGAAACCTTGTGAACCGGATCGGTATTGGGCAGGCAATAGGCCACCAGCGCGTGCGCGCTTTCGTGATAGGCCACACGCTGCTTCTCTTCGGGATGGATCATTCGTTGACGCTTCTCCAGCCCGGCCGAAACCCGTTCGATCCCTTCGTTGAACTCGGCCATCGTTACCTGTTCGTTCCCCTTGCGCGCCGCCAGCAAGGCCGCCTCATTGACCAAGTTGGCCAAGTCGGCGCCGACGAACCCGGGCGTGAGCCGGGCGATCGAAGCGGCATCGACATCGTCGGCCAGGCGAACGTTGCGCAAGTGGACGCGGAGAATCGCCTCGCGCCCGCGGACATCGGGCCGATCGACCAACACCTGCCGATCGAATCGGCCGGGCCGCAGCAACGCCGGATCAAGCGTTTCGGGGCGATTGGTGGCCGCCAGCACGATCACGCCGCTATTGCCGGAGAACCCGTCCATTTCGACCAGCAGCGCGTTGAGCGTTTGCTCGCGCTCGTCGTGTCCGCCGACCAAACCTGTGCCGCGTGTTTTGCCCAAGGCGTCTAGTTCATCGATGAAGACGATGCACGGCGCTTTGGCCTGAGCCTGTTGGAACAAGTCGCGCACCCGCGCGGCGCCGACGCCGACGAACATCTCGACGAAGTCCGACCCGCTCAGGCTGAAGAATGGGACGTTGGCCTCGCCGGCAATCGCCTTGGCCAATAAGGTTTTTCCCGTGCCCGGCGGCCCGACCAACAATACGCCGCGGGGAATCCGCCCCCCGAGCCGTTGATAGCGCTGCGGTTCTCGCAAAAAGTCCACCACTTCGCGAAGCTCTTCAACCGCTTCGTCGAGCCCGGCGACATCGCTGAACGTGATGCCCACGTCCTCCTGGGCATACAGCCGACCCTTGCTGCGGCCGAAGGCCATCGCCGACCCCGGTCCGCCCATCCGCCGCATCAAGAAGATCAAGACCAACAGCAGCACGGCGGTGATCAGCAGCGTGGGGCCGTATTGCCGCCATCCGCTAGGGGCTTCTTCGGCGCGGATGTTGCGGAAGCCCTTGCTCATCGCCAGCGCGAACAACTCGTTGTTGTCGTTCTCCAGACCCACCCGGCCCGAGGTGAACCGCACTTTTTGCGGCGGCGCCGCCTTCTCGGGCGGGGCGATCACTTCGCGCATCACCGAACCGGAAACCGCCGCCGGGCCGATCACCAAGTCTTCCAATTGACTGTAGCGGACCATCAACGGTTCGTTCGCCGTTCCTTCGTTGACCGACAACGAGGCATCGGGATTCTGGTCCGGCGCGCCGGCTTCGATCAACCGTCGCAATTCGCTGATCGGAATGCGAATCTGATGGTTCCGATCGAATACTCCGATCACCAGCGCGACAATCACCCCCGCCGAGAGAATGATCCACCACCAGCCGCTGCTGTTGCCGTCGCTGCTGCTCTCGGGCGACCGCGGCTGCGGTTGTTTTTCGTTATCCGACTGATCCGACATGGCTCACCATTACTGCTCGACCGCCGACCGAACCACCTGCCCCGACCGGCGAAAAGAACCGACCGACGGCGTCCGAGGGGACCGGCCCGACAGGCCGCTTTTGCCCCGCGACGGCCGCCACCGGCGCACCGCTTCGAAAAAAAACGCTCAGTTGCTCTTGGCCGGCACGCCCGGGGGGCGGTTGTTCGCGTCGCGATAACCGGAAATTGTCTGTGGTTCATTATACCCAGCGCCGGCGTGTCTGCGTCCGAAAGAAATCTCCCTGACGGCCCGTCACGATCGTTTTCGCGCGGCTGGCCACGGAAAACCGCGAAAAACGGAGAATCGTTCCAACGGGGACTGCACGCAAAAGAGCCGCTTCGCTGCACGAGCGGCCGCTACGGCAATGGTGCGAAACGATTCAGAACTATCTCTTTTTTTCGAGAAACACGCGAAAACCCGCGTGCCGAAATGCCGCTGCGGAAGGGCGGTCGATCAAGGGTTTTGCTTCTCTCGGGATGGGGCAACTGGTAGAATAGGTCGCCTCTATGGATACATTTCGTCAAGACGAACTTGTGCTGAGCGCGCCGGCCTCCGCGGCTCCGGTCGAGCGTATGCCGGAGCCGATCGTGCAGGCGACGGCGGTGCCCCCGCCTCGCCCGCGAATTCTTCGCCCGGCGCTGCTCTTTCTGGCCACCTGTGTAACGACAACGCTGGTTCAAGGGTTTTGGCCGGGGCTGAGCGGCTTCACTCGGGCCGCACAACTGGCTTCGCCCGTCGAAGCGTTCCTCGTCGGCCTAGCAGCTTTGTTGGCGCATGGGCTGCCGTTTTCCGTGCCGCTGATGGTGATTTTGATGAGCCACGAGTTGGGGCACTTCATCCAAGCGCGGCGCTACGGCGTCTATTGCTCACTGCCGCATTTCATTCCGATTCCGCTGCCGCCGCTGGGCACGATGGGCGCGGTCATCGCCATGGACCCACGCGTGCCAAATCGCAAGGCGCTGTTCGACATCGGCGCCGGCGGCCCGTTGGCCGGGCTGGTGCCGACGTTGATCTTTCTGTACGTCGGCATCAGTTGGTCAAGTTATGGGCCGATCATTCCGACGGCCGAACGATTCGGCGATCCGCCCCTGTTCCGTTGGATTGCCGAATGGATTCACGGGCCAGCCCCCCTCGGCCAGGAAATCTACGCCCATCCGATGGCCTTCGCCGGTTGGGCCGGTCTGCTGCTGACGACGATCAACCTCATCCCGTTGGGCCAGCTCGACGGCGGCCATGTGCTCTACGCGCTTTTGGGGCGGCGGGCCAACCGCGTGGCGCATCTGCTGTTCGTCGTGCTGATCGCCATGATGATCGTCTATTGGAAGTATCTGTTCTCGTACACCCTGTTGATCATCGTTTTGGCGCTGATGCGGCCCACGCATCCGCCCACCGCGCGTGACGAAGTGCCGCTGGGGCCGTTGCGGGCCGTGTTGGCTTGCTTGATTTTGGCCTTCATCCCCATCGGATTCACGCCCACGCCGTTCATCATGCCGAAGTAGCGAAGGAGAGAACGGCCCTACCGAGCTGCGGCCGAGGAGCCGCTCGGCGTCGGGCCGGCCCGCCATTGATCGACGGTGAACTCGCCGCGGGCTCCGCAGGTGAACTTCAGCGGCGTCTGGAGCCCCGCGGGCCGATCGGCCGGCGCATTGCCCAGTTTGTCGGCGTCGGACACGCCCTTGAGCTGGTTGTTTTCCACCCGGGCCGAGTAGCTTTCGGCATTGCGGAACAGCGGCCGCGACAGCTCGAGGCATTCGATGATGTTGTCGCGGATCGAGATTGTCTTCATGTCGCTTTGCGGATTCAGTCCGAACAGCCCGTCTTTCCGCGGCGTGGCAGTGGGCCGTGCGATGATGTGATTGTTGCGGACCACGAGGTTGTTGTAGGGCTCGTTGATCCAAATCACCCCGCGGCCCGGATTGTTCACCAGGTTATTGTGGAACTCGGCCGGTCCGGGGGCGGGCGCCTTGCCGAAGCCCGAGATCAGATTGCCGTGGTCTTTCTGCGGGTCGAAGTCGAACAGGTTGTGGCTAATCTCCACCCCGTTGCGGACGAACTCGATCGAGTAGCTGTCGCGAAACCAATTGTGATGGATGAAGAAGGTCCGTCCGCTCTTGGGCACTGGCCCGCCGGCATGTTTGGGAATGGAAACCGTGCCGAAAAGCACGTTATGGTCGATCTCGACATCTTCGTCGTTTTCAAACGGCATTTCGATCGAGAAGTTCACCTCGATCGTGTTGTGGTGGATGCGGCACTGCTTCGCCTGGCGAACCTTGATGCCGTAGAACTCTCGCTCGGGGGCCTGTTGGGTGCGAATGAAGCGGTTGTTGAACACCTCACACTCGCTCATCCAGCAAGCGAAGATGCCGCCGCCGGTGATGCCGCCCTTGACGCCGGGCTTTCCGCGCTCCCATCGCCCGCCGGCGTCGATGAATTCGCAGTCGTGGATTTTCGCCCGCTTCATGCCGAATGTGCGGACGCCGCTCCAAAGGGTTTCTTTGATTCGCAGGTGGTGCAAATGCAGATCTTCGTGAAACCAACTGAAGATCGCCCCATGCAGTTGCGGGGCGCGAAGCGTCAGGTCGGAAACGACCACCCCCTTGGTGTCGCGCTTGATGCGGATCAGGTAGGCGTCGGTATTCAATCCTTCCAACCGCATTTCCGGATCGGGCAGGGCGGCGGTTGAGGGCTTCCACGAGTCGGCATGGGTGAGGATCGTCTTGTCGATGCCGGCGCCTTTGAGCGTCATTCCCGACTTCAGTTCCAAGGTTGCTTCGAGCCGGTACTCGCCCGGGGCGATTTCGATCGTTGCTCCTTCCGGCTGGTCGCGCACGGCGGCCGCCAGCGAGGCGACATCGGTTACCGTAACGGCCGGCCGAGTTGAGTCTGGATCGGCTGCCGTTGCCGAGCGGATCGTTGCGGCCGCTGAGATGCCCAGAACGAGAAGACGAACGAATCGCATCGGAAACATGATATTCCCCCATTGAAATACGCAAACCCACTCAAGGCGATGTGCGAGCGCGTTGCCCGCAACGTGGAATGCCACGCACGGGCCGAAACGACGATTCTACCCAGTCTGCCTTCCGTCTGCATCGATGCGGTGCGAACAATCGCGGCTGTGTCGGGCGCGTGGTGCCAAGGGAAGCGAGGTCGGGTTGCGAGGGGAAGGTTATGTCGGTTATGCCGCGGCGGGCCTATGCGAGAAATCGAACCCGGCCGGCACTCCGGGCGGGCAACCGCTGCCTGCCGGCCTTGGCCGAGCTAAGTTTGAAACGAGCGACAACCCAATGACAGGCATGTGATTGTCGCCGCCGGTCGCGTTGCCGCTGGTCGCGGACGATTGAACGAGGTTGCGCATGGTCAAACGAAAGATTCGCGTATTGGTGGTTGACGATTCGGCCGTCATCCGGCAGATCATCTGCGACAACATTTCGAAGACCGAAGACATGATCGTGGCCGGAGCGGCGGCCGACGGCATGCAGGCATTGGAACTGCTTGAAAAGGCCGCGCCCGACGTGATCACGCTCGACGTGCAGATGCCGAAGATGGACGGTTTGGCCACGCTGTCGGCCATTCTCGAGCGTCGGGCGGTGCCGGTGGTGATGTGCAGCTCGCTCACGCGGCTGGGGGCCTCGATTACCCTCGAAGCGCTCGAACAAGGGGCGATCGACTACGTGGCCAAGCCCGACTACGGCCCAGCCACCAAAGCCGCCCTGAGCGACGAGCTGATGCGGAAGATTCGCATCGCCGCGGGCACCGATGTGCGTCGCATCTTGGAGATTCGCCGGCAGCGGAAATTGCGGCGCGTGGAAACGCCGGTCGCCCCGCCCCCGCCCAAGCAAGTCAGCGAAGAGGGGGCCGGCGATCTGGCCGACAAGTGCATCGCGTTGGGCATTTCCACCGGCGGGCCGCCTGCACTGAGCCTGCTGTTCCAGCATTTGCGTCCCCCGCTGCCGCCGATCGTGGTGGTGCAGCACATGCCGCCCAGCTTTACCAAGCCATTGGCGTGGCGGCTCGATTCGCTTTCGGCCCTGTCGATTAAAGAGGCCGAGGCTGGCGACCAATTGCGGCCCAACCATGTGTACATCGCGCCCGGCGGACATCATCTGGTGTTGGCCCCGCTGGGCCGCTCGGCGCGGTGCGTGATCGACGACGGTCCGCCGGTGAGCAGCCACAAGCCTTCAGTCGATGTGATGATGAAGTCGGCGGCGAAGATCTTCGGCAACCGCGTGTTGGGCGTGATTATGACCGGCATGGGCCGCGACGGCGCCGACGGGTGCAAAGCCATTCGCCAAGCGGGCGGCTACGTGTTGGGACAAGACGAAGCCACCAGCGACGTGTACGGCATGAACAAGGTGGCCTACGTGGAAGGGGGCGTCGATCGGCAGTTCGCGCTGGCCGACGGCCCAAAAACGATCACCGCCCAAGTGCAAAAGCTCTGGCGGGCGGCTGCCGCGCTGGTTTGATCGGCGCCGAGGCCCTGCCGCCCGACCGCGGCGGTCGGTTTGCCGGGATTACGGGTGTGCCGGGCGATCTGCGTCGGCCGCCCGCAATCGCACCAAGCCCAGCGGCGATTGCACCTCGATCTCGGCGCCGTCTTTCGCGGCGACAATCGACGTGTGGACCGATTGCACCCTCTTGACGGTCTTCTCGAAGAGCACGCTTCCGTCGCGCCGGTCGAAGCAGGTGACGCGGGTTTCCTGCCGCGTCAGATTGAGGAATCGGCCCTCGCGCACCTCGACGAGCACCAATATCGGCGCATCGACCGGATGATTCCGGAAGACGAAGCCCGACTTCAACGGCGCGTTCCAAACGCGGCGCCCTTGCAAATCGAAGTGATAAAGCTGCCCGAAGTCGCAACAGAACACGTCTTCCGGGCGGAAGGCGTATCTCCAGTGGCCGAAGCTCGAATGGTCGGACAAAGGCGCCTTGGAGATCAACACGTCGTAGCCGTGCATGCCGTGCAGCACCATGAACGACTCGATCTTGTCGAGCGGATCGACGCGGAGCGTGCGCTCCGCTTGGCCCGAGGCGAACGAAATGAGCGTGACCGCGCCGTCGAGTTCGAGCACCGCCGCGCGGAGCGGATCGACCTCGACAATGTGCGCCTGCTCGCCGAAGCGGTGCTTCCATCGCGTCTTGCGGGAAAGCGGATCAAGGCACTCCAGCGTGCGGCGCCGTCCCTCGACGCGCCAGCAGATGACGTTTCGGCCTAACACAGCGAATCGTTCGCTGCGGTCGATTGGGTCGATGATCTTCTGCACGCGGCCGTCGCGCGGGTCGAAGACGATCGTGTTTTCGCCGCTGGGCGGCGTGGCGAAAAGCACCTCGTCGTCGCCGAACAAATCGCAGCCGTAGGGCAGATCGTCACGTTGCCAGAGGATTCGCCCCGAATGCGGCTCGATGCCCGTCAAGCATTGCCCGAGCTGCACGCAGACGGCCGACCGCGACGCCGCCAGCGGCTGCGCGCGTTGGCCCGGCGCGGACGACTCCCGGTTGAAAAATCCTTGGGCCGCCTGGATCGCGATGGCCTCAGCCGTCTCTGCCGAACGCGACCAAAGCGGTCTGTCGCCCGGGTGCAGCAGGTCGAACGCCTCCACCTGCGCGCCGCTGGAGACAATCGCCAATCGTCCCAGAGAGTAGCCCTGCCACTGCGAAAGACCGAATCCATCGAACCCGCCAAAGCCGCCGAGCATGCCGGCTGGTCCAGTGTTGCCGATCGGGCATTTTCCCATCGGCCGCCCGGCGGCATCGACCAACTGGGATGACATCCCGGCGTGTTCGACGGCAATCCGAATCGGAGCGACTCCGTCGCCCGGTTCGGCCGGCCGAAGCAGGATGACGCTTTGCCCGGCAAACAACGATTCGTCTTCGTTCATCGATTCCGCGGCCGATTGGTCGGCTTCGCCTGCCCGTCGATCGCTCTGCGCACTGGGCTCGATTTTGCGGAATTTCTCGGGCCAGACGACCGGCTCGGGCCGGCCTTCGCGTTGCACCGCGCGGCGCTCCGCTTCGAGTTCCGCCGTTCGCTCCGTCGCCAATCGAGCGGCGGCGGCCAACGACCATTCGGCCTCGTGCAGTCGCCCCGACTGCCGCGCTGCCCGGGCCTGCTCCACAAACACCTTGGCGGCCGCACGATGCCAGGGCGCCAAACGGACGGCGGCGTCGCGCAACTCGGCGTCGGCCAGCGCATCGGCCAGGCAACGATCGATCTGGGACTGTTCGGCCGGAGCGGCCGCGCGATCGAGTTCTTCGAGCCGCAGCGAAACCAAGCGATCGAAAGCCACTTGGCGGGCCGCTTCCACGCGCTCAAGCCGATCGAACCCCGATTTCAGCGAGGGGCTTTTAGAACCCTTCTGCGCAATTGCGGTGACGAACAGCAAGCGGAAGGCGTCGCCGTGCCGATCGAGTTGCTCGTAGCCGTCGGCGATGGCGACGGCCAGCGGTTGGGCTTCGTCGGGATTGCGCTTCATCGCTTCCGACAACACGGCGGCGGCCGCTTCGAGCGCAACGGCCGGTTCGCTCCGCACGGCATCAATGGCGGCGGCAAGCATGAGTCGTTGCATGTGTTCTTCGCGGCGCGCGTCGTCGGGCAGTTCCCGCAAGAAGCGGAGCGCCTGGCGGGCCTCGCCGGCGGCCAAAAGCAGTTCGACATGCCGTCGCCGCGCGGGTGCATCGGCATCGGCGGGCGGGGCATTGCGTTGGGCGGCCTCGGCGGCCCGAAAGGCGTCGTCGCAGCGGAACAAGCCCGCGGCCGTTTGCAGCAGCACGCCGTCGCCCGCGGGAATCAGGTTCCCCAGGCGGGTTTGGGGATCGGGTCGTTGCCAACCGATGATTCGGCCTGTGTCGAGGTCGAAGGCCGGCACACCCACATCGCGGAGCGGCACCAGCAGCCGGCCGGCAAATTGATACCCGCGACCCACCGGGGTAGCGCCTTGCGGGAAGGCCTGTCGCCAAAGCGTTCGTCCGTCGTCAACGGCCAGGCAGCGCACTCCGCCGCGTTCGACGATGACAATGCGATCGGCCGTAATTGCTCCGACGTAGAGCCCCTCGCGCCGCGGCACCGACCAGCAGAGGCGGCCATCGGCGGCATTCACGCAATCAAGTGTTTTCTGACGACCAGGCGCCAGCAAGACGTACGGCCCGACCGCCAACGCCGGCGAATCGCTCCAAACCAACTCGAATCGCGCGGAACGCTCGTCGTGTATCGCTTGTTGGAACGGATCGGTTCTGTCTTCGCCTTCGGCAGAAGCTTCGAACTCGGTGAGCGGGTAGGCCCAAATGGTGCGCCGTTGAGCCAGGTCCACGCCGAAGAACTTTTCGCCGTCGTGGCACACCAGCGCGCCTTCGGCCCGCACGCAGCCGCCCGGCGGGCGCGCAGCGGCCGTTGCGCAATGCATGGCCAAGGCGTAGATTTCCTCGAAATGCGATTCGAGCACCGGCTTGGCTTCGAGCATCAAGGCCCAACGGGGTTGCCCGTTGTCGGGCGATAACTCGAGTAGGTAGGTCGCCTCGGCGGACGATACGGTTGCATACAGCCGGTCGGCCATCGGCAACGGAGGGCCGAGAAACTGAAGGTCGGGAAACATCGACCAACGGGGCTGTTCGAAGAACACTCGGCGGTCCGCTTCGCGCCCCGCCTCGATCGCGGCGGACTGAACGGATCGCCGATTACTTGTTTCCGCGGCGCGGCAGCCGCGTGTGCCGTGTTGTCGTCGGCATTGCCGGCGGGCAAGGCGATGTAGTCGCTGTAGTCGCCGGAGAGCACGTTGGCATTGCCCACCTCCCACAGCAATTTGCCGGTGGCCAGATCGTAGGCGGCCAACAAGTTGCCGGTCGGCAGGATTCCTTCGATGAATCTTCGGCCGTTGGCGGCAAGCGCGAAGCGTTGGTAGTCGTGCGGCATCGAATGCGAATCGTTTTCCACGCCGAACACGCGGCGGCCGTCGCTGCTAAGGGCGCCGAAACGACCGTCGCGCCACAAGCGTTCTTCGATGCGTTCCAAGAGGGTTTTCCGATTGATTTCGACCGGCTGGGCGGATTGGTCGGAAACCATGCTCCGCAATAGCCCGGCAACGCCCTTCTTGTACGTCCATGTCGGGCTATGGGAAAACAACCGCTGATAGTGCTGCAATCGATCTTCCAACGGCTGCCGCCAACGCACGCGGCCGCTCGGCCACTCGATCGCCTCAAGGTGCGTCGGCGTGCGATGGAGCAACACGTTGTTGACCAGCAACGGGTGCGCAATCGGCACAGTGGGGCGATTCCGGCCGGCAAGTCGCCGCTGGCGGTCGTTGATGAGGGCGGCCAAGGGGGCGGGCGTTTCGGAGATCGGCTGCGGCTGTTCGCGCAGCCAAGGCATGATTCGCGACGAAAGGAACTTGAGCGATTCGATCCCCAGCGGTTCGGCGGCATCGTCGCTCGGTCGGGTGTCTTCCAGACGGCGGCAGAGTTCGTCAAGCGTTCGCGGCGGTTCGGCGGCCCAGGCCGTCGCCACAGAGGCCGAGCGATCCAGCAGGCCGGTTGCCGAGCGAAGCGTCGTTTCGGCCGCGCGGCGCATTCCCAGCTTCAACTGGCACTGGGCCATCCGCAAGGTCAAAACCGGTTCCAACCGCCAAGCGGAAACGGATCTGCTCTTGAGCTGTTCGAGCCGCAGCAGGCCGCGCAACCAGTCTCCGCGTTCGAGGTCGCGGTGGGCCAAGAGCCACAAAGCTTCGGCGCCGGCCGGCGTATGCAGCCAGCGATGGGCGACGGCCGCGATCTGGTCGGCCCGGCCGCGGCGGACGGCATGGGCCAGTTCGTCGGCGGCTTCGGC
This sequence comes from uncultured Planctomycetaceae bacterium, assembly GCA_964631235.1. GTDB lineage: Bacteria > Planctomycetota > Planctomycetia > Pirellulales > Thermoguttaceae > JARKPK01. The sequence continues at coordinate 57,155 of CAZVZX010000011.1, read as the reverse complement.
GGAAGTCCGCTGCAAATAGGCCACTTGCGCCGCGGTCGGCCAGCGGAGCACCGCCCGCTCGACCGATTGATGCAATTCGCACCACAGCGGCCGACCGCGCCCCGGTGCATAGTACGAAGGCGGCAGCGACAGCAGCTCATCGGCGATTCGTGCGGCCGCCGAATACTGCCGCCGCGCGACAAGGTCTTCGGCCTCGGCCAACAACCGCACCGATTCGCGCTGGGCGATCGGCCAGCGCGGCTCGGGCGGGCGCTCGTCGGCCGGTTGGTTGTTTTCGTCGCTATCGTCTTCGGTGGCCGGCGACGGTTCGGCCGGGGCATTGCTCTCGGGGGCGGCCTCGGTGTTGCCGCTGGGACCGGCCTCGGGCATCAGGCGTTTGCGGATCGACTCCGGCATCTCCGGAAGCGGGTGTTTGGCCGCGTATTCCTGCCACTTCTTTCTCGCCGTGCGCCGCTGGGTGTCGGTAACGGCAATGCCGGTTTGCAGCCCGTCGAACTCCGCCGGGCGCATTTTCAACCAGGCTTCGCAATACGCGCCGGCCTCGGTCAGCGAGTAGTCGTCGTGGCGTTGGTCGGTCAGGTGAATCAACCAAACCAGGGCCACGTCGCGGACTTCGCAACGCGATTTCTCCCCGTTCTCGAACACCTCGGCCGTCGAAGTAAGCTGCTTTTCGATCAGGGACGCATACGGCTTGCCGCCGACAATCGCCAGGTGAACAATCGCCATCGCCCGCGATTCGCCCGAGGAATCCCTGTTCCGCAGCACGCTGGCCGAAAGCCGAATCCCCTCGGGCATGCGATAGCGCAACGCCAAGCCGAGGAATCGGTCGGACAAGAAGGCCATCTCGCCATCGTACGTCATTCCATCGAGGAAGGCGCCGATCAAACGCTGAGTGCCCGGGCCGTAGCGTTTATGCGTCAGTGCGGCATTCAGAGACTCTTCTTCGAGCAAACTATCGCTCACCTGGTAGAGAAAGCTCTCGGGCTCGACCTCTGCGGTTGCCGCAACCGTTTCGGGCGGCGGTTTGATCTTCAGCGATTTCTTGGCCGTCAGGTCGGCCAGCGCGACGAACCCATGCCAGAAGGCCGCGGTGCGGGCGGGTTCGGTGACGGTCGGCGGCTGGTCGTCGATCCAGTAACCGTGCATTCGCAGAGAAACGCCGCTGATCAGCCGCCCGGCAATCGCCTCGGTATGGTCGGCTTCGATCGCCATCATCAGCGCGGGCTCGGCGTCGATCATTGCGGCAAATAGTTCGCGGGCGTTGGGGGCCGCGCCGGCAATGCGATGGAACCGCTGCCAGCCGGGCAGGCCGCAACCGTCGGCCGTGTCGGCCGCCTGCATGAAGCGATCTCGTCGTCGCCGCAGGTCGGCCCACTCGATCTCTTCGACGAGCCATCGGCAGCGGCGACGGATTTCGGCGTCGGGCGACTTGAGCCCTTGAAGAATCGCCGCGCGCGCCTCGACGCCCATTGCCGCCAGCGACTGCTCGGCCGCCAGACGTACTGCGGGATCAGCGCTGCCGAGGTTGTTCACCAAGTCGGTCGGCTGTTCCGCCGCGACGGCGACCGCCCAACCGATTCCAACCGACACCGTCAAAGCCGCCATCACGCCGCGAAGCCTGCGGCTTCGGCATGGGCTTCCAGCGGCACGCGAAGAAATGGCCGTCAAGGGATTCCTTTCAACAGCGATCTTGTCAGACACGCACATCAAACAAGCGCGCTTTCCTGCATCGGCTTCGGGGGTCGCCCGTGGGCAGACACAACCCGAGTCATTGTTTCGAACAGGCGCCGGCATCAGAAGAGAAGAGTAGCGCGGTCGCGCCGGGCGCCGTTCGGTCGATCCGCGGCAATCAATTGCATCGATCCAGCGATCGTCCTTGAGCAATCTACCCCATCTTCGGAAGACGAACTCATCAAAGCCCTCAATCAAACCGCGAAAGACGCAAGACGGTTCAAACGGCGATGGCACGCAAAAAAGCTGCGTCGTCGCAATCGCGGCCTTTTTTCAAACGTGCGGAACTATTCAGCCCGAACCATATCCGTCGCGCGGGCATCTCGGACATCGCCTTGCCTTGTCACTGGGAAACGCAGCCGTCTCATAGGTATTGTGCGATCCGAGGCGGCCTTCTGGCAAGCGTGCTATTCGTTTTTCGTGTCCGCCGCCGGCGACTATTCCTACAAGGAACAGCGGGAGGTTGCATTCCGTTCGGTAGCCGACAACCGCCGAAGCTGCCGAGCGTTTACACGCCGCCGGACTGCTAATCCGCCCTTTTTGTCCTGCCGGCAGGAATTCCAGCGACTAATGGGAACGGATGTCATCCCCGGTGCGGCGGTGCCGTTCGGCTGGCGGCTTTGCCGCCCGTTTGGGCCGGCCGTGCGCGAATTGCGGGCGTCGATCGGCCGTCGTGTTCTTCGTCCGTTTTCGGGGAGAGACGGGGTGGGCGGCCTTGCTGTTGCGATTTGGTGTGCCGGATCGCGGCGCAAAGGTGCGGACTCAGAGGGGGCCGGCCGTTGATCTCTAGCGACTGTCAGGCCGAGGCCGCAAAGAACTCGGTTGCCGGCAACGAGAAATCCTCGCCCCGAACGATGAGCCGGGAACCGAACGCCCAGACGCCGCACCCACCGGCAACGATCGACTACTTGGCGGTCGCAGGCGCATCTTTGACCGTGAATTCGATTTGCGATTGGCCGATCTTTCGGCTTTTCGTGTCTTCGACGGTCAGTTGCAGCGTGTACTTGCCGGGATAGATCCGCTTGGGGATGCGCAGATGATAGCCGATGAAGAAGTCGCGTCGCTGATTCTGGCAGTATTCTTCGGTCAAGGTGAAATCGTGTTCGGCTACCCGTTGCCCGCGGGCATCGAAGATTTGATAACTGCTGCGCAGTGCGGTGTGATATCCGCGGGCGGTCGATTCGCTGACGAAGTTTTCGACTTCGACGTAGAGCAGCACCTCTTGATCGGGTGAGAATTCGTTGGTTCGAAACGGCTTGTGGCTGCCGTAGCTGAGGATTTCGGTGCAGAAGGCCAGATTGCGTACGACCAGCGGCGCGGCGTCGGCCAATCGCTCGGCGGCCTCTTCCAACGCCCGTTTCGCTTCGGCGGCGCGCAACGCCGCGTCGGGAGTGCGTTCGGCGTCGAGCCATGCGTCCCAGCCGTAGAGCGATTTGCTGAGGAACTCTTGTTGCGACGCGGGCAGGCTCGGGGCGGGCCGCAATGCCGCGTCGCGTTGTCCCGCAGCCAGATACAGCAGGCGGAGACGGGCCAATTGCGCCACATCGGCAGCCGTACCTTGCGCCGAGGCGGTTTGACGTTCCAAGTCGCGGATGGCCGCCGCGAGCGACTCGCGCCAATCAGCACGCTTCGACGCGTCGGCCTGTTTCTCCGCAGGCTTGGCCTCCGACGAACGCTCCGGTCGGCCTTGCGATGCGCGCTGCGCCGAGTTCCGTTCGTCGGCCGGGTCTTCTTCGCCGTTCAACAGGTTTTCGTTCGTCTCGCTTGCAGGTCGCCGAGTGGAAGGCGATTCGCGTTCGACCGGCGCGGTTCGTGCCGCGGCATCGGGCGTTGCGGCAGACACTTCTTCGAGATGCGCCACCGGACGCACCATCGCATCGCGATTCCGTTCGGCGCGACGCATGTCGGGCGGGGCCGGCTTTCGCGCCTCGCGCTCGACGCCGTTGGATTCAGGCGGCGCGGCTCCCGCGTCGGGCAGAGGATCGTACGATCGCTGGTCGCTGCCGCTGCCTGCGGGCGGTCGCAGCCGCCCGGCCATTGTGTCCATCGGCGAAGGCTCGACCGGCGGAAGGCGTTGCGGGCCGTGCTGCACCGCGTTGGCCGGCCATCCGGCGGAACCTGCCGCGACAACGGCGGGTTCGCCCGCGGAAGTCGGAAGCGGGTTCTCAGCCGGGTGCGACAGCACCGGTTGGTGAGCGGCCCTGCCGCCCGGTGCCGCACCATTCGTCGAGGAATGCAGGGCCAGCGCGCCGGGCGCTTGAGGCGTGCCCGCCTTGGCTAGCAATCGCTCGCGATAGGCGACCGTGGCGCGCATCTGTTGCACCAAGAGCGGCCAAAGGGTCGGATCGGTCTTCTGCATGTCGCGAATCAATTGGTCGTAATCGGCCGGTTCCAAGCCGCCGACTTGCCGCAGTTCGTTGAGCACTTCCGTCATTTGCTGTTGGGCACTGTTGGAAGTGGAAGAAGCGGCCTGAACGCCGGCCGACTCTCTGCCGGGAGCATCCGTCTTCGGAGAAGCGGTCGTCGAAGCAATCGAGCCGCCTGCCGACGCCGCGGGCGAGGTCTTCTTCGCGCTCGCCCACGGTGAGGCGGTGCAGCCGCAAAGGACCATGCCGGTCAATGCGCAGATCGCCAAGTGACTTTTCAGATGCATGGCAATTGCTTTGTTCGCCCGATTCGACCGTCAACCGGATTGTTCCCGCCCTCGAAGAGAAGAATGCGGAACCATCCGATGATTGAGGGGGGCGTATGCTAACAAACCGCCCCGACGGCCACAAGGGCGAAAGCACTTCGCCGATCGACGGGTTGGCTCGGGGGGCACGTCGGCGTTTCCCCGTTCCGTCGGGGGTGGAAAGACGGCAACAAGAGAATATGCGGGCGGCGCGGCAAACTGAATAAAGCGGTAAACTGAATAAAAGCGCGAAAGACGGAAAACGGTTCAAATGGGGATTGCGCCCAATCGGCCGCTTCGTTGCGACAGCGGCCCATTGGGCTTGCTTGATTCGCGATTGTTCGCCGCGCCGCGCGGCCCGGCGCAACGCAGCGGCGAGCCGTTTGTGTTGTAGACCGCGACGCATGCGAGGGCCGAAAATCGTTGACAACTGGTGCTTTCGGCCTTACCATCGGCAAAAAGGGTCGGCGGCGGTTCCGGAATGGACTCGGTTGGTCGCCATGAGCTTGGGTGGACCGCTCTGCCGGCCGCGAACCTGCTCGTCTGACAAATACTTATTTACTAATACTATTGAAACCGCGGAAAACGGCACGCGGCGAGATCCGGCACAGTTTGCGATCGGCCGATTCGCTGCGACAACGACCGTTTTCCCCAGCGCGTGGAGCTGTTTTTCAGCGGAGGGGCTGCGGCAGCGCGTTCGGCGCTCGGTACGGCGAGTCATTCGGTGCTGCGATTCTTGGGGCGATTTCCGGCACTTAGCGGCAATTGGCGGCACTTGTGCGGCTGCTGTGCCGTGGGCGGTCGGCCGCAATGGGGATGATTGCGGCGACGCCGCCGGCAACGATCGAGCCTGCTGCGGCATTGCGGCCTTGAGCGGAACAGAGGAAACGGTCCGAACATCCCAAAGGTGGGGCGGGCCGGCGATGGCGTCTTCATTAACCGGAGGACGACGCGATGGGCGGCAGAGCAGTCGGCGTCTCGCGGACGGCCGCAGTGCGGGCGGTTGTGTTGGGAGGGGCGGCTCTCTTTCTTTTTGCGGCCGGGAGCACGGCGTCGGCCCTGACGCCCGACAGCCCCGAAGTCCGCGCGGCCGTGGCCAAAGCCGTCAAGTTCCTCGAATCGGACGAAGCGAACGATACCCGGATCGGTGCTCGGGCGCTGGTGGGCTTGGTTCTTCTGAAGTACGGTGCTCCGGCCGATCACCCGAAGATCGCGGCGGCCGCCGAGGCGATTGTCCGCGCCGTGGCCAACAAAGAGGCCGCCGACATCAAGAACGATCTTTATAGCACGGGCTTGGCGATCATCTTCTTGGTCACGCTCGATCCTAGCAAGTATCACAACGAAATCGTCTTGTTGCTCAAGTCGTACGAGGTGCGGCAAAAGCCGCACGGCGGATGGGGCTATCCCGATCGCGAGACGGGCGACACCTCGATGACGCAGTATGCCGTGCTCAGCGCCTGGGAGGCCGCGCAGGCCGGGTTCAGCATGTCGCAAACGTCGCTGGAGAATGTGGCCATTTGGTTGTTGAAAACGCAGGACCCCAGCGGAGGGTTCGGCTATCAGGGCAAGGTGGCGGACGATTTCACGCCGGTCAAGCAATCGGGGGTGAAGCACAGCATGACGGCCGCCGGCATGGGCAGCCTTTACATTTGCGCCGATTTGCTGGGGTTGGGCAGTCGTCCCGAGCGTCGCGATGATCTTCCGGTGGTTTTCCGCGAAGTGAAACCCAAGGTCGAGAACCCCGAGAAAGAAGAAGTGAAATCGAAGGTGGACCCGCGGATCCTCCGCGCGGCGCTGAATCGCGGCAATACTTGGCTGCGCACTCATTTCGATGTTGAGCCGCCCGGTTGGACGCACTACTACCTCTACGCTTTGGAGCGTTATTGGAGTTTCCGCGAGTTGGCCGAGGGCCGAAGCGATAAAGAACCTCGCTGGTACAACGAAGGCGCCCGAATGCTGATCCGCACTCAGGCCGAAAACGGCAGTTGGAACAGCAAGGCCGGGCCGACGGCCGACACGGCGTTCGGTGCGCTGTTCTTGCTGCGATCGAGCAAGAAGAGCATCGAAAAGGCGCGGAGCTTCAATGCCGGCGTGATGGTTGTCGGGCACGGGTTGCCGCGGCAGACCGACGCCGTTGAAGTGCGGCTCGGCCGCGTGGTGGTCAAGTCGGACCGCGATCCGACCGAGGAGCTGATGGCCCTGCTCGACCGGCCCGAACACGCCGACTTCGCCCGCGCGCTCGACGCCATCGAGGAAATGCCTCTGGAGCAGATTCAGGCGTTGACGGCGCAGCACTTCAGCCGACTCGAAGCCCTGTCGCGGCACTCTTCGGCGTTGGCTCGGCTGGCGGCGGTCCGCGCGCTGGGCCGCGTGCGTAATTTGAACCATGCCCCGGTGTTGATTCGCGCACTGGGCGATGACAACGCAGAGGTGGCGGCCGAGGCCCGTGCGGGCTTGCTCCGTTTGAGCCGAAGAACCGACGAGGCGCCCTCGCCGCCGGCCAACGAGTTGCAGCGCCGCGATGAAATCGCCCGCTGGAAAGCGTGGTTGTTGGCCGTGCGGCCCGACGCGGAGGTTGCGCCCTGAAGAGTTTCACGCAACGGCAGCAGCGGCCGCAGATGCAACGAAGCGGTTTTTTGGCGTGCGGTCTTCGTTCGAACCGCGTTTCGTTTTCGGCGGTTCGATCGAGGCCGGCATGCACCGGCAGCCTGCTGGGAGAGCGTAGCCGATGAAAACGCAAGCGGCGACAAGCAACAGATTGCCACAACAGTCGCCGGTGCGGCGAAGGTTGAGCGATCGTTCGCGGGGCATGTGCTGCGCCGGGCGGTCGGAAGATCGCATCGCCGGGTCGATCGCACTGCTTCTCGGGGCGGTCGTGTTGCTCGGCTGCGGCGGTTCGAAAGAGGCTGCGCCGACCGCCTCGGCGGGCAAACCGTTTACGCCGATGGTCGCCGAGCTTCCCGACTATGCGACGGCCCCGTTGACGCCTCCACCAAAAGTCTTGCCCGGCGCAACGCCGACCGCGCCGACCGATTGGGCGGATTCGTTGGCGGCGGCCGCTCCCGTGCTACTGGCGCGGCAACAAGATACGGAGTTGACCGAAGCCGCGGCCGCCGGCCGACGCCGGATCGTCAAAGCGAAGGAAGAAACAACGGCTCAGCGCAATTGGGAGATTCGGTTTCCCAAGGGGCAAACGGTGGAAACGTACGCCAAACAGCTCGACTTTTTCGGCATCGAGTTGGCCGTGGTGCTGCCTGAGGGAATGTTGCTCTATGTTTCGCGGCTTTCGGCCGACAAGCCGACAACGCGCACGGGCAAAGCGGCCGAAGAAAAGCGATTTTATCTTACTTGGCGCGGGGGCGAACTCTCGCTGGCCGACTTGGAATTGCTCCATCGGGCCGGCGTCGAGGCGCGCAACCGCGTCTTGCTGAAACTACTGCCCCCGGAACTCGAAAAGAAACTCACCGAACTCGAACGGCAGGCGGCTGGACCGCGGGCCGAACGAGTGCGCAAAACGCGATTCGACATCCGCGCGAGCGATGACGGGTATGAGTTCGTCGTTGTCGAACAGTGGTTCCAATGACGGAACGGCATCGCGCGGAGCCGAAAGAGCCGATTTTTTAGAGACATTCATATTATTGCCGTGGCGGCGCGCAATGGTCGTCACAGTTATTCCCGGTTGTTCCCGGGCGTTGCCCAACAGCATCAAAACGTCGAATCTTCAGCGTACCGAAACATCTTTGACCCCGGAGGACCAGCGAGCGATTGTTCGAGACCGGCGGCGGCTGTCGCGGAGTCTCGGCGGAACAGTGTGACAGAACAGAGAAGTGCGTCGATTCTCGGGAGAACCCCTTGCCGAACGGGCGGGCAGCCGTCCACGCCGATTGCACGTTGGCGCCACGGGCGACGGGGTAAGATCGAGCATCGACAGGCCCCGCGCGGAAGAGGTCGCGGGAGGCCGGGCCGCGTACGGTCCGGCACGGAACGATAGGCGTTGCGCAGCAGTGCCCGATCGGTTCGTCCTCAAGATATCCTCCTCGCGCGCCGAAATGGTCGCTTTTTTCCTGTAAGAAAGTAATCATTTCACGAAGTGCGAGGGACAAAACGCTCCGGCGAGTTGCTCGTTCGTTAGACGACGAGCGCGCCGGCGCGACGAAGAGTCTTGAGCAATCGGACCGTCAATCGCGGGCACCTCAGCGTAGCGAGGGGAATGCCTATTCACCACCTTCTCATCACGAATCATTGCTCATGACTGATCCGCACGAAACCGGCAAGAAAATCGATCCTCAGCGAAAATTACCTCCTTCCCACGAGGGCGTTCCGCCGGATAAACAGCCGGCGGCGTCGGGTGGGGCCGCTGCCTCGGGCGCAGCAGGGCCCAAATCGCCCGGCACGGCGGGCGGTGGATCTTCGGCCGGCAAGACCTCCGGCGGCAGCGATTCTTCGCCAAGCAAGACGGCCGCTGGCGGCGGGGCCGCGGCCGGGAAGACTGCTGCCGGCGGCGCTTCATCGACCGGTAAATCCACCGGCGGCGCGTCAGGTTCCTCCGGGGCGAAATCGCCCGGGGGCACAGGCGGGGGAGCTTCGGCAGCTAAGCGGCAGATTTCGGCTTCCGGCCCATCGGCGGCGGAAAGCGCGAAGAAGAAGCCGGCCTCTGCGTCGTCGAGCAACGACGATCTGGCATCGCTCTTGGCCGACGAGTTGCCCCCGCTGGGCGACTCGCTCGATCCGCTGGGCAGCCTGCCCGATCTCGGCAGCTTAGAATCGCTGCTCAACGAACCGGCCGCTGCGCCGGGCATGGCGGCGCCGACCGGCGCCGCGAAGGCGCCACTCGGCGGCGCCGGTCCGTTGGGCGGCAGCCCGCTGGGGCCGTCGGCGGCGCCCCGGCGGCCGATCGTCATTCCCAAGTCGCTGCTTGTCGGGGGAGCGGTGGGCGCCGCAGTGCTGCTGGTCGTGATTGTTGTCGTCGTCATCGTAATGAATCGTTCCGACGGCAGCGGCGAACTGGCCCGTGCCGACCAAGCCTACGACAGCGGCAACTATGCCGAGGCGGTCAAGCTCTACGACGATTTCCTCGGTTCATTTGCATCGCACCCGCAAGCGGAGCGCGCTCGGCTCCGCCGCGGCATTGCGATGATTCAACAATTGGCCGGCGAGAAGCAATGGGCGACCGCCTCGCAACAAGCGGCAACGTTGTTGCCCGAGTTAGCCGTTCTGTCCGGCTTTGCCGAGGCGGCTTCGCGGCTGACGGTGCCGCTGGCGTCGATGATCTCCGGCTTGGCCGAAGCGGCGGGCCAAGGCGATGCACACGCGGCGCGCGACGGGCTGCTCTTGCTCGATTTAGCGGCCGAAACGATGCCGCAGATCGACTTTACGGCCCAACGGTTGGATCGGGCGGAAGACACTCTGGGCAAACAGCATTACGAAGCCCAACGCGAGGCGCGCCGCACGGCTGCCATCGAGGCGATCCGTGCCGCGGCCGATCGTCCAGCCGAAGTGCTGCGGCTGCGGCGCACGCTGTTGGCGCACTATCCCGAGCTCCGCGACGATGAGGGATTGCGCACGGTTGTCGAGGCGGCGCTGGCCGGCCACGCTCCGCGTCGGCAATCGCCGGAGAAGCCGGCGTCCGCCGTGGACGACTTGCCCCAGCCGCAAACGATCACCCCCTACACGCGCGAGATAGCCGCTGGCAATCCGGTGCCGCAATTGCCGCCGATGTTGGCCGTGCCGTTCGCCGGTCGGATTTACGCCTTGGCCTCCGACGGGCGACTGCGGTGGCGGCGCTCGGTTGGCGCTTCAGCCGCCGGGTGCTGCACCGACCCGGTACCTGTGGATGCCGCGCCGAACACCGATTGGGTCTTTGCACAGCGGTTCCAAGAGCGGTCGATTGTGCGAATCGATCCGGCCACGGGCAAGGCCCGATGGCGCGCCCCGCTTGATTCCGACCCGCTCGGCCCGCCGGTGGTGGCCGGCTCTGCGGTGCGCGTCTCGCTGCGTGGTGGCACGGTGCGCGTCTTCGACGCCGAGTCGGGCGAGGCCCGCGCCGAATGGCTGCTGCCCATTCCGCCGGCGACCGCGCCGGGCACCGACACCGAGGGCAAGTGGTTCTACGTGCCGGCTGAGCAATGGACCCTGTTCGCCTTACACACCGACGATGCCCGCGCCGAGTCGATCACGGTGGGCCATGAATGGGGCGAAGTGCGTCATCCGCCCGTGGTCACCCCGCGCGTCGTACTGCTGACGGTCAGTCGCGGGTTGACCCGCTCGGCCCTGCTGGTGTTCCGTCGGCAGGCCGATCGGCAACCGGCGCTGGTTCGCGCGGGCGAATTCGTGTTGGAGGGTTCGGTGCCGTGCCCGATGCAATGCGACGGCCGCCGCGCGGTCGTCTGCACCGATGCGGGCAACGTCTACGTCTTTCGCCTCGATGAAGGCGATGATGCCGCCCCGGTGAAACCCTGCGGCGAGCCGCTCGATTGGAACCGCTGGGATCCGTCGAGTCGAACAGCCGACCAAAGCCGGAAAACCAGCGGATTGCCGATCGGGGCGGCCCTTCATCCGGTGTTTGCGGGCGACCAAGTGTGGATCGCCGGCGACCGACTTCGTCGCGTCGAGTTCGACTCGTCCGGACGGGCAAAGGCCGGCCCAACCGCCAAGGCGACTGGGCCCGGCTGGTTCTTGCAACCCCCGTTGAGCCGCGGGAACATGCTCGTATGCGTGCAGCGCAGCGTACATGGCGGATGCACGGTTTCGGCCATCGACCTCGCCGCCGACAAGGCGGTTTGGCGCACTTCGTTGGCCGCGCCGGCCGCCGGCCCGGCCGCCCCCGGAAAAGCATCGGGCACGGTGCGATGGTTGTTGGCCACCGGGGAACTGTTCGAAAGTTCGATCACGTCGCCGCCGGAGACGATCGACACGCCCGCGGCGACGATCGGCGCGCTTCGTCTGCGCGAGCCGCTCCGTTGCGCCTATGTGCTGCCCGATGGGGTATTGGCCGCACACGGTCGCGAGGGAGAAGAGCTGCTCGTCTATCGACCGGGCGAATCGACGGCTCAAGCGGTAACCGTGCCGGGCCGGCTGGCGGCCCGACCGCTTGTGTTCGGCGGCTGGCTGCTGGCGGTCAATCGCAACGGCCAGGCGATGTTGATCGATCCGCTGCGAGGCACGGTTGGCGCCACGGCCCCGTTGCCCGATTGGGCCGTGGTCGGCAACGATCCGGGTGACGGCCACGCGCTTTGGCTGGAAGCGATCGATGGCGGGCGCTGCCGCATCCGCGGTCGCGGCGGCCGCAGCGCCGAGCTGATCGTCCGCACCGATCCGCAACCGAGCATCGAAAAGGCGAACGACGCGGCCGATCCCGCGCGCCCCGCCCATCAGCCCGAAAAGCCCGCCTCGCAGCGTCCCGCCGAGTGGGACGAGTTGGGCGTTCCCTTTGTCGGGCCGCCCTGCGATTTGGACGAGGTGTGGGCCATCGTCGGCTCGCAAGGCACGCTGTACCTGGTGAAAAAACCATGAGATGTCGCTTCGTTCGAAAGACGATCAATTTCGTCGTTCCGATTGCCGCCGCGGCGCAGCGCGGCCGTGGGAATCGTTCGACCGCCTCTGGGCATTGCCTCGATCCGGCGACCGCCGTCCCTGCCGGCGAACACGGTTTCGGTGCGAGGAACAAGGTCATCAACGGGCGAATCACATTCGCTCTACTGCTGATCGTTTCGGCGGGCTGGGGCTGCTGCGGGTGGGCCCGGGCCGCGGACGAATCGCCCGAAGAACCCCTGCTGCAACAAGAGCCGTTCGATCGGCTGACGCTTACGCCGCAGTACGGCAGTACGGTCGTCAAGATCAAGCGGTTGCCGGTGCGCGAGCTTCCGGCCAATCCGAAGCCGACCGATCGCCTGCAAGTCCAACTGTTCAGCGAGCCGGATAAGCTCTTCGAGGTGTCGTGGGCCGCGCTGGCCAAGGTCGAACTGTACGAGCAGATCGTTCTCGACGAAGCCAAGAAGATGACTGCCGCCGGCAAGCTCGAGGCGGCCTACGAACTGTTCCGCTACCTCGAAGGCAACCACCCGAAGTTGCCCGGCTTGGCCGAAGCCGTGGAAGACTATCTGTTCGAGGAAGCGAAATGGTCGATGAGGCAAAAAGACTATGCCGGCGCGCTGGTCATGCTCCGCGAGTTGCACCGGCGCAACCCGAAGCGCGCCGGACTCGATGCGGCGATGGGCATTGCGACCGAACGCGCCGCGGCCGAGGCCGTGGCCCAGCAGCGCTATGCCGCCGCGCGGGGACTGTGGCGGAGCCTCCGCGAGTGCTATCGCGACCACCCCAAGGCCGTCGCCGGCGAAGAGCAGCTTCGCGCCCAAGCCGCGGCCCTGCTCGAACAGGCGAAGAAGGCGGCCGAAACCGATCCGGGCGCCGCCGGCCGTCTTTGCCGCCGAATCGACGAGATCTGGCCCTCGCTGCCCGAAGCGCGGCAACTGGCCGAAACGCTGCACCGGCGCTGGCCGACGGTGGTCGTCGGCTGCGTGCGCGGGTCGAGCGGCGCCGGCTCGACCGGCGATGATTCCACCGGTGCGCCCGAGTCGGCCCCGAGAACCGACTCGTTGGAGGCCGCGATATGGTATGTCGATTGGGCGGTCCGTCGCGACAGCCGGTTGCTCTGCCGCCCGTTGTGCGAGTTCGTCGCTCCGGGCGTAGGAGGCGGCACGTATCGATCGGCCGTCGGGTCGTTCGCCGCCGATCGCGAGAACCCGGTTTGGAAGCTGACCATCGCCGCCGACCATCCCGCGCTGACGCCGGCCGAGGTGATCGGCCATTGGGCCGCCGGCGCTTCGCGGGTGCATCGCCTTCAACCCGGTGGCGCGGCGGCCGAGGCAGTGGCCAGCCCGATCGGAACAACCGGGGTGGCGTTTGCGTGGCCGCGCCGCTTGCCACGGCCCGAGGCAACGGTGGCCGCACTCTATCGATACCCGTTTGCCGCCGGATCCGTCGGCTCGCGGTGGCAGCCGTATCTGCCGAGCAAGACGGGCCGCGGGTTCGATCTGAATCCCGACTACTTCGCCTCATCGGCCACGATGCCGCGTCAGATCGTCGTGCGCTGGTTCGAGTCGTCGGCCGCAGCGGCCAAGGCGCTTCTGTCGGGCGAAATTGCCGCGGTCGATCGGTTGTCTGCGGCCGAAGCGGAACGCCTCAAAGCGGACAAACGGTTCATTGTCGGAGTGTATCGCGTGCCGTTGGTCCACGCCGTGTTGGTCAACTCGCGGCGCGGCCCAACCGCGCAGGCCGATTTCCGCCGTGCGCTGGCTGCGGCCATCGACCGCGTCAGCCTGCTTGAAGAAATCGGCGGCAGCGTCGGTTCCACCGGCGAGCGGCGCGCGCTAAGCGGGCCGTTCCCGCTGGGCATCGGCCCCGACGATCCGCTTCGCTACGCGGTGAATCCTCAACTGCCGGCGGCCAAGTTCGATCCGATACAGGCCGTGGCCCTGTTCTCCGCCCTGGAACGTCTTGCGGCAGGCAAGCCGGAACCCGCGCCCGCAACCGCCGCTGCCGACGCCGAGGCCGCCGCGAGCCCCGGCGGTTCAACGGCATCGAAGGGCGACGACTCTCCGGCAGCGGTCCCGGCCGATGCGGAAAAACCCGCTGGACAGAACGCGCCGGCCGAGGGCACTTCATCTGCCCCGGCCGATGGGACGCAATCGCCTGCATCGCCCGCGTCTCCCACCGCCGAGCCCGGCGAGGGATCATCGGCCTCGACCGGCGGATCAACCGCCGACACAAAGAAGGAAAAGGAAGGAACGCCTTCGACGCCGGGCGGTTCGGGCGAGTCGTCGTCGGAAGAGGAAGACGACGATCATTACGCCCCGCCCCCGCCATCGCCCGACGAAGCCCCGCCGCCGAGCAAGACCCCGGGCGGCACAACGTCGGCGGTTTCCGCGGTCCCGCGTCCCTCGGCGCGAACCCTTCCCTGGAAGCTTGTGATGGCCTACCCGCCGGACGAAACGGCCAAGCAGGCGGCTGCGCAATTAGCCTCGCAGTGGCAGTGGCTCGGGCTGGCCATCGAGTTGAAGCCGCTCGCTTCGCCCACCGCCCGCGTGCCCGACGATTGCGATCTGCTTTACGTCGTCTATCCGGTGTGCGAGCCGCTGACCGACGCGCTGACGCTGTTCGGGCGCGACGGCCTCGACCTGCCGGTGTCGCCGCTGCGTCAATGGGCCTTGCGGCGACTGGACGAGGCGCAATCGTTCGAACAAGCACGCGACGCGCTGCACCTGCTCGATCAGGTGTGCCGCGACGAGGTCGCATTGATTCCCTTGTTCCAATCCGCGGAGCATTTCGCCGCACGCGCGGATCTAAAAGGCATCGGTCAGCCGGCCGTGAGCCTCTATGAATTCATCGAGCAGTGGCAGCCGGCATTCACTTGGTCGGAGTTCTAACGTGAACGGAGAAGGCAAAGCTCAGGCCGCCGCGGCGTGCGGAAAGCGTCGCGACTGCGACCGCGGTCGTCGGCGCCCCTGCGACAACGGGCACGTCGGCGTCGCAGCCGTGCCGCACGGCGTGCCGCGCGGAGGGCATCAGGCGGCGTTCGCCGCGGTTCTTAGTGAAAAGGTGTTGCTCAATAAGAGCGCAAAAAACGGAAAGCGATTCAATCGGGAACGGCTCGCAGTCGGCCGCTTCGCTGTGCCGGCGGTCGCGTTCGCAATGGTGTGGAACAATTTAGCCGGTCTCACCGCGGCGGTTTCACTTGTCGTCTGCGCGGCGATTTCCGTCGCTGCGGCCGAGCCGCCGCCTGCTTGGTCGTTTCGGCCCTATCGGGTGACGGTTGTGGTCGCACTTCCGCGCATCGCCGAATTGCCGCCGGCCGAACATCGCGCCTGGTGTGAAGCCTTTGCCGCACGGTTGGAGTCGGCCTTCGCCCCGCTGTGGGATACGGAGGTTGTCGCTGCTGATGCAGCCGGCACCACTACCGCCGCCGCTGCCGCTGATGCCGCCGCGAACACTGCCACTGAAAGGCTCCTCGGCGACGATCCGGCCGCTCTTTCGCCGGCGGCGGCCCGATCGATTGCTCGGGCATGGCCCTCGGCCGCCAAGGTCATCTTCTTGTGGATTGAAGCGCGTGACGATCGCTTCTGCGCCGTTGCCCGCGAGTACGATGCCGATGTCGGTTTTCTCGGCCCGATCGAGCGGCGCGAGGCGGCCTCACTGGCGGTGTTGCCCGGTGCGGCGGCGGCCGCGGCGGCGTCGGCCTTTGCACCCCAAGCGCGGTTCGAGGCGTTGCCTAATGGATCGTTGACGTTGCGGCCGCGCGGAGCACAACTGCGGACGCGCGAGCCATTGCCCGGGTGGGCCGAGGGCGACGTAGCACGGCTGTTCCTCCGCCCCAAGCCGGTCGGCTCGTCGATGGCGCACAAGCGATCACCGGAAGAGGCGGAAGGCCAGTCGCCGGCAACCACCGCGGGCGAGGTCGCCCCGGCGCAGACATCATCCGATCCGAAAGACCCATCGGCCGAAGAACCTGCGGCACCGGCCGAGCCAAGCAAGTCCGAACCAAGCGCGGTCGAAGCCCAAGAGTCCGACGCATCGCCGACCGCCGTGGCGATTCCGTGGACGGCCGCCGTGCTAAGCGAAGTCGGCTCGAAAGGCCTGGTAGCGCAAGTGGTCACCCGACTGGAAAAACCGTTCGACGAAGCTCGCGGCCTGGGTATCGAGCGGTTGGCCGTTCGAGCGGGCCGCCAAAGCCGTCCCGCGCCTTTGCGTCTTGTCGCTGCCGAGTCGGCCGCAGCCGAGTATGCGGTTTTCGATGTGGGCGACCCGAAGCAGCCGGTGTGTTTGGGCCTGACCGATCGCACCGGCCGCTTCGTCGTTCCGCCGGGAAAAAGCGTTCTGCGCCGTTTGGCCGTCTCGGATGGCAGTCGCATCTTGATCGGTTTTCCGCTGGTTGCCGATGGAGCGGCGGAACTCGACGTGCCGCTTTCTCAAGTACCGCCTTCACCGGCGGTCGAGGTGTTCCTGTTGCCGGCCCGCAATGCGTTGATCGACGAATTGGCGCGCCGCGCCGGCCCGATTGCGCGGATCGAGGCCCTGCTCGCCGCGAAACAATGGGACAAGGCCGACCAACTTCTGGCCGAATTGAAAAAGCTTCCGCCGGGCAAGACGTGGGCGGCCGATCTGATGTTGCGGTTGGGCAAGCCGCCGGGGGCCGATGCGCGCGTTACGGCGCGGCTCGATGCCTTTCGACACGAAGCGCAGCAAGCGTTGGAAAAGCAACTTGGTTCCGAGCGGCTTTCTCAATGGGAAAAACGGATTGCCGAGGGCCGCAAACCGCCCGAGCCGCCCGAAGGCCAGACGGATCCCGCCGCGGCGACGCCGACTTCGGGCGAGGGCGGCACACCGCCCAGCGGCTCACCGCCACCCGCCGGTACGCCACCGCCCGGCAGTCCGCCCTCGGAAGAAGGCTCGCCGGCCCCGTCGCCCTGATCGGCCGGTAAACGGTTCCGCGTTCCTTCGAAAAACGGAGTCAGTGCGGCAGGCCCGGCTGTCAGTCGGTAATCGGCTCGATGGTTACCGCGGTGCCGTAACAGAGCACCTCGGTTGCCGAGATCCGCTCGGCCACGCTCGATGCGTCGTAGCGCAGGCCGATCACTGCATTGGCGCCCAACTCGAGCGCGTGCTGCACAAGCAGCTCGAAGGCCTGCTGCCGCGCCTGCTCGCACATTTCGGTATAGGCCCCGATTCGGCCGCCGATAATCCCTTTGAGTCCTCCGAGAATGCCTTGCGAGATCGTCGGCGCGCGAACGATGATCCCCCGCACCAATCCCTTGTAGGCCGTGATGCGGTAGCCGTCGAAACTGAAGGTGGTCGTAACCGGAATCGCCATCTGAGTGTTCTCCGGGATGAATGAAAGCGATAACCTGCCGGTGTGTGTGTCGAAAGACAAACAGGTCTGCTCTTGAACCCTTTGAATATCCGCTGTCGCCCATTGTGAGGCCCGCCGCGCCGGGTCACAAGGCCGAGTGCCACCTCTCGGCGGCTGTTTTGCCGGCCGTGCCGAAGCAAGCGACCGGCGCCGACGTTCGGGCCGACAAGGAACAACAAGCCTTGCCGCCGGCGGATCAGCCCGCATCGGCGCCGCGTGCCTCGGGCAGGCCGCGATAAACCGGTTGCATGAGCACGTTTTTCTTCGAAGTGACCGGCCCGCCGCCGGAGTCGTCGGCAAGAATGTCGGCCATCATGGCGAACTTGGCGTCGAGGTCGTCGGCGTAGTGGACGATTAGCGCCTCGGGCGTCATGGGCGGCTTGGGCGATCCCCATTCAGGCAGTCGCTGATGTGAAAGGATGATGTGTTCCAACCGCAAGAGCATGTCGCCAGGCAGGGGGCAGCGCTGGGCCGCCTCGCGCACCATGTCGCGTCCCTGGATGATGTGCCCCACCAGCGCGCCGGCGGGCGTATGCGCCGCTTCGGGGCCGTCGCCGATTTCGCGGAACTTCCCGATGTCGTGCAGCACCCCGCCCGCGACGGCCAAGCCCTTCTCCAGCGGCGGCTGCATGTCGGGATAGTAGGCGCGGTATTTGTCGGCCAACAGGGCGCACGTTCGCGCCACGCTCAGCGTGTGTTCGAGCAGTCCGCCGACGAACGCATGATGATTGCGCCGTGCCGCGGGCCAGGTGAGCCACGCTTGGCGATTGTCGGTCAACAGGGTTTCCACCAAGCGGCGCAGCGCGTCGGGCTGAATCTCCGTTTCGACCAATTGCAGCAGCTCGGCGAACATCGTCTCCGGATCGAATCGGCTCCGCCGGCGGCACATCAACGGATCGAACCCATCGGCGCGGTCGCCGGGCTCGACGGGCCGAATCTTACGAATCTCCAACTGCGGCCCGAACGGCGTCTCGCGCAATATCCCGCGCACCTTGTAGAACTCGCCGGCGGTCCACTGATCGCGGCATTCGGCGGCCCACGGCGAATCGCCCCAAATCGGAAAGCTCAGCTCGCGTCCGGCATCGCGAAACACGACGCGCCAGTAAGGCTTGCCGTTCTTTGCCGTCAGTTCCTCCTTGCCGGCAAGGAGGACGAACACGTCGGCCTCGCGGCCCGGCTCCATCTCCGTCAGTGTGACAATCGCCATGACAGCCCTCGCAGAAAACCGCCGCGGCAGAGGCCTTCGCCCCAGGGCGAGTTGCGCGAACGTTCAAACTGCGCGCATTGTAGCGAATAGACCGTTGAAGTGTGATGCCCGGCCGCGACGAAGTAAACATAGGCCCGCCCGCGCGGCTGCTGTGCCGCGTTGCCGTTTCCCCAAAGCCCGAGGCGTCTGCGCCCGTGAAGCCGATCCGACCGCTCAAACCGATGCCGCTTCGCCCGACGGCCGCCGGGCTGATCGATGCCTTTGTGCAATACACCGCCGGCGAGTGCCACTTGGCGGAAAACACCGTGGCCGCCTACCGCCGCGACATGCGGCATTTCGCCGCTTGGCTCGACGGCCGCGACCTATTGCGGCTGAGCGTTAGCGACCTGGCCGATTACGCCCGCTGGCTGCACGACCAATCGTTGGCCCCGGCCAGCATCGCCCGGCATTTAGTTTCGCTGAAAGTCTTCTACCGCTATCTGCAACTCGAAGGCCTAGTGCGCGACAACCCGGCCGAAGCCCTCGGCAGCCAGAAGCTGTGGGAGCGGATGCCTTCGGTGCTCAGCTCGCAACAAATCGAGCGGCTCTTCACCGCCCCGCAGCCGTTCGATCGTTGGTGGCGGCGCGATCGGGCGATGCTCGAGTTGCTTTATGCCACCGGCTGCCGCGTTTCCGAGATCGTCGGGCTGCGGCTTGCCGATTTGCGGTTCGACGAAGGCTGCTGCCGTTGCCGCGGCAAAGGCGACAAGGAACGGATCGTGCCGTTCCACGCGCGGGCGATCGACGCCGTGAAGCTCTATCTGGCCGAAGAACGTCCCGTTCTGGCCGCCCGCGCGCCGACAAGCACCGATCGCCTGCTGCTGAGCGGTCGCGGCCTGCCGCTGCGGCGCGAGCGAGTGTGGGAACTGCTCAAGCAATATGCCCAGCGGGTCGGGGCGCCGCCCAACGTCAGCCCGCACACCTTCCGCCACAGCTTCGCCACGCATTTGCTCGCCGGCGGCGCCGATCTGCGGCAGGTGCAAGAGATGCTCGGGCACGCCAGCATCGCCACCACGCAAATCTACACGCACGTCGATCCAACGCGGTTGAAGGCCGTTCATAAAAAGTTCCATCCCCGCGGCTGAAGCCGACGTTGCGATCTGATTCGGCGGTGCATCGCCAACAGCCCGGCGGCACGTTTCAACCGAGGCAAACGATGGCAACAACAAAGACCAACGCCGTGCGGCAACTGGAACGGATGGGCATCGCCTTCGAGCTGCGCAGCTACGAAGTGGATCCCGACGACCTGACCGCCACAACGGTGGCCGCGAAGATCGGACTGCCCGCCGAACAGGTGTTCAAAACCTTGGTGGCCCGCGGCGACCGTCGCGGCGTGTTGCTGGCGGTAGTGCCCGGCGACAGCGAACTCGATTTGAAGGCGCTGGCCCGACTCACCGGCGATCGGCGCGTGGAATTGGTCGCCCTGAAGGAAGTGCAGCCGCTGACGGGCTACATCCGCGGCGGCGTTACCGCGTTGGCCTGCAAGAAGGCCTACCCGGTGTTCGCCGACGATTCGATCCTGCTCTTCGATCGCGTGGCGGTCTCGGCCGGGATGCGCGGGCTGCAAGTGATTCTTGCGCCGGCCGATTACCTTCGGGCAACTGCGGCAACCACCGGGCCGCTTTGCAAGCCGGCCTCGTCGGACTGATGCCGTGTGCCGTTCAGGAAAGCCCATCGTCAGGTCGCACGCCGGGCAAGCTGTCGTGCGGTGCTTCTGCCGCTGCGCTTCGGGGCGAAAACGGCTCGTCGGCTGTTTCCCTTTCGAAGGCCAGCGAATTAGAATGGTCGGCATGTTCCAAGGTTCCCGTACCAATCAGTGGCGCGCGGATTGAAGGTTTTTGATTAAGTCGCGGAAGACGGAAAGTGGTTCGAACGGGAATTGAACGCAATCGGCCGCGTCGCTGCGAGCGCGGCCGCTTTCGCAATTGCGTGGAACTATTTAGTCTTCCCGGGGCGCGGAGGGGATTGCCCGCCGCGTGCGAGATTCTCGGGTCGGCGTGCCACCACCAACCATCACATGGGAGTTCAACGATGATCGGGCGAAGTTTGGTGCTGAGGATGAGTGCAGTAGCAGCGGTGGGCATCATTGCGGCCGCAACGGGCGCGCAAGCCATGGCGCAGAAGCACGAATTGGTCAAGTCGAAAGACGGTGCGGCAATCGGCTACAAGACCACGCCGATTCAGCCGTGGTCGGGCTACCATGTCCATGATCCCGATCGGCCGATTCCGCCGCGCGTCGATCCGGGGCCGGCCCCGCCGCCGGCGTCCGTGCCCGCCGATGCCGTGGTTCTCTTCGACGGCAAGGATCTGGCCCGTTGGCGCGACACGCCCAAATGGTCCATCGAAGATGGCTGCCTGGTGGCCGGCGAGGGCACGCTGACGACCAAAGACGAATTCGGCGATTGCCAACTGCACCTCGAATGGCAGGCGCCCGACCCGCCCGATCCGAACTGGGGCAACTGCGGCAACAACGGCGTGCTGATGCTGGGGCTGTTCGAGATTCAGATCTACGATTCGTTCACCAAGCAGATCTATCCCGACGGTCAGGCGGCCTCGATCTACGCGCAAACGCCGCCGCTGGTCAACGCCTGCCGCAAGCCGGGCCAATGGCAAACATACGACATCGTGGTCATCGCTCCTCGGGTGAAGGACGGCAAGCTGGTTGCCCCGGCACGGGTGACGATGCACCACAACGGCATCCTCGTTCACCACAACCAAGAGGTGTATGGCAACACTCCCCATGCCGGGCTGGCGGCGTACAACAATCCGTCGCCCAAGGGCCCGATCGGACTGATGGGCCACCACTGCCCGGTGAAGTTCCGCAACATCTGGATCCGGCCGATCTCGCTGCCTGAAAAAGACACCGCTCAGCCGCCTGCCGCCAAATAGGTTTACGCGCTGGAGAAAGGGCTTGGCGGCAAGACCATTCAAGCTGTTGCCAATCGTTATCAATCGAGCAGCCGTTGCCGCGTTGCGGTTCGCGTCGCTTCGAACCAGAGATCGTTCGTGCCCGCGGGCCGAGCGTGACGCAAATTCGAGCGTGACGGTAGATCGCCTGCCGACATTGCGCCGCCCGTGCCGCAAGGATTGGGGTGAACGATGATCCGCTGGGGGCTGTGCTGCGTGTTTCGAGAGGCACCGATCAAGTTCGCCGACACCACGGCGGCGGCGATTGCTCGGCTCGACCGCGCTGCCGGCCGCGAAAAACTGGCCCGACTCTGTCGGCAGAATGCCGATTCGCTAGCGGCCGCAGTGGAGTATTGCGCGAACAACGGCATTGGCTGCTTTCGCGTCAACAGCCGCATCTTGCCGCTTTGCACGCATCCCCAATTCGGCTATCGGCTCGAACAGTTGCCGGGCGGCGACGAGATCGTCGCCCGGTTTCGAGCCTGCCGCGCTTTGGCGAAAGATCGCGGCCTGCGGTTGAGCTTTCATCCCGATCAGTTCGTCGTGCTCAATTCGCCGCGGGCCGAGGTCGTCGAGGCCGCAATCCGCGAGTTGGAATACCACGCGACGGTCGCCGAGTGGATCGGGGCCGATGTAATCAACATTCACGCCGGCGGCGTGTTCGGAGATCGGGCCGCGGCGCTGGACGCATTCGCCGAGAGCTTCGCGCGGCTATCGCGATCGGCGCGGTCGCGATTGACGCTCGAAAACGACGACAAGCTGTTCGCACCGGCCCATCTGCTGCCGCTGTGCCGCCGGCTGGGCATTCCGTTGGTGTACGACGTGCATCACCACCGCTGCCTGGCCGACGGCCTGAGCGTGGAAGAGGCCACAGCCGAAACGCTGAGCACGTGGAACCGCGAGCCGCTGTTCCACATCTCGAGCCCGATCAACGGCTGGGACGGCCCGCAACCGAACCGCCACCACGACGAAGTCGATCCGCGCGACTTTCCGCGTTGTTGGCTGCCCTTGGACCTAACCGTGGAAGTCGAGGCGAAGGGCAAGGAGCCGGCCGTGCTCAAACTCAAACAGGCGATCGAACGCCGGCTGCGGCGAAAATCGGCGCGGTGAACCGTCTGGCGTTGCGCGCAATTGCGGTCATGTTGCTCTTTTCTTGGGACCGTTACGCCCCTTTAGCGGCGAAGATCCGCGAGGCGGTTGACACTCTGCCGACACACTCCTTGGCCCCCCGGCGTTTGCGCTGCGCCCGCGGTCGATTACGATGACTTTTCCGGCAGCCGGTGTCGTCGAGATTAATGAAGTCGCGATGTCGCCGAGATCGAGCCGGGGTAACCGAGTGCCTCGGGCCGAGCGTTTTGCCCCGGGCCGGTGGTCCGGCAATTGTGCGTCGCCGACAAACGGGATTGGTGGAACGATCCGATGGAAGTGGAAGCAAACAAAGCGGTCAGTCGATTCGTCGTCGGCGTGGACTTGGGCACCACCAATTCCGCGCTGTGCTACGTCGATAGCCGCGAACGGCCGTGGCGAGTGCGCACGCTGCGCATTCCGCAACGGGTGTCGGCCGACTCGATTGAAGCCCGCGAGTCGCTGCCGTCGTTCCTCTATCAGCCTCTTCCGGGCGAAATCCCCTCGGCCGCCGATGCCGAGGGTGCAATGGCGGACGCTTCGGGCCGGGCAATGGTCGTCGGCTGCTATGCCCGCGATCAAGGCACGCTGGCCCCGGGCCGCGTGATCCATTCGGCCAAGTCGTGGCTTTGCCACGGCGGGGTCGATCGCACGGCGGCCTTGCTGCCGTGGCAGGGGGCCGACGACGTGAAACGACTGTCGCCCGTCGAGGTCTCGGCTCATTACTTGGCGCACTTGCGCCGGGCGTGGGACGCGCAGTTCCCGCAGCACCCGCTGGCGCAGCAAGATTTCGTTCTCGCCCTGCCGGCCTCGTTCGACGAAATCGCCCGCGAGCTGACCGTTCGCGCGGCCGCCATGGCCGGACTGCCGCGCGTAGTGCTGATCGAGGAGCCGCAAGCGGCCTTCTACGCTTGGATCGACGATCACCGCGACCGCTGGGAGCAACTGGTTCAGCCCGGCTGGAAGATCCTGGTGTGCGATATCGGCGGCGGCACGAGCGACTTCACGTTGATCCGCGTCCGCCGCGGCGCCGATGGCTTAGTGCAATTTCACCGCGTGGCCGTGGGCGACCACCTGATCCTCGGCGGCGACAACATGGACCTGGCCCTGGCCCATCACGTCGAAAAGAAACTCGAACCGCGGCGGCTCGAACCTCGGCAATGGGCGGTGTTGGTGGGGTTGTGTCGGCAGGCGAAGGAGCAAATGCTTGGGCCCCGGCCGTCGCCGACAATCACGCTCAACCTGCCGGCGGGCGGCAGTCGGTTGATCGGCGGCAGCGTGCAGGTCGAGCTTTCGGCCGACGAAGTTCGCGAAGTACTGCTCGAAGGCTTTTTCCCGCGGGTCGCGCTTGGCGATCGGCCACGGCCGCGGCAGTCGGGCTTTCAGGAGTTCGGGCTGCCCTATGCGCCCGATCCCGCCGTCACCCGCTACTTGGCGGCGTTCCTAACCGCGCATCGGTACGCGGGCATGGATGC
Organism: uncultured Planctomycetaceae bacterium; assembly: GCA_964631235.1. GTDB lineage: Bacteria > Planctomycetota > Planctomycetia > Pirellulales > Thermoguttaceae > JARKPK01. Next base: position 33,096 of record CAZVZX010000011.1, on the reverse strand, counting down.
GCCCGAAGCAGCCGCCGATTCGGCCGCCGCGTTCTGTTCCGAAGACCCAGACCGTGCCCTACACGGCGGTGAGAAAGCGGCCGTCACCGGCTGCGGTGCGCAACCCGTCGGCGAACAACGCGGCCGCGTTCAACCCGGCGAAGCTCCGCACGATCCCGCCCGGCCCGACATGGTTCTTTTCAACGGCGGGGTGTTCGAATCGCCGGCGATCCGCGCGCGGATGATCGAAGCAATCGCCTCGTGGTTTAATCCGCCCGGCGGGTCGGCCGCGTGGTCGCCAATCGTGTTGGAGAACCCGCGGCTCGATCTGGCCGTTGCCCGCGGGGCAGCTTACTACGGCATGGTCCGTCGCGGCGAAGGGGTACGCATCGCCGCCGGGCTGGCGCGCACCTACTACATCGGTGTCGAAACCGGCCCCATCGGAGATCAGGTCGGTCAGGCGGCTCCGTCGGACGACAGTTTGCCGGAAACGCCCGCGAAAGGAACAGTGCCCGAGGCCGTGCCGACCGCGGCCACGACCGCGACAAAGCCAGCGCCGCAGCCCTCGCCCCCATGCGAACAAACGCCTTCATGTGAACGAGCTTCGTCATCCGAACCCGCGCCCGCAACTGAGCAGAGCGCCTCCGAACAAGCATCGCCGTCCGAGCAAGCCGTCGCCGAGGCCGCCTTGTGCGTGCTGCCGGCGGGATTGGAGCCGGAGGTCGATGTTGTGCTGAGCGATCATCCCTTCGAGTTGCGCGTTTCCGAGCCGGTCGAGTTTCCGCTGTACGTTTCCAGTACGCGGCTGACGGATCGGCCCGGCCAACTGGTCGCCATCGACCGCACGCAGATTACTCCCTTGCCGCCGATCCGCACGGTGCTGCAAACCCGCGGCACGTCGGCGCGCACAATCACCGTAACCCTGCACGCCAAGCTAACCGAGATCGGCACGTTGGAGCTTTGGTGCCAAGAGCGCGGCGGGCGGCGGCGCTGGCGGCTGCAATTCGACGTGCGTTCCACGGTGGAAACGGATCGGGCCGCTCATGCCGGCACGGGCGAGCGCGAAGGGTTCATCGACGAATCGGCGTGGGAGGCCGGCCGCGCCGCGATTGCCGCCGTTTTCGGCGCGGAAGGAAGCGAATCGCCCAACGGGCTGACGAAGCGTTTGGCCGAGGCCCTGCAAATGCCGCGGCAGGCCTGGCCCAGCTCGTTGTGCCGAAGGATCTGGGAGGCGCTCGTCGAGTTTGAAAGCGGGCGTCGCCGCAGCCCAACCCACGAGGCCCGCTGGCTCAACCTGCTCGGCTTCGCGTTGCGGCCCGGCTTCGGCGTGGCACTCGATGACTGGCGCGTGGCCGAAACCTGGAAGCTGCTTCAAGGCAAGTTCGCCCATTCGGCTGCGCACGTGCGAAACGAAGGCTGGATCCTCTGGCGGCGCGTGGCCGGCGGGCTTTCCGCCGGGCAGCAGCAGGCCGTGGCCGAACCGTTACTCGCACCGCTTCGGGCACTGCATCGGCAGGCGACCACCGGCAAAGGCCGCAGCGGCGACTTCACCTTTTCGCCCGGCGATTGGGCCGAACTGTGGCGGCTGCTCGGCTCGCTCGAACTGCTGCCCTCGGCCTGGAAGGTCGAACTGGGGCGAATCGCGCTCGATCTGCTGCCGAAAAAACGGTGGGAACCGCTGCGGCCGGCCCTGTGGTGGGCGCTGGGCCGGCTCGGGGCGAGGTCGCCCGTCTATGGGCCGCTGAACACCGTCGTCGCCCCAGAGGCAGCTCAAGCATGGCTCGCGCCGATCATGCAGATGGGCGGCGACCTGCCCGAGGCCGCGTTGGCCGCGATGCTCATCGCCCGTCGCACCGATGACCGCTTTCGCGACATCGCCCCTGCCGTGCGCGACAGTGTCGCTGGCTGGTTGACCGATCGCCGTGCGCCGGAGCATTTCGTCGAGCTGGTTCGCCAGGGTGGGCGATTGCAGGCCGAGGAGGAAGAACAGGTGTTCGGCGAAGCCCTGCCCAAAGGGCTGCGACTGGCCAACTGAAATGGTTCACCGGGCCCGCAAGGCCCAGCGGCCCGTTGAAATAGTCGTTGTTGGATTCGCGGCCATGCGTTCTCACGAAAGACTCGCAGGCGGCGGTCGTCAGAACTATTTTTTCAACGGGCTGCCAGCGGAGATGCCGGCCGAACCTGCGGAAGCAGGCCTCCCGCGTTCACCGGTGAGGCCGGCGGCCGCAACAACAATACGCGGCCGCAACAGAAGCTCGCAATCCCTCAGCTCGTCCGGTCTAGGGCTGGAGCCGTTTGACTGCGCAGAGCGCCAAGTTGCCCTGTCTTTTTCATTGCCCCCTTTTCGCCGGGTTGGGTATTTGCTTTCGGCTTCCCAGTCTATCCGCTTGGCGGGTTTTGCCGCGTTTCGCTCGGCGATGGGGCATCGGCAGCCTGTGGAAGAATCTGGCGTTGGCGAATGTGGCCCGCCAATTGCTGAAAAAATAGGCGAGTTGCCCGTGAAAAGCGAGCATGGATGCGAAATCAAAGACGACTATTTCGACGGGCTGTTGGCAAGTCGAGCTTTACCCCGCGCGCCGCTTTGCGGCATAATGCGTCGGCCCTGTGATTGGCCGGTGGCGACGAAGACGGCCGTTGGGCCGATATGCCGTTGGTCGCTTTGTGCGCGGCACGCGGCGAAAGGCGACGTTCCCATTGCGGTGAAACGATCGTTTCTTCCTCGCAAGAGCGAAGTCGTTTCGCGTCGGGCAAGGTACAAAGCGTTCCCGGGCGCCGCGACCAACCGGGCATGTTTTCGGATAAACAAATGGCACGGAAGTAAGAAGCGATGATCAACCGAATCAGCGGTCGAAGGGGTTTGTCGTTGTTCCGCGCTGCCGAGGGCGCGCGGGTGTTTGCCGTAACCGCGTCGGCGCTTGTTGCGGCGTTGTTGATCGGGTGCGGTCAGGGCGGTTCTGGGGGGCCGGCGGGCAACGGCGATCCTGCTAAGGCGAATCAAGGCGGCGCGTCGCCGGCCGCGGAGCTGACCTCGGCCGACAAGGTGCTTGAGGCCATGGCGGCCGCCTATCGCCAGGCGAAAAGCTACCGCGACAATGCCGTGGTGCGGTTCGTCTTAGATGCAGGCGATCGGAAGGACGACCGCACGGAGAAGTTCGCCGTGCAATTTGAACGGCCCAACAAATTGCGTGTCGAGGCCTATGCGGCGACGATTGCCGTCGATGGACGAACCTATCGCGCGCGGCGCGACGACGTTCCGGACCAATATATCGAGAGAGAGGCGCCGCCGACGATGTCGTGGCCGTTCGTCTTCGCCGACCAATATCTGGCGCAAGTCGTGCGTCAAGGGTTCGGCGGCGATCCTCCGCAGTTGACGCTTTTGTTGGAGCAAGACGCGCTGAAGGTCATCTTGGGCGATTCCGACAAGCCGTCGCTGGCCGAGCCGGGCGAGATTGAAGGCCGCCCCTGCTACCGCGTGCGGGTGCAGCGGCCCGAGGGCACGTCTGTCTTTTGGATCGACAAGCAATCATTCGTATTGCGTCGATTCGAATACCCCGTCGACGAGCTGTATCAAATGGTCAGTCGGCAAGAGCCGGTAAAAAGCGTGTCGATGATCGCCGATTTCGTCAACGCGGAATTCGACGCGGCGATTCCGGCCGAGCAATGGGCCTTTCGTCCGCCGGCCGGGGCCCAAGCGAGGCGATTTCTGCTTCCGCCCGATCCGGCCCAGTTGCTCAATCGGCCGGTGCCGGCGTTCGAGTTCGTCGATCTCAAGGGGAATAAGGTGACGCCGCAAACGCTTGCCGGCAAGATCGCGGTGTTGGAGTTTTGGGGCGTTCGTTGCGGGCCGTGCCGACAGGTGTTGCCCCTGTTGGAAAAGGTTCATCAGGGCTACGTGGGCAGCAATGTGGTCATTTTGGCGGTCAACGTCGATCCGCCTGCGGGCCCCCAAGCCGGCGAAGCGGGGGTCAGCGACGAAGACGTGGCCGATTTCTTCCGCAAATTGAATCTGACGATTCCGATTCTCCGCGATCCATCGCAGCAGATGCAGCGATTGTTCCTGACCGAGGGAATCCCCTGCAAGTTCATCATCGACGGCCGCGGCATCGTGCAAGAGGTTGAAGTCGGCCCGAATCCCGACTTGGCCACCGACTTGCCCGCCAAGCTCGAGAAGCTCCGCGCCGGCGAAGACATCTTCCGCGAGCACGTACAGCGCTACGAGAAGCAATTGAAGCAATACGAACGGATGATCGACTTGGTGGCCCAGGGGATGCCGCTGAATCAAGCGATTGAAGAAGTGCAAGAAGTTCCCCGAGCGACGGTCGCCGCGCGCAGCGAACCGAAGCGGCTGCGGCTCAAGTCGCTTTGGAAGAACACGGACGTGAAAGACCCGGGCAACATGGTCGTGCTCTCGGGCCGCGAGGGAGCGGCGTCGCTGGCGGTGATCGAATCGGCCAAGGGAATCGCGGAGCTTTCGCTCGACGGCCGGCTGATCGACCGGCATCGCCTGCTGCCCGACAACTCGGAAGAGGTTATCACCGCGTTGAGAGTCAGCAGCGATAAGAACGGCCGGCGCTGGCTGGCGGCCTTCGCCCCGACGCATCAGCGGGCCCATCTTGTTGACGATCAATGGAAATTGGCCTGGAGTTTTCCGGCCGATGCGTTGGAAAACCGCCACAGCGGAATTGCCGACGTGCAATTAGCCGATCTCAACGGCGACGGCGCGCCCGAAATGTACGTGGGCTACTTCGGCGTGGTGGGCGTGCATGCCGTTTCGCTCGACGGCCGGCGCACCGGCGTACAACGGCAAGTCGCCAACGTGACGCGCATCGCCGTCGGAGGCTTCGATCCGCAGATCGGCGGGGTGCTCTATTGCACCAACAGCAGCGGGCCGCTCGTCGTGCTCGACGCCAAGCTGGAGCGGGTCGGCGAGGTGGCCGTCGGCGACTTGGGGTTCGTGCAGATCGCCTCGGCTGACCTGACCGGCAACCCGCAGCCGCAGTTTTGCGGGCTGATCGTGCCGCAATTGGGCAAAACCGTGGCCATCGGGTTCGATGCCGCCGGGCAAGAACTATGGCAATATCTGCTGCCCGAAGGCGTTCACGAACGGCCCGTCGAGCAGATCGTCGCCGGGCGGTTGACGGGCAACAGCGGTCAATGGATTTTGCCCGGCTGCGACGGCTCGATCCATGTTCTTTCGCCAATGGGCGAATTGATCGACCGATTCAACTACGGACAGTTGCTCACCGGGTTGGCTGTGGTCGAACATCAGGGCCGGCCGGTGCTGGTCGTCGCCACCGGCGAAGGAATCGAGGCCTGGGCCGTTGAATGACTCGTTGCCGCGGCCGCGCTTTTGCGCCGATCGACCGATCGCGGCGAGGGCTCGGCCACGACGCGACGGTGCGACGCGTGCCGAATCCGGTCGAAGCACAGCGGGCGAGGCGTCCGCGCCGCCTCACCGTGCGGGCAAATTCGCACCGACCGTCAGGTTCAGGTCGTGCAGCAGCCCATCGCGCAGATCGTAGATCCAGCCATGGACGGCCAGCGGGCGGCCGGCATCCCATGCCCGACGGACGGCGCGGCTGCCGGCCACTTGACTGACCACGTCGGCCACGTTCAGTTCGCACAGCTTCGCCCAGCGCGTTGCCGGATCGGCGCACGACTCCAACTCGGCACGGCGCGACTCGGCCAGCTTGGCGATTGGTGCGATCCACTGGGCCACTGCGTCCTCGGCCCCGCCCTGTAAATCGTTCCGCGCATTTTCGGAAGCGGCCGCTGGCGCAGCCACGCGGCCGATTGCGTGCAGTTCCCTTTTGAACTGCTCTTCGTTTTTTGCGGTTTTTTCCAAAGCCGCGCGAACGCCGCCGCAGCCATAATGTCCGCAAACGATGATATGCTCGATGCCCAACGCGCCGACTGCATACTCGAGCACGGCCCGGGCATTGAGATCCTCGTCGCTGTAGCGGTTCGCCACGTTGCGATGCACGAAGACCTCGCCCGGCTGCATGCCGATGATCTGATTGGCCGGCACGCGGCTGTCGGCGCAGCCGATCCAAAGGTATTTCGGCCGCTGTATCTCGCACAGCCGATCGAAGAACGCCGGATCGCCGGCCCGTTGCTCGGCCGCCCAACGCCGATTCTTTTCGAATAGCTCCGGCAGATACTTCATCGCTCGCTTTTCCTGCTCGCCTCGGCCGGTTCGGCCTTGTGATCGTCGTTTGCCAAATGGTTCCTCGCGATTGCGAAAGCGGCCGCGGTCGCTTTCCACGCGGCCTTCATGCGTGCCATTCCCGTTTGAACCGCTTTCCGTGTTTCGCGGTTTTAGTGAGACGGCAGCTTCGCCTTGAGCGTCGCGGCTGCATCGGACGCGGCCGCGGATTCCACAGAATGCCCCTCCCGTTTGCGGTTTCCCGCGGCGCGACGGGAAGCCCTCGCCTTGGGCGAATCTCGATGCACAGCGGAGGACGTTTCCGTCGTCGTGTGGGCCGAAAGCAACCGGCGGCACAATGTTCGCAGGGCTGCCGGCGGATCGAAGAGCTTCAGTTGCCCGCGGATCGGCCCGAACGGTTCGGGCAGCGGCACGGCGCCGCGCAACACCCAGGCGAACAGGCCTTCCGGTTCGATCTGGTCCAAGCATGCGGCCGGCAAGTCGGCGGCCGTCAGCGGTCGCACGTCGATCAGTTCCACCACGCACACCGCCTCGCCAGCGGGCAACGGCGGATGCCGCGGGCGGGCCGAGGCGCAGATCACCAGCGGCCCGCGATAGTGCGTGCGCCACGAGCGGACTTCGATCGTCTTTCGCCCCGAAGCGACCAGCGAAGCCCACGGCTGACGCAGCGAAAGGCATTTCATTTTCATCGCCCCTTCGGCGTTTCGGTCGCAGGACGCGGCGCGTTACGGCCGCAGGTCGAGTTCGGCGGGCAGCTCTTCGACGAAGCGGGCCAGCAGGTCGGCCGCCCGATTCAGGTCGTCCAGCGACACCAATTCCACCGGGCTGTGCATGTACCGGTTGGGGATGCTGACCAATCCGGCGGCCACACCGGCGCGATTCAATTGAATGGCATTGGCGTCGGTGCCGGGCGGTCGGCCCGCGGCGGCCAACTGGTAGCTGATCCGATGCTTGTCGGCTGCGGCCACAAGCCGTTCGACGACTCGCGGGCTGAAGTTCGGCCCGCGATAGATCACCGGCCCCTGCCCGACGCGGATATCGCCTTCTTCCTTTTTTTCGACCGTGGGGCAATCGGTCGCGTGGGTGACATCCACGGCGATGCCGATCTGCGGATCGATGCCGAAGCTGCTGGTTTTCGCTCCGCGAAGCCCGAGTTCCTCTTGCACCGTCGAGGCCAGAAAGAGCGAACACCGCAAGCGGCTGCGGTCGGCGCGGCGGAAGGCCTCGGCCACAACCCACAGGCCGGCCTTGTCGTCCATGGCCGGAGCGGCCACCCGTCCGTTGGCCAGTTCGCACCAATCGAGTGCCGGTGTCACCGGGTCGCCCACGCGGACCCGCGCGGCGGCCTCGGCCTTGTTCTTCGCCCCGATATCCACCCAAAGGTCTTTGAGCTTGGGCACCTGTTTGCGTTCTTCTTCGGTGAGCAAATGGATCGGCTTTCGGCCGATCACGCCCGCAATAGCTTCGCAGGCGGGCGGCTCGCCCGGGGCGCTGCCGGCCGTTTCGGTCCACACGGTGGCCCGCTGCCCGACCAGCATGATCGGATCCCACCCGCCGATCGGTTGTACGTAGAGATAACCATCGTCGTCGATGTGCTGCACGATCAACCCGATCTGATCGCAGTGGCCGGCCAGCATCACCCGCAAGGGCGCGCCGGGGTTCTTCACGGCGATCAGATTGCCGTGCGAATCGATATCGATCCGGTCGGCCTGTTCGTCCACGCGGCGGCGCACCACCGATTGAATCTGCCGTTCGTAGCCCGAGGGACTCGGGGTTTCGATCAACTCGCGTAGGAAGCCCAAAGCGGCCTCGTCCATTACCATGTTCCTCCACTGCGAAGGGAATGCTTATACTGCTCGCGCTGAAATGACCGCTTTTCTCGCGTAACAATCAGTCATTTCACACCGGGCGAGGCAGATCGCGCGGGCAATCCGCCCGCGGAAGTTCCGGCCACGATACGCCACGAACGACCGTTTCGGCAAGGGGGCTGGGCCGATCCGCGGCAAACAGCGCCCGTGCCGCGATGCGACGGACCTCGCCTTGCCGCCGGGGAAAATCACGGTTCCGGCCGCTCCTGCTTCGACGGCTCGGCCGAAGATGGGGGTTGCGTGCCTGTGCCGCCGTTTTGCGATGCCGCTGCGGGCGGTTTCTCGGTTGCCGCGCTTCGGCCCAGCGCCTGCCGTGCCTCGGCCACCGCCTGCGCCGCCCACGGCTTGCCGGAATAAAGCGCTTCGATGGCACGGTAGATGCGTTGCGACTTTTCCGGATCGGTCGCTTGCGCATTGCGTGCCGCGGTCAATCGCTCATTGAGCATCGCCTGCAAGTCGACGCCGGCCCGTTCGATTTCCGTTTTCAATTGTTCCAAGCGCCGCCGGGCCAATTCCAGGCACAGGCCTTGCGGGCCGGGGTCGTCGTGCGAGTCGCAATACAGGTCGAGCAGGGCCGAAAGCCGGGCGATGCCGGCATCGATGTCGGTTCGGGCGGCACTGATCGCCTCGAAATACGCGCGCTCGATCGGCAGCAGATTCTCGGCACCGAACAGCCCCTTGGCGCGGCGGTCGAAACGGCGTTCGAGCCGCCGCAGTTCGATCTCGCGCTGGTATTCGCGCACCGTGGCCGCGCGCGGGTCTTTCGGGAACCGGATCAAGAAGTCTTCGATATCCGCCTCAGCGGCTTCGATCATTGCGCCGCCCTCGACGGCCTTGGCGTGAATCCGTTCGTACAATGCCTCGGCCGTGGGAGGCTGCAAAAAGTACCAGACGAGCGACCCCAGACCGACCAACGCGGCGACAAGCAACAACGTCCACAGCGATACGGCGAACGGGTTGGCCGGTTCCTCGCTCGGCAGCGGATCGAGCCGCTCGCGCGGTACGGCCACGAACCGCCCCGAGGCCGTTGCCGATGCCGAGACGGTGGCCGCTCGAAGCGGCGGCACGCCGGCCGCCTGCGTGCCTGCTTCGACGTCGGCGCCAGCGTGATCGGCCTCGACGACGATCGCCATTTCGCCCTCGACGCCGACTCCCATTCCCGGCGCCGAACGATTGTCGCCTGATGGAGCCGCTGTGGCGGCAATTGTCGGCCCCAACGGCAAGGCTGGGGCACCGGGCATTTCAGCGGCGGGAGAAGAAGCACACGAACGCGCCGGCGGAAACGCCTCGCCCGGCGGGGCAGCCGTGGCCGCCAGCGTGGGTCCGATCTCGACGGGCGGATCAGCCGGCTTCGGCGACGCGGCAGTGAAGGCATCAGGCTCCGATGCCGAGAGTGCGGCCGCGGGAGAAGCGGCCGAGTGCTCCGGCGGTGGGGCCTCGTGCCGAGGGGCCTCGGGCGGTTGTTCGCCATCGACTCGCGTTTCGGCCAACGCCGGCAACGATTGCGCGATCGCGCCGAGTCGGCGCGAAACAACCATCGCGTTGGCGGGCCGCTTCTCCGGCCGCTTTTCGACCAATTGCATCACCAATTGCGCCAGTTCGGCCGGACAATCGGGCGCAAGGCGGCTTAGCGGCTCGGGCACGGCGTGCCGCTGCTTATCAAGCATCTCGAGCAACGATTGGGCGCGGAACATCGGCCGGCGGGCCAAAAGCAGATAGAACACCGCGCCCAAACTGTACAAATCGCTTCGGGGATCGACAGGCTTGCCCTCGGCCTGTTCCGGGGCCATGAACTCGGCCGTGCCGAGAATGCTGCCCGCCTGCGTGCGTCGCGTGTTGTTGAACAACCGTGCGATGCCGAAGTCGGCCAGTTTCACCTGGCCGGCGCCGGTCAGCAGCAAATTGCCCGGCTTGAGATCGCGGTGGACGATTCCCCGGTCGTGCGCATGACGCAACGCTTGGCACACTTGGATGCCCAGATGGACCACTTCGACGGGCGAAAACCGCCGTCCGCGGGCAAGCTCGTCTTCGAGACTGTCTCCCTCGACCAGCTCCATGGCATAGAACAGTTGTCCGTTCTGTTCGCCGTAACCGAGGAGGCGGACGATGTTCGGGTGGTTCAGTTTGAGCAAGGTTTCGATTTCGGCATTGAAGCGGTCGCGAAACCCTTGTTCCTCGGCCAACGCCGGCGACAGCAGCTTGACGGCCGCCGGTTCGCCCGTGGCCCGATGCACGGCCCGATACACTGCCCCCATCCCGCCGCGGCCCAAGGGGCCGACCACACGATACGGACCAAGTTCGTTGCCGACATTCACCACGTTGACTGATCCTTTTGTTTCGCTTCGGCGAAACTGCGCGGCACAGCGCGCCGTCGAACACTGACTTGAAGAATCGCCCTCCAGGCAACGACGAACCTCGGCCATGCCCACCCGTTGAAGAAACGGCCGGTTCGCCCCGAAAAAAGGTTCCACACAATCGCGCAATCGGCCGCAATCGCAACAGCGGCGCTCCCCCGTATGCACTCCCCGTTTGAACTGCTTTTCGTTTTTCGCGTTTTCTGGCGCTTCTGAGATTCATCGTACCGGGCGTTGTGCCCCGCGGCCAGTCACGCCCGCGGCTTTGAGCGGCCGAATGTCTCCCAAACGCAGCCCGGGCGCCGGTACATCGCCGCGAATGATTCGGGCATCGTCGCGGCGGCCGATCGTACATTTGCACCGGCTACTGGCGGTTTTCCACGCGCTGAGGCGACAAGGCAGGTGCGGCGGAGGGCGGTGCGGCAACGTTTGCCGCGGCGGACGGTTCGGAGGAGGCCGGCACCCATTCCAAACGGAGATAGTCGTAAAGGACGCCGTCGGTCCAAGTTCGCGCCTGTTTGCTCAGTTCGATCACGTTCTCGCCTGCGCGAAGCAAGTGAGCGTCGAAGCGGATATCGCGAACGATTTGCACTCCGCGAATGCCGTCGCGATGCATCACGCCCGACTCGGGCAAGGGGCCGGTCGAGCCGGCCGGCTGCCCGTTGACCGCGACGTCGATCGGCCCGCCCCGCACTCCGCAGATGGCCATCCGCAGAATCGCTGTGCCCGCAGGCCGCTGCGGCAACGCGAAACGGATGCGCCAGGTGGACGGTTTCCAACCGCCGCGGCCGTCGGGACGGGGCGGCTGCGCGTAGTTCCAATCGCGGCTCCAATCGCTTTTGCCGATTACAAAATCCACGTCGTTGGGAAATTCTTTCGGATAAAGATGGTACAGCCCCCATTGCCAGTAATGATCGCCGTGCCGAAACTCGGCTGCGCTGCGATTCGGCACCCCGATCTCCCAAAGCTGCCGGCCGAAGCGTTGGGGAATCCACACCAATTCGCCCAAGTCGGTCGTCCGCGTTCGCTCGACGGAAACGCCGGGATATTCAAAATCGCCGAGCACGCCATCGACGAAGGCGCACAACCGATAGCTCCCGGGCCGGACGTTGTTAATGACGAACGTGCCGTCCGCATCAGCGCGAGTCCAGTATTGGTAATGCTTGCCGTCGATTTGCCAATCGATGGTCAGCGTGCCGAAGCGATCGAGGACTGCTTCGTAGGGATCCGCGGTCAGGCCTACCCAAGCGCCCGCGGCGTGCCGCTTGGGCCGATCAGCGTCGGCGATCGTCAACCGGCCTCGCACTTGGCCGCGTTCGCTGCGCGGGGCATAGCCTTCGGCACGCGGCCAATCGTAGGGCCACGATTCCTGCTCGCGCCGGGCGCGGGCGAGGGCGTCGTGCCACATTTGTTCGTGATCCGCCCCGCTGTTGCAGTAGAAGGCAAATGGTCCGACGACCTTTCGCCATCGCTCCGACTGTTCGATCGGAATCGGCTTGCCGCCGTAGTGGCAGCTATGCCACACGAAGAGCAGCGTCGGATCGGCCGGCAGTTTGGGCTTGCCGTCGATGTGCCCGGTCAGTTCCACTTTGATCGGTCCGCCGTTGATGTATTCCAAGCTCGGATTGATCAACCAGAGGCCGACGTTGTGTCGGCTGCTCGTCCAGCCGTAGGCCGGGGTTTCAGAGAACAGAGCGGAATAGTCGTACTTGTGTTCGACCAAGCCTTTTCGCGCGCCGGTCGTCATGCGGCGCGCTTCCTTCAAGTTGAGCGGCTCGCCCCGAACCCAATCTTCGCCGGTGATCATCTTCAGCCGTCGCCGTTGATCGATTGTGAGGAAATCGACCGTCTCCGGGTTGAGTTTCAATACGACCGTCGCCTGTTCAATGGCGAAGGGCGGATCGCCGGGCTGGTGCTCGGCAATCGTCCAGCCGTACAACGCCGTATCGCCGCGGTGCAATGCGTATCGAATGTCGATGGTCAGCGGCACGGCGCCCTGCTGGCCGCGATACGGAAACCGGATGGAGATCTCGCCCAACTGTCCGCCGTTGGTTTGCGGGTCGTGTGTTATCGACACGACCGCCGGCGACGGCTTGACTTCGGTATTCGCGCCGCCGGGCGAACGTCCATAGATGTTCCAATACCCCTGTCCGCGGCTGATGAATTCGACATCGCCAATCCGAAGCGACAGCACGTTGGCGTTCGCTTTTTTCACCCGCACCGAGATCAACCCGTTGGTCATCGCCAGCGCATCGCCTTCGTCGGCGATGGTTACCGGCGGCGGTGTCGCGCCGTGCAGCGGCACCGCGCAAGCGGCAACCGCAATCCCCAGCAGAAGACCGATCGTCCTCCACGAGAAGCAACCTTTTCCAAACCGGCGTGACGGGCCGATCCTTTTTTCAATGCTCGTCATCGATCATTTTCCCCGAAAAACATCTGCCGCCGGTGGATGCTAGAATCCGGCGTCGTTGATCACCGCGCCGCAACGATTCGCTCTCTCCGACAACGACAACGCTGCCTGCCGAAAACGCGATCGACGGGAGAACGGACATCGCCCGCCGGCACGAACAACTCGGGAAGGTCAACGGCCCCTTCTTAGCGTACTCCGCGGTGCGGTGCAATCAACCTGTGCCTGGGGTTCGCGGCCGCCCGCTCCCCAAGGTCGGTGGGATGTGATATACGAAAGAGAGTTCTGAAGCCATTGGCTGCGGGGGCTCGCAATGCCGTACTTGATTTCGCCCGACGAGGTGGAGTTTATCGCGATCCGCGCCCAGGGACCGGGAGGGCAGAATGTCAACAAGGTCTCTACTTCGGTGCATTTGCGTTTCGACATCCGCAATTCGTCGCTGCCCGATGCGGTCAAAGAAAGGCTTCTGCGGCTGCCCGATCGGCGCATCACCAAGGACGGGGTGGTGGTGATCAAAGCACAGTCGTCGAGAAGCCGCGACCACAACAAAACCGAGGCGCTTGCCCGGCTGAATGAGTTGGTTGCCCGGGCATCGCGAGTTCCTCCGGTTCGGCGCGCCACGAAGCCGACACGCGCTTCTCAGCGGCGCCGACTGCAAAGCAAGGCTCGTCGGTCGGAAACGAAGGCCGCCCGCAAGACAGTCTCGGATTGAATCGTTCGATTCGAGGCAACGAATTGCCACCCGAGCCACGCGGCTCGGCCGGCGCGTAACCGCCCAACTCTCACCCCGAGGCCAAAAAGATTGGAACAGCTCGAGCTTCGACCGGGTTGTCAACGTCCTCGGGACGGTGTTATGGTAATGCGACGTTATGGTAATGCGGCCCACTGACGGCTTCGGCGAGCCATCTGCCGGCCGCGCGATTCAATGCGAGGAATTTCTCGTTCCCCCAAAAAAGTGATCATCCAAGGCGCACAGAATGAGCGGTAATCAGATTCTTCAGCGTGTTCTTTCCAGCGGGATCGTTGCGGTGCTCCGCGCACCCAGCGGCGATGTGCTCCTTGATGTGGCCGAAGCACTGCACCGCGGAGGAGTGGAAGCGATCGAAGTCACGTTTACGGTGCCGGGGGCCCATCGGGTCATCGAGCAGGTGGCGGCCCAACTGGGCGACCGGATCGTGTTGGGGGCGGGCACGGTGCTCGATGCCGAGACGGCCCGCATCGCGCTGCTCAGCGGGGCCCAGTTTATCGTCGGGCCGACCGTCAATCGCGAGGTGATCGAACTCTGCCGGCGCTACGACAAGCCGGTGATGCCCGGCGCCCTGACTCCCACCGAGGTGCTGACCGCTTGGCAGGCGGGCGCGGATATCGTAAAGGTGTTTCCGTCGGAATTGACCGGGCCGGGCTACCTCAAGGCGCTGCACGGCCCACTGCCGCAGGTGCGGCTGATGCCGACCGGAGGAGTCAATCTCGACACGGCCGAAGCCTTCTTAAAGGCCGGAGCATGTGCGCTGGGGATCGGCGGATCGCTTGTCGAGCCCAAGGCTGTCGCGTCGCGCGACTTCGCAAAGATCGAATCACTGGCTGCGAAGTATGCCGAGATCGTACGCCGGTTCCGTGCCGCACAGCAGCCCGGCTGATCGCACGGCGGCAGGGCGGCACCTGCGGTTCGCCCGGCGATTTGTCGGGCTTCGCCAATCCCAAGGGCAAGCTGGCCGCGACGATCCGGGGATCGTGCGTCGGAATGATCTGCGAAGCTCGAACGGGCTGCTTCACTTGCCGCGGACCGATTCGATCACGTCGCGGCAGAGATCGCGCAGTTCGTTGATCGGCACGTCTTCCAATCGCTTACCGCGTTGGTCGAGCCGCTCATTGATCTTGATGGCGGTCTCTTGCATGACGGCATGCGTTTCTTCACTTCCGCCGTAGAGGACGAAATTCTTCCCCTTGGTCAAGCGAACGTGACCGTCTTCGTTGTCGAAGGCCACGCCGAGCAGGGCGGCCGACTTTTTCGCTTTCTTCGCGGGAGTCACTGGTCAGCGCCTCCCGGTTAGATAGCGACGCAACACTTCAGCCGCTGCATCGCGGCTGGTGGCGCCCAGTTGCTGCTGAGCCGGATCGACTCGGCCCGGTGGGGTTTTCGCCGGCGGTTGAGGAGGAAGAACGATGGTCGCCGTGTCGGACAAGCGGGTGCGCACGGTGTCGGTGCTGACCGGTGCCGAAGCGGCGGCCGAGCCGCCGGCCGCTGCGTCTTCGTCGCCGAGAAGCTTTTCGATGTCGAAGTCTTCATCGGTTGCGCGGGCCGCGCTTTGCACGGTGCGCGCAGCCGCTTCGCTGACGCTTTGAACCTTCGGCTTCTTCTTGCCGCCGACGGAAACGGTCAGTTCCACTTGGAACTCCAACGGCCCGATCTTGATGCGGTCGCCGTTTTTCAAGGTATGCGGTTCGCGAATCGGTTCGTCGTTGACGAGCGTCCCGTTGCGGCTGTTCAGATCGCGCACGACCACCCGACCCGGTTCCACCTCGAGTTGACAATGATGCCGGCTGACCAAATCGCTGCCCGGACGGAGCTGGCAGTCGGGCGCGCGGCCGATCAAGAACTTCGGCCCGACAATCGGGATCGCCCGGCCTGAGTGCTTTCCGCCCACCACGATCAACTTGACATCCATGACCATCCCCTCGATACGCAGCCGACTGCGGCCTCGCCACTTCGCCCGGATCGGGCACGTTGCCCCAACCGCCCGACCGTCTTAAAAACGCCCCGCGCGTGCCCTAAGCACCCAATATGATCCTACCAAGCGGCGCCGCGGAGGTCAAAGCCCCGCGGTGCCCCTCAGAATCAAAGAAGCGGCTTCCCCAAGCACAACGGGGGCTGGCGGAACCCCAATGCCGGGGTGCTTGCGCTCCCTCATCGGCTTTGCGGTGCGAGAAACGTTGCTGCCCTAATGTCTGTTGTCGGCAACGTAGCAGCCCGTTGAAGAGTTGTTCGGGAATGAAGTCTGATCGTTATCCCGGAAACGCCCTATCTGCCGAGTTTGCAGCGTCTCGGCCGTTCGGGTGAAGACCAACTTGCGAACCATGATGACACGCATGATCAAGCGGGCGGGTTTGCCGCCGTCGCCGCGGCTGTTCCGTGCGATGCGCGCATCAACAGAACCCGACCTGACGGCCGAATCCCCTATTCGGCGCGGTTCGCCGGTGGCTCGGCAATCGGAAATGGATTGCGGCGCAGCATCGACTGCAATCCCGCGATGCCGACTTCGCCCGGGCAGCAATGGCCCCGAGTGAACCGAAGAAAAGGGCGAGAAATCGCTGCGAAATCCGACGCAGCAGCCAGTGGAAGCGGGTGGAATCTTGCGGCAAGTGCCTAATCCCGCTATGCCGCATTGCGCTTCCGCGGAAGCGCTACAGCGCAAATCCGAGGCGCGCATCCCCCAAAGGTGGACAGGGCCGGGATCGAACCGGCGACACCAGGATTTTCAGTCCTGTGCTCTACCAACTGAGCTACCTGTCCGCCCCAAGGCCGAGAGCCGATGGCTCGCCTCAAGGCAAAAATCGAATCATACCGACCCGTGCAGTTGATTGTCAAGCGGCGCAACAACTTGAGTTCTTGCGCGGCGACAGCGGCGGTGCTACCCGCTTTGCTTCATTCCTTGCACAGAGCCGAACACGCTGCTCCCGGAAGTCAGCGAAATCGAGGAGATGCCGTTATTCCGCCGATGGTTCAAACCAATCGCCGCGGAGCCAGTCGGTCAGAAGGTCGATCTCCTTCGCCGTGAGGATTTCGCGGTAGGCCGGCATGCGGTCGTTGCTTTTGCCGTAGAATCGCGGGTCGGCCGGATTGGCGATGATCCCGTGGAGCCATTCTTTCGAGCCGTAGCCGGTCAGGTCAGGCGCGCCGCCGCCCTTCGCTTTGTGGAAGCGATGACAATCGACGCACATCGCTTCGATCGACTTCAGACCGGCGGCAATCAATTCCTTATCACGTTGATCGGCCTCGCGTTGGGCGGGCAACTGGGCCTCGGCCGAAAGGGCGGCCGCCACGGCCTCAAGCTCTTTGGTCAGCTCTTCCACCGCCTCTTTGTCGTCGCCGGCCTCTTTCCACCAATCCTTTACCGCGCCGACCATCTCGCCATTGCGGAAGGCCGTGTTGCCGAAGTAGTCGGGCCCGGTGATCGTTTTCACGTGGAAGAAGCCCGAAACCCATTTCCGCGTGGCGAACCCGTGCAACTCGGGGGCCGACGATTTCTCAGCCAAAATCGCGTTGCCGTCCGGCGCCGAATAGTTGTGGCAGCTTGCGCAGTGTTGGGCGAAGAGCCGCGGGCCCTGCACCTTCGGGTCTTCGCGGAGCAGCGTCAGCGCGCCGCTGGGCGGAATGCCCTTCGCCTCGGCCAAGTGGCGCACGCGGAGGGCCAATTCGCGTTCGGCCGCCCAGGCCTTTTGGTGCGGCTCGTTGACGGCATCTTTGTAATACGAAAAACAGGTCAGCCCGATGACAATCGCCAACAGCCCCAACGCGCCTGCGATGTTGACCAAGCGGCCGCCAGGCCGGGCGCCGATCCACGGCATCAGCAAGAAGAAGGCCAGCACAGCCCCGGGCACGATAAAGATCGGCACGATCGAAAGCGACGGCGGGAACAGATGCGACAGTTCGTACACGCCCACAAGCATCCACTCGGGCCGTGCGGCGTCGAACGAACCGGCCGGGTCGGCCGGCGAGCCGTGGAACACGCCGCGATGCGGTCCGGTTGCCCCGTGGCGCAGCGAGAGGGCGAACACGACGGCAATAAACACCAGGCAGGCCACCGCGCTGATCCACGCCTGGTTGGGCCACCACGGTTCGCTGGCGGCACCTTCCGCTTCGAGGCGATCGGCGCGACGCGTCAGGTAGGCGTGGGCCAGGGCCAGGGCGATCGTCCCGCCGCCGAGCAGTCCAACGTGCAAGGCGAAGAAGCGGGTCAGCGTCAGGTTGCCCAAGTCGGGGCCGCCGCCGGTGGCCAGCGCCAGCAGCGATTGCCCTACGCCGGGCAGCAGATTGAGGAAACTGGTGCGCACCTTCGTGCTGGTGTAGCCGTTCTGGTCCCAGTAGAGCAGATCACCGGTGATGATCGCACCAAGAGCAAAGCAGCCCACGCCCAACGCCGCCCAAAATACCAGCTCGCGCGGCGCGCGGTAGGCGGCCGTGAGCACGGTTTGCAACACGTACACGATTACCGCAGCCAGCAGCACATGGGCCGAATAATGATGCACGGCCCGCAGCAGCCACCCGCCGGCTACTTGATTCTGCACGTAATACACGCTTTCCCAGGCGCTTTGCGCGCCGGGACTGTAGTACATCCACAGGAAAAACCCGGTAACGGCCTGTACGATCACGGCAAAGACCATGACGCAGGCCCACACCTTCAGCCAACTCGCCTTGCCCGGCACCCGATGCGCCCGACACGCACCGATGCATTCGCTCAAGCCCAACCTGCGATCGATTTCCGTCCAAAAGCCGCTCATGCGTTCCACTGCCTTATTTGAAGTGTGTCTGTAACGGGCTCACTGCCCAACGGCCGCAACGGCCGCGGGCGTTGGTCGCGCGGCGAACGCTGCGATTGTTGTCGCTCGGCCCCGGCCGTGTTCGTTCTCATCGCGCGGCGCGCCAAACGATCCTCGCCCACGAATCTTCACGACCGTTCCCGGGTTCGGTGGTGGCTACCGATTCCGCGTCAGTTTCGGCTGCGGCCACGGCCACGGTTCGGGCCGCGCGCCGCCGCCAAGGCGAACCAGCTCCGCTGCCTTTCGCTTGCTACTGCTACGCCTTGGCGATCTTCTCCGCCTTGTTCAGCACGAAATGTTGGAAGCGAACCCAAATCTCGTTCTGGTTGCGAATCTCGACTTCGAGGTCGTCCATGTCGCGCGGGCTGGGCGAAACGGCGTCGGTTCGCCGACCTTCCAAATCGAACGCCGCCGTATGGCACGGGCAGAAGAATCGACCGCCCTGTTCCGTCGGCTCGAAGTTGATTGCACACCCGGCATGCGGACAAGTCACTTGAAAGGCCGCCACTTTGCCGGGCTGGCCCGGAATTCGCCGCAAAAACACCGCGCCAACCGGCTCGTTGCTGAAGCGGTTCCAAGCATCCACTCGGTCGGCGGTTACGTTGAACTTGCGCGGCGTGCCGTCTTCGGGCAGGCTTTCCAGCGAAGTGATCTTTAGCAAGTTCCCGTCGCCGCCGCCCTTCTTCCGCAGAGGGTGTAAAAAAGCGTTGACGCCCACGCCTAACGGGGCGACAAGTGCCAGCGCGCCGGCCCCGATCGCCGCCGCCTTTTCCAAGAACCCCCGCCGTTGCTCGCAACACGACCCTGCCGGGCCGCCCGGTGTTTCCGACATGACAGCATTCCCCGGTCTCAAACGTTCTCAGCACCCAAGATGCCGCCGCGCAGACCACCACGGGACGGCAGGCCCCTGTGGGCGCGCTACCGTGATTTTGCCCTTGGCGAACACGCGGCAAACAAACGCGGATTATCGCAGCGCTGCCCGCACGGCGTCAAGAACGCGGGCTTGCACCGCGGGCAGCGGCTCGTGCAGCAGCGCCCCGGCCGCACGCCGATGACCGCCGCCGCCGAATTGCTCGGCTAAGCGGCTGCAATCCACGTCGCAGCGGCTCCGCAAACTGATTTTGAACCCGCCGCTGGGCTGCTCGACAAACAGAACGGCGAACTTCGTCCCGCCGACGGCCAAGAGCATATTGATGATGTCTTCGCTGTCCGACGGATGCGCGCCAGCGGCCGCAAAGTCGGTTCGCTCGATCGCCGAGTGGATCAGCCGACCGTCCAACTCCATCTCGGCACGCCCCAACGTTCGCCCGATCAAACGCAACCGGCCCAGCGTGTCGTTTTCGTAGAGCTTCCGATAAACGTCGTCGGGCCGAACGCCGGCGTCCAACAAGCGGGCGGCCAGACGCAGGGTGTCGGCGCGGGTCGAAGAAAAACGGAACCAGCCCGTGTCGGTCGTCAAAGCCATGAAGGCCGGTTCGGCAATCGCCAGGGTCAGCGGCACATTCAGGGCGTCGGCCGCTTCTATTACCAGTCGGCCGGTGGCCTCGGCCGTAACGTCTTTGAACACCTCGGCGCCCAAGTCGTCTTCGCTCACATGGTGGTCGAGCACCATTTTCACGCCCGAAAACCGCTTGATCTGCTCGCCCATCGCTCCCAGTTGCGCCCAGGCCGAGGTGTCGAGCACCATCAGGGCGTCGTAGCCGGCCAGTTCCGCGGCGGGCACGTCCACATCGAGCCGACGCATCCGCCCCTGCGGATCGATAAACTGCAAATTGGGCGGCACCGCAAAGGCGTTGCAGATCAGCACTTCCTTGCCCAACGATTCCAAAATGGCCGCCATGGCCAGCTCGCTGCCCAAAGCGTCGCAGTCGGGACGAACGTGCGAAGTGAGAATGAAGCGGCGGGCCGCCCGCACGCGCTCGACGAACCGCGGCCAATCAACGCCCGACGACGGGCCTTTCCCATTGGCGGATGCCGAATCGTTCGCCACCACCACCCCAGAGTTGCTCGACGCGATCGAATCGTTCATGTTCCCGCCAATGAGTCTGCTCGATAACCGAAATCTTTGCTCGACAAGCGAAATCCCTGCGACCGCCGATCGACCGCGTTCACCGCACCCATGCCCTACGGCGAAACGATCGCGCGCACTTGCTCGACATCCGCCTTCATCTGCTGGATCAAGGCCTCGGTCGAGTCGAATCTTTTAATGTCGCGCAACCGCGACAAAAAGTCAACATTCAGCGGTTGGCCGTAGAGATCCCCCGAAAAGTCGATCAGATAAACCTCGATCTTCCGCTCGTCCTCGTCGAAGGTAACATTCGGCCCAAGGCTCACCGCCGCAGGGAATGTGCCTTGGGCCACGTGGGCCGTAGCCGCGTAAATCCCCTCGCCGGGAACAAGCGTGGCCGTGGCCGAGAGATTCGCTGTGGGAAACCCCAGAGTTCGGCCGCGCCGCGCGCCAACCGCCACCGTGCCGCTAAGGCGATACGGTTGCGTGAGCAGCCCGCGGGCTTTGTCCACCTCGCCGGCGGCCAGCAGCGCGCGAACCCGCGAACTGGAGATCACCTGTCCGTCATCGACCAACGGCTCGACCACCTGGAACACAATGCCGGCCGACTCGCAGTAACGGGCCAAGGTGGCGATGTCGCCCTCGCGGCCGCGTCCGAAGCGAAAGTCGCGTCCCTCGACAATCGCCTTGGCGGCCAAATCGTCGCACAGCACGCGGCGGAAGAAGCTCTCGGCATCGTAGTGCAAAAACGCCCGATCCGTCGGATAAGCGACCAAGCAGTCCACCCCCAGCGCCTCGAGCAGCTCGGCCTTGCGCGCCGTGGTGGTCAGCGGAATGGGGGCGGCGTCGCGGCGAAGCACTTGTGCCGGATGCGGATCGAAGGTGAACACCACCGTCGGACCGCCCAGTTCGGCTGCCAGTCGCTGGGCGCGTGCCACGATCTGCGCGTGGCCGCGATGCACGCCGTCGAAATTGCCGATGGTAACCGCTCCGCCGCGAAACGATTCGGGCAGCGGGCCTCGCTGATTCCAAACGATCATAGTCGTTCAATTCTGTCATGCCGCCGGTCGGCCCGCAAGGTAACCCGCAACCCGCGCCCGGTGGCTCGCCCCAGGCGACATTCGCCCCGGCCTCTGCCCGTCGTCTGTCCGTCCACGGCCCGTATCGCCGACGGCGCCGGTGTTCTAACCGATTCCTCGCCGCGCCTCACCTTTTCGCCCGTCGCCGCTCGGTTATAGTGGGGAACGCTCAAAGCAAGAACCAGAATACCGTGCGGGTCGGGAGCGATTTCGGCCTTGTTTTTTCGTCTTTCAAAAGGATTCTATGTCAACGGCTTTACAGTCCGGCACCAGTTGGTACGACTACCCGCAATACTACGACCTTGCCTTCCGCGATCAAACGCCGTTAGAAACCCGGTTCATCGAAGCGGCCTGCCGCCGGTTCGCCACCGGAACCGTCGAGCGGCTTTTCGAGCCTGCGTGCGGATCGGGCCGGTCGCTGGCCGCGCTGGCCGCCCGTGGGTATCAGATGATCGGGCTCGACCTGAACCCCAACGCCTTGCGCTATGCCGACCGCCGGCTGCGTCGTCGCGGGCTGTCGGCCGAGTTGATCGAAGGCGACATGACCGACTTCCGCCTCGCGCGGCGCGCCGACTCGGCCTACTGCCTGTTGAACAGCTTTCGCCACCTGCTTAGCGAAGAGGCCGCACGCAGCCACCTGCGGGCGATGGCCCGCGCCGTCCGGCCCGGGGGCATCTACCTTCTGGGCTTCCATCTGCTTCCGCCCGATGCCTCGCTGGAAAGCACCGAGCGGTGGACGGTGGTTCGCGGCCGAACGCGGATGACCGTTACGTTGCGGGTAACCGCGGCCGATCGCCGCACGCGCATCGAACGGCTGCGCATGACCTCGCGGATCGACCGCCCCGACGGTTCCCTCCGCCTGCGAGACGAATTCCCCCTGCGCATCTACAACGCGCGGCAGGTGCGGCAACTGTTCGCCGCCGTGCCCCAGTGGCAGTTGTGCGAAGTGTACGACTTCTGGTGCGATATCGACGACCCGCGGCCCTTCGACAACGAACTGGCCGACGCCATCTTCGTCCTCCGCCGACGGTAAGCCGCCCGCCGCCTCCGAATTCCATTCACACGTGCGAGTGCTCGAATCGCCAGCACGCAGACGCCGCGGCTCGATCGAAAGATGGCGCAAATGCGGTCTTTCTTGATGGCACAAACGCGACAAAGC
This sequence comes from uncultured Planctomycetaceae bacterium, assembly GCA_964631235.1. Lineage (GTDB taxonomy): Bacteria > Planctomycetota > Planctomycetia > Pirellulales > Thermoguttaceae > JARKPK01. The sequence goes on along the minus strand of CAZVZX010000011.1, from coordinate 10,538 downwards.
CAAGGCGCGATTGATGCGCGTGTGATCGCGTGACAGAGCGAGATCGCGATATTCGGAATCACGAGAAGGCGCGCGGGAGAGCGCATTTGCCTTCGATGCGCAAACGCCATGGACCGACAAGATCTTTTCGCACGACTCACTTTTTTGACCACGATTCTGTGCCGCCGACCCGCGTGCGATCGCAACAGACGGCATGAAACCGCCGTTGTTCGACAAGGCCATCAACCAATGTCGGGCGGGAGAAGGTCATGCCAACGTGAATCCGCGCATCGTTCGGCCGTTCGCGCTGAACATGTTCGGCAACGAGAGAACGATCAAGGGCGGAATCGAGAACAAACGCCTCACCGCCGGCTGGGATGAGGACTACCTGGAGCAAGTCCTTGTCGGACAATGACTATCGGTGCAATCGTCTCAACTGCCGGCATTCGGTGTTGACTCTTAGCGCCGGCGGCAGCCGGCATGAATAACCAACGCCATCGACCCAATCGCCGCCGCAACGAGACCCAACGCCGAGGGCTCGGGCACGGCCGCCGCGAGATACGATGAGGGGACATAGATCATTTCCGCATTTTGGATCGACGTGGACGAGCCGATCGTCACGTTATGGCCGGCGATCACCGAACCGATCACGGAACCGATCGTGCCGGTGGTAATGTCGCCAAGGGGCGCGAACAGCGAGCCGAAGAAGCGGCCCGACATTGTGATATTGCCGTGCGACTCGAGACAAACGTCGGCGGCCAGCGCGGGGTTGGCCTGCTTGTAATCCACGCCATTGACGTAGGCATAAACCCGCTGAAACTGCACGTCGCCCGTGACGAACACGTTGATGGGGCCGTGGGTCAGGTCAAGGTGCAAATCGGTGAAGGTACCTGGCGAAAGGATTGAATCGAAGTAGTAGTCTCCGCCCGTCAGCCGCACCGTGTTCGAGCCGCGGAGCGTCATCGTGCCGTACCGGCCGGGGGCAATCGCGCGATCGGCAAAAACCTCCAGATCAAGGTTGGGGCCGCCTGAAGTAAAAACGGTGGCTGGGGGCACGGAGACCGGCGTATATGCAGTCGGATTGGGAGTGACCGTGCCGATGGCGCTTCCGCCGATTGTAGAGAACGTGCCCACCTTCAGCGTGCCGGAGTGCGTCACCAGGCCGATGACGTGGTTGTTCACCCCCAGGACGACGTTGCCGTTGGAGCCGAGGTTCCCCGCAACGTCGCAGCCGCTGTCTAGTGTGACATCACCGCCGGAAACAATACTGCCGCCAATCGTGTTGTAGCTGGAAATGCTGACCGGCCCCACGGCGATAATGTCACCACCGACGCCCTTGTCTCCGGCATTGGCGCCGATGCTCACCGGCCCGCCCGAATGCACCGAACCGATGATATTTGACAGGCTGTTGATCGTCACCCCGGAATTAAAGATCACGTCGCCGAAAACATATTGGCGTGCATTCCATGCAGCGGGTGGAGTTGGATTGAACACACCGCCGCCCCGAATGCCGTCAAATTCGCCCATTCCGCCCCGATGATGAACGTCGCCGTTGGAACCGGCCAACCCACCGCGAACCTTGGCAAAGCCGAGAAACGTCAGCGAGTCGTTGCCGAAGACTGCATAGTCCGTGGCCCAATCTCCATAACTTTCGGCCGCCAAACCAATCGACAACGTGACCGCAAGAACGAAATGAATCCGCAACATGCGTCAACCTTTATGAAACGAGTATGAATCGCTGCCTCCCAACGAATGAGGGGGGTGAACCGACTGGGTCATTGTACAGAAGGATCACTGATTGTGTACAGTCTTTTCGTAGCCGTTGATCGGAATAACCTGATGATCGCAAACCCACGGTAAAGGAGTGAACCGGACTGCACTGGCAAGCGGGGGCACTTGTTTGATCACGCGAGCGAAGGCGAAGGCAAGGATTCTCAGGTGGGTGAGTGATGCTCATGCGCCGACGCGATGCACGTCGAACCGTGCTTTCCGGCGCTTCCGTTCTTGCTCGATTCGGTTAAGCCCGATCTTTGCTAAGCCTGATCTCTGCGTCGCCCGGCCGCCGCTTCTGCTGCCCCCGAGCCGTTTGCGTTTTAGACCGCGACGCATGCGAGGGCAAGGGAGCGGCTGCCCCCCGTCGAACGCTTGACCCCTCTGCCACGGCGCGCCATACTCATCCCCGCGCAAAGCACTGTGGTCATGCCGTTTCGCGCCGTCAATCGGATACACTCTTCGCGGAGGGGGGCCGGCTTTTGGGGATGCCGGCTTCAAGGAATGCGTCGGCGCGTCATACGCATCGGTGCGATTCGGTCCGGTGCCATCGGTTGCGCCCGATTGCCGACAGACGACGGCCGAGCGCCGTGCGCTGCCGCGGCCGAGCGGCATTCCCGAGGTCGCGGGTTGGTGAAAGAACACGAATGAGGTGTTGATGTTGATCTGGCGGTTGATCCTCGGAATCGCGCTGGCGGTCGGGCTGATCGGCTTGGCGTGGCTCGATGCGCATGCGACGATGCCGGGCATCTGGCTGATGCCTGTGCTGCTTCTCTTTTTGGCCGCCGGGGGCGACGAACTCGATCGGCTGTTGACCGCCGCCGGCGCACCGGGCGACCGCGTGTGCTTAATCGCTGGACCGGTGGCGGTTGCCGCCGTGGCTTGGTCGGCATGGCTGTGCCCGGCGCTTGCCCAGGCAGATCCGGCCATGCTGACGTTGGCCGTTATCGGCCTATTGGTTGCAGCGGCGATGATTGCCGAAATGGTCCGCTACCGGCAGCCCGGGCAATCGGCCCGACGTCTGGCATCCACCGCGTTGGGCATCGTTTACCTCGGCCTGCCCGCCGCACTGTTGGTTCACTTGCGCATGCAATTCGGAATGTCGGCGGTGCTGTCGATGTTGGCAGTGGTCAAGTTGGGCGACGTGGGGGCTTATACCGTGGGGCGAATCGTCGGCCGGCGGAAACTCGTGCCGAAGATCAGTCCCGGCAAAACGGTCGAAGGGGCCGTCGGACATCTGGCCTTCGCGGCCGGCGGCGCGTATCTTTGTTTGACCGCGCTGCCTGCTGCCGTTGATTCGTGGGGTGTTACGCCGGCGCCGATCGGCAATGCGCTGCTGGTGGGACTGCTGCTGGGCGCCTCGGGCATGTTGGGCGACTTGGCCGAGTCGCTGCTCAAACGCGATGCCGGCCTGAAAGACTCCAGCCGCTGGCTGCCCGGCTTCGGCGGCGTGCTCGACATCATCGACTCGCTGCTGCTTGCCGCTCCTGTCGCTTGGCTCTGCTGGCGACTTGCCCTCGGCGGTTAAATACGGAATCGCGAAAGAAGAAGCGAAAGAGGGAGCGAAAGAAACGAAGGCATTTGGGATCGCGAAAACGCGAAGATGCGAAACGAAAGAATCCGAGATCGCGAAAACGCGAAGCGAAAAACAAAGAAAACGTGGGGAATCGCGAAAACGCGAAAACGCGAAACGAAGCAAATCAAATTTGCAAAACCGCAAGTGTGTAAGAAGGCAACAAGATCCAAAATAGTCCCACACAATTGCGAATATGGCCGCTGGCGCGACGAAGCGGCTCTTTTGCGTGCAGTTTCTCTTTGAATCGCGTTCGGTTGTTCGCGGTTTTTTTGTGAGGTTGGACCATGGAGCCCAGTGCCGTGCTTCGCACGTTGATCCGTCATGAATCCGAGGCCCCGAAGGAACGCAGCACGTGCGGCTGGCGGTATCGGCTCATCAGTCGCGAAGACGATCAGGTGGCTGCTTGGGCCCATGTGGTCGATATCGACGGTGCTCGGCTGCACTACCACCGCCGCGGCGTCGAGCTTTACTACGTGCTCGAAGGCGAGGGCAGCGTAATGCTCGACGGCGTCGAGCACCCGATTCGCGCGGGAACGATGGTGCATATTCCCCCCGGGGTGGTTCACGGGGCGGTGGGGCGGATGCGCGTCCTCGTCGTGGGTATTCCCGACATCGACGACGACGATCTGTTTTTCCCCGACGATCCGCCGGCAGCCGACTGTTCGTGCTGCTCGTCGTAGCGGCCCGACGACGAGCAACAGCGAACACAGTTCAAGAAACCACCCGACTCAACAGCATGAATTGAGCTCGGAAGACCCGTCGATGCCGCGAACCTACGCGATTATCGTGCCCGAGATGGATTTAGGCGCGCCGATCGCGCTGAGCACCTGGTTGGTCCGTCGCGGGGCGCACGTTCGGGCGGGAATGCCCGTGGTGGAACTGCTCTGCGGGCCGGCAACGTGGGATCTTTCCAGCCCGGTGGAAGGCCAATTGATTCGAAAACTGGCGGCCGAAGGCGATACGGTTCTGCCCGGCCAGGCCGTGGCCGAGGTGCAATTGCCCGATGAAGGCCTGGGAGACGATTGATCTTCGCAAATCGCGATGATGCCCGGCGGCCGTAGCCTTCAACGCGGACAGGTCGCGAGGCTCGGCAAAGACCGATTGAACGAAGCACGCTCGGGCGAACGCGCGCTCCCGCCGAAGCTCAACGGCGAAGCCATTGCGAGTGTCGCCCGTTTCTGGGTTGACCACAACCACTTGCTTGATCCTGGCCGCAGAACAATCGCGAAGCCTTCGCGCGTGCGGCCGCTACTCGGCTTCGCCCAGCATCTCGGCGGCATGATAGCTCGAGCGGACGAACGGGCCGGCCGCTACCTGCGTGTAGCCGATCTGCTCGGCCCACCGTTTCCAGCGGTCGAACTGCTCCGGCGGCACATAGCGCGCCACCGGCGTTTGGGCCGCACTGGGCCGAAGATACTGACCCAGCGTGAGCCACCGGCAGCCCGCTTGGTGTAAATCCACTAGTGTATCGAGCAGTTCGTCGTCGGTTTCGCCGAGGCCGAGCATCAGACCGGTTTTCAGCGGCATCTTCGGCCGGCGGCGGCGAATGTGGCGGAACATCTCGAGCGTGCGGCGATAGTTCGCCTGCGGGCCGCGGACCACCGGAAAAAGCCGCGGCACGGTTTCGGCATTGTGGTTATAGACATCCGGCTCGGCCGAAAGGAGCAGATCGACCGATTCGAGGTTGCCGCCGAAATCGCTGGGCAGCACTTCGATCATCGCCGAGGTTGCCCGACGCACTGCTTCAATCGTTTGCACGAAGTGGCCGGCGCCCCCGTCGGGCAGATCGTCGCGCGTTACACAGGTGAGCACTACATGACGCAAACCGAGACGGCGCGCCGCCTCGGCCACGCGTTGCGGCTCGTCGGCCGCGGGCGGTTCGGGGCGGCCCTTGCTCACCCCGCAAAACCGGCATTGCCGCGTGCAGACCGAACCGAGCAGCAGGAAGGTGGCCGTGTGCCGCGCGTAGCACTCCATGCGATTCGGGCAGCGGGCATGGTCGCACACGGTCGCAAGGTTCAACTCGGCCAACAGCCGCGCCGTGTAGTGATTCGCGTTGCCCTTGGGCACCCGCCGCTTCAGCCAGCGGGGCAGGCCCGGCCCGCACAGCGCCGCGCCGCACGAGGCTTCGGTTCGCACCTCGGGCGAAGGGGGGGAATCGGTCGGATGGCACTCAGATTCTGCCGACATCATTCACTATTTTCGTACAACTGCGGAAGCGACCGCCGGCGCAGTCAAGGGGTGCATTCCCGTTTTTGGCAACCAAGCGGCCGATTGCATTCTTGCTTCGACGCCACGTAAACTGAGAGGCCGACTGAACCCCCTCGGCCGATCGCGGCAACCCGCCCGCCCCGATGTGCGGCGCGCAGGCCGCGACCCGCCGGGCGCGGCGGTCGCGAGATGATCCGCGTTGCCGTGTTCGCGCAATCAGGTTATTGATTATCGTATCGAACGAGCCGGCCGAGGGCAAACCGGCGTCGGCGCATAAAATCATTCTCGAAGCGAAAGGAAGACTCTGTATGGGCAAGCTCGCCATCGGCGTGAACATGGAGTTCGTCCGGCACGACGACAAGTCGTTCGAATGGGGCGTGGAGAAGGCCGCCCAACTGGGCTTCGAGTATATCGAGCCGATGGTCCACTGGGGCCGCGAGCTGCTCAGCGAGGCCGGCTACTTCCACAGCGTTTCTCTGTGGGACGATCCCTACCGGGTGCGGCGCGCGGCAGAGCGTGCGGGCGTGAAGCTTTCCGGCCTGTCGGCGCACACGCCGCTATGCAAGCCGGAAATCAGCGTGGAATACCTCAAGCACGCCATTCGCTTTGCGGCCGAGTGCGGCGCGCCGGTGGTCAATACCGACGAAGGCCCCAAGCCCCTCTGGACCACCGTTGAAGAAGACCACCTTTTGATGCGTTACACGCTGCACGAGGCGGCCGCGGCGGCCGAGCTGCGCGGCATCCTCGTCGGCCTCGAGCCGCACCAGCAATACAGCAAAACGCCCGCCGGACTCGATCGCATTTACCGCCTCGTCGAGTCGCCCGCCCTGGGAATCAACTTCGACACCGGCAACTCGTACTTGGCCGGCGAAGACCCCTATCCCTGGCTCGAATCGGTCGTCGATCGGCTCGTCCACCTGCACGCCAAGGATATCTCGGTCGTTCAGTCCGACTCGGAGCGCGGCAAAGTGACCGGCACCCCGGTGGGCTGCGCCTGCGGCGACGGGGTGATCGATTGGGCTCGCGTCGTCGAAATCTGCCGCCGTGCCCCGCGCGACATCGTATTCAGTGTCGAGTGCGGCACCGTCGAGCAAGCCCAACGCAGTTTGGAACACCTGCGAAAGCTGATCGGCGCGGGCTGATTCCATCGATCGGATGGGTTCGATCGGACCGGCGCAGGCTGATGGGCGTAAGCTTATTGGCGCCGGTCGGCTGGTTTGAGCTGCTCGGCGCGGGCTGCCCGCCGATGACTGCGCCGACTCCGCCGGTGATTGCTTGGGTTCAGCCCGATGTTCCTTCACTCGGGCGTCCGCGAGGCAAGCGGCGAAGCATCGGGTGTCCGGTGTGCAGGTGATAGCGGTCGCAGCCGAGGGCCTCGGCCAGATGGCCGATCAGGGTTGCGCGGACGGTGGGCATCCGCACCGGCCCGCGACGCTCGGCCACCAGGCAGCCGATGCGGTCTTGCTCGCCGTCGCCTCGCTGCAATAGGCGGAAAAGCCCCATCGGCGGATTGACGTTCAGCCACAGCCCGTGGTAGCTCACCCCGTGGCGAAAGGCCAAGCCGGCCGCGGCCAACTGTCCGCTGCGGCCCCAAAGGCCGTCGAGCCGCCCGCGAGAGTCGGCGGCGACGTTCAAATCGTCGAGCGTTTCGACGATGGCCGCCAGCAGCCGCCGCAGATAGGCGCCGGGCGTCCAACGGCGATGGCCCAGCGGGGTCAGGCAATAGACGCTCAACTGGCCCGGGCAGTGCAACCACGCCCCGCCGCCGCGATTGGTCCAGCGCACGGCCACCTGCCCTTGCCGGATAAGCGGATGGCCCAGCACCACTTCGCCGGCCGATCCGCCGCGGCCCACGGTAATCACCGGCGGGTGCTCGGCCAGCAGCACGGTCGCTTGCCCGTCGTCGCGGGCAGCCACCGCCGGCACAAGCTGCTGCTGCAATTGAAGGCAAACGTCGAACCCGATCCGATCGAGCAAGAATGCCTGCAGCGCCGGCGTGCCCGAATCGTCGGGCCAACCGCCGTCGCTCCGCCCAGCTCGATCGTAGGGCCTTGAAGACATCGCCGGAACTCATTACAAGGGGATAATGCTGCCTGCGGCCGCCCGGGCTGCTTCCTCGTGATTGCACCCAGCAGAGCGAACACCCTCGAAAGCCAAGGGCAACGCCGCAGTCGCGAACGATTCATTATCGCCGTTGCCGATTCCGAGAAGAAGGGATCGTTGACACCGCCCTGGAGCACCATAACCCAGGGCGGCGACGTAACGAGACAGCAAGATCACGGGGCGGCCGATTCATCTGCACGGACGGACCGAACGAGAAATAGGCACTGCACGAATTCATCCGAGAAGCCATCAGGCGGAAGAGGAGTTGCTGCCATCGCCAAAAGCAACAAGTCCAAAAAGACCGACGATTCGCAAGAGCGAGTCATTGCGCAGAACCGGAAGGCGCAGCACAACTACGCGGTGCTCGAGACGCTGGAATGCGGCATCGTGTTGTTGGGCAGCGAGGTGAAGAGTCTGCGCCAGGGGCATGTGTCGCTCGACGAGTCGTTCGCCCGGGTACGCGACGGCGAGCTATGGCTGTTGCAGTGCGACATTCCCGAGTACAAGCAGGCCACCGTCTTCAACCATCAGCCCAAACGGCCGCGAAAGCTGCTGATCCACCGCCGCGAGTTCAAGCGATTCGCTCTCCGCGCCACGGAAAAGGGGCTGACGCTGATCCCTTTGCGGCTCTATTTTCATCGCGGGCGCGTGAAGGTGCTTTTGGGCCTGTGCCGGGGGAAACAACAGCACGACAAACGGGCGGCTATGAAGAAGGCCGAAGCCCAACGCGATATTCAACGGGCGATGATGCGCCGCCGATAGCACGGTTCCCGTCTTTTATCGCCCCGCCGCCGATGCGTTTCTACGGGCACGTACTCGCTTGGCGGCCCGTTGAAAAAGCCGTGATTGGATTCGCGGCCGTGCGTGTTTTTCGGAGAATTCGCGGGCTGAATTCGTTGCTATCGTGTTTTTCAACGAGCTTTCGACGGAACGGGGGGGGCCGAGCGGTCGCCTGCCGATTCGCGGCCTCGTCTCGAACGGCCGTTGTGCGTCAGTCGAGCGTTACGGTTTGCATATATCGGGGGACGGAAGCCGACCAGCCCAGCTCGGTGCGGATGTATTCGGCGAACGACAGGGCTTGCGGTTCGTCGCCGTGGCAGACGAACACGTGCCGCGGCGGTTCTTCCAGGGCGGAAAGCCAGCGGAGCAGGGCGGTGCGATCGGCATGGCCCGAGAAACCGTGGATTTGCAGCACCCGCGCGCGGACGAGCCGATTGCGCCCGTGGATTCGCACCTCGGGTCGGCCGTCGAGAATCTGCCGGCCGAGCGTGCCGCGGGCCTGGTAGCCCACAAAGAGGATCGTATCGTGCGGGTTCGAGATGCGGTGGGCCAGGTGGTGCTTGATGCGTCCGGCCGTACACATACCGCTCGTGGCCATGATGATCGCCGGACCGCCCATCTCGTTAAGGCCTTTCGATTCGTCCACGTCGCGCACCGTGCGCAGCCCCGGGAACCCCAGCGGCGAATGGCCCGAATCCCACAGCGAGTTGGCCTCGTCGTCGAAACAGTCGCGGTGTCGGCGAAAGACCTCGATCACGTCGCTGGCCATCGGGCTGTCGAGGATCACCGGCAGGGCCGGAATCCGCTTCTCGCGGATCAAGCGTCCCAAGTAGTAGATCAGCTCTTGCGCGCGTTCGATGGCGAAGACGGGCACGATCAGCTTGCCGTCCATCTCGACGGTGCTGTTGACGACTTTGGCCAATTGATCTTCGACGCTGCCGTGGTCTTCGTGAACTCGGTCGCCGTAGGTCGATTCCATCACCACGTAGTCGGCCCGGCGGAACGTGCTCGGATCGCGGATCAGCGGGCGATCCCATTGGCCGATGTCGCCGGAGAAGATCACGGTTCGGGCAGCGCCGTTTGCGGCCGCCTCGATCTCGATCATGGCCGACCCGAGGATATGCCCGGCGTCGTGGAATCGGGCGTGCAATCCCGAGCCGATCTCGACGGCCTCGCGGTAGGGGGTGCGTTTCAACAGCGGGATCGTGCGATCGACATCTTTGTCGGTGTAAAGCGGGCGAGGCGGATACGGCCCGCGACGTCCTTCCTTCTGATGCCGTTTGATCTTGAAGGCGGCGTCTTCCGCTTGGATCTTGGCCGAATCGCGCAGCACGATCTCGACCAGATCGGCCGAGGCGGGGGTGGTGCGCACCGCGCAGCGCAGCCCTTCGTGAACCAGTTTGGGCAAGAGCCCGCAGTGGTCCAAATGCGCGTGAGTCAGCAAGCCGGCGTCGAGTTCGGCCAAGGGCAGCGGGCTCTCGACCCAGTTGCGGCCGAGGTAGTCGCGCTCTTGGAACATGCCGCAATCGACGATGGTCCGCGCCGAATCGGTTTCGAGATAGTACTGCGATCCGGTCACTTGGCGAATCGCACCGAGGAATTGAATCTTCATTCTTGACGACTCGCGGAACGAACTGCGTTGAGCGGAACCGATGCGGCCGGTCACATTTCCATTAGTGGGCCACGTTGGCCCACGGGGCGAAGACGAAAAATGTGGCGGCCGCGATGCAGCCGAAGCCCACCAGGTAGTTCCATCGCAACGGTTCGTTCAAGTAGGTGATCGAAAACACGCAGAATACGACGAGCGTGATGACTTCCTGCATGATCTTCAGTTGGGCGGCGCTGAGCCCCGAGTTATGCCCGATCCGATTGGCCGGCACCTGAAAGCAGTATTCGACGAAGGCGATGGCCCAACTGACGACGATGGCGATCCACAGCGGCGAGGCCTTGAACTTCAGATGCCCGTACCAAGCGAAGGTCATGAAAACGTTCGAGATCGTCAGCAGAATGAGGGTTGTCAGCCACATAGAACACTCGACACAAACAGGCAATGTGCAAAGGCAAAGGGGTGCGGCTGACGGGTTGTGGCGGTAGCGGTTAAGCGGCGATTTTCAGGTGC